>CAIXZF010000001.1 GCA_903923925.1 uncultured Bacteroidales bacterium
AGCTGTCCGAAAACGGATTGCCCGAAAAAAAATGTAGTTTTGCTCAATGTAGTGGAGTTTTTTAGTCGAATCAAAACTACAAATTAAAGGAGCCGGACCTATGGTTCGGTTTCCTTTAATTTTTTACCGGACAACAGTGATTTAAAAAGCAGTTAGTGTTTAGAATCTGTATATTTGTTTGCTATACAGTCCCTGTTATGAGAATCGGCATTATTGGAACACGTGGTATCCCGAACAATTACGGTGGCTTCGAACAGTTTGCCTCACGGCTGGCGCCAGGGCTTGTGGGCTATGGCGCTGAGGTATGGGTGTATACGCCTCATCATCATCCATACCGGGAGCCACAATGGAAGGGTGTAAATCTTATCTCTTGCTATGATCCTGAAGTAAGGGCAGGCACAGCCGGGCAGTTTGTGTACGATCTGAATTGTATCCTCGACAGCCGTAGCCGCAGGTTTGACATTCTTCTACAGCTCGGATATACCAGCAATTCTATATGGTCGGGACTGTTGGACAGGAGTTCGAAGGTAGTTACCAATATGGATGGACTCGAGTGGAAACGGTCGAAATACTCTCCAGCAGTGCGGAAGTTCCTGCGGTATGCCGAAAAACGGGCTGTGCGTAGCAGCGACCTGCTCATCGGAGATTCCGAGGTTATCTGCCAGCATCTTAAAGACGCTTATGGAGTCAATTCAACATTCATTCCCTATGGTGCAGATATCATTGAAAATCCGGGCCATTCCGGCTTAGCGGCACTTGGGATTGAACCTGGTAACTATTTTCTAATCATTGCCAGACTCCAGGAAGATGCGAATATAATGATGCTTATCAAAGGTGTTTTAGCCTCTGCTTCCCGGCTTCCGCTTGTAATTGTAGGAAATGTCAATAGTAAATTTGCACGCAAACTCCAACAGGAATATGCATCGGAAAATATTATTTTCATGGGCGGAATTTTTGATATGGATCTGCTTAACCAACTGCGCTACAATGCATTACTATATTTTCACGGTCATATGTCGGGTGGTACTAACCCATCCTTGCTTGAGGCTATGGCCGCTTCATCACCAATATGTGCCCACAACAATTTGTTTAACAGGTCGGTATTAAATGAAAATGCATGGTATTTTACGGATGCACAGGATGTTAAGCTCAGCGTTAAGGAGGCAGAAGCTAATGCGTTCCCGAATACATTTATTCCCCGGAACCTTGAGAACATAAAAAGAAACTATAAGTGGCAGGAAATCATTCAAGCATATTATAAAGTATTTTGTAATTTAGTTTGATAATTCAGAATAGGTAAATCATAAAATCATATACATTGTATTTCAAACATTTAAAACAACTTAAACTGATTTCTTCGCGCGGTGATTTCGTGCTGATGAACCTTCTTTTCATTGTTTATTTCTGTTTGCAGTGCGACTTTAGCGGATGTTTCGGCCCGAAATACCTGGCATTTTATCTCTACCTGAACCTTTCATGGCTCTTTCTTCATTATGCTGTCGGCCTTGATCGTCTGGAAGTTAATTCGAAACGAAAAATAGTATTTATCGCTTATTTGCAAAGTCTTATATTTTTCTTTTTCCTTTTCCTGCTGTTTTTTCAGCTGACGCCGCTGTCGTATTATCCGCGTACATTCATTAAAGTATTGTTCCCCTTGTATTTTATAATACTGATAGCTTGGAAGTTAGCTTTATACTTCCTGGTATATTATTCGAGGAAACAGGGATTACACCTCCGCCAGGTTGTTATTCTGGGTGATTCGCCACGTACCCGGGACCTTATGGCGTACTTCAATGCAAACCCAATGCACGGGAGTAAAGTTATCGGCCTTTTCGGCTTACAGACTGATGCAAAAAACCATTCGGAATCTGCATTACTCCAGTTAATGCCTTATCTCGATAAAGGAAAGATCGACGAGATTTATATTGATATGCAGGTTGTTGAACGGGAGCTGATACTGGATATTACCCGGAAACTTTACGATCATGCCGTGAAAGTGAGGATCTTACCAGACCTGGGTGATTTTTCCCTGAAAAACAATGAACTGGTTTATTACGGATCATGTCCGGTGATACAGGTTCACGCCGGACCCTTAAACTACTGGTACAACCGCCTGATGAAGCGCACAATTGACATCATACTATCGATGGCCGTAATAGCAGGTTTTTTATCGTGGTTCATTCCTGTATTGTTCCTGATTTCTTCGCGAAAAGGTTTTCGCGCTTTGTTCTTTATCCAGAAACGAACCGGTACCGATGGAAAAGTTTTTAACTGCTACAAATTCAGGACGATGGTGGAAAACCCTGAATCCGACAGCAGGCAGGCCAGTTCTGGCGACAAGCGGATTACCAGGATAGGCAGGTTCCTGAGGCACACCAGCCTGGATGAAACTCCTCAGTTTGTTAATGTTCTCCTCGGCGGGATGTCGGTTGTTGGTCCAAGGCCTCACATGTTACAGCATACGGGCAGCTACAAACAACTTAATGAGCGTTTTATGCTGAGGCATTATGTAAAACCCGGAATAACGGGTCTGGCTCAGGTTAGCGGAAGCCGCGGAGAAATCCGCGATGAAGAATCCCTGTTCAGGCGCGTGGAATTCGATGTTAATTATGTGGAGAACTGGTCATTCAACCTCGACATGAAGATTATGCTTATCACCGCCTGGCTCATGATAAAGGGACAAGCTGAAGCTTACTGATATTCAATATTTTACCATGAAAACCGGTAATCCTTTACGAGGGAATAGGTGGGATTTTCAACGGAACACTTTGTGTCTGCAAGTGTATAACCCGCTACTGCAGTACTGAGTGCCAGTAGCCGTTCAACTGCATGGGCAGTGGTACCATCTTCCTGCCCAGTTTCGGATTCAAAATCACTGCGCTCCAGCTGCAGCTGCAGCAAGGGTTCAAAGGCTTGTGGACGAGCGTAGAACATCGAACCAGCGGCAAAATCAAGATGCTGCATCTCCTGCAGTGTGGCACCCATACGTTCGCCAAGATGCTTCACCCTGGCCGCATTCGAACCGTAGTAAAATCGCATCGGGATTATATGTCCGGCAGGAGCCATCATCCCCAGACCAGGACATTCAGAGAAAACGGCAAGTGCGCGATTCACACTTTCTGCGTCTAAGAGGTTGTTGTACAGCGAGTCAGACCATTCCGACCCTTTGCGGCGACGGTTTGTTTTTTTTGTGTGGATTTTCAAAATAAGGTCAGGATTTGCAGCCCAGAGATCTTTCAAAACTTCCAGAAATGGCAGAATATCCCTGCCTCTGTTTTCTACTGTCCTGATTTCGTAGGGGAAGGGGTACCCGGCCAGCAGTGATTTAATCTCCTCAGTCTTTTCCTCTGGTGCCGAAATGTACAAACTGATTATTTCGGCAGGAAAGGAACCGAGGTGGTCGAGGATAGCCCCAAGAACTTCGGGATAATAGGCATGGCAAATTACCGCAAGCTTCCGCACAGGTTCTGCTGGCTCCGGGGCTGGCCTTAGAGGTGTCTTGTTGATGAGAGGCTGTATTTCAGGCATAAAGATGCGGGCAGCTTTCCAATATCCATAGGCCGAAAGATGCGATAACAGAAAGGGGAAGGCTCCGAATAAGAGGTCTTTAATAAACTCTTTTCCTGGCCTCGAAACCGGGAGTCTTTTCAAAATACTGAAGATCATAACGCTAAGCCTTGCATAATAGAAGTTCAAAAATACGCTATCCGGCCGAAACAGCAGGGTATTTCAGGAACATTTTTAAAGCCGGTTTAACAGGCTACAGGATTTCCGCTATATTTACACTTTCTATCTGGAATTAAGAATGGTGAGACTCCAAATCCGTGAATCCTTTGCTGAAGCCTGGTCCGACATTAGCCTGGGGCTGAAAAACCACCATGTAATAACGGTGCTCGGAATGCAGGATATTCTTACACGTTACCGGCGTTCTAAAGTAGGGGCGTTCTGGCTTACAATCGGAATAGCCACCACAATTGCTACCCTTTATATTGTTTTTGGAACACTTTTCAAACAAAATATCAGTGAATTCCTTCCCTACCTTGCAATCGGGGTAATACTCTGGAATTTTATAAGTTCGGCTATTCTCGATGGAGGTAACAGTTTTATAGTTTCATCCGATACCATCCTGCAGGTAAAAATGCCACTTTTTGTGCATGTTATGCGGGTTTTATGGAGTAACACTATTATACTGGCTCATAATGTTGTTATCCTGCCACTGGTGTTCCTTTTCTTGTTAAAGCCCTTAAGTTTCGTGGCGCTGCTGGCAATTCCCGGGATGCTGATCGTAATGCTGAACCTTTCGTGGATTATGCTGATGTTATCTGTAATATGTGCCCGTTATCGGGATTTTTCAATGATCGTGCAAAATGTAACCCAGGTGCTTTACTTCTTTACACCCATTATGTGGAGTGAAACACTTATGCCTGAACGTGCAGGAATTTTACTGAGAATCAATCCGTTCTATCACCTGGTTTCCATTGTGCGGGCGCCCTTGCTCGGAAAGCTGCCATCGATGCTCAACTGGGAATATTCACTTGTGGTACTGGTTTTAGGATGGATTCTTGCCACTTATCTGTTCGGACGTTTTTATAGTAAAATTGCATATTGGCTATGATAGGCTCGGCATCGATATCGCTTTCAGATGTGTACATTGATTTTCCTGTGTTCAACTCGGCTTCTATGTCGTTAAAAAACAGGATATTACATACTGCCTCAGGTGGTATGCTCGACAAAAAACATACTGGGATCGTCATTGTAAGGAGCCTTCAACAGATAAACATTCAGCTCAAGGCTGGTGAACGCCTTGGTATTGTTGGGCATAACGGGTCCGGCAAAACCACGCTGCTTCGGGTTATTTCAGGGATTTACCGGCCTGTGCACGGCACTGTTCGTGTCAATGGCAATTGCATTTCGCTGATTAACATCAACCTGGGCATCGATCCCGAAGCTACAGGCAGGGAGAATGTTAAGCTGCGTGCCACCATGATGGGGATAAGTCCGGCACAGATCCGGGAACAGATGGACGAAATTATCGATTTTTCCGGACTGGGAGAATTCATTGAGATGCCATTCAGGACTTACAGCTCAGGGATGCAGCTCAGGCTGGCGTTTTCAGTATCTTCCTGCATCTCTCCTCAGATTTTAGTCATGGATGAATGGTTATCAACCGGCGACAAAGACTTTAAAGCACGTGCCGAACAACGCATGAACGCCATTGTAAGCAAAACCGAGATACTGGTGCTGGCGAGCCACTCCTGCGAACTGCTTTCGCGAACCTGTAATCGAGTAATCTGGCTCGATCACGGAAAAATCATTATGGATGGACCTGCCGAAGATGTGCTGGCAAAGTATTTCACCTGATCGCGGCAAATGGAACATCCATACAGAAGAAACTGTGTTTATAGCGAAAATGGATGGTTTCAGAGGGTCTCCAAAATCGAAAGAATACTTACTTTTGATGATTCGTATTGCACAGTGGCAAATGTTGTCACTGAAAAGCAATAATTAGTTTAATTGACCCATTTTTTCTGCGAAATTGATAAAATTATGACTTTATACGCTCTGAAATCCTTCCTTAGCGGCAATACTTTTGACGATAGCGGATGCTTACTCGATGCTCCCGGAGAAACAAAACCAACGCTGATCCGGGCAATTTATGCTAAGAAAACACTTGATGTAAAAGATAATTCGCTGGGTATTTACAAATTTTCCGACTGGCTTCCGATTCATCGTATACTGGAAGGTTCTTCTGCACCGCTTACCTACAAAAGTGAAGGACTGGCTGATTTTCTGGGCCTGAAGAATTTGTACATTACGTTTTCGGGATTTTGGCCTGAAAAAGGAATTGAAATGACTACATGTTCGTTCAAAGAAACAGAGGCTTATACTGTAGGGGCACGACTTAGTGCGAACAATGATAAAGTTCTGGTTGTGGCATCTGCCGGGAATACAGCAAGAGCATTTGCCAGGGTTTGTTCCGATAATAATATTCCGGTATTAATATGCATGCCGGAAGATACCCTCAATGCAATGTGGTTTGATAAGCCAATAAATGATTGTGTTAAACTAATCGTAACCCGTTCAGGCAGCGATTATTTTGATGCCATTCATTTGTCGGGACTGGTATGCCAGCTCGAAGGTTTTATTCCGGAAGGCGGAGCTAAAAACGTTGCCAGAAGAGATGGAATGGCAACCACTGTATTATCTGCAGCAACATTTATTGGTAGAATTCCCGATTATTATTTCCAGGCTATTGGCAGCGGAACAGGTGCCATTGCGGCCTGGGAAGCCAATCTCAGGTTATTGGACGACGGCCGGTTTGGAAACAATAAGATGAAGCTGGTTTTATCGCAGAATTTTCCATTTATCCCTATGTATACTGCCTGGAAGGCTGATTCCAGGGAAATGTTAGCTCTTGATGATGAACTTGCCCGCCAACAGGTGATAGAAATTGATGCAAAGGTGCTCTCCAACCGCAAACCACCGTATCCGATAGCTGGAGGCTTGTTTGATGCCTTAAAAGACTGTGACGGAGAGATTGTATACGCCACCAATTCTGAAGCCAGAGAAGCAGCAGCTGTTTTTCTTAAAACTGAGGGTATTGATATTCATCCTGCTGCTGCTGTGGCTGTGGCCTCATTAATTGCTCAGACGAAATCAAAAGTAATTGATCCGCAAGCAGTTATAATGTTAAATATTACCGGGGGAGGAGAGGAAAAATTCAAATCAAGCCGGGACATTCTTTACCTGAAACCAAGAGTAATTTTTGATATTAATCCCGACCTGGAAGAAGTAAAACAGCAACTAGCAGCTATTTTTTAAGCACTTTAGAAGGCTGTTTAAAAGTTAAGGGAGAATTATCAAAATAACTCCCCCAAAACTATATTTATCCCTTTAGGAATTATTCCTAAAGGGAAATGGCAGGGCAGGTCCTTACAGAATGTTTTGGCAGGTTAATTTCAGATCTCATTGGAGATATGAACAGTAGCATGCGTCACCTTCTTGTGATTTTTTTACTACTGATAGGTATCCTCTTTGTAGATGAAAAAGAATAGTAAATCAATGTGTTACGGTAATATCATTACTGTAATAAAGACAACTTCCCGACTGAACGGCAGTCCTGAATTTGGTTGTTGCCGGGAGGCCGGTAGCCAATAAGGTTGATGTGGTAAGATTAATATCTGAAGTATTTGCCCAGTTATCGATAGAACTTTGCCATTTTACAATAGCTCCGGTGTATCCGGATAAGGTGAGCGTCGTACTTGTTACACTATTACAAACGCTTTCAGTGGAGCCAAGCGTTCCTCCAGAATAGTCGCTTACTGTTGTAGTGATCGTATTTGAACTAACTGTAGGAGGAAGATCATATGTTGTTCCTAGTGCATTGAAGTTTTGAAAAATATCGGTTTCGCTTAATGCAGAATTATAGGCCATAACGTTATTGATTAATCCACCCATAGTAAATGCAGGTCCATCTTGTCCTGAGCCTATCCATATTTGTGAAGCAGCTGTAAGTGTATTGCCGGTATTACCAGTTCCGGTTTTATCTAAAACACCATTAATATATAGTTTTATTTCACCTGTTGATTTAATTCTTGTTGCTGCTACATTGATCCAATTTCCTGTATTAACTGAAGTTGTTGATGCAATTGTAGCATCACTTGTTCCTGCACCAAATGCTAATTTACCACTATTATTCACACCAAATCCCCAATCATTGGCTCCACCTCCCATTTCAGCAGCCATAATATACATACTTGTATAGTGAGTAGTGGAATGACCAACATTCGTGGTTTTAATCCAGGCAGAAACAGTCATATCATTACCTAATTCATTCAAATCGCAACGATGTGGCTTCAAATTGGGTATCTTTCAATCAATGCTACAAACAGAGGGCTGCGCTGCAGCCAGCGAAATAGAATAGAAAGCATTGAAATGCTTTCTATTCTAAAATGTATTTTCTGCTACAGAGTGGCATTCTGTTTGTAGAAACAGGGTCAACACCAATAATCAGCCACAGGTTGGCGGCATGTATGCAACGCTTATGGTTATTAGATAAATTGTTGTCCTGAAAAATTGTTTGTTTAAAATCTCTCTGCAACAGAATCCCAGTCAACCATTTTCCAGAAGTCGGCGATGTAGTCGGGACGACGATTCTGTTTGTCGAGATAGTATGCATGCTCCCAAACGTCGCAAACCAGCAGTGGTTCAAAGCCGTTGCGAATAGGGTTTCCTGCATTGCTCTCCTGGATAATCTGAAGATTGCCATCCTCATCTGTTACCAGCCAGGCCCATCCTGAGCCAAAAAGTGTAGCGCAGGCTGTTGAAAATTTCTCTTTAAATTCTTCAAATGAACCAAAATCCTGGTTTATTGCGTCAGCAAGTGGTCCTTTTGGTTCGCCACCGCCATTCGGGCTGAGACAATTCCAGTAAAAAGTATGGTTCCATACCTGTGCTCCATTATTGAAGATCCCGCCGGTAGCGCGCTTTACAATGTCTTCGAGACCGGTTTCTTCAAATTCGGTACCAATAATTAGTTTATTCAGATTGGTAACATAAGCCTGGTGATGTTTTCCAAAATGATATTCAAGGGTTGTCTTTGAAATATAGGGTTCAAGGGCATCCATTGCGTACGGAAGTGGGGGCAATTCAAAGGTCATAATAAATGATTTAGGTTATTAATTGATTGTTTATTTTTTAGTTGAAAGCTCATTGGCTTTAATTCGTTCCACTGCTTTAAGAACAGTTTTGTCTGTTTTATTATAGATTGGATAAAAACCGTGATCGTCGTATAAATTTCTGGCAATTAGCGATTTAAGTGTTGAAATGATGTCTTCTTTGTTTTTTGCAATTCCGTTGGCATCCCTGGGAACAGCATTTTTTGCTGCAAAATTTACAAATTCTTCAAGCAAAGCCGGTGTGATGGTAAATGATCGGTCGAAATCGCGATAATCTTTGAATTTCTTTAATCGTGAACGTTCCCTGTCGGTATAGTCAAAACACCACTGATTAAAAAGCCCTGCATTTATCAGCTTGTTAAGGTAGACATAATCTGCATCCTTTTTAAGCGGAATATAAATATCAGGCATTATACCACCGCCACCATAAACAATTTTTCCTCCAGGAGTCTTAAACTTCAGTGAATCAGCAAATTTAATACTGTCGGGGTGTTCTACTTCACCGTTTGTAAACCGCTCCATCGATTCATGATTGTAATCGAGAGCACCTTTATTGTAAGGTTTCTGTATACATCTGCCTGTTGGGGTATAATACCGGGCTACTGTGAGCCTGACTGCGCTACCATCTTTAAAATCAAGTTGTTCCTGAACCAGGCCTTTCCCGAATGAGCGCCTCCCGATAATAGTACCCCTGTCGTTATCCTGAATAGCACCTGCAATAATTTCGCTGGCAGATGCCGAACTTTCATCAATGAGAATTGCCACACTACCTTTTTCAAAGGAGCCTTTTGAAGTTGCTTGATAAACCTGTTTTTTCCTGTTCCTTCCTTTAGTATAAACAACCATGGCTTTATCGGGCAGGAATTCGTCGGCAAGATCAGCTGCTGCATTCAAATACCCACCTCCATTACCCCTAAGGTCGAGAATAAGGCTGTTCATTCCTTGTTTTTCAAGACTATCCAGTGCCAGGGTTATTTCTGAAGTAGTGGTAGCAGAGAATTTGCTGAGTTTGATATAACCAATTCCTTTTTCAATCATATAGGAAGCGTCAATACTCCAGGTAGGAATCTCGTCGCGTATAATTGTAAATGGTACTAATCTGGGTGAGCCTCTTCGGAGAATTTCGATTTTAACTTTGGTTCCTTTGGGTCCTTTAAGCTGTTTTATTACGTCTTTGTCGGTAAATTTTGGGCCGGTAACATTTTTTCCTTCTATTTTTATTATCCTGTCGCCTCCCTGAATGCCAACTTTTTCTGAAGGCCCACCCGGAATTGTATTGATTATCACAATTGTGTCCTTGATTAGCCTGAATTGTACCCCGATTCCTTCAAATTTACCTCTGAGCTGATCACTCACTTCGGTAAAATCGGAAGCAGGAATATACTGGGAGTGAGGATCGAGATCGGTAAGCATCCCTTCTATAGCTGCATCTGTAAGTTGCTGACGATTAACGGTATCTACATAATTCGATTTAACATAAGACATAATTTCGTTGATCTTTTCAGAGTTATTCCGGAAAGGTGAGGAGGCTTTTCCAGTATTTGAAAGCCAGATGCCTAACAGAACACCAGCTGCAAGGAATAAAGAAAGTACAATAGGATAATAGGGTCGGAATTGATTTTGTGGGTTTTCTGACATTATTTTATTTTCTGTTTATACAAAGATATTTTAAGCTTTTGAATTAGCCTCAGTAAATTTATTTGCAGGAAAGAAAAATTATTTTCAATTTCAAGTCCGTTTTGCATACCGG
This sequence comes from uncultured Bacteroidales bacterium, assembly GCA_903923925.1. Classification (GTDB taxonomy): domain Bacteria; phylum Bacteroidota; class Bacteroidia; order Bacteroidales; family CAIXZF01; genus CAIXZF01. The sequence goes on from CAIXZF010000001.1 coordinate 10,429, forward strand.
GATGCATCTATATAGTAGAAAGGCAATTTATCCGGTATTAACAACAACACTAAATGATGGAGCAAAACCAACGGGAAATTGACTTGCTCAGGGATAACCCGGGACAATTCATAGTGTCGTATCAGCCTCTGATACAGATTATTGTACGAGTCTTTGTCAGGTCGCGCCAAATTCGGGATTGCGACCATGACGAGGTTATTTCGTACATAAACGAGAAACTTCTGCTTAAAATCGAACGAATCCGATCGCAATACAATGGCGTGTCCATGATGCGAACATACATGTCAACGGTTATCCGGAATTTGTGCCTGGAGAAAATCAGGGAATCCCATTCCGGTTTAGTGGAGGAACCTTCTCAATTTCTGGAATATGCAGCATATTCACCGGCAAATCAGCTTAACGATATCGTTATCAGGCAGGAGCTTCAACGATTAACGAAGGTTATGATTTCTTTTGGCAGCGATAGACAACGTTTAGAATTCTGTTTGAAAGTGATGTACAGAATTCCGGTTACAAAAGAAGAATTTTGTTCAATTGCTGAAGGCTTGAATACCAATAAATTAAGCTTTCTTTGGAATTCTTTCAATTTAAAATCAATTGTAGAGGAGCGTGACCAGTACCTTAGGCTGACCACTTTGTTTACATTGATTGATGGAAATAAAAAAAGCAGGGATAGTATCCGGAAATGGATTCATCATCGTTTACATCAAGTAATTAGCCTGATGAACGGGAATCCCAAACGGGCAGATTATAATGAGGAAACTGTTCAGTTGTTATTTGAAAGGTATTTTACCGAAGATTACCAGTTAACAGTTCTAATGAATGAGAATAGGGGGTATCAAAATGCAAAGAAATAAAGATATTTATACTAAAATGTTTAAAAGTAACGGCCATTTTAATGAAGAAGGGATTTCGCTCTATGCCGAAGCTCTTTATTACCAATGCCTTAGTAAATTGCCTTCTGAAATGCTGCAACATGCTGAGGAGTGCCTCGATTGTAAGATGGAAAGTCTTGAAATAAGTGAAATTATGGCTGAGGATGAAAAATCGATGCCTGCTGAAGATGATCACCCGTTTTTTGGAATTCAGCAGCGAAGCGGTAAGTATGAAAAAGAGGCAGCAGCTGAAATTAACAACTCAGGAAAAAGAAATACTTTCTTTTTCCTCAAACTTGCTGCCGCTATTCTATTGCTGATTGCCATTGGCAGCGCTGCAGTGTTGATCATGAAAAACAGGCATCTGTTTGATAAACAGCCTGTTGTTAAATCGCTTCCCTCCACTGACACTTCACAGTCGAAAGAAGAAATAAAAATTAATCCTGTTTTGCCCAGGGATACAATTCAGAATCAAGCAAGAGAAGATCATAAACCGGAGGAGCTGAAAAGCACTAATTCAGTTAAGAAAGACATTCTCGCTGATGCTTTTGTCACGAATACCGATCTGGAACGACTGCTTGTGGGACAAACCCGCTCTTCAGATTTTAAAGTTCTGAATCCGAAAGCTGATAGTATCTACAGAAATTCTCAAGATGTTGAATTTCAATGGAAAACGATGATGATGGAACCGCTTACGCTTAAAGTAATGGATAATCTGGGGAAAGTCAAAATTCAAAAATCTGTTAAAGGCAAGGCCTTTAGGATCAGTGAGGAATTACGTTCCGGACTTTATTACTGGTTCATTGGAACTGATGAGGATATGCTGGCTGGCGGGAAATTTAAAATTCATAAAATCCGGAAAACCAATAAATAAGAAATAGAATGTTCCAAAGCAGGTGGCAGCTGATTGTGCTTATTCTTTCAATGTCTTTTATGCTTGTGATTAGTGGTGTTCAAAGTAAAGGTGCAGATACCTGCAACCGACAGAATGCCACTGCATCCTTCAATGTGGGTGTAAAGTCCATGTCATCTGGAAATTTTGAAGTGGCAATTTCCTCTTTTAGTGCTGCAAAACAGTGTTTTATTAACCTAAACTGTTGCGATTCATTGGTGTTGCTTTCGATGATAGGAACTGGAATGTCGGAAGTCAAACTCGGCCGGTATACCGGGGCTATTATGAGTTATGCTTCTGCTGAAAAACAATTTGGGCAGGTAAAAGGATTTCCGGAGCTTGAAAAAGCAAGGTTGTTAAACAATATGTCGTTGGTATACAGGCGTTTACTAGATAATGCTAGAGCTATTACTTATCTGAAACGATCTTTGGAGTTAAAGGAAAAGTTTAATCCTGCCGGAGCTGATCTGGCTACGGGCTGGAATAACCTGGCACAACTTCTGGAAGCAGAGGGGAATTTCGATTCGGCGCTGAATTATTATACAATGGCAGAAGGTCGATTCAGGCAGCTTAATGATAATCAGCATCTTCTGCAACTGCTCTCTAATAAAGGCATGTTGCTCGACCGGCTTGGCAAGACTGCAGAGGCAGTGGTTTGCCTTGAATATGCCGTTGAACTTGCAGACAAGAGCAAAAGTGAGGATAATGCCTTACATGAAAGTCTGCTTACAAATTTAGGACGTTTGTACTATTCTGATGAAAATTACAGGAAATCAATTGGTTATTATGAAAATGCATTGAAATTTTGTACAACAAACAGAGGCAGAATTAGTATTCTCACAGGTTTGGCAATGGCGTATGAGAAGTCGAATAATTCTATTTCAGCAGATTCGTCCTTCAGATTATTAATTGAATGCAGGGAGTCAGAGAATGGTGTTCCATCTGAAATCAGTGCAAATTCATTAATGGTTTATGGAATATCAATGCTGAAACGTGATATTTCTTCTGTTAATGGATTTAAACTGCTGATTAAAGCCAAAGATGAGTTCCGCCTGCTGCACGGGAATAAGCACTTTTCTGTGGCTAATGCCTGGCTTCACCTGGCGGATGCATGTTTGAATAATGGAAAGGTGGAAGATGCAATACGCAATTGTGATAATGGTTTACAGGCCTTATCAGTTGAAGTTCCCGAAAATATTAATCATGTTCCTGATTATGAGTTATGTAAGCACGTTTCTCCCTTAGTAATTGATCTGCTGGAACTCAAAGCTGTTGCCTTAAACAGGCTTGCAGCGCATAGCGACAGTGAAATAGCAGAAAAGGAAGCAGCTTTAAACTATTATTCTTTGACTATCAAGTTGATGCAGTATTATAGAAAAGGAATGTCTGCAAAAAGCAACCTGCGATGGAGTAAGATGTTCAGCTCAGTTTACGAAAATGCTATTATTCTTGCTGCTTCTTTGCATGAGTTAACACATGATTCAAAATACACAGAAATTGAATTCAATTTGATAGAGTCTTCAAAGGCGAATATCTTAAGAGCCAGGATTGAGCAATCTAATGCATTATCATACAGTGGATTATCTGATACTTTGATAAAAGATTATGAAGAATTGCAGCAGATTTTAAATACAAATGTTTTCCAGAGGGAGAAGGAAATACTTAAGCCAGTTCCTGATTATCAGCGGATTAATTCACTTGACAGTCTTGTTTCGCTGGCGTATTTCGAGCTAAATGCTCAGGAAAGCATTATTGCTTCATTTTCGGCTGTTTTCCGGCAATGGACAGGTGAGTATAAATGGCTTAACCTAACTGATCTTCAACAGAATATAAGTGAGAAAGATTACATTCTGCAATATTTTGCAACTCCTGCTTTGGTCTATGTGGTCGTGGTTGGTAAGCAAGATTCTTACCTCGAAAAATGGGCTGTGTCAACGAATATTGATTCGGTTTCAATTGCTTATTTGAAGAGTATTAAAATGCTGGAGATGAATACATATGCTGATCAGGGCAGAATGCTGTCGGCCCTGGTATTTGATCCAGTACAAAAATACTGCAAGAAAGGATCTCAGCTAATAATTTTACCCGATACAAAGATTAATGCGATTCCTTTTGATTTGTTAATTAATGGATATGATTCCACGGAAAAATTACCAATACCTCACTATTTGCTTGAGGATTACATAATTAAGTATGAGTTCAGTGCAACATTACTGGGATCAGCAGCTGCATTCGGAGCTATTCATACAGATATTTCCACTTTTATGCCCGATCCGGAACTCCTTAACACAGATAGAGAAGCCAATGAGATTAGTAAAAGTGCCGGACTTTCTGGAATTGTTTGTCACAATCTGCTTAAGGATGATGCTACAAAGGCTGAATTTGTAAAAAAACTTGAAAGTCAGTCGGTTATTCATGTTTCAACTCATGGATATGCTGATATGAATAACCCTGACAATTCATGCCTGGTTTTTGCTGCCGATAAAGAAAAAAAAGTGAAAGCTGATGATGATTCATTGCTTTATGCCGGAGAAATCTATAATCTGCATTCAAAAGTGCCTTTGCTGGTATTAAATGCCTGTGAAACTGGCAGAGGTAAAGCGCTCACGGGAGAAGGGAATATGTCGCTGGCGCGTGCATTTTGCATAGCCGGCACTCAAAGAATTATTTGTACACTTTGGAGAGTAAACGACAGGGAGGCTGCTGATTTGATGAAGACCTTCTATAGCTATTATTTTTCCGGTGATGAGCCTGCACTTGCATTGCAAAAAGCTAAACTGCATATGCTGAAACAGGAGAATCAGATCTTTCCCAGGAATTGGGGAGCATATATTTATTATGGTCCTTAAGCCGGCCAAATATTTGGCGGGGATGTAAATCATTGATCAATTCAATATAGGTTTTGAACAATAACAAAGCCTTATCACGTCCCTAAGGAACTTTTGTTATCTGTGTTATCATGTCTTCTATAAATAGGATATCCCAAAAGGGATAGATACAGTTTTGGGGAAGTTATTTTGATAATTCTCCTAAAGCACATTGAAATTCTGGATTGGTAATAAATTTTGTAAATTTGCTAAAATGAGAAATGGAAATGAAGATAAGTAGATTCAAATAGATAATTCATCAATCTGGAATCAAATAAATCAGATCTCATATGGAAAATAGGAAAATTACACATATCAAGGCTAAAGATATACTAAAATAGCACAGTATCAACAAACTGGGTCCAGGTTTGGAACATCCGGAAAGTTCATCTGCGAAAACTAATGAGAACTATAGTTTGTAAGAAATCCCTGCGTTCAAACCAACACTGCTAAAAGGAAAAAATACTTTCAGTTGTTTTTCCGGTTCAGTCTTATCAACGTTCTGTGTAGTTTCAGAATAACTGCTAACGAATTCTTTTTCCTTTTCATAGGTTGTCATATCGGGTAGCTGGTCAAGACCGTAAATAGTATATTTTGTAAGTTCTGCCTTTTTTGGAGCCCAGCTTTGTGTTATTACTAACACTTCAGTAAAAATACCAATCTTGTCGTTTACACTATATTGAGCACCTGCTCCAAAGGAAAACCCAAGTGTCATTCTTCCTGAAAATTTTGTTTCCTGTTCTTCGACTTCTGTAATTAAGGGATGAACATCAACAGTTTTTGAATAGCTGGTTATTCTCGATGCAATGCCAAGGATGATGCCAGTTTTAAGATATGGACTTATTTTTTTTGTGCCGCATGAAATTTTGATACTGGGATTTATTCTGAACATTGAACCCGACAAACTCGATCCTTTAGTTTTATAATTATCATTTGAAACAAACTTCCAATAATCGTCGAATATGCTTTTGCCGGATAAGTAACCTATGCCTAATTCTGCACTGATATTCGCCGAAAATACATAGCCTATCGTTGCACCGAATTGACTGCCTGCTCCAAGTGAACCGCTTCCTTTTATGTATTTTATGGAACCGGTGTTGATTGTACTGTCATAGGAATCAACTGCATGCAGGTAATTCGGGGCTGCACTTAAGCCGTATCCATAATGAATGTTTACATACAACTTTTGTGCGCTGGCTTGTGATGCGAACGATATGCTTAGTATCAATATTGTAATATATGATGTTGCTCTCATGTTGTTTTTGTCATATCCAAATTAGCAATATTTGATTTACAGGTTTAAATGAAGGCCAAAATTTAGCCCCACACTGCTGAAAGGGTAGTATTGTTTCAATTGCTTAAGAGGCGAACTGTGATCAGGATTCTGAATATCAGTATAAAAACTTTCAAAATATTCGGTTTCTTTTGCTGAAGTATTCATTACGGGAAGTTGGTCGGTACCATTATCCAGATATTTGGTGTACTTCGATTTCTTAGGTGCCCAGCTTTGGTTGATCACAGAAAATTCGGCAAAAATTCCGATTTTGTCGGTAATGGAATAATCGGCGCCAAGGCTCCCGCTAAATCCTAGAGCTATTCCACCAGTGTATTCTGTTTGTGTTTCAATAATGGAATAGGCAAAAGTCGACATTTCGGATTTGTGTTTTTCTGTAAGTTTTGGCGCAACACCAATAACAAGACCAGTGCGCATATAAGGTTTTATGTTGCCGAATGTTTTGGTTATTTTGAGCGCAGGTGAAAGCCTGATCATGTTCCCCGACATACTTGATTTTATTTCTGAAAATGTGCTCTGATATGTATATTTGTAAGTATCTGTTGTTTTGCTCCCGATTAGGTAGCCAATACCCAATTCTGCTCCAATATTCGAATTGAACATATATCCAATAGATGCATTTACTTGAATTCCTTTTCCAAACGACCCGCTGCCTTTTACCAGTTTGTAATCATCCGTTAGGTATACCCCGTCACTGTTTGAAATGTGGTTTTTGTCCTGTGTTAGTTTTGGGGCAGCACAGAGGCTATAGCCAGAGCCGAAGTTCAAATAGATTCCCTGGGAATACAGCTGTGTGGAGAGCAGAACAAAAAGTAATACTGTACCAAAGTATAGCTTTATTTTCATATGAAATTTATAAGTCATTGATTTACAAATACAATACTTAAAACATCGGGATGTAGCGCAGCTCCCTTCTAATAATCCCGGAAATCTTTCTTCTTATTAAGTTTGAGATCCTGAAGAACACTCGATTTTACATTAATTGTGAAGTTCCAGCTTTTTCTTGCACCTATAGGTACCCAGTTCATCCGCATTTCCCAGCAATGAAGGTCGCGGTAAAAATCGAGAGAAGTGTAGGTCAGTTTATTCGTTTTGAAATCGTATCCCGACCGCATCCCGACTTTCCAGCCCTGTGTGATATTTATTTCACCAGAAAAGGTAAGTGTTTGAATAACAGAGGTAGTTTTCTCCCTGACCAAATACAGATAGTTAATTGTTGATCCGTAACGTAAAGAATACGAGAACATTAACGACCATGGAATTTTAAAGTCAACATATTCTTCAGTGCCGATGGGTGGCATAAATTCCTGGTTCTGAACGATTGGTGAGTTAGGGTTAGAGGTAATTGGATTTTGATTCTGGCTGGTATTCTGAGGCTTGCTTTTTGCCTTGTTTGAAGTTAAATTCCAGTCGAGACTTAAACTCCAGCCTGTATTCTTCAAGCGCACAAACCGCTGATTCTCTGTCCATTCGAACTTGTTAATATTCTTTCCTGCCGAATCCAGAACATAGGGATCCCAGGTGCTGCTATAGCTTATATTTATCTTCTTAAAGATCCTTGTTCTGCCCGACATTGTAAGTGGCGACCACTTCAAACTGTCTTTGGCAAGATCATATGATGTTGATAATGAGAAGTTTTCGACGATAGGTATTTTTTTAGTTCCGGAAACAGTATCTTTAAAACTCCGGACTTTTATTTCAAGGTTATTGGATAAATTGAAATTTAACCTGCCTGATTTCAATTCAGGAGGCGTTCCATACAAGGCATTCTGAAATGAGGAGTAGCGCACATAACGGCCTGTTGTATCAAGATAAGTGTTGTAATAGCCATGCCGTTTATCAGCATAACCAGGCGCAAATGTAAACGAAACCGAAGGTGTTAAAACATGCCGGATCGCTTTCAGAGGTCCTCTTTTAAACTGTAACATCCCATACACAGTCGTACTTACACTTGATGAAAAATTAACATCCCTTGCAGTAAAAAAACCTGAGGTTGTGTCTGTGGCCAGATAATTACTTATAGTATCGCTGCCAACAAAAATTGTATCAGTATCAAACTGTTTGGTGTATTTCTGAGTGTACCATCGCTCCTTATAATTAATAGAGTTGGTTAGTACAAAGAACTTTAAGAGCTTAAGAGGGCTTGAAGCTGAAATTGTATGCAGCATTCCATTTCTGAATTTCGATTCAAAACCTGGCGTAAACAGCAATGAATCATAAGTATTGATGTTATTCTGCGCTGTAGTTTGATAATTCAAAGAGATTTTCTCGTACCAGGCTTCTGCCCCGCTTCTGTTTTTTCGTGCAAATGGATTTATTCTGCTTACAGAGAATGAAATATCGGGCAGGGTCATTGTCACCGTTTTTTCTATTGTGTTCTGGTTATGATTCAAACTTGCATTCAGAAAATACTTGTTGTTCCAGTTGGTTTGATAAGAAACGCTCGATTGAAAGGTATTCGAAAGATAAGCATTGGTATTTACAGGGTTAAACTGATTAAAATTGCTGCTCATCATGTTCACATTAGCAGAAAAACGGCTGTTTGGCCAGGCTTTTTCACTCTGGGTGTGGCTCCAGCGGATTGAATAATCGCGGTAGCTTTTGTAATCTGTTGAACCAGTTACCCCGATTTTGTTGTAGGCATAACTTACATTAAAGTAACCATTGTACCTGTATTTTTTTGCATAGCGTGTCGATGTTTTCACGGCCCAGCTGCCAAGAGTATAAATATCGCTGCGGATTTCAAGATCCATATATTTGCTCAAACCCAGGTAATATCCAAGGTTCTCAAAATAAAATCCACGGGCTGCAGATTCACCATAACTTGGTAACAGAAGTCCGCTTCGCTGTCCCTTTTTATTCGGAAAGAGCCCGAAGGGGATTACAAGGGGAGTAGGTACATCGGCAATCGACATATACGCAGGGCCGGTAATGATTTTGTCATCGGGAATCACCTTCGATTTGGTAAATCTGAACTCAAAGTGAGGATGATCGAGGTTGCAGGTGGTATATTTTCCGGTATGAATGTTTAAGACTTCCCCATCCATTTTTTTTATAGTATTCCCATGGATGAAGCCTTCACCTTCCTGGGTTATCACATTGGAAATCACACCTTTTTTTGTGTCAAAATTGTAAACCATCTTTTTCGACCTGAAGGTATGATCTCCCTCAGAAAACTCCGGAGTTTCAATTTCCTTACCTGTGGAATCCGTCCGGCCATGGGCTATTACAGTGTTATTTTTAAAGTCTATCATTACGTAATAGGCCTTAAGGCTGATATCTTCGTAATGAAGTTCTGCATCACCATAGAGATGAACCTGTTGTTCCTTAACATCAAGATTTAAAGAATCCTTAGCCTTGTAGGTGACCTTCGATTTTAGCGGATTGTCCTTTTTTGGCTTTTTATTGCCAAGATGAATGGTATCACTCTTGCTTTGTAAAGTATCTGCAGCAACAGACTTAACTTCCTGTGCAGAAACAATCTGGCAAACGAAAATCGCCAGCAGAACATACAGTTGAGCTATTCTTAACAGGTATTTTGTTAATAAGTTGACAGACAAGTTAAAACAGAGCCTTTTTAAAAATCTAATTTTGTTAATGACGTGTGGAATTTTAGGAAGTGGTTATTCCCATTCTGCAAAATTCATCAAAATAAACGAAAAAAAGTACAAAGTCGTTTACTTAGTATAAATAAGTGAATAAAACAGTGTTAAAATCAAGTGTATTGAAGTTCAGATGGGTGCTCTTTTCAGGCCTTATTGGTCTCTTATTTTCAATGACAGCAGGCCTTCCCGTTCGTAAGCCGGGAGGAATTCATAAGATTGTTATTGATGCCGGCCATGGTGGACACGATCCTGGTACTTTGGGTAAACATACCAAAGAAAAGGACGTGGCTCTCGCTGTTGCCTTAAAACTTGGCAGATATATGCAGGAAAATTTTCCCGATGTAGAGATAATCTTCACCCGGAAAACCGATGTTTTTGTTGAGTTGTACCGCCGTGCTCAGATTGCAAATGAGGATAAGGCAGATTTATTTATCTCTATTCACTGCAATGGCACCAAAACCTCACAGGCAAAAGGAACAGAAACCTGGGTAATGGGGCTTCATAAGAGCAAGGAAAATCTGGAAGTTGCCAAAACTGAAAATGCTTCCATTCTCATGGAGGATAATTATTCTAAATACGATGGTTTCGACCCGAATTCTCCTGAAGCCAATATAATTTTCTCTCTGTACCAGAATGTCTACCTTGACAAAAGCCTTGACCTGGCTTCGAAGGTTGAAAAACAGTTCCGTGAACGTTTAAAAGCTACAGACAGAGGTGTAAAACAGGCAGGATTCTGGGTTTTATATAAAACTACGATGCCTGGTATACTTATTGAAACCGGGTTTCTAAGCAATCCTGACGACGAGCAGCAGCTTTCTTCGGAGCAGGGACAGGATCAGCTGGCAAATTCTATTTACCATGCCGTAAGGGACTATAAAGAGGAAGTAGAAGGATTAGCATATTCAGGCAGTAAGGCCGAGAAGGATACTCAACATCTTGTTAAAGAAGGCATTCCTGCAGTTACAATAATCAAAGAACCTCAGAAAAAGCCTGATACAACAAAGCTGCCAAAAGAAGGCATTGTTTACCAGGCAAAAAAGGAGCAGAATCCAGTAATTCAGAAGGAAAGCACTGGAAATCAGTTAGTATACAAGGTTCAGATCGTCTCCTCCGATAAATTGCTGAAAGAAAGCAATCCTGTGTTTAGAGGTGTAAGTGGAATTAGCTCTTACAAGCAGAAAGGCATCATGAAATACGTTGTGGGAGAGTGTTCTACGCTCGCTGAAGCTCTTGAAATTCAGAAGAAAATGGTAAAAAAAGGCTTTAAAGATTCCTTTGTCGTAATATTCCGCAACGGCGAACGGATAACAGAAGCCGAGGCAAAAGAGCTGAACCCAAAACAGTAAGACACCTGGCGAAATTGATAAATTAATATACTGCTAGATTTTTACATTGCTTTATTCCGCCATTTCTTCGTTCAGGTGTAACGATAGATGGCTTATCCCGGGCAGCCGATATTTTATGGGTAAGAAGAAAATAAATTTTG
>CAIXZF010000002.1 GCA_903923925.1 uncultured Bacteroidales bacterium
ACTACTAAATACCAGATCATTATGAGAAATTGCAGCCTAAAAAGTCAGTTACTCGTATCATTTGTTGCCTTCATACTTTTTTTTCCAGCCACTACACAATCACAATCTGACTCTAAATGGGATAAAGTAGCAGCCTCGGTTAAAAAAAGAAACTCATTCAAAAGACTCGAATGGTTCTACAGACCCAGAATGAATGAACAGGGCATTTTTCCACGAGAATTCATTGACAAGCAAAAGCAAGTTGAATTTTCAAAGATACAGGCACAAAAAATCTATGAAAAAACTTCTTACCAATGGACGAACCTGGGCCCTGTTGGCATTGATTTCACTTTCGAGAGTACAGCACCCCATTGGGGCATCAACAGTGGTAGGGTTAAAGGGCTTGCCATACATCCTTCAAACCCTGATATCGTTTATGCAGGCTCAGGGGGAGGTGGTATCTGGAAAACTACCGACGGCGGACAAAACTGGATTGATAAAAGCGATGGGATGAACCTGCTCACTTTTGGCGCTATTGCAATAGATCCTTCAAATCCTGAAGTAATTTATGCAGGTACTGGTGAATATTTCTGGAGTTTTCCTGAACGATTATACTGTGGAGACGGATTATACAAATCGACGAATGGAGGAAACAGTTGGGTCAAAATGAACGCTGAATTTGGGAATGTAACACATTTTACAGACCTTGTTGTTTCTCCTTACAATCCGAATGTTATTGTGGCAACCATAGCCAAAAATCTACAGAATGCGAGCCCGAACGAGGGCATCTGGAAAAGCACGGATGCAGGCATTCACTGGGCCATCGTTTTGCCGGGAGAAGGAATGTATGACCTGGCCTTCCATCCTGCCAACCCTGACATTTTATATGCAGCCTGCGGCAATGAACAAACTCAGGCAGGCTTTCTGATATCAACTGATGGAGGACAGACTTTTATACAGAGCAACACAGGCTTGCCAGCATCCAATCACATCGGCAGAATCCATTTTGATGTATCACAGTCAAATCCGTCTGTCATTTACACTGTTATTTACGATTCTGTGGCAATCTCTGGTGGCATGAATACATGTGCCTATAAGTCTACAAACGGAGGGGCAAGTTGGGCCCAGATTTCACAGGGCATAAATCTTTCAGCTTTTGGTGATCAGGGGTTTTATGACCTTTGTATTGCAGTGAATCCGGCGAACTCCAATAATGTTATCCTTGGTAACGTAGAAATCAGCAGATCAGCGGATGGCTCCACTTTTTCATACATCAGAGATCCGAATGCAGCCGGTGGAGGAAGCTATGCCTTCGATTCATATACGCACCTGGATCACCAAATAATCCGATTTGCTCCGTCGAACCCTTCTGTTATTTATGTTGGCTGTGATGGTGGCGTATACAAATCAACAGATACCGCACTTTCCTTCCATTCAGTAAATACGGGTATTACATCAATTCAGACCTATCGCGTTGCTTCTCATATTACAAATCCGGATGTGCTTTATACTGGTGCTCAGGACAATGGCTTTATTTCAACGCACAACAGGGGAGCTACTCCTTATAAACTTGAATTAATGGGTGATGGTACTGAATGTTTTATGGATTACTCAAACCCTGATATTATTTTCTTTGGAACTATCGGAGGATATTTTGGCAGAAGTATTGATGGAGGTCTCAGCTGGGGTTTACTTGTTGACCCTGTTGCACTTAATGATTCATCTGCATTCATTTGCCCCTATTGGCAACATCCAACAGATCCTAATATTATTTATGGTTGCTTAAAACTAAAACTTTACAAGTCAACAGATAAAGGCAACACCTGGTCGTATACAACCGCCGCTCCCATCGTAAGCTCTGCTATTTATTCTGCAGCACAATCAGCAATAAACACCAACAATATAATGCTTGCTGCCAGAAACGGCGCAATTAGCCTGGTGAAATCATCAGACGGAGGGTACAACTGGCAGAATATTACAGCTAACCTTGGTTCGCTGTCAGGTGGTAATTTTATGCGGCTACAGGCAGACCCCTTAGACGGAAATACATTCTACCTGCTTAAAAATGCCTATTCAGGCGCTCTTGTTCTTAAAACAACCGACTTTGGCACCAGCTGGACAGACCTCAGCTCCGACTTGCCAAAAGTTCCTGTTAATGATATTTTTATTGACTCAGCCAATGCAGGTGTTCTATACATTGGAAATGATTTCGGTGTTTACAGAACTGCCAACGGAGGTGGAAACTGGGTAAGGCTGAACAATGGGATGCCATTTATTCCTGTCCTTGATTTCGATTGTTTTAATTACAATGGAATCAGACTCCTCAGGGCTGCAACTTTCGGAAGAGGTGTTTTTGAACTCGACCTTAATCATCCTGAATCGGTAAATGGAAATCTTGGTAAAACTACCGGATTCAGGGCATGGCCAAATCCAGCCTCCAGTCAGTTGTGGGTTGATATTCCAGCCATAGTTCCTGACAAGTATACACTTTCATTAATATCAGTTAGCGGCGTTAAAGTAGCCTCACAGACAGTTTACACCACAGGTTTGCAATTCCGCAGCAGCATCGATATATCAGGCTTAAACCCCGGATGTTACCAGCTTGTATTTAATGGCAATCGTAAATTGCAGACCTGTGAGGTAATAATTGTTCGGTAGAGACATCATTTCAATTATTAAACCCACTATCGAGATTTCTATCTAATTTATTGAATTATAGATTACATTTACACAGGAATACTCTTTTAAGTCAGGGCTAAAATTTAAAACTATTCGCCTATGAATGCCGGAAAATCATCCTTGCAGAAACTGTATATTACTCTATATCTGCACAGTACCCCCCCCCCCCCCCCCAACACACACACTTACCTACATATACGCACATACCCTCTCTGCTGCGTTTACAGATAGAAACAACTCCAAATCAGCATCTAATAAAACCGCTTCAAACTACCTTAGCATTGCACCGGGGGGCTAGATTTGTGTTGAATCCTGTTCACAAAGCAGGGGCCATATTCCCATTTTTACAAATTTCATGTATGAAAAAAATGCCGGGAATAAAGGATCTTAAACGTGCTGAAATTGAAATCATCGCATCGAGAGACGATGCCAGAAAGGCGAATCTTGCTAAAACCGAATTCCTCTCCAGGGTAAGTCATGAATTGAGAACCCCAATGAATGCTATACTAGGTTTTTCACAGTTGATGGATATGGGAGAACTCAGCTCCAAACATAAGAAAGGAGTCAGCCACATTTTAAGAAGTGGGAAACACCTGCTCAAATTAATAGATGAAGTACTCGACATTTCAAACATTGATTCCGGGAAACCCACAATTTTTCCTGAATCTGTTGATTTAAATAGTATTGTTGCAGAAACGATGGAGATGATTCAACCACTGGCTTATGCCCGTCACCTAAAGCTTGAATTGGTGAATTCACCTAAAAATCAGCTTTTTGTAATGGCAGACAGAAGGCGGATAAAACAAGCATTGACTAACTTGCTTAGCAATGCAGCGAAGTACAACAGTCAGGGTGGCACTATAACTGTCAAAACTGAAACGCGGCCTATAGACAATAACGGAATTGTTTTGTATTATTATATTCAATAAGAAACATTTATCATGAACGCAAAAAAACCAAAATCTACAGAACTACTAACGAAGAATTCGCCCGCAAAGACCGATATAAGTCAGTTCCCCATTGTGGGTATTGGCGCTTCGGCAGGCGGACTAGAGGCATTGGAACTGTTTTTTGGAAATATGCCAAAAGACACTGGCATGGCTTTCGTTGTAATTCAGCACTTAGATCCAAACCATGTTGGCATTATGCCGGAGTTATTGCAACGAATTACCCCCATGAAGGTACTTCAGGCTACCGATCGGATTAAAGTAAAGCCAAATGGCGTCTATGTAATCCCTCCCAACAAAAGTATGTCGCTGTTCAATGGCTCTTTGCATTTGTTTGATCCGGTCGAATCGCGCGGACTGCGCTTGCCTATTGATTTTTTCTTTCGTTCGCTTGCTGCCGACAAGGAGGAGAAGAGTATCGGCATTGTGCTCTCCGGCATGGGGTCCGATGGCAGTATGGGACTGAAAGCCATCAAAGAAAAAAATGGCATTGTATTGGTTCAGAGCCTGGAATCAGCCAAATTTGACGGCATGCCATTAAGTGCCACTGAAGCGGTAATTGCAGATATTGTGGCGCCAGCGGAAGAATTACCTGCAAAATTGGTCGCTTTTTTGAAGTTTATTCCATCGGTTATCATCGACACCGAAATAGATAGTAAAAGCAAAAGCAACCTCGATAAAATAATCATCCTGCTGCGCGAACAATCGGGACACGACTTCTCCTTTTATAAGAAGAACACCCTGTTTCGACGTATTGAACGGCGCAAGGGGATTCACCAGCTTGATAAATTGCAGCATTATCTGCTCTATTTGCAGGATAACCCCAAAGAGGTGGAAATCCTTTTCAAAGAGTTGCTCATCGGTGTCACCAGTTTTTTTCGTGATCCAGCTGTATGGGATATGCTCAGAGACCAGGTTCTTCCTGCCATGTTCAGCGAATTGCCCAACGGCTATGTACTTCGTGCCTGGGTAACTGCCTGCTCAACCGGAGAAGAGGCCTACTCACTGGCTATCGTTTTTCAGGAGGTACTTGAGAAAGTTAAAATTCGCAAAAACCTGACATTGCAGATATTTGCAACCGATCTCGATCCCGATGCCATTGAAATAGCCCGCAAAGGGTACTTTCCAAAAAATATAACTGCCGATGTTGCGCCCGAACGGCTAAGCCGGTTCTTCAATGTGTCAGGCGAAGGATTTACAGTGTCAACCATCATCCGTGAGATGGTGGTGTTTGCCCCTCAGAATGTGATCAAAGACCCACCATTCACCAAACTCGACCTGCTTACCTGCCGCAATTTGCTGATATACCTGGAACCCGAATTGCAGAAAAAGCTGATGGCGCTTTTTAATTACAGCCTGAACCAGGGCGGGATTATGTTGCTTGGCAATGCCGAAACCCTTGGAAACTATACAGATGGTTTTGAAGAGGTTGATCTACGGTTGAAATTTTTTAAACGCACGTTAACACCTATCTCCCGTGATCTCTTTGACTTTCCCAGCTCCTTTTCCCGCTCCAGACGAGTGGCCCCCCAAAATGAGCCAGACCCACTGAAAAGCACTGAAAACCTGCAGGCCATTATCGAACAGCTCATGATTCAGCGTTTTGCACCGGCAAGTGCATTGGTTAACAGCAAAGGCGATATCATTTTTATCACCGGACGTACAGGAAAATACCTGGAACCGGCTGCCGGTAAAACAAACCTGAGCATTTATGCCATGGCCCGCGAAGGCTTGAGTGAAGCGCTGCCCAGCGCTTTTCGCAAAGCCATGAAAAACTTTGATCCGGTAATCATACGCAATCTTAAGGTAGGAACCAATGGAGGAAGCCAGCTTGTGGATATCTCCGTTCAACGGATTGAAAGCCCTGATACAATAAGTGGTATGGTGATCGTGGTATTTTCTGATGTACCTGAAATGGACAAACATGATTTGTCGGATCCCTTAACCGGTAATCGTCGTCTGACCGGTAAACAAAAAGATTTGGAAGTTAAACTGCAGCGAAGTTATGAAGACCTGCAAAGCCTTCGCGAAGAGATGCAAACCTCGCAGGAAGAGCTGAAATCGACCAACGAAGAGCTGCAATCAACCAATGAAGAGCTGCAATCAACCAACGAAGAGCTTACCACGTCTAAAGAGGAGATGCAGAGCCTGAATGAAGAGCTGCAAACGGTGAATGTGGAACTGCAAAGCAAGGTAGGGGATTTTATACAGTCCAACAACGACATGAAAAACCTGCTCAACTCTACCGAGGTTGCCACCCTTTTCCTTGACAAGGAGTTGAATGTACGCAGGTTTACCGAAGCGGTGACCAATATCATCAAACTGCGCAACTCTGATATAGGCAGACTTTTTACCGATCTGGTTTCCGATTTGATATATCCTGAGATCGAGAGACATGCAGAGCAGGTTCTCAGAACCCTTTCGACGATAGAAACTGCAATTACTTCGAACGACGGGAGATGGTTCAATGTCCGCATCATGCCTTACCGTACCCTCGACGACCACATCGACGGGCTGGTGATCACCTTTACCGATATTACCTTTGCTAAAAAGGTTGAGACAGAGCTTAAAGAGAGCGAGTATCGGTTTCGCATGCTGTATCAGAATTCACTGGATGCCCACATCATCTGCAATTTTTCAGATGGACCCGATCATGGCTTTACCGATTGCAACCAGGCTGCAATCGATATGCTGGGCATGGCTTCCAAAGAACAGCTGCTTGCAACAAACCACCTTAAATTATCGCCCGAATTTCAACCCGATGGTCGCCTGTCAGCTGAAAAATCAGAGGCTTTAATTCAGGAGTGCATCACCAAAGGGAGTATCCGGTTTGAATGGGTATACTGCAAGATCAACGGAGAGGAATTCCCCGTTGATATCCTGCTGACTGTTTTTCAGGAACGCAACAAAACGTTTTTACATTCTGTATGGCGCGACATCAGCGAACGCAAAAAGGCGGAAGAAGTCCTGAGTGTGAGTCTGATGAAATACCAGACCCTGTTCGATTTATTCCCGGCGGGTATTACGATATCTGATTCCAAAGGGCAGATTATTGAAACAAACAACATAGCCCAACGAATGCTTGGGCTCGCTCCTGAACAGCAGAAACAGAGACTGATAGATGGCAAAGAATGGCAGATTATCAGACCCGACGGCTCCCCTATGCCTGCATCGGAGTATGCCAGCGTGCAAGCGCTCAGCGAAGGTATCCAGGTAGAAAATGTGGAAATGGGCATACGTAAGGGCGATGGACAGATAAGGTGGATCAATGTTTCAGCTACGCCCATTCCGCTCGAAGGATATGGTGTAGCCATTGTTTATACCGACCTCACTGCCCGCAATCAGATGGAAGATGAACTTTGGAAAAACAGAGAAAATAATGAAAAAAGCCAATAAAACCGACAGCGACATCCTGCGTCAAAAGGCTCAAGAGTTGCTAAACGCTTTGACTCCGTCCATTGTTCCCTCAGGAACTGCTTCACCATTTTCTGAAATCGAAATACTCAGAATCATTCAAGAGCTTGAGGTTCATAAAATAGAACTGGAATTGCAGAATGAAGAACTCCGAAATTCATGGGCAATTGCAAAAGTTGCGAACGAAAAGCATATCAAATTGTACGATTTTGCACCTTCAGGTTATTTAACACTTTCAAATAAAGGCAAAATCATTGAATTGAACCTCAGCGCGGCGAAGATGTTAGGTAGTGATCGGCAGCATCTGAAAAACAGCCTGTTTGGTATCTACATTTCAGAAGAAACAAAACCAATCTTCGGTCTCTTTCTTGAAAAGGCATTTAAACGCAAGTCAAAAGAATCATGTGAGGTTATGATGAATAAAGCGGACAGCCTGCAGTTTCATGTTATGCTAACCGGTATAGTTTCCGATAATGAAGAACATTGCCTTGTAACTGCGGTGGATATTACTGAACGTAAACTAGCTAAGAAAACCGTTAATGAAAGCGAAGAAAAATTCCGGAAGGTATTTTCCTGCAGCAGGGATGCCCTTGTTCTTATTGACAAGGAAACCGGGAATATTATCGATGCCAATGATTACACTTTTCGCCTCTATGGATATACACAGGATGAAATTCTGAACCTGAAAAACACTGACTTGTCTTTTGAGCCGGAAAAGACAGAATTGGCGCTGAAAGAATTTATTGAAAGGATTGAAGTCCGATATCATAAAAAGAAAGATGGAACAGTTTTTCCGGTAGATATTTCAGCCAGCCGCTTTTTGATGAATGGCAGAGAGGTTGTGCTGGCTTCCATCCGCGACATCACCAAAAGGGTGCAGGCGGAGGAAGAGATAAAACTTAAAAATGACAAACTTCAACAAATCAATGCAGAAAAGGACAAGTTCTTCTCAATTATCTCCCACGACCTGCGGGGTCCTTTCAGTGGTTTTTTAGGATTGACAAATTTATTGGCTGAGGAGTTACCTGGTTTAACTCAAGGTGATATTCAGAAGATGGCGGTGATTATGAGAGACTCGGCCACCAATCTCTTTCATTTGCTCGAGAACCTGCTTGAGTGGTCGCGCTCGCAAAGGGGATTACACAAATTTGCGCCCGAATTATTTTTACTAAAGTCAATGATTTTTGAAAGCACTCACACTTTAATGGATACAGCTCACAAAAAGGGTATTGGCATAAGCATTGAAATCCCCGACGATCTGGAAGTTTATGCTGATGTATACATGTTAGCATCAATTCTTCGCAATCTTACCTCCAATGCTATAAAATTCAGCAATAAAGGAGATTCTGTCACCATTGCCGCAAAGCCAATACCCGGCAATTCAGTTGAAATCTCCGTTAGAGATGCAGGCATCGGCATGAGCAATAAAATGATCAATGATTTATTCCGCCTCGAAGTTCAAACAAACAGAAAAGGTACCGAAAACGAACCAAGCACCGGTTTGGGGTTGCTTCTTTGCAAGGATTTCATCGAAAAACATGGTGGAAAAATATGGGTGGAGAGCGAAGAGGGAAAAGGAAGCACATTTCGATTTACTTTACCGCTTCAAAATCAATAATAAAAGTCAGGGATAACAACTTCTCTCAGACTCATCCACGAACTCGAAGTACACCAGATAGAACTGGAATTGCAGAATGAAGAACTCCGAAATTCATGGGCAATTGCAAAAGTTGCGAACGAAAAGCATATCAAATTGTACGATTTAGCGCCGTCAGGTAATTTAACACTTTCCAGTATTGGTTAAATCATTGAATTGAACCTCAGCGGGGCGAAGATGTTAGTCAATGCTGTTGATATTACCGAACGCAAACAGGCAGAAAGAGAAATTGCAGAAAGCGGGGAAAGATACCGGGGTCTATCTGAAGCATCTTTTGAAGCGATATTTTTCTGTGAAAAAGGTCTTTGTATCGAACAAAACCAAGCTGCGGAAGCAATGTTTGGTTATACCACAGAAGAAGCTACAGTCAGGTACGGCACAGAATGGATCGTACCTGAATTCCGCGATATGGTCATGAAAAAAATGATGACCGGCGATGAAAAACCTTACGAGGCGGTTGCATTACGAAAAGATGGGACAACATTTCCTTGCCTTTTACGAGAAAAAATGGTGCATTACAAGGCAGAAACGTTCGGGTAACTTCTCTTACAGACATCACTGAGCTCAAACAGGTGGAAAAATAGGAGTGTTGGCTAAAGTCACCGATTACAATAATGTTGAAATTTCTATTGAGGATACAGGCATCGGAATAAGTAACAAAATGATCAATAATTTATTTCGGCTCGATGTTCAAACAAACCGCAAAGGAACTGAAGACGAGCCTAGCAGCGGCCTCGGGCTAATTTTATGCAAGGACTTCGTTGAGAAGCATGGAGGTGAAATCTGGGTTGAAAGTGAAGAAGGGAAAAGGCTTGCAAGATGGGTATGCCTGAAAGAATGCGTAGCTATAGGAGATGCTGACGACAACCTCTAATTAAAGCCATCATGGAGCCAGCGAACTTTTGTAATGTAATTTCTGAAGTTCGGATTTGTTTTCAAAAAATTTACAAAAACTCGCTATTACCTTACACTGGATCCCTTTACTCCCGAAACATACGTTAACAGAATGGTCGAAAATTTTGGTGTTTTGAACATGTAGTAAAATTTTTGCTCTTAACAAATAATTGATTGATGAGAGTCAGAGCAAAATAGAATTAGGGATGAAAGAATCAGATGGTTTGTCAAATAATCACTAATTTTGTTAAAAACATAAAGATATGTCCGACTCCGACAAAAATAAAGAACTGCTTACAGGTGAATCCTGCGATTGCAACGGCCCCGGTTGCTGCCAGCCCAAACCTCGTAAAAACTGGCAAAAATTTGTTTTTCTGGCTGTAATATTATTCGCTGCAGGTATCATCGCCTTCAAACTGTTCTGTGCTTCCCCTAATGATCCGGCCTGCAAGGCTAAAGGCTGTTGTGCTGATACTACTCAATGTTCTGGTAATACAAAATGTGCTGATTCTGCAAAAAAACAGAATCTTAAATAATGATACAGGATCTGATATCAGGTTTCAGTTCACAGGTTCATAGTATAGCAACCTTGCTCACCGCCTGCCTGCTGGGCTTTCTTGGCCTGGTGACATCCTGCTGTAATGTACCGGTTTTTACAGCTGTAATTGGATATTCAGGAGCAGTTGCTACAGAAGGTAAGCGGAATTCGCTTTTTATTGCGGCTGGCTTTTTCCAGCTGGGAGTAATTATCACTTTGCTGTTAACCGGGTTTGTTTTCAGCTTGTTCGGCAAGTTGGTGATGACAGGCATCGGCCAATACTGGAAAATTGTTGCCGGCATTCTATTCATTTTTTTTGGATTAGTTACATTGCAACTCCTGCCTATACGTGTATCACTGATCAGACAAAACAAACAGTATTCAGTAAACAGTTTTTGGTCGGCTATGCTTTTTGGCATAATACTGGCCAGCTCCTCAACTCTTTGTAATTCAATATGTAACTCTATATTTTCATTGACACTTGGAACTACTTTTCTTCAAAATAATGTAATCTGGGGATCATTGATATTAATGATGTTTGGACTTGGTTTCGGATTGCCTTTGGCCATGGGAATGGCAGGACTCAGTTTTGGGCTTCAGCAGATTTCATCCAGCGGGAGACAAATGTCGGTGGGGTAGTTATCACAGTAGTAGCTGCCGATTGGAGTTTTCAAGACCGGCTGGGTGCGATGCAGGTCAGGTGGGCACTGAGCCATGTTGTTAAAACACAAGTTTTACGATGCTGCCAGTTGGAGAATTTTTCAATATTGATATATCGCCTTTATGTGCATTCATTACAAGTTTTGCAAAATACAGGCTCAGGCCAGTACTGGAATCATAATGATGCCTTGTATTACAGAACGGCTTAAAAAGATTTTGCAAGGCATATTCTGAAAACCCTTGTCCATGATCTTTGATTTCAATGGTCAATTTTCCGGCTTCCTGCTTTGCATTTATAGTTATACAAGAACCCGGTTCAGAAAACCGGATAGCATTATCTATAATATATAGCATTGCTTTATGTATTCTGGGTTTGTCCACAATAACATGCAAGGGTATTTGCATTTCCGAAACTGTAATTGTTATTTTTTCCTGTTTTGCCGTTTCGCTTATTTCAAGAACAACTTCTTGCAGGATTTCTGTGAGGTTTTCGTCTGTCAATGTTAATTCTTCCGGTCCCTTGGTCCTCAAAGTAGAAATATCCAGAGCTTTATTCGAAAACTTTTCAAGCCGCCTTGCAGAAAGATCAAGCATCTGAAGGAACTGCCTCATTTCATCCGATGTTTCATATTCACTGATCACGGAAATGCTTCCAAGAATTCCATGGAGAGGAGTCCTGATTTCATGATTCAGTAGGTTTAAAAACTCATTCTTAACCAAGTCAAGTTCTTCAAGTTCTTTTTTCGCAGTATTCAATTCATTAGTTCTGATGGATACTTCTTTTTCCAGCCAGATATTCGTTTCAAATAACAGGCTTTTGCTGTGTTTCAGCTGAAGGTGTGTTCTTACCCTGGCTATCAAAGCCAGACATTTCAGGCATCATGATATCGAGAAGTACAAGGTCAAAGGTAATTTCTCTCACCATTTGAAGGGCTTGTTCTCCATTCATGGCAAACTCCACATTATATCCAAGAGAACGGAGAATACTTCCAAGTACCTGGATGTTTTTAGGAGCATCATCCACAATCAGAATGGAAAAATCGGAATGGTTAAACTCAATCATTTTGTAAACGTTAGAAGGTTAGTTCTGAATTCCAAGATTCCTTTTAAATCCTTTAATAAGGCTTAGTATCAGGTCTATGTCAAAGTACAACACAGCATCATTCAACTGATTACCGTAAGAAATAAATTGCTCTAATTCATGTGATTTTCCGAAAGAAATCAATAAACCGGCAAATATTTTCACATCATCCATTCGCTGGTGAGTCTTAAGTTTCTCCCAACTTGGTATAAGTACAGTTTCTATTTCCGAAGATAGTTCAACAAGGAGATTCTCAAAACGAAAACCAGATTCTGTTTTCATTTTAATTTCACGGGGACTTTTTGAAAATGATGATTTTATTTTGTCAATGGTCACTTTGAACAAACTTCCTTTGTCAGGTTCGCTCTTAACAGTGATTTCTCCTCCCATCAGCCTGATAAGCTTTTCCGATATTGCTAGTCCTAATCCTGTACCTCCGTATTTTTTAGTACTTTGACCCTCTTGTTGAGTGAATGCTGTGAATATCTTTTCTATAGAATCCGGCCTGATACCAATGCCGGAATCTTCAACCTCAAGAACTAATATTGATTCATGGGATCCACCTTCTAATTGATCATTCAGTCTTGGCGAATTGGTAATACGTAAGGCCACGTATCCTTTTTCTGTGAATTTAATTGCATTTCCAATCAGGTTGATAAGCACTTGTCTCAGGCGGGTTTCATCCAGGTAAACAAGGTTCCCTGCTTCGGTATTAATTTTAATGATAAATTTGAGGTCCTTCTCTTTAATTCTGAGGTCAAAGAATGTTTCCATTTCAGAACAAAGGTGCTCAAGATTTAAGTAGTGATATTCGATGTTTAGTTTTCCAGCCTCGACTTTTGAAAGATCCAGTATATCATTAATTAGTGAAAGAAGGTTATGACTGCTGGATTTAATTGAATTCAGGTATCCTGAATATTCTTTATTCTCAATTTTTTTGATTAGAAGGTCTGAGAAGCCAATGATGGCATTCATAGGTGTTCTGATTTCGTGACTTACATTCGCTAGAAATTCACTTTTAGCCTTGTTAGCCATGTCAGCTTGTTCTTTTGCTATTTTCAGATCGGCTGTGCGCACTGCAACCCGTTTTTCGAGTTCAGCGTTCATTTGAAGCAGTTCATCCGTAAGACGTGTGTTTTCCCTTTCAAGGTGATAGGCGTCAACAGCCTGATTTATCACAGAACTTAGCTCAATAACATCCCATGGCTTTTCAATATATCGGTATACTTTTCCATCATTAATAGCTTTCTTGATAGAATCCAGGTCTGCATAAGCTGTTAACAAAATGCGTCTGGGGGAAGGATTGATTTCAATAGCTTTTACTAAAAACTCCACACCCGTCATCTCCGGCATCCTTTATCTGTAATTATCAAATCCACAGGAGAATCCTTCAGTATTTCCAATCCTTCCATGCCTGAAAGCGCAGTAAGTACATTGTACTTCCTTCACCTGCTAAACTGTCAAAAGTAATGCTGCCTCCATGTTTTTCAATAATGCCATGGCAGATGTACAAACCAAGCCCGGTACCCATCCCGACCTCTTTTGTAGTATAAAAAGGGTCAAATAATTTTTCCTTAACTTCATGATTCATTCCAACCCCATTATCGCTTATAAGAATCTTAACGATAGAGCTGTCATTATCGCTTGACAATTTGGTTATAATTCTGATATTAAATACGTTACTTAATCTATTTCTTACAGATAAATCTTGTTGTATTTTTTGATAAATGGCGTCAACTGCATTTTTAAGCAGATTCATAAAAACCTGGTTTAACTGGCCGGGATAACATTTGACAAGTCCTATATCAGGGTCAAATTCCCTGATGATATTAATTCTGTCCTTAAGTTTGTGGTTTAGCATAAGGAGGGTAGAATTTATCCCTTCGTGAAGATTAATATCCTTTAATTCGGATGCATCCAGCCTTGTAAAATTTCGAAGTCCTTTTACAATTTCAGTAGTTCTCTGAACGCCAGTTTTAATATCAGCGATAGTCTGGGGGATGATCTTCCTGAGCTCATTCATTTCGAGTTCATTGGCGAGTTTTTGAGTTTCCGGAGGTAACTGGTCTATTGATTCGATGATTCTCTGCAAGTCCTCGTAATCCCTTTGAAGGCTAATTGCACCTGAATTTATAAAATTCAGGGGGTTGTTGATCTCATGAGCAATACCCGCTGTGAGCATTCCGAGAGAGGCTAGTTTTTCTGATTGTTTATTCAGATGCTGATTCTGTTGCTCCTGATACTGCCGGAATCTTATTTTGCTAAGAGTAGTGTAATTTTCGGCGAGCATCCGGTATGATTCAATGAGTTTAAAATAGTTGAGAACAAAACTTATCATCGTGTATGCCGAATCAAGTTTTGACTGCGCCATGAACAAGTAACCAAACCTGTTTGTCACTATCATGATTTCGCCTTTCAGATTATATTTCTGAGCCATTTTTAAGTGGATCGACATGTATTTCTTCGCAGAATCGACCCTGGCCTTACCTTCCTTTTGAGCATAAACCGGAGATAATTCACATAAAAGAACGAAAACAACAACTATTGCTGTTTGAATAAAAGCAAAAATATTTAATCTATTAATTTTAGAGTTGTTTTGGCGCAAATTTAAAACTTTGAAAAATAATATACTGGCACAGGGTTTTCAATCACAATTGTCCAGTAAAAATATAAATAATTTCCTTGCGCAACAATAGTCTTATATATAATAATGTGTTGTATTTATTGCCAATACCTTCACTAAATATGGCGCTAGCTCTTACTCTTCAGATTGTTTTATTTCAAATCTCATTGGATCTATAACGAGAACAGAATAAGTATTTTTATATTAACCAATCTTTTTACCAGCCATAGGTCCTGGTTTAAGCGAATGAATTTCGCTGATAGGAATAACAACTACTGCATATGGTTTAGGCATTCCTAACTTAGCTGACATTGCAGCTGCCTGTTCATATAATTCCCCGCTATCATGCAATAAAGGAGTTCCAATAAACCTGTAACCGTCTAAAATATCGCGGTTTACAACAGCGACGGAAACTTTCGAACCTCCTTTAATATTCGTATACGTTGTGCCACCTGTCCCTTCAGTAAAAATAAGAGAATCGTCGGATAAAACGCGGGTTGATCGTTTTGGAGCAACATTTGGGGTTCCTTCAGCATTTACAGTACCAATAAAACATTGCTGTGTTGCTATCATGTCCTTCATTTCCTGGGTTAGTGTTGCCATTTTTTGCAGAGTTTAGATTTATATATCAAGTAAGATATAAAAGTAATTCTATTTTTCCTTTTTGTCAAATAGTGTTCTGAATCAATATTTGATCCCTTTTACCACCAGCGGATACCAGCCAAACTGCATAAATCCATCCGTGAAAGTAACAGATTATATGAGAACTGTAGCTGACTGAGCTTCGCATCTTTATAGTTGGAAATAGCGGTTAAAAGTTCGAGGTTGGTGATAACACCGAATTTATAATGGTTATCCGCCAGCTTTTGGGCTAGTTGTGCCTGTATTTCCAGAGCCAGCAAGAAACTTCAAGCAAAAATATGCAATACTCGTTTATTAACGCCTCGTCTCGTTCACTCAGTCTTAGCCACATGGCTCCTTATGATGGTGGTGCTGTAGTGTGATTGTGCGTTTACAAAGCAATGCGAAAGCATCACTGTAGCGGTTATTTGAAGAAAGATGCAAATACAAACCAGTCAGACATTAAACGAAATTCCCATCAATATACTCCTGGAATTTCTCTTTATATTGCTCGCTTACAGTAACATATACTTTACCATCGAAAACAATCCGGTTTCGTTCTATTACTGAAATCTTGGCAAGGTTCACGATATAGGATCTGTGAACCCGCATAAACCGGTCCTTTGGCAGTTGTTCTTCCATGCTTTTCAGGCTCAACTGGGTGAGTACCGGATTACTGTTAATCAGATGAATTTTAATATACTCGTGCTGGCTCTCGATGTATTTTATATCGGTAAGCTCAATACGGATAAGTTTATAATCGGATTTTACAAACAAGTGATTCGCAGTTGTTTTGAGGCTTTCAATCTGATTATTTGCATTAAGTTCAATACGATTCTTCACTTTATTTGATGCTTTCAGAAAATCACTAAAATTGACTGGTTTAAGCAAATAATCTACAGCCTCTACCTGAAAACCCTCCACAGCATATTCGCTATACGCTGTAGTGAAAACAATGTAAGGCTTGTTAACCAGAGACTTAACGAATTCCATTCCGTTCAGGTCTGGCATGTTGATGTCGACAAACATCAGCTGAATTTCGTGGTTTTCCATGATTTTCATCGCTTCAAAAGCAGAGCGGCATTCGGCAACTAATTCGAGAAAAGGGATCTTTTGGATATACGACGCAATCTTTTTTACTGCAAGTGGTTCATCATCAATGGCAATACACCGGATCATAAGGGAAGGCTTAGTCGAACTTCAAAGTCATTTTCTTTGTCAAAGATATCCAATTGGTAATCATTTTGATACAATAATTGTAAGCTTTCTTTAATGTTCTCCAGTCCGATGCCCGAATATTCTCCATGGTAATTACCGGCTTTATGGTGCTTGCTGTTTTTAATTATACACCGGAGTGAGGTTTTATCAAGCTTCAGTTCAAAACTGATATAGGATTTCAATGGATAACAGGTCCCATGCTTAAATGCATTTTCAATCAAAGATATAAAAAGCATCGGAGGTATTTGAATATCAGGAATCTGATCAGGAATCAGTACTTTAACTTCCACCTCGTCTGAATGTCTGAGCTGCATCAGGGAAATAAAACTGTGTATAAATTCAATTTCTTTCTTCAGATTGATGGTGTTATGGGCCGAATCATAAAGCAAATACCGCATCAGTACAGAAAGCCGTTCAACGGCACTTTGAGCTTTACCAGCATCAGTTTCTATCAGTGTATGGATGTTATTCAGTGTGTTCATAAAGAAATGCGGACTTACCTGATGTCTCAGTAATGCCAGATTGGTTCTGAGCTGTTCTTTCTCAGAGTCTTTTCTCAGCTTTTCTTCAGCTAACAATTTATCCTGGAGTTTAAAGGCTGCACTAGTTCCAATAATGAGAATTCCTGTAATTATATTATTGAAAATAGTGCCCAATATTGATCCTCGCCTGAACTCACTGATGTGATTGCCTATATCCGGAGCATTGGGTGGTCGCATTCCCTGGTGTAAAATTATATCAATTACAGTGATTATTATTAGTATAACAACCACTATTCCAACGTAGTGCGACTGTTTATTTTTAAAAAGAAACCTGGGTACCAGAATATATATATTTATCAAAAACACTATAAAAAAGACAACTAAAAACAACCAATCCCCTATCATTCTGGTCTTGCCCATTTCACCTGTTTCATCCATGTTTCTCAGATAGGGTCCTAAAAACACCAACGCCCAAACAAAACAAGATAGGAGAAGAAACCAATTTTTCCTTTTAAACATCTTAGCTCCTTTTAAAATTGCAATTTGTAAATAAAATTAGGAAAAAACCCAAGTTGGTAGGTTGTTTTTATTGATCTGGATCTATCGTCGTATTCCTGCGAAAATACATTTTTATTATTCGTAATATTCTGCAAATCGAGAGAAAAGGACTGCGATAATTTCCGTGTACGACTGTTATGGGTGTACCCGATTTTAAAATCCATTCTGAAATAATTGGCATAATAATCAGAATTGACATCATTTGATAATATAGTATGAGCTGTTGCCTGTGATGATGCTAAATCTATCGGTGTAAATGCCCGTCCTCCAGCATTGGTGATTTTTAAATCCGAACTTATTGTATTGCGGTTTTCGCTTCCCACTTTCCATTCTTTACCTCCTAAGATATTATAAATATATCTTCCATTAAAAGCCGTATTTCTTTCTATTCCATCGCTGGAAGTATATTTTGAACTATATAAAGATGAGGTAAATAAGATATAATATCCTTTACTGAAGAATTTTTCTACTGTTAATTCGACACCATAGTTTCTGCCGCTGCCACTGTTTGTGAGACTGTCCTCCAGATCTGTTTTAAAGCTCGCCCCTGTATTCAGCATAGAATAGCTGCTGGAGAAGGTATTTACAGGAACATCATAGAGATACTGGTAATAAGCCTCAGCTTTCAAACGCCAGTCTTTGATTGGTTGAATGTTATATGCCAGAACAAAATGATGGCTTTTTGTAAAGTCGAGATTCTTATTATCGTAAACATAAGATCCATCCGACAGTTGAGTTTGCAGAAAATATACGTTAATAGGCTGCAGCTGAGAATGTAAACCATATCCTAAGCTAAAGCTGCTTTTACTATTTACATCAAAGTTTAAGGCAAACCTTGGCTCAAGAGAAAATGAGTTGTTAAGGAAAAACAATTGGGAGTGCAGGCCAGTATTCAGAGTTAATTTATCATTCAGACTGTATTTAACATGCACATATGCCTGCGACAGGTTTGTGTAGCTATTGTAATCCCATATTTGCATCCAGTCCGACTGAATTCTGTCTTTTGTCCGGTAATACAGATTTAATCCGATCAGTTCATCCTGAATGCCGGCTTTTATAAACATGCGTGAATTTACTTTGGAATTGAAGTTTGTGGAAAAATTGTATCCGGTCCTGGCAACATTATTTTCTTGATTGGTATAAGTTTCATTTGCCTGACGGTCAAAACCATAATCGGTTTGGTCGGTTTTTGAATAGTTTAAACCCAGAGTCGAATTAAGAAATGATTTACTGCTGATTTTTACAAAATGGTTTAAGCCGATAATGTCAATCTGACTGCTTAAATCATGTCCATCGCCACTGCCATAAAGAGAACCTGAACTTCCTCCGGAAATGTTGATGGTGCTTTTGGCCAGAATACCAAATAATGTAAACCTGCCCAGATTGGAATTTCCGCTGTTAACATTAAAAGACAAATCCTGATACGAAGGAGTTGCAGTTGTCCCTATATCAATACCTGCAGCCTGGGCAACACCGGCAAGTGCATACCTGTACCCAACAAGGTAAGAAGCTCCCTTTGTTTTGCTTATTGGACCTTCTGTTGTAACTTCCAAACCGGTAATAACGCCAGCTTGTATTGTAGTTTCCCGTTTCTGAGAATTCCCGTTTCTAAAACCCAGATCAAAAACACCAGCGGTAGCATTTCCATATTCAGCAGGAAAAGCAGAAGTCAAAAAATCGGAACTTTTCAGCAGATTGGTATTCAGGGCACTTACAGCTCCGCCTGTTGTAGCCAATGTGGCAAAATGGTTAGGGTTGGTGACATTCATCCCGTTAATACGCCATAAAACACCTATCGGAGAATTGCCACGGATAACGATATCATTCCTTGAATCATCCGGTGCACTCACCCCGGCGAAATTGGCTGCCAAACGGGCTGCATCGCTTCTGCCACCCGAATACCTGTTTACTTCCTCCATCGAAAATGTACGGGCACTTATAGCTGATAAAGCATTGATTGTCTTATCCTTACTATTGCCTTTTATAACTACCTCATTCAGATTAATCACATTTTCCTCCATGGAAATATCAAGTATCGTTTCTTTGCCTGAGCTTACCACAATATTGGGTATAATAACATCTTTATATCCTATAAAAGATGCCTTTATTTCATATCTGCCGGGTGCCAGTCCGCTGAGAATGTAATTCCCCTTTATATCAGTAGTTGTTCCTTTTATTTCGGTGTTGTCAAGGATTACAATATTTGCACCTGGCAGGGTGGTTTGGGAAAGCTTGTCGGAAACAACACCTCTTATGTTCTGTCTGTTATTTTGCGCAAAAGAGACGCTTGCTAAAAAAAACGATATTATCAGGATGTATTTTGTCATTACTCTTTAATTATTTTTCTGAATTCGATGATTTTTCCACTAATAAGTTTTAATACATACAATCCAGGGACAAGATGGTTTGTCTGCAAAACTGTTTTTTCAGCAAAATCGCCATTAAAGACAGCCTGACCTGTTGTATTGTAAAGTTCATAATGCACAGATGCTGCATTTTCTTGCAGATCAATCATTAGTTTATCCGAAACAGGGTTTGGATAAACTTTAAACAATTGATTTTCAATAATATCACCAATTCCAGTTGAAGAAGTACTTCTAACTAATCGTACATAATTGTGTATTCTTACCGCATCGCCCTGAGGAGCATTCGCATTGTAATACCCATTGCCATTTTGTGTGTATGCTGCAAAGCTGTTAGGTTTAGGATCGCTTCGCTGACATCCTGCCCCATGTATATCAGTCCACCCTATACCAGGGAAATAGCCCATAGCTCTTCCAAAGCACACATAGGTGGCGCTTGCTCCGTTTGACTGCGATTGCGAAGAAAAAGTAGTGTTGCTCCAGTACCATGGATAGTCTGCAACACCTCCTTCATTTGTAATGGAGGTGCAGTTGAACATCGGATTTATTGCTGCAGAATTGCTTGTTGCCGGAGCACGGGTATAATCAACTATACTTTGTAATTCTTTGGTATCCGGTAACCGCCAGTCCGAATATCCGGCATAGGTCAGGTTCTCAGCATAACTTAATGCGTCCTTCCATAAAACGCCTGTCCCATTATCATTTTGCATCCACATCAGTCCGGTAGCGTTATCAGTAATGGTTCCGTTTCCGTTGTTAACGAATTGATTTGTTCCATACGCTGTATTGCCGCGAACATATAATACATAGTAGTGTTTTGCTGTTCCACATTCCGGAACGACGTGTGTAGTAGGATATCCTTTAATTCTGCCATCGATAAAATTAAACCCAAACACCGTTTCCACCACACCCATTGTTGTGCTTACATATAGAGTTGAGGATACAATTTGACCATCAATAAGCCTTTCTGTTCCAAGGCTGCCGTGTGCTTGTGAGTTTACGTCACCGAAACCGACAGAGAAATAAGTAGTATCAATATATTTTATACAGGTAGATGGTGGTGGGCCAGGTTCAGCTCCCAAAAACATGGCAATCGAATACAGCTCTTTAATAGTAGGCAAACGCCAATCCGTATAACCGCCTGTGTTGCATGTTGCAGCGCCAGCCATTGCCTCGGAATACGTCAGTTTATCGTAGAAATTAATTGTTCCGTCGCCGTTTTTGTCCTCAGTTTGCTGCCACATCAACCCGGTTACATTGTCGGTTACCGTGCCATTGCCATTGTTGGTATAAGACCGCATGGTTCCGGGATGATTTGAATTCTGTCCGTAGAATGCCTGCCCTGAAGCGGGTATTGTTATTGCAGCCATTGTGTCGTAAGATACTGTCTGGGCTGTTCCAACAATTGAATACGTATTGGTTTGGCTAAATCCAGTAAGGCTTGTCATTACTAAAATGCACAGGCTGGCAATAACATAAAGTATGAATGATTTGTCGAATAAATTTCTCATTGTATATTTTTTTTATTGTTATGAAAGCAAAAGTATTGGAAGTTGAGTCTTAAAAAAAATAGAATCACCCGATGGGATGATTCTATCACCTATTACTAATTATATGTCACTAAAAGATGTAAACGAATGCTTACTGAGTGAGTGTGAACACCACATTTCCCAGTATTAATCTTAATTTACCATTATTTTCCGGATAAGCTGGTTTTTACAGCTGGTGAATATTAACATATAAATCCCTGAAGGAGCAGATTGCATTTCAACAGTAAGTTTAGCGTTGCCATTGACCGGGAAATTGCTTTTTTCATATACCATATTCCCATCAGCACTATAAACCCGGATTGAAAAAACATCAGGATTAATACTTGTAAGACTTACATTAAATATTCCATTGTTTGGAATAGGATATACTTCGACCATTGATGTTGCCAGATAATCAATACCCACTAAAACAGTCAAAATGTTTGAATTCCCAGATGAACAATTGTTATAATTTATAATACTGTAGTAGTTGCCATTAGTAGTTACAACCAGAGAATCTGAAGTTGCACCGGGAATTAAGGTGTCATTCAGGTACCATTGATTACCGGTTTGGACATTACTGATTAACAAATTTCCAACCTGAGTTATAACAGCTGCTTGCGGACCAGGATTGACCGTAACTACCATAAATTGTGCTGGACCAGTGCCTCCGGCATTTGAAGGTGTAGCAAGAATAACTCCCGCTGTACTTCCTACTGTTACTGTAACCGAATTGGTTGTCCCACCAGCAGTAACAACCCAACCCGAAGGAAACTGCCATGAATATGTTACACCGGGAACATTGGTTACACTGTATGTTTGTGATGAGCCTATGCAGACTGCAGCTGATCCGACAATTGCATCAGGCATGACAGGCATTATGAAATCAGTAAAATTTCGTACCCAAAGTGAGCCTCCACGTGTGGATGCATAAATTCTGTTATTTAATATGGTCATTGCACTGGCCGGAATTTTATTAAAAAACCAACCGTCACTTATATCTGTCCATGTAACGCATTTGTCAGTTGACATCATAATTTTAGAATCGGTAACAACACCAAAGGTATACGTTGCAGTTGCCATAAAAACCATTGAATCGCTTGCAGTTATAGTTTCTTGCAATGAATTTAAAAGATTTACAAGACTTGTCCAAGTAAGTCCGTCATCTTCCGATTTGTACATGGCAGGAGTTTGGTTTCCACTGGCATCTGTATAAACACCTGCCACATACATAACGCTTCCGCCAAAAGTTAATCTTCCACCACCATAAATTGGAAGAACTCTTGTCCAACTTACTCCATGATCAGTTGAACGCCAAATTCCTTGTCCTTCATATAATCCGGGTTGTGCACTGATATATAGCATTGAGTTTCCGGTGAAATAAATATTACCATAAGGATTTGTATATCCGGGTGTGCCGTTTAATGTACTTTGAATCCAGGTTGCACCGGCATCATTAGAATAATATAAAGAAGGATCCAGCGCAACTGTAGGAGGAATTGAAAGATATAAGGTTGTTCCGTCTGAGCATAAATTCGTAACCGTTCCAACAGGATTCAATACCCATGTAGCACCGTTGTCGGTAGAACGGTAAACGCCATTATTGGCATCCAGTGTAATGAATACGCCATTTTGAACTATCCAAGGCAAATTACCGACTTTGCCGGGAGAATTGTGTAGTGTCCATGTTGCACCGGCATCGTTCGACATGTAAGCACCGGAGAATAATGTTGAACCAGTTGCGCCCACAAATTTTGGTACTGCATAGTCCTGATATTCATTCAGCGAAAGTCCGTTGCTTACATTTGTCCAGGTTTGTCCTAAATCCGATGAACGAAAAACTCCGCCATAAGAGGTTCCGGTAAAAATATCCGCTCCCAGGGAAACAATAGAAGGTGATTGAATAGAAT
Organism: uncultured Bacteroidales bacterium; assembly: GCA_903923925.1. GTDB lineage: Bacteria > Bacteroidota > Bacteroidia > Bacteroidales > CAIXZF01 > CAIXZF01. Next base: position 23,154 of record CAIXZF010000002.1, read on the forward strand.
GACTATGGATTCCATTGTCTGATCTTGTCCAAGAAATCCCTGAATTGGTTGTTTTATAAATACCTCCAAATGTTCCTACAAAAAAACCTGCCGAAGTCATAATTGCATCACCAAAATCGTTTTGAGTAGACACATCCATTCCATTTCCTGAAACGTCTGTCCAGCTAGCACCGGCATCAATAGAACGGCAAATACCACTATTTGCAACGGCTATTAAGGTAGAAGCATCTCCGGTTATTGCAGTAATATTAATATAAGATGCTGTTCCCTGACATACAGACCAAACGTTTGTGGTGGTATTTAATTTAAAAATTCCATACCCGTTGGAACCCGCATAAATATCAGTGCCAATGTGAGCAATCGAAAATATCTGTGCCCAATCCATATGCTCTGTTCCTGCACTATACGCTTGAAAAGTCAATCCATCATCGGTTGAGCGAAATACACCTTCGTTTATACTGCCGGCATAAATTGTATCTCCAACAGCTAATAGTGATGGTACAAGAATGCCCTGACAAGGAATACTTGTCCAGGTTTCGCCATTATCGGTTGAGCGAAGTATTGCACCAACCGTTCCCACAAAAATTGTTGTATTGTTTGAGGCGATGCAATAACCCCAGCTACCTGTGTATTTATTTACCCAAGTTAAACCGTTATCCTCCGAACGATAAATTCCGCTATTTGTGACAGCAAACAAACTTACTCCTATTTTTGCAAGCCCACGAGCACCCGGCCATGTGGCACTTAGAACAGGCAACCAAGTTGCACCATTGTCAATTGAGGAATGCAGAGAATTTACTCCAAAACCGCCACCGCCACCACAAGCATACATTGTAGTTCCGGAATTGATCAATATATTAACATAACCGCCGTTGGGTCCGATTGAAGTCCATTGGGCAGATCCTTTTTCTATGCTAAGGTAAAATACCATGAGAAGACTTAGCAATAGAACTATATTTCGATTTTTTTTCATTGTGGATTAGGTTGGATATGGTTATAAAGACTTAGAAATATTGCAATCAACTGCAGTTATTTCATTCATTGTTTTAAAATCAGCTTCTATTAACTTATTTAGAATAGACCGTTGCAGTTCTAATTTCTTAATGTATTTGTCGTATTCGATGGAATACTCCGAATTTGTCTTGAAGCTTTCATCTTCGCATTCATTAGAATCTTCGTTTGATTTCTGCATATATCTTAGTTGTTTCGAGACGGCAAATATCAGCTGTAGTTATCCAAAGAAAAAATAATCTGCATAGACAAATTAGGTACATTCTAAAATAAAATCTGAACATCGTATAGACATTTCAAAACAACTTATTGATAATAAGTAAGTTAAAAAAATGAAAAATTTAACAAGGATGGAATTTGGTATTGAAGAATTTTATATCTGAGACAAAAATGTCACAAGATTTGTTTCCGAACCAGGGAGCGATAATTTTTTCCTCAGCCTGTATCTTGCTGTATCAATAGAAGCGATTTGCTGACCAGTAAGTTCAGCAATATCCTTTGTTGACATATTCAAGCGAAGGAATGCACACAACTTCAATTCATTCTGTGACAGATCAGGATATGCTTTGAGCAGCTTCTCATAAAATCCAGCATGAACCTCCTTAAAGCGTGTAGAAAATTCATTCAGCATTTTATCATTCGTGCTATTTCTCAACTCCTGGCTAATTTGAGATAATGACTCTTTAGCTTCAATTCCTTTTGCATTATGCTCCAGTTGCATAAGTTTGTCTGAAATATCAGCAAGCATTTCATTCTTTCTAATCAATGAAATCAGATTGACAGTTAGTTCCCTGTCCCTGATATCCAATTCAGATTTAATTTTTTCTTTTTCGAGAAGAACAAGTTTTAACTTCAGGCGATGCCTCGAAAATATCAACCCTAAAATTAACAATCCTGCAACCAGACTAAAAATTACAATAAGCATTAATGTGTTTTGGGCTTGCTGAGCCAATTGCTTTTTTAATTCATTTTTCTCATACAAGTACTGAAATTCAAGCTTAGAAGAGAGCTTTTGTTTTTGAAGCGCAAACAAACTATCCCCTGCAAGTTTTTCCAACACAGCATATTTATAAGCTTTTAATGTATCCTTCTTTTCGGTATATAGTTGGTTAAGCATTTTGGAAGATTGGGCTATAATTCTGTAATACCCATTTTTACGACCTTCATGCAAAGCTTTATTAAAATAATCTATGCTACTCCCTGAATTCTTCACACAGTAATAACAATAACCAAAATTCAGGTAGCATTTGGCCATATGTAAATGGTTATTAATTTCAGTTGCAAGATCCAGAGATTGTTGAAAGCTAAGAAAGGCTTCCTTAAAATTCCCTTCATTCATCTGTATATAACCGATATTCATAATACTTATGCCCTGACCCATTTTATCACCGAGCTTTTTTTCGATTTCAAGCGCTTTTCGCATAAAGACTATCGCAGTATCATAGTTCTGCTGATCGGCATAAACAGCAGCTATGTTATTATACTGTTTTTTTATTAATGTTTGATTATTAATACTTAATGCAATAACCAATGAATTGTTGAGATATTCGAGAGCCTTTTTATAAACTTGCTGATCATAAAAATCAAGGCCAATATTGCCCAGAGATCGCGCTATTCCCTCTTTGTCCGAAAGTTTTTCAAATAGTTTTATTCCATTGAAAAAATACGGGGAGCTATTGTCGAAAGCACTAAGTTCAGAATAAATTATTCCAATCAGATTGTAAGAATTTGCCAGTTCTTTATCATAACTCAGATCCTCTGACAGTTCTTTTGATCTCTGCGCAAACTCCATGGCTTTTTTATAGTCGCTGCTCCTGAAAAAATAATTGCCCAGTTTCAGCATACAATTTACCTTACCTAAGGAATAGTTTGTCTGCAATGAGATCTCATACGCTCTGTTAGCCAGCTTAATCCCTATAGTATCTTCGAGATATTGATTTTCCGATTTTTCCAGGAATTTCAATATGATATCTACCTTATCTTTCGGATTTTTAATAGATCTTAATACCGAATTCAAGCTGTCGTATCGAATAACACCATTGGCTGCAATCCACTGCGAACAGAGAATGCATAAAATCATAAGAAGTTTCGGCAGCCTTGATTTCATGATTATCTGGCAGTAATATAATTCGTAAAAGTAAATAATACTTTTGAACTCCCTACTTCAGGCAGTATGATCTATCAGATATTTTTAAGATCATCGATAATTCTGGTACTGGACGAATACAAATATCGGTCCAGCAACAGAAAGCTTTAATTGCTCCCTTAATTTATTGGTAATCTGCAATTTTAATAATTTGGTGACCCCGGCACAGTCTGGTCAAAGCGATCGCTTTTTTCAATTTATTTCAAAAATACTTCAATGTCATTTTAAAATTTAGGAAGATTTTTCAAAATAATTTATGCAAAGCTTTACATAATTTATTCAAACAGCTGAAGCAGAATTTTCCGTTGAAATATTTTCTAGGGGACAATGAAAACGCCACAAAAATCCAGATCTATTGCACATTGATCGCCAATTTGCTTATGACGGTCATCCAAAAGACTTTGAAAAGAAGTTGGGCGTTCTCAAATCTTGTAAGTTTTTGCAAAATACACCTGTTCAACTACATCCATTTGCTAAATTTTCTTGAAAATCCAGATAAAAACTGGCAGAAAATCTGTCGAAATGAGGAACAACTATCGTTATTTTGATGGACTTAGTTTTATGAAAACAAAAAACAGAACAATATGCATTCTGACTATCAGTTGGTTATGATGCCTGAAATTAATTTTGTATTTTTACCGGACAATAGTGATTTCGATTATAACTTCTGACATCAATAAACATCCTTTTATGAAAAGAACAATTTTATTTTTCATTTTAATGATGCTCCTGGCCGGTATATCTGCACAAGTTTATTCACAGCAGTTACCTGATCAGGGTTTTGAGAACTGGACACATATCATACAGGGCAATGTCAGTTATGATGAACCGGCAGGTTCCTGGTGGACCAGCCTCAACGCTCTTGCAAAGCTGGGCTGTCCTGTAAGTCTTACAAAAACTTCTGATGCCTTCGCTGGTTTACTGGCTGCAAGGTTGGAAACTGTTAACTGGGGAACTTTAGTTATACCAGGCCTGCTGGTCTCAGGAAATTTCATCAACACTGCACCTTTTATACTCCAGGGGCAGCCCTGGACTGATACTCCCATACGATTCAAAGGAAGTTACAAATACCTCCCGGTAAATGGCGATTCTGCAGCGATTTACGCACAACTAAGCCGCAGCAACCCGATCACTCACCAGAGAGATACCATCGCCGAAGTCCGTTTACTTTTAAACAATACAGTTTCAGCATTTACCAGTTGGGACCTGCCTTTTTCCTATTATTTGCCCGGGGTAAATCCTGACAGCATTACGCTGGTATTTTCCAGTAGTGCTGCGGGTCATGACTTTCAGGGTCAGGCTGGTACTGTTCTGATCCTGGATGAAATCCTGCTTGATTATAGCAACGGAATGCAGGAATCCTTAGGTAATACCCCGGCTCTGAGTGTTTATCCTGACCCGGTTTCCAGTATACTCCATTTAAGCTCCAATCTGAAATCTGCGAATGAGGTTGAAATCCGGGTATTTAATGCGCAGGGAAGTACAGTTTATTCTTCCCCCTGTTCAGGATTTCCGGCAGAGATTTCTGTAAGCTCCTGGGAGCCTGCTGTTTATTTTCTGTATTTAATCAAGGGGAATACAATTATTACCAAATCTCAATTTATAGTCAGCAGGTGAGGAAAATTCTACTATTATTTTTGCTGTCCGGTGTGGGCCAGGTTTTTTCACAGACCATCAAACCGGTATTTTACGCTGGATTGCAGTATGGAGGTCCCTTGCCGGTTAAAACAATACCCAGTTCCACAGGAACTCCCACTTTGCGACCAGTTTTTGGCATCAGCACAAGGTTTGAATTATCCTCCGTTTTTTCATTCGAACCGGGGATTTCCTATCACGCAGTGAGTGTTCAATACACTCAGAATTATAGAAGAGACACCCTTGTAAGCATTTCTGTAATGGGTACTTTGCAGCAAGTACTTACGTATTACTACGGGAATGTAAACGGTAGAATGACGGTGCATTACCTGGATCTGAATCTGCCGTTTTACCTGAAAACATCCAAGAGCCGAAGCATCATGGCTGGTGGCAGAATCTCTTATCTGTTCGCTGGCAAGGATGATGGTTCTGTGCTGATACAAGTGGGCGAGGGAGGCTTTTTCAATGATTTCAACCAGTATTACAACAACTTTCAGAACATCAACTTATGGGAATCCGGGGTTTCTCTGGGCTTCTGTCAACAGCTTTCCGAAAAGGCAAGCACGATGCTGCTTGTTAACAGGAGCCTCGTCCAGTTTTACAAAGCCCACACCTTCGACCAGCGGGGTCTGGAAGACGTTAAGATGTTCAATACCTCTGTCAGCCTAATTTTTACTTACAGTCTATGAAACAAAACGGAACATCTGATCACCCAAGGCCGGTTTCGATTTCCCTCTTTAAATTATTGACAATCTGTAATCTTAAATGATTTTGCTTTTCCGGCGCAGCCAGGTCAAAGCGAGCGCTTTTCTCAATTTATTTCAAAAATACTTCAAGGTCATTTTTAAATTTAGGAAGATTTTTCAAAATGATTTCCCATACCTCTGCCGGGTATATACCAAAATAATCGTGAGCAAGTACATTGCGAAATGCATAAATCCTACGCCAATCAATATGGGATTGTTTCTCTTTGAACTCTGCAGAAAGCTTACCCACCGCTTCTCCAAGAACAATAAAATTCATAATTGTTGCATCGAAGCTTTCTACATCCTTTTCAAATGCTATGTGGTCCTTTAGATCAGATGTAAATAAAAAAATCTTTTCAATTGTTTCGAGCATCATTTGGATAATTGCTCTATCTCTTTCAAGCATAAATTGCATCTTTCATTATTAAATTCCTGAAAGCAGGTTTTATAGCTTGCTCATGACAGATGTCAACTTTCCTGGAAAATTTTTCCATCAGCAACTCTTGCAACTGCATTCTTTTATCGAAAATGTTTTCTGTTTTTGAATCCATTTCGATGAGAATATCAAGATCGCTATTGTCAGTTTGTTCGTTTCTGGCAAATGAACCGAAAAGTCCAATTTTTCTAATTCCGTATAAATCATGAAAAATCTCTTTATTCTCCTGAAGATAGGCTATTATTTCTTCTCTTCTGATCATCTTTAGTCAATATTAATTTCAAAAATACTAAATAGAAGGACTAATCTTGAAATATCAGTTAATAAATTTAATGCTCCTTATCATACATGAATGTTTGAAGTGTCCGGAAATAATTTTGCTTTTCCGGCGCAGCCAGGTCAAAGCGAGCGTTTTTTCAGTTAATCTCTTTAATACCTTGCCACGTCCAATAATCTTGGTAACTGGTGAACCATATATAAAGGTAATGAAATCATGCAGATAGAAATTTATCCGGCAGTAAATAATCCATTTAGTAGTGCAAATACTTTTATATTTCTTTAAAAATAATTCCAAAATCAAAGCGTTCCGATATCTTGCTCGATTTAACCTGGTCAAGTAAGGCCTTCACAGAAAATACCTGGGAATGACTAAGGTAAAACATCAGGCTATACAATGCAGCATATCTTGCAGTACCCTTTTCGCGGAAAGGATGACGTAAAATCTTAACCCCGGTTTCAGGTACAGCTAAACTTTCATCAATATATAGTTCACCATGATCCTTGTTCGATAGAGTTGTCATTGAAAAATCGAGACCATCAGCAGAAGTAATAATCATCATATCAGGATTGGGAGAACCAGTATACAATATCGGTTCCGGGGAAGGACAAAGAATCTTAAAACTCAGGGCGGTTCCAAGGGTGTTAAACCGCTGTTCTCGCTTTTTATTTATCTTTGGCTACCCTATACGAAACGTATGAAAAAATTAAGTCTCCTTTTATCGCTGATCATATTCATCGGCCTGATATTAAATTTCCAACAAACAAGAGCCGCCTATCTCAGGAATGTAGCTGTGACAGTTACCCAGCCAAATGGCCTGGTAATACACTGCTATGCTTCGGGTGATGAATTCCACAACTGGCTGCACGATTCCAATAACTTCACAATAGTGAGAAATCCTCATACGGGTTGGCTGGAATACGCTATTGCAGTAAATGGGGAAATTGAACCTTCTGGTTATATTGTCGGCCAGACTGATCCCATGTCTGCAGGTCTGACATCCGGGGTGAATATTTCTGCTGAACGATGGAAACAACTCAGGGCAGATCGTCAGAAAACCATGAAACGACCGGACCTCAGGAAAATCATTCATGGAAATACGGACCTTGTGAGTACAATTAACAACCTCATTGTTTACATTCGTTTCAGCGATCAAACGGAATTCGATAAATCCAAACCCTTCTACGACAGTCTTTTTAACGAACTACCTCCCGGAGGAAATTCTATGCACAATTATTTCATGGAATCTTCCTACCAGAGCCTTGATATCAACTCTCACATGTTTCCATTACCTGCAGGTACCGTTATTTTGTCTTACCAGGATACACTTCCCCGCGGTTACTATATGCCTTACGACAGTGTTACTAACCCGGGAGGATACACAAACAATTCAGGATTGAGGGAGCATACTTTACTCAAAAGTGCCATTGCTTCCATTGCTTCGCAGGTTCCACCCAACCTCAATCTGGACTACAACAATGACGGCTATGTCGACAATGTCTGTTTTATCATTCGGGGAGGGTCAACAGCATGGGCAACACTTCTATGGCCACACATGTGGGGTTTGTATAGTTATAATGTCTTTCTGAACAATAAGCAAATCTTAACCTATAACTTCCAGATCGATGATTTCCTGGCTGGCTCTGGTAATGGAGTCCTATGCCATGAGATGAGCCATTCTCTTGGCTGCCCAGACCTATATCATTATAATTATGACGGTAATTCAACCGTTGGCGGATGGGACATTATGGAAGCCGATGCGAATCCTCCACAACATTCTGGTGCCCAAATGAAACTCAAATACCTTCATTTCATCGACAGCATACCGGAAATTACGCAAGCGGGTACCTATACCCTGCACCCAATTACCTCGTCAACAAATAACGCATACAAGCTCAAATCCCCAAATTCGAACCAGGAATATTTTGTCTTTGAGTACAGGAAGAAAGAAGGGCCTTTTGAAAACAGCCTTCCCGGCAGCGGACTGATCATCTACCGTATTAATCCTTCTCTGAACGGTAATGCCGGAGGACCACCCGATGAAATCTATGCATACAGGCCCGGAGGAAGCCCCACAACAAACGGGAACATCTCGAATGCCAACTTCAGCTACAATGTCGGAAGAACTGAATTCAACAATGCCAGCGATCCTTATGATTTCTTTGCTGACGGATCGTTAGGAGACCTGCTCATAGATAATATTACATCTTCCGGACCTACAATCTCCTTCGATGTAGCAGAAGGTAACGTGGCAATGTTCAGTACCCTGTCACCAACCACTACCTGTACTTATGAAACAGTTGAATTTAAGGATCTTTCAACCGGAAACCCAACTAGCTGGAACTGGATTTTTACTCCGAATAATGTTACCTTCGTGAATGGAACCTCCCAGAACAGTGCCAATCCCCAGGTTGAATTCCTGAGTGGCGGTGTCTATTCTGTTACACTCATCGCCACAAACTCCAGTGGCTCTTACAGCAAAACCAGGACAGATTATATCCATATAGCCAGTGAAGTAACTGCACCTTTTCACGAAGGATTCAGTTCCGGGACTTTAGCAACCCAATACTGGAAAGTTGCTAACCCTGATAATTCGTTTACATGGACAGTAGGCCATGTTTTGGGGAAAACTCCTGCCGATAGTCTGTGCACCGTGATCGATTGCTATGACTATACTGCAACCGGCCAGCTCGACTCACTGGTTTCCAGGGGTATCCATATTCCTTCCCAGGGAACTTCAAAACTCAGTTTCAACATAGCCTACCGTGAATACACCCATGATTATAAAGATACACTGCGGATATTAATTTTAGATGAATGTGGTCATCATTTTCTTGGAAATCCATATACCAAATCGGACAGTATCCTTGCAACGGGCACACCCCTGGGAGGCTGGTTTGCTCCTTCTTCTTCAGCTGACTGGAGGACGGACAGCATTGATCTCAGCCCATACAATGGAATGACGGTCAACATTGTATTTCTTCTCATTAACGGATATGGCAATAACATCTATATCAACGATATAAACCTAACTACAACAGCTCCGGTTATAGCGGATTTTGAGGCCCAAAATGTTTCGGTCTGCGAGAGCAGCACTGTGAATTTCTCAGATCAGTCGCACGGGGCTGTTACTTCCTGGCATTGGGAGTTTCCTGGTGGCATACCTGCCATGTCCAGCCTGCAGGATCCTATGGTTAACTATTCAAATCCGGGATCATTTAACGTAAAGCTTGTGGTTTCAGATGGAATACATACGGATACATTGCTCAGGCATCCGTATATCACGGTGCATTCGATCCCGGGTACGGCGGTTATGCCAACAGGCCCGGCCCAAATATGCCAGGGGACGATTGCTTCCCTGTTCCAAACTTCAGACTTACCGGGCGTGACCGCTTATGCCTGGTCCCTGACTCCCGGTGCTGCCGGATCACTGGCTGGCACAGGTCCCTTTGCGATAATTAACTGGATACCTGGTTTTTACGGCACCGCTTATGTGAGTGTCGCGGGTATAAATGCATGCGGAATCGGGATGTCATCACAGACTTCCACAACACTTGTTACAGCTTTACCTAATGTAAGCCTTCCTGGCATTAACCCTGCCTGCAGCAACTGGCCACCTTTTGCATTGTCAGGCGGAACTCCTTCTGGTGGAACCTATACGGGAACAGGCATTAACAATAATCTTTTCTATGCAGGCATGGCCGGAGAAGGCGACCACCAGGTGACATATATTGTTGCAGATTCCAACGGATGTTTTAATTCTGCCTCACAGAATATCTATGTTTCATTGTGCTTTGGTATCGGTGACGAAGAAAGCCCGGAAATACGAATATATCCTAATCCGGCCTGCGACGAACTTTTCGTGAAACAGGATGCTGGGTTGAAGGAGATTGACGACCTTACAATTACTGATGTTACCGGGAAGATCCTTCTGAAAGAAACGAACACTAAACTATCAGATAATCTGACTATTATCAACACATCTTCTCTTACCAACGGTTTGTATTTTTTAAAGATCAGTAATAAGAAAAATCATTATATCAAAAAAATTATCATTCAGAGATAGCTGATATTGCTTTGCAAGTGGAGTTTATGAATACGTATTGTGCCTAATCATAAACTTCCTTTCTATGGCCCAGTGGACAAAACGGAACATCTGATCACCCGTTGCCGGTTTTGATTGACCTCCTTACTTTATTGACAATCTGTAATTTTAAATGAACTGGCTGTTCCGGCAGAACCTGGGCAAAGCCAGTGTTTTTTCCAATGGAAGAGGATGATTATAATTTGAGTGAGACCATGAACTGATCGTTTGGATTCGTGGGGCCATATGCTCTGGAATAGCCAAAAGAAAGGGTTGACTTCAAGAGACTGAATAGAACGAGCTCAAAATCGAGCTGGATACCGGATGAAAAGAAATTCTGCTGAGGACGGTCATTCTCTATATTCGTAAAAAGTCCCATTCCAAACAATGTAGCTTTTGCGTAGGTAGAATAAAAGCCCAGGAACCCGAGTTTACGAAACCTGATAGGGCTGAAATCAATTTCAGTGGACAATTTGCCATAGTTTAAGGCTGATATTCCGTTGATTTCAACTCCGGGGAAACTCGACATTTCACGCTGCTGTTGTACCGGCCGATAATCAATATAATTGTTCCCAAAACCACCAAAATAAAAGTAGGAGTTGCTTTTGTCTGAATCTCCGAAACTTTGTCCTGCGGAGCCTCGAAACCACAAAGAAGTGTTCCGTGCCGGAAGTAAGAACCCAGCATCAAAATTATTGATCAGCTGTGGGTAGAAAATATTCCCGGCAAAGCTGCTATAGGCATAAACATTCCAATTATATCCCTGCTCCGGTTCAATAGCTCCCAGTGAACTTTTCAGGTAACTCTTGTGAAAGTTAATAGTTCCGACAAGGAGTTCAGTGTAAGCGGAGGCAATATTCTGATAATATGGCAGGGTTTCAAGGTCGCCATAGGCCGTAAGTTTAACAGAAAGATCTGTCTTGCCGGGAGTAAGACGCTTAATGAGTTTGTAGTATTTTCCGGAAATTGAGTATCCGGCTCTGCTGAATTTCGTAGGGCCAAAAAGATCATAAAAATCTGCATAATTGTAATTTGCAGAGAATGACCAGTTCCAGAAAGTATAGTCAGCCGAAAGGTGAAGCTTTTCTTTTTTGGGAAGCACCTGAAATGGCGAATATGACAATTTTAGTGTAAAGGAATTCAGTCCCATGGGATCCATGAAATTCAGCCGGTATCCGCCGGCGATGTAACTTTTATAGCCCTGTACGATAGGGTAGGCGCTGGCAAGTTTCAGTTCTTTGGTTGGAATATACCTTTTTTCAGTAACACCAATTGAGTCGAGGTTTATAGAGGAAGGTGGCTTAAGCATCCAGTTTTCAACCTGCGGGAATTTCTGATAGATCTTTTGGCCCAGGTACTCAATAGCATTGACATTTGGCAATGTATCGATCTTCATCATTCCAGGCATCATCCCATCGCCGGTATATTCAAGAACAAGCATTGAATCAGCAGAAACAGGCAAGGGTCTGAAAAATCCGCTGGTGGCATTTGTTAGAATCTCCGGCTGGCGGGTTTCAAGTGAAATCCTGAAAACATTCGATACACCTGTTATGTAGGAAGTGCCGTAAAGGTATTTTCCATCAGGTGAAAAGACAAAATTTGCTGCCGGATTATCCTTGAATTCATATATTTCCCGGAAGTCTGTATTTCCACCCAAAAGATCCGTAATCCTGAAAAGTATAATTTTTTGCCTGCCTTGTATATCGGACAAGGTAGCTGAGATCATGAGTCCGTCGGGTGAAATATCCAGGTCTGAAAGATCTTTGCCAAAAGGCAGTTTATATAAGTTCTGCCATTCAGTATAAGGTGGCAGAAACCGAATCAGGATGGAGTAGCCGCTTATGCTTTGAACCCCGTAAATTGCGCGGTCTTTTCTGTTGAAAACCAGGTTGCCGGTTCGCGTATATCTGATAAGGTCGCGGGTTTTACCCGTTTTTATATCTATTGACTGCAATCCCCGCCATTCGTAATTATGGGTTGAGGCGAACAAAGTCTTTGTTGAATCGTCGTAGGCCAGATTTGTTACACTGTATAAGGAAGGACTGGGTACCGGACAAATTTTCTCCATTTTCCCGGTGAGAATATCTATACTTGAGATACTTGCCAGTTTGCCCGGATAGTTGACAGCGATATAAATCTTTCCAGCATCTTTGTCGTAAAAAGGACGGGAGGCGGAACCCAAAGGCTTGTCAACAATTTTCCGGTACCTGCTTTCAAGAGCTCCCTGCAGGATTGTCTTTATATTTGATTTCTGAAAGTCATGCTCCCAGGCAATCCATTTATCCCATTCCTTCTGGATGGGGATTCCATAAACATGTTTAAACTGGTTGGCAAAATACCTCCTGCTGGTATCAGTGCGTGAATAGAAATCCTTGAGTTTTGTTAGTCCGTAATGATAAGCCAGATAACTCACGAATCGTGTTCCATATAAGTAGGAGTTCACCCCAACCTGGAAGTCAATCGCTGTTCCCTCACTTTCCAGTCCGATCACATTGTAAAAAAAGCTGGTGTCGCGCACCATGGTACGGAATACCATTTCATCGTAACCACCCATCACCCGGCCAACTCCGCCGCTCATCCAGGTCTCCATGAAAACAGCGATTCCTTCATGATACCAGCGCGGGGAGTACCAGCGCGGTGTTGTAAAATAGCTGTATACCATCGACAATGGATCTTTATTCTCGGACATAACTCTGCCCAAGAATATTTTTTTTAAAATCCGGTCGTTCCTTGAACTCATATCACACATCACCTGGTGAGTAAGCTCATGGCTCATCAGCCATTGCATGCGTTCGTTTGATGGCACAACTGAATACGTATAATTAAATGGAGCAACTCCTATAGTAAGGAAGTTCCGGGGTATCACCAGGGTGCCTCCGTTACCAACATCAGTGAAATCGTTGAAGAGAATATTGGTCTTCCCACTGGGTTTGTAATTCCAGAAATCTTTATGGAAGGCAATAGCGTTCTCAAACGAACGAACGGCATGAGGAACAAGGTAGTAGGTGTTATTATCCAGAAAAACCAGTTTAACCTGCGGAGTCTCAAACTTCATAATCCGCGGTTTGTTCTGAGAAAACAAATTGTATGCGGAAATAAATACAACCAGGGTTGCCAGGAAGATGATCCGAAGTATAGATTTAATCATAGAAACATTGTTTAACAGATTAGGATTTATAATTCCGGACCATGAAAAACTAAAAATTTCCTGCTGCTTTCAGGAAATCTTCGGCAATGTATGAATAATTACAATCCATCAGTGAACCCTGTTGGTTTAGCTTGGCGGAGGACATATGGGCTCACAAAGGTCCATCAGCGCATTGCTCAGCATGGCCTGAAGAACATCGAACTGATTAATCGCATTTGCTTTGTTATTGATGATCGATGCGATATCAGGTCTGGAATTTTTATCACCTGCATACTTGTGATTGCCCTGCCCAGAATGCCCGCTTTGAGATACAATAAATTCCCCATTGAGTGTTGCATCCAGGCCATTCAATCTGCTGATGATCTTCCGGGTATCAATGCCCGTAAACCCCCTCATTTCAGTTGTATCCTTTCTTACCATAACAGTCATTACGGATTTAAGTTCTACCTCTGCTAAAAGCGTTTTCAACCCCTCATTATCGTTGTAAAATTTCTTGTCCTTGAGATAGTTAAGCATGGGTTTGTCCTTGGTAAGCATGGCTGCAATCATGACATTGACCGTCAGCAGATCATAGGCGTCCTTCAAACCCTGATGAGGCTTGTCAGGCTGGCTGGCAAGGTAGGTTTCAATCGAACTCAGGTATTCAATCAATATCCCGTCGCGATAGCGGATGCCGGTATTGGCGTTGTTGGCATTGGTGAAATATGCTGCCAGGGGGGCATTTTCGTTATTCCCAAAAGATTCCATTGCATGTATTAACGTGATAAAATCAACCCGTACTGAATCTAAATAGGTTTCGTACATTGATAGGGCGTTGACCGCAGTATAACAGCTCTTATTAAACTCCTCTTCAGAAGCGGTCTTTTCTTTTACTTTTTTAATATCAAATATGGTTTTCAGTGATCTGTAATAGCTATAGGAGTAATACTTCAGATTATAGGCTAACCTGGCTGTGTCTGCTGCAAGTTCGTTGCGCAGGATGATATCCTTTTCTGTCATATTGGTTTTCCTGTACTTGTCAACTTTGCCGAAAGTTCCTGAGAGTAACGTTTGGGAAACTGAACTGTCTGGAATCGACATCCCAATTAACAAACCAACTAAAAGAGCTCCGAAAGCGATGAAGATTGCCTGGATTAATGTGATTTTTTTCATTGTCTGTGTATTGATTTAATCTGGTACTGTAGTAAATACTGAAGAACCGGTAAAAAGTTGGTGGTTTTGAACCTGATAATTCAAAGAAAAAAAAATAGATTTTATTTGGAGTCGGAGTTAGTGGAGTTATGATTTATGAGTTTTTTGAGGTATATTATTAATAATCAATATCTTGCGGGGAGAGGATAATTCCGCGCCGCAAGCATGGATATCAGCATTCCCGGGTCATCGGTGATGATTCCGTCTACTCCCCAGTCGATAAGTTTTGATACCAGCTCAGCATCGAATACAGTGCCGCTATGTTCGGGCCAGGTCCAGACCACAACTTTCAGGCCCAGGCTATGGGCCTCATCAAGTGTTGCTTTGGTAAGTTCTACATCCTCCGGTTCCCAGCATTTCCCACCCAGATCTTTGATCATTTGAGGAATGGAATTCTGATGATCCTTAACAAGGATTCCTCCAGTCCATAAACCAGCTATTGCCGGATCCGGATTAAAAAAACTACATGGGCAACCCGGTTCATTGTCCCACTCGGTTAGATATGCTGTCTTTATCGTGGGATTCAGTTTTTGAAGTTCATAAAGGCATCTCCAGTCGAACGACTGTATCTCACACCTGTTTGCGATATTTTCTTCCTGAAGGATTTTATAAAGTGCAGCAGCAAACTCAGCGGGCGTATAAGTCCAGTCGGGATGTTCAGGATCTGTTTTGAATTCGATCTGGAACCCTACGTTTCTATTGGTTTTGTTATTCACATATTGAATCACTTCCGTAAGGGTAGGCATTCTCACACCATCCATACCAACCTGGGCTGGAAACCACTTACTGTAAGCGCTGGAAGTATCGATACGACCTACATCGAATTGCCTGATTTCCTCTAATGTCATCGTATTCACCACTGTTCTCTCGGTAATAAATTCTCCGTCCGGCCCTCTTACAATATCAGGATTGAGCCTTATGTCGTGCGATACAACAATTTGGCCATCTTTCGACATAACAATATCCATATCAACCCAGTGAGTCCCGATTGCTAGTCCGGTGGCATAACCAGGAATCGAATTCTCCGGAGCATAACTCCTTGCTCCACGGTGTGCATAAACCTCTACCTTTTTAGGCAGTACTGTTTGACTGGTATCATCAGACTGTTTTTTACATCCCCAGGTAAACATGGTTAACAATATGAACATGGGAAACATGAATTTCAGAAGAGCTTTTGAATGTTTCATAGTGAATAGCTATTTATGGTTAGCAAGGAAAATCACTTTATTTAACAGAAAGATGCCTAAAGATAAAGAAAATCTGGTTACTAATGACATAGAATTATGAATAATGAGTTATGAGTTATGTGGACAAATCGGAACATCTGATCACCCGTTGCCGGTTTTGATTGACCTCCTTACTTTATTGACAATCTGTAAGTTTAAATGAACTGGCTGTTCCGGCGGAACCTGGTCAAAGCGAGCGTTTTTTTCCAATGAAGGAAAGATCAGGGCATTAGATGGCACCCAGAATCACGCTGGCATCAATATTTAATTGCTTTTGTATCCTTCGTGCAACTTGCAAAGTAGGTTCCGATTTTCCTGTAAGATATTCACTGACTCTGGGTGGGCTTATCTCAAGCATTTCAGCCAGGGTTCGTTGTGTAATATTCATTTCCTCCATCCGTGCTTTCATCACAGCACTAAGCGACAATTTACCTATCGGGTAATGCTCCTTCTCATATGCCACGACCAAATCAGTCAAAAAATCAAGTTCTATCAAATTTTTATCCGTCATAGGTGTAAGGTCGTCAACTATTTCTACAAGTTCATTAACCCTGGTAATTATGGCTTCGTATTCTATGTTTGTTACTATCCGTTTCATACAGTTTTTATATTAAACTATTGAATAATCTTTAATTTTGGAATATTCGGTATGTGTGCCAATAAAACGGATATATACAATTTTAGGTGCAAAAAGGATTAACGCTATTAACCTGTACATATTACCTTTGATATTGAACACATATCGCTTATTTCCTACATAATCAACACTGTTAAAAGTCTGTCTTACATCTGCAAAACACTGCCAGTGGCTTTGCTCGGTTTTAATATACCATTCGTCCAATGCTACTTTTACATCGGTATGCAATGCTGTATATTGGTCAATGGCTTTGTAAGTTATTATTCTCATTGATTATTTTATATTGAAGCAAAGATAATACATTTAATTTTGATTTACAAAATATGTATTACAAATACCAAAACATGTAATGGGAACTGCAGCAATGATAACCGAAATATCAATTATTGGACAAAACTGGACATCTGATAACCCGGCGCCTGTTTTGATTGCCCCCCTTTAATTTATTGACAATCTGTACTCTTAAATGCTTTTGCTTTTCCGGCGCAGCCTGGTCAAAGCGAGCGTTTTTTTCAGTTCTGTATCAGCAACATCAGTCAATCTGAGTTTACCGTCTTCCGACTTCATGTAAATTTCAACTGTCCGATTTTTTCGGACAGTTCACTACCTTCCTTCTGAAGCTTTTTCTTCAGATCACTCCAGTATTTCCTGGGGCGGTCGGTTCTGCTAAATACTTCAACGACATCAATAATGGAGAAGTACCATTTCTCCAAATCACTATTCCAACTAAGTTATGATTACTTCGTTAATCACTTAAATTTTGGTGAGAAGTGATGCAGATAGCTTCCAATGTCCCCGGGGATCATTATCTGCCACGACAGATATTGTTTTTGAGTTTACTCTGGCAACAAAACCCTGATAGGTACTCCCGTAATTATCGCTCCATTCAACCCTATCCCCAGGCATAAATTGAGCATTATTTGCCAAAGTATTAAGGCCATCAATTATCCTTACTTTCTGGATAATCATTTTGTTGATTTGGAGAAGCTCGTCCCGCTTAAGCCCATTTAAAAGAACTTCAATTTGGGAAATTACCTGGAATTGGGTGTCCTTGTTCATGAAAAATAAGAATAAAAAAATCGAGATAAAAATAATCAAAATCTATCTGGAAATAGCAAGTATAATGGACTGAAAAATATTGGTGAGCAGCAACGTACTTGGACTTAACAGAACATCTGGTCACCCAGCGCCGGTTTTGATTTCCTTCCATAAATTATTAACAATCTGTAATCCTATATGATTTTGCCAATCCGGCATAGCCTGGTCAAAGCGAGCGTTATTTCCAGTTATTAATCAATAACAAGTCTGCTTGTTTTGATTTCATTGCCGCAATAAACCCGTATCAGATATAAACCCTTCCGCGGCAATGAAAATTCCTGAGGTCCTGTTATTGAAACACGGCTTTCTAAAACTCCATCAACCCTGTAAATCTCAACTACCGATGGTGCAGTATGATCTGTTGGACAAATTGTGAAAGCCCCTGGTGATGGATTGGGGAATATCATGGTCCCATTATCCAAATCCAAGTCGTTAATGGAGGTAGAAAGGCAGTTTGTTACCCCGGCCACACTCTCTACAGCATCAAATATCTCCTTTTCAACGGTATAAAAGGCTGATTGTGAATTTGTAATATAACCATTACCACAACCATTGGTAATAAAGACAAGGCCAACCTTGCGCGTCGTGTCAATGTAAGCATCACTGATCAGACCATATGCCTCGCCAGGATGACCAAACATCAGCTGACTCCCGGATAATACTATATCCTGATTCGGTGTATTTGTAATGCGGTGTATTCCCAATCCCCAACTCCTGAATAAACCGTAATAATTGTTGCCGTTATTACCGTTGTATTGCCATTCCATTGCAATCATTCTGTTTACAGTAGAATCCTGTATTAGTGTAACTCCATTCAAGCTCCCGTGATTCATAAGCATCAGGAACACCTTACTCAGGTCATTACCACTGATTCTCAGATTTCCCTGTGGTCCGAAACGGAGCCCGTTCGTACCCGGGATGTACCCTGCAAGATTGCTGTATACGGGATAAACTCCCATATAATTATCCGCCTGTGGCACCCAGTTACCGGAAACCTTACGGTACAAAACGGCTACTTTATTGATATCAGGCAGGTCGGTAACATTAAAACTCCCGCTAATCCCCAGGGGTTGAAGTACATGCTGCCTGCAATAGACATCAAAACGTTCATTGCTCAATTTTTCAATCATGGTGGCTATGATCCCGTAATTGATGTTGGCATAATTAAACCAGGTTCCCGGTTGCATCGTATTAAACTGGCCTGTTACGTAATAACTCCCGGTTGATGTCAGTAATTCACTCAGGTCAGGAATAGGGTTTTGTGAAGAAGTGGCACTCAGAAAACTGCTATAAGTTGAACCATCAATAATGGAAGAAGTATGCGATAGCAGCATTTGGGGAGTAATTGCTGTGTTCGGGAACGATGGATTCCGGACTGAGTAGCCCAATATTCCATTGATATCCTGATCGAGTGAGAAAAGCCCCTGCTCATATAGCTGCATCATCGCAATGGCTGTGATGGTTTTTGAAATGGAGGCGATCCTGAAAACGGTACTGTCGCTCACCGGTATAGTTCTTCCAAGATCAGCCATGCCAAATGGGATATGCTCCAGAATCTGGTTTCCGCAAAGAACAGTCAATACCCCGCCCATCAGGTCGTTACTGGTTTTAATCGACTGGATCTGCTGGGGAAGGGTCTGGCCTGTGATAAATACAGGAATTATTAAACAATAGAGCAAAAGTATGCTTGCTATTTTATTAACAGTCATAGTAAGAATATTATAATAGAAATCAATTGCATATATCAATCAGATTGTCCTTTTAGCAAATATATAACATTCAAGTCATTTCATTACCTGCCTTAATCTGTTACTTTTCGACAATGTCCGGGCAAATATGGGTAAGTTACATAGATTGACCGGACAAAACAGAACATTTTATCACCCGCCGCCTGTTTTGATTGCCCCCCTTTAATTTATTGACAAACTGTACTCTTAAATGCTTTTGCTTTTCCGGCGCAACCTGGTTACTGCGAGCGTTTTTTTTACTTGAAAAGTCCAAGATATTTATATCACACTGCCCTGGACTTAACCAAACTGTAATATCCAATGTAAGGATACCCACTCCGATGATAAGGCGAAATGATCAAATATGATTATCTTTGAAAAAAATGATTTATGGCGAATCTATACATAATATCAGGCTGCAACGAAGTGGAAAAACGACGGCCTCTTATTCTGTTTTACCTGATATGCTTAATTGTAAGGAATTTGTTAATGCAGACGAAATTGCTAAAGGGCTTTCACCTTTTCAACCTGATAAAGTTGCACTTGAATCAGGTAAGATAATGCTAAGCAGGATTAAAAATTTGCTAAATCACAATGCAGACTTTGCATTTGAGACTACTTTAGCGACAAAGACTTATACACAGTATATTCGTAATGCTCAATCACTGGGTTATTTTGTAACTTTAATTTATTTTTGGTTGAATTCACCCGAGCTTGCTATTGAACGTGTTAAAATTCGTGTAAATGCCGGCGGCCATGACATACCGATTGAAACAATACAACGCAGATATAAGGCCGGAATTGAAAACCTTTCAAAACTATATATTCCAATTTGTGACTATTGGATGATTATTGATAATTCTGAGCCACCATTTCAGTTCGTTGCCGAGGGATTTAAGTCTAAAAATGTCGAAATACATAATCAAATCATTTACAATAAAATCGTAAAACCATGACCAAGGAAAATGTAATAGATTTGCGTTCTAAAATTATAAGGGGAATCGATTTAGCTTATAATCGCTTATTGATTGCAAAGCAAAAAGAAGATGGAGAATTAGTCATTTCCCGAAATGGTGAAATTATTAGAGTAAAAGCAAGAGACCTAACATACACAGGCCATAACATTAAATAAACCCATAGCGGTGGTATTATCAGTTTCAAAGGCGTCAATTCTTTTTGGAGGTTTGTGGACAAAACGGAACATCTGATCACCCCCGCCAGTAAACAAATGTTTTATTTGTGAGTACCAGTGGGAGTGTGAGTACTTAGGGACAAAAACAAAGCGAGAACACAATATCCTTCGCACCCCTAATTTGCAATATTCTCATTTTTATGATTATTTTTGATGTTAGTTCACACTAATGAAAAAGAGGAAACTTCCAAGAAAAATTTTATCCGGCTCCAAAAATGTCAGTTTTGATGAATTGGTAAGCCTGATAAATTCATTTGGATTCAGGTTGTCCAGAACAGCAGGTAGCCATTATATATTTGTTCATCATGATGTTAACGAACTAATTAATATTCAGAATTTTAAAGGTGATGCTAAGCCTTATCAGGTCAAGCAATTTCTCGATTTAGTGGAAAAGTACAACTTGCAAATGAAGGAGGAAGAATGAAAGATTACCATATTAACATTTTCTATAGTCAGGATGATAATTGTTATGTAGCCGATATTCCTGATTTAAAATTTTGTTCAGCTTTTGGAGATTCTCCTGAAGAAGCATTAAAAGAACTTGAAGTGGCTAAAAAACTATGGTTAGAATCAGCAATTCAGGAAAAACGGAGTATTCCAAAGCCAAAATATCGGCCTGCCATTTACCAGCTGACCGATTAGTAATCTAATTGTAAATGGTTGATAGAGTGAGAGCCAGAGTGAGTTTTGAAGAAAAAAACAGAGCGAAAATGAAAGTTCGAACTTCGAATTGCTGAGAGATTTGATCAAAGTTGTTGATTTTGTTGAACTTATATATTATTCATTTAGGACATGACAGATAGGTTAGAAAAAAATCATTAATTTTGTTCAAAACATCAAGCTATGTCTGACTCCGACAAGAATAAAGTGCTGCTTACAAGTGAAGCTTGCGATTGCAACGACACCAATTGCTGCCAGCCCAAACCACGAAAAAGTGGCAAAAATTTGTTTTCCTGGCTGTCGTTTTATTGGCGGCAGGTATCATCGCCTTCAAATTATTCTATGCTTCCCCTAAAGCTCCGGCCTGCAATGCTAATGGCAGTTGTGCTGATACAACTCAATGTTCTGGTAATACTAAATGTGCCGATTCAACCCAAACACACGATCTTAAATAATGATTCAGGATCTCACATCAGGTTTCAGCTCACAGGTACATAGTATTGCAACCTTGTTCACCGCTTGCCTGCTGGGCTTTCTTGGCCTGGTGACATCCTGTTGCAATGTGCCGGTTTTTACTGCTGTGATTGGTTATTCAGGTGCAGTTGCGACTGAAGGGAAACGGAATTCTCTGTTTATTGCGGCAAGCTTTTTTTTGCTGGGAGTTGTCATCACTTTGCTGTTAACCGGATTGGTTTTCAGTTTATTTGGGAAATTGGTGATTTCTGGCATCGGCCAATATTGGAAAATTGTAGCTGGCATACTATTCATATTTTGGGGCTTAGTTACGCTGCAACTATTACCTGTCCGGGTTTCGCTGTTTAAGCATAATAAGCAGTATTCAACTAACAGCTTTTGGTCGGCCATGCTTTTTGGAATTGTACTGGCCAGCTCATCCACTGTTTGTAATGCTATTTGTAATCCAATCTTTTCGTTGACTCTGGGAACTGCCTTTCTTCAAAATAATGTGGTCTGGGGTTCATTGATATTATTGATGTTTGGTATTGGGTTCGGGCTGCCCTTGGCATTGGGAATGGCTGGACTCAGTTTTGGGCTACAGCAGATTTCTACCAGGATCGACAAGATCTCTGCCTATATTAAATACGGAGGTGGGGCATTATTACTGATCATTGGCTTCTATTTTCTTCTTACTTATTAGAATGCAAAAGAATGATTTCATCCAGCGGGAGGCAAATGTCGATGGAGTATTAATTCCCATTGTTACTACCCATTGGAGTTTTCATGACCGGCTGGGTGCAATGCAGGTCAGGTGGGCCTTAAACCGCTATGGATATAAAATTAGTCCCGGATTGTATGGTGTCGGGCAGCCAGATGTCTCTTCAAGTGTTTTTGTAACAGCCAATTATAAACTGAGTTTCGATCATGTCCGCACTGCACTTGATGGTTTAAACGCCTGGATATTGGTGCTCGATACTAAAGGAATTAACGTTTGGTGTGCTGGTGGAAAAGGAACTTTTGGGACAGAGGAACTTGTCAGAAGAATACAATTAACGAATCTTGCATCTATAGTTTCTCACAAGAAATTGATCGTACCCCAACTTGGAGCGACTGGTGTATCTGCATTCAAGGTAAAAGAATTATCAGGATTCAGTGTTATTTATGGTCCGGTCCGTGCCTGCGATATTCAGGCATGGATTTCTTCGGAAGAAAAAAATGGACTCAGATTCCGTCAGGTACGTTTCAATATGTATGATCGCCTGTTACTTACTGGTGTAGAAATTGCAGCCAGTTTTAAATATTTGGTTTTTGTTATTGCCGCATTCTACATCCTATCCGGAATCAACCTTAATGGTTATTCACTGGATCAAGCATTCGTGAAAGGCAACGCTGCTGCCATTAATTTGGTCGTTGCTTACTTTAGTGGTGCTTTTCTAGTGCCCGTTTTGCTGCCATATGTTCCATTCAGGGCCTTTTCGCTCAAAGGTGGGCTCATGGGGTTGCTTATGGCAATTTTGCTGTTTCTGACCGGAGCTTTTGGTAATAGCGCCATCGTGATGCTGGCCTGGACAATGATGATGGTTCCGGTTTCTTCTTACCTTACTATGAATTTTACGGGTAGTTCTCCTATTACCAACCTTAGTGGTGTTTTATTGGAGGTTAAAAAGGCAATACCATTTCAAATTGGATTTGCTGTGGTTGGATTGATTCTTTTTATTGTTTCGTTATTTATATCAAAATAAGGCGATTATGTTTGAATTTCCCATTAGGACATATATTAAAAATGTCGCCTCCCTTCAGGTTAAACCCGAATTGTGTAATGGCTGCAAACTATGTGTGATGGTTTGCCCAAGGAATGTATTGAAAGTGACAGACCGGAAAGTTTGTATAGTTCAGCTTGACAGTTGCATTGAATGTGGTGCGTGTATGGTTAATTGCAGCGAAGGTGCAATCTTCGTAAAATCAGGAGTAGGTTGCGCTGCTGGTGTGATCAATGGGATGATTCGTGGTACAGAGCCTAGTTGTGATTGCGGGGAGGGATGCTGCTGATATTGCTAACAGCACCCTTTATGTGGTGATTTGTTCAGAAACCTGAATTTATCATCGCTGAAATCTCAGACCTCCTGACCTGGTAATTGTAAATTAGTAAGTTGTGAAGTTTTTTGTGCAAATAAAAATGTCGGATATTTGCAAAAAAGCTGGTTATGCAACATCAATTACCTTTTTTCCTGATTCGACCAAACTCGTAAATGGTTCTGTAGGCATTTTGTAGTAACTGGTCTGTGCAGTGCAACAGAACTTGGTCATACTTTAGGGGTCAATGTACGTAACGTTCAACGTTATTCACTTGCATTGAGAGCGCTTCCCTTTGGAGGGGAAATGTGCATGGTTCCATTTCTGCTGGCCAATGGCTTATTAAGCTACAACTCATTTTACTCTGAGCGTTCAAATGGATATTATGATTTTGACATCATCATCATGATGGTCTCCTTTATGTATCTGTGCCGGATAAAGACACCTGAACAATTAAAAC
>CAIXZF010000003.1 GCA_903923925.1 uncultured Bacteroidales bacterium
GAATTTTGGGATGCCTTAAACTCTAAACCATTGCCAGAGGATAATCCAGAAGAATATGCAAAGAAAATCGAAGTAGGATTAGGTGAATTTGTGAAGAACGGGCTATACCCAATTGCATGGGAAACCCCTCATTACATGGCTTCGGCAGCATTTTTCAATGTAATATCCAAATATTTTAGCACCGCTGTAGAGCAGCGTATGTCAATCAATGAATTTGATTATGGGCAGTATTTCCCCTATTTGATAAACAAGGATTTATACGGTCAGAAAATAATCCCCGAAAACCTCGGGTATGTTCCTCTTAAGCCGGATATTCAAGACTCGAGGAACGCCGTACAAATGCTGATAAAGAATGCAGAAGCAATCCGTAAAGTCAGGGACGGGGTAGCAGGTTGCTTTTTTCATCCATTCCTGGATATAGAATTACTCAAGACATTAGTGGACGGGATCACTTCAAAAGGTTTTTCGTTTTTAGATATAAAAGCCAGTACCAACTGGGTGAAAACCGACGATTTCGTGATTTTAACTGGATCACAATCCTATACTATAAACCCGGAGAACTCTTATGTTTCTGAACAAGTTTTTGATCAAGACAGCAAAATAGTTAAAAAGGATTTTTCAAAAAAGAAAGTCAAAGGTACCTTCTCTAAAAAAATCAACCTTAAACCGGGTAATTTGTATTTTGCTGAAGCCGTTGATTATAACATCAAAGAGGTATCCACTAAAGACCGGATACTCAACAGTGTAAATTCAGCCTATCATTCTTGGTTTGAGAACAAGGATTGGCAGCAGGCAAAAGTTAAAGTGGTCTGGAACCCGGCCGCTCTTGGTGCTGCTTATTTTGATCAATGTTCGTTTGTATCGGTATTCAGGAATTTGAATATACAGGTTGATACAGTTTTCCTGAATGAAAGGATGGATCTCGCCAATTGTAACCTACTGATTGTCCCATTCACAAGTGCCGATCGGATGTCGAAGGACTCTAAAACGGCAGCTCGCAAATTCGTTGAGGATGGAGGAAATCTTATAACTGATTGCAAAAACACCTTGATCCAGGAATTTGGAATAAATTTTTCAGATACAAAATTGAAATTACAGTATATCCGCGACAAGTTCTATCCCGAAGAATCAATAGTGTGGGAAGCAGGGCCTGTAGTGAATAAATTTGATTACAATGCAGATGATAAAATATTTTGTGAGGATGCCATCAGTGGTTTCCCCGTAGCGATTGGCAGAGATTTTAAGAGCGGGAAGATCATTTTCATGAATGCAGCTTTTGATCCATTAACCTCAAAAGGATTTAGTAACTATCCTTTTTTTATGGAATATATACAAAAGTATCTTCGTTTACAACCCATTATAGAGAATCACAACCTTGAGTTTTATTTTGATCCTGGATTCAGGGCTAATTCAAATCCGGAAGAACTTGTCAAACAATGGGTAAAACAGGGGATAAGAATTATACATGTTGCCGGTTGGCATCAGTACAAAAATTACACTTATGATTACGCACTTCTGATAAAGTTGGCGCATTCAAACGGGATATTAATTTATGCCTGGCTTGAACCGCCTCAGGTTAGTAAAAAATTCTGGGATAATCATCCTGAATGGAGAGAGAAAAATTATCTGGATCAGGATATTCACAAGGATGAAGAATTGATGGCTTCCTGGAGATATCCGGTTGCACTGACAGATCAAAAATGCTTCAGGGCTGCAATGGATGAATATCTCGGATTGCTTAAAAAATTCGATTTCGATGGGGTAAACATTGCTGAACTGAATTTTGAAGCCGGACAAGGCTTTGATGACCCGCAATTGTTCACACCTATGCATCCTAGTGCTGTTAACCAATTTCAGCAGATCTATGGATATAATCTTAAGGATATATTCAACCCATCTTCCAGCTCTTATTGGAAAACAAACCGAAAGGCAAAAGATCAGGTTATAGAATTCAGGGTCGGTAAAATCAAGGAATTACATGATGCTTTTCTCTCAGAAATCAGCGGTTTTGCAAAATCAAGGAGTGGATTTGATGTGATTGTAACATTTTACGACACCTATTTTTCCCCCGAGCTGACCGAATATAATGGTGCTAGTTCAGATAATATAATTGAGCTGCGAAAGAAGTACAAATTCCACCTTCAACCGGAAGACCCATTTAATAAATGGTCGACAGATCCTGATCGTTATCGCGAAATGGGGATAGTTTATTCCGAAAAATTGAAAGACCCCTCAGACTTGATGCTTGACTTGAATATTTTCAAATTCAGATCGAAGAATGATGTTTCCCCATTTTCAACTCTCATCCAGACTGGTTTGGAAAGTTATCAGTTGGTTGCAGCAGCTTCAGCTTATGCTCAGCGGGTTACCATTTATAGTGAATCAAGCTGTAATCCTCAGGATATTCCATATTTTGCATATGCCAGCTCAAGTATGGTTAAATATACGAGCCTACCTTATGGATACAAAGTATATTCACCCCATTCTTTTGAATTACGCTTGCCGGGATCAATAAAAGTCATTAGGGTTGATGGTGTGAATCAGGTTGGTTATCGGGACAATCACTATCTCATACCAGCTGGAGATCACACTATTATTACTGATTTTAATGAAATACCAGGTTTTTCGACCCACGAATTACAGCCTCAACTGCTTTTTATATCTGGGAACCTACTGAAGGTTGAATATCTGATGCAAACTATTTTGTTCAGTTACGAAAGTGAAGAAAGAACACTGGCATCATTAAATTATATTCCAACCTCGATTAAAGTTGACGGTAAAAATTATGCAATGGAAGTATTAAAGGGTAATGATTGCTATACGATTATGCTGCCATCAGGGAAACACCAGGTTGAAATCCATAAAGGGGATAAATTCAGTTATGGGATAAACCTTGCCAGTATTTTGTCAATGAGCGCGATATCAATTTATGGCGTTCTGGCTGTAATACTATTGATTAACCTTTTTATAGCCTTAAAATTTATCAGAAAGCATTACAACTTCTAATTACCTCAAATAACCTCTAATACTGTAATCCGATGACTTTTCTCGAAATTGTTTTCCTTTTGTGCGTCATCCTGATCTGGTTTATGATTGGGTATCAATTTTTATTCAGCATTTTCGGCTATATCAATTTTATCCGGTCAATGAAAGAAAAGCAGATAGTAGATACGAAACATTTCGAATTTCCTACTTGTACAATCCTGATCCCTGCCCACAACGAAGAAATGGTTATCGGGAACACTATTGAAGCGATGTTAAAAATGGAATATCCTAAAGATAAGCTGAAAATTATGGTCATCAATGATGGTTCAGAGGATCAGACCAAACAGATCATCGAGAGTTATGCAAAGAAAGATAGTAGGGTGGTGCTGTTTAACGTACCGGAGGGAATGGGGGGTAAAGGAAAATCGAGGGCATTAAACCTTGGTATCCAACAAGTATCATCAGAAGTGATTGCCATTTATGATGCTGATAACACTCCAGATCCTAAAGCATTACATTACCTGGTTGCTTCCCTGATTTCCGACAAGGAACTTGGCGCTGTGATCGGTAAATTCCGGACTGTTAATAAAAACAAGAATCTCCTGACCCGTTTTATAAATATTGAAACCTTAAGTTTTCAATCGATGTTGCAGGCCGGTCGCTGGCAGTTGCATAAAATTGCTACGTTGCCAGGGACTAATTTTGTAATGTGGAAGTGGCTGGTAGATGAACTCAACGGATGGGATGAGGAAGCTCTTACCGAAGATTCTGAATTAAGTATTCGGATTTACGAATTGGGGTACAAAATCAAATTCCTGCCTTATGCTATAACTTATGAGCAAGAACCGGAAAAGTGGAGCGTGTGGATCAAGCAAAGGGTTCGGTGGGTAAGGGGTAACAATTATGTGCTTGCGAAATTCGTGAAGGAAATTCCAAATTTTAAGAACAAAAGGCTCCGTTTTGACCTTCTTTACACCCTTGCGCTCTATTATGTGTTTTTTGTAGCGGTGCTTGTTTCTGATTTGCTATTCCTTTTAAGCTTGTTTCAAGTGATCAGCATTCCTTTACCGGGGCCTTACACTCTTGTATGGATAATTGCGATTGTGCTGTTTATGTTCGAAATCCTGCTTGCAATTTCTTTTGATCATGAAGACAATTGGAAGAATGTCGGGCTGGTTCTGATCATGTATTTTACGTATTGCCAGTTCTGGATTTATGTGATGCTAAGGGCATTCTACCTCGAGAACATAAAGAAAGCCGAACACAAATGGGATAAAACTGTAAGGTTTGAAATTCAGCCAAGTGTCAAAATAACGGATGTATGATACCAGCAGGCTTTAAAATCGAGTAGGAAGTACGGATTATTTCGCTTACTGTCCTCTCACACCACAGTACATGCCGTGCGGCATACGGCACTTTGTTAAAATAATGGTTTCTGTGATTCTGTATTGAACCGCAGGGGCACTCTGTTTACTTTCGCATCCAATATTGCTTACACCACTCCGATTGTTTGCATTAAATGATTGATTAGGTGCAAGTTGTATGCACATAAGAATGCGTATTACTTTAATAAGTTTATTGTTGTACTAAACGGCATATAAAGTGTTTCTTAAGAATCCTGACACTGTTGTAGTTCAGGACGTAATACCACTTGGTAACATCTATCGATAAAAAGAAATCCTATCGATTTTATTGTACTTTTCTATTTTTACGCAAAAGTTGTTCATACAGTCGATTATATGTTCAATTCCTGATAGATAGTATTGACTTCGGCATCAATATAACAACGTGGGGTAATTCCAACAAAGAAAGCTACAGCACAATTAAAGTGCTGTAAAGTTGTATTAAAGAATTCATTTTTGAATCAAATAACACCTAAATAAATGTAACATGTATAAACTCATAATTGTAATCTTGTTTTTGTTTCCGGTGTTATTGAAAGCACAAGAAAAACTAAATCAGGACTCAGCTGACAGCATAACATATCAATGTTATCTTTCTGGTGATTGGGAA
>CAIXZF010000004.1 GCA_903923925.1 uncultured Bacteroidales bacterium
CCGGATAAACATGCCAGTAAAAATACCAATTTTTTATCTGGGACACCCAACCCGGTGTCCCAAAAAACATACACTCCTGTTTATGAGGCTGTTAAAAAAAGTGTCTAAAAAAGTGTCGAAGTCAGGAAAGAGACTATACAGAAGTATTTTAAACAACAGAACCTATAGAAGGCAGGCCAATGAACTTGCCTTTGTTTGAACTATCAAAATAATTATTTTGCCTTTCCCTGGTTTGCAACTTTATCCATGGCTGCTGCAATTTTTTCAGGGTCGCCAACAAAATAATCTTTCAGAAGGTTAAGGTCATCATCAAACTCGAAAACATAGGGTATTCCCGTTGGAAGGTTTAATTTGATAATTTCTTCCTCTCCAATATTCTTCAGATATTTGATAATACCACGGAGGCTGTTGCCATGTGCAGAAACAAGTATTTCACTATGATTTCTTAGATTCACAGAGATATTATCGAGCCAGTATGGAATGATCCTTTCAACTGTATCCTTCAAAGATTCAGTTAAGGGAATATCTTTGGAATCCAGATCTGCATACCTCGGATCAAATGCCGGATTGCGGGGATCGTTTGCATCCAGGGCAACAGGAGGTACATCATAACTTCTTCTCCAGATATGCACCTGTTCTTCACCATATTTTGCAGCGGTTTCAGATTTATTTAATCCCTGAAGATTTCCATAATGCTTTTCATTCAAACGCCAGGTTTTCTGAACCGGAATCCACAACTGGTCCATTTCATCAAGAACCAGAAACATTGTCTTTATTGCCCGTTTCAGGTAAGATGTATAGGCCATGTCAAATTTGAAGCCAAGTTCTTTCAGAAGCTTTCCACCTTCTTTAGCTTCATTAACTCCGGTTTCCGACAAATCCACATCTGTCCATCCGGTAAAACGATTTTCTTTGTTCCAGACACTTTCGCCGTGTCTTACCAATACAAGTTTATGCATTCTCATTAATTTTATTGGTTATTTTCTGTTTTGGCCAATGCCCGAAAGGCTTAAACCTAACTCTGAAAAGAATATACACTCCGGCAAGGATAAATGGAATCGACAGGCCCTGCCCCAGGTTCAGAACTAATGAATTTTCAAATTCAACCTGAGGTTCTTTGATAAACTCAAGCAGGAATCGTGCTCCAAATAAAATTACCAGAAAAAGCCCGAATAATTGTCCATCCTTAAGCACTCCATTCTTAATTTTATAGATTAGGAAGAGCAAGATGAAGATACTGATATATGTCAATGCTTCATAAATCTGGGTAGGATGCCTTGGAATATTTAAGCCTGGTTCGGCTCTGTTAAACACAAATGCCCACGGCAAACTGGTTTTCATACCGTAAATTTCGGAATTCATCAGGTTTCCCATACGGATAAAAAAACCGGCAAGTGCCACAACGATTACAATCCGGTCTACTGTCCACAGGTAAGTCTGCCCACTTTTTCGTGCAAAGAAATACAAAGCTGTAAGAATACCAATCGCTGCACCATGACTGGCAAGTCCGCCCTCCCATATTTTTAAAATTTCTATAGGCCTGGAAAGATAATAATCCGGCTGATAAAATAAACAATGCCCCAGCCTTGCCCCTACAACAGTACCAACAATCATGTAAACCGATAATTTGTCGAGCAGGGCAATATCCAGGCCATCTTTTTTAAAAAATCCTGACATTATCAGATAACCCAGATAGAAAGACATTGCAAAGAATAATCCATACCACCTTACTGCAAAACTGCCAATCCTGAAAATTTCAGGATTTTGACTCCAATGTATAAAATCGATTACCATTTATCTGACTGCCCGATTAATTAATTTATAACTGCACCAACAATACAATAAGTTTTCCACCTCTCATAATATCTATATTACATGTTTTACCAGCTTCTAAAGTTTTCAGCCTGTCCATGTATTCATAAATGTTTTTTACAGGCTTTCCGTCGATTGCCACAATAACATCGCCTTTCAAAACGCCTGCCCTTGAAGCAGGACCGTCTTTGCGTGTACCATCAACCCTCAGTCCTTTATTATCAGAGGATGTAAAATCAGGAAGAATGCCAAGTGTCACTTTAAACCTTGTCCCCATTCTTGGTGCAGATTTTGGACCGGCTTCTTTAAAAGTCAGGTTTTTATCCTGATTTGATACATCCAATAAAACATCATAAACATAATCAAGAACAGCTTGTTCGCCTGTATAATTAATTTTATTTGCATCATCCTCAGGGGTATGATATTCTTCGTGTGCTCCTGTTGTAAAGAAGAATACAGGAATGTTTTCAATATAAAAGCTAGAATGATCGGATGATCCGAATCCCTCCGGGGAATATTTAACAGGGAAGATTCTTCCTTTGGAATACTTAGTTAAAATTGCCTCCCCTTCTGCAGAAGTTCCGGTTCCGCTTATTACAAGCGTTCCTGTGTCGGCTTTCAGTCTTCCAACCATATCAAGATTAAACATTGCCTTGATTTTCGACAATTCGACTGAGGGATGCTGCGTAAAATACTTTGATCCAAGCAGGCCCATTTCCTCGCCGGTAAATGCAACAAAAATGAGGCTGCGTTTTGGTTTTAATTTACCAGCATTTATAGCTTTGGCCAAGGTAATAATACCTGCCGTTCCGGATGCATTGTCGTCGGCTCCATTGTGAACAGCAACAGTATCAGGCTTGCGCGAACCCGAACCCGGCCCTCCCATTCCAAGGTGGTCGTAATGGCCTCCAATCACTATATACTCATTTTTCAGCAAGGGGTCAGAACCCTTAAGAGTTGCAACTACATTTGCTGTTTTTGCCATTGTCATTTCAATATCCAGATTTGCAGTTGCTACAACACTTAATGGAAAAACAAGAGATTTCCGGTCTTTATTGAGTTTCTCTTCAACACTTTCAATAGTATTATTTGTGCTGCTCATAAGCATATTAGCAAGCTTTCGCGTAATAATCATCGCTGGAATACCCGCTCTGGCATCACTCTTGTCAAAATATAAATCAGCCAAACTGTCTTTCTTTTCAACCTTTGTGCCAGCTACAAGAATTATACCCGCAGCACCTTTATCTTTTGCCTTTAAAACCTTGGACCAATCATCGGCATAGGGCACAAACTTTGAATCTGATTTATCGAATTCAGGGTCGCCTTTGAGTACCATAACCCATTTCCCCTTCACGTCGACATTTGCATAATCGTTCCACTTAAGACTATCGAGGTTTATTTCAAATCCATAACCCATAAAAACGATTCCTGCTTCCAGTTTTTTATTCTCAGTCATGGAAAGTGGCATAAAATCTGTTTTTACTTTTCCTGTAAAACCCGGGAAAGAAAATGAATTACCCTTTCCTACCTTCACATTTGTAGTAACATCAAATTTCTGAAATCCTCCCTCCCATGGCTCCAGCCCGGCTTCTTTAAATTGCCTGAGTATAAAATCTGCAGCCATCTGACCTTCAGGAGTACCTGTTTTCCGGCCCATGAGACTATCCGAAGCCAGAACACTTATACATTTCCTGATGTAATCAATATCAACATTCTGAGCATAGGAGTGCAAACCAAGCACTAAGCAGATAAAAAGTATAAGGAGTCTTCTGAACATAAAATGTAATTTTAATAATTAAGTGGCTTAAAGTACCAAACATTCTGTTCGACAAAATTACGCTTAATTATGCTTTCAGCAAGAAATGCAAGGTATTTTACCCTACCTGGCTTATATTATGGAGTGCTGCGGGATTTAAGATATCAACCCTGTTTCCTTCTATCCTAATGAGATTCTCTTCCTTAAAATCTTTCAGAATTCGGATAGCACTCTCTTTAGACATTCCAGACAGATCAGCAAGATCCTGACGAGAGATCGTCATTTCAAAAGGATTAGACTCATACACAATTTCAGACAGGTAAATCAACGCATCGGCTATCCGGCCTGGCATTTGCTTTTGGGTTAGACTAATAATCTGTTCAAAATTAGAAATCGCCTGCTTCGAAACTCTGGTCATAAATTCCTCAGCAAATTCTGTATTCTCCCGTATAAGTTTCTTGTATGAATTAACATCTACAAGACAGGCTGTGGAATCTGTTAAAGCAGCTGCACTGAAATAATGGCGGTTATCTACATAAATTCCGGGTCCTAAAATGTAATCATGAGGCTTTACAATTCCTAAAAGCAGATTTTTCCCATATCCTTCGATATAAATCTTTGCAAGTCCGGAAGTCATGCAGATATAATGAGGAGAAGGAGTGCCCTGTTTAAACATTATCTCTCCAGCTTTAAACGACACTTCAAAGCGATTCTGGTCAATCAATCCAAGTTCACCCTGAGTAAGGCAACTAAAGATTTCTGACTTATGCTGGCAATTTAAACAACTTTGATTATTGTGAAAAATAGGCATCTTTTTGTCTGATCGGATTATGCAGGAATTTATACTAGAATACGATATGATGACAAAGTTAAGAAAGATCATTGAACAATTTGACAATTAACTAAAAATAGATTGATAAAAATCAATTAACAGTCTGATAACAATCAATAAGCTTAAAACGATATATCACATCTTATCAGGAGGGTATTGTTAATTGGAATTGCGTACTTTGTACATAAATATTTTCATCCATAATTTCTAAAAACAGCTAAAAACTTACTATGCAGATTCACAGGAAAATATTAAAGGAAAGTAATAAATTGAAAGTCCTGATTCTAGGGATTTTTTTATTTGCAGCTATCGGGATCTATGCTCAGGACACTATTAAGGCTAAAGTTTACACCAACAGGGAAGACAACGCCAAATGTCTGAAATGCCATGGGCAGCATAAATTTTCGATGACGAGCGCTGACCAAAAAGTTTTTACCTATAAAATGCCCTCCGATTACGTTATTGATACTGCAGCCTATGCAGTTTCGAATCACTGGAATTTCAAATGTATTGATTGTCATACAGATGAGTATGCTGTTACACCTCATAATCAGACCTTAAGGTTTCAGACCATTTCCACCTGTATGGACTGTCATGGAGGTGATGCGCAATTCGCCAAGTACAATTTTGAGAAGATAGAATCTGAGTTTCAGCTTAGTGTACATTCCAGCCGTCATAATGCAGAATTCAACTGCTGGAGTTGTCATGATGCACATACTTACAAGATAAATGCCAGAAATAAAGAACAGAGCGTTACAAAAACTGTTGCTTACGATAATGCAATCTGCCTGAGTTGTCATGCAAATTTTGACAAATATCAACTGATAAGAGACACTGTTAATCCAAATGTTATTGCAAAGCACGACTGGCTTCCAAATCAGTTAAATCATTTCCAGAAAGTTCGTTGCATCGAATGTCATGCACTTTATAATGATTCAACCCTTGTTTCGCATCAGATAATGCCAAAAATAAAAGCCGTAAAAAACTGTGTTCAATGTCATTCATCGAATTCAATTCTGTTAAAGACCCTTTACAAGTATCAGGTTGAAGAAAGCAGGAAAAAACAAGGTTTTCTGAATTCAAGTATGCTTTCAGAGCTTTATGTTGTTGGTGCGAACAAGAACATCTACATGAATATTGTAAGTATTGTAATTGTTGTCTTAACACTATTGGCAATAACTGTCCACATCTTTTTCCGTAACAAAAAATAAACTACAAAATACTATGGCTCAAAAAATATTCTTGTATCCGGCCTGGATAAGGTTCTGGCACCTATTAAACGCTTTACTCTGCCTGCTTCTGATTGTTACAGGCTTATCTATGCATTATTCGAATCCGGGAGCCCTTGTCGGCTTCAGAGTATCAGTGCAGGTACATAATCTCAGTGGAATCATCCTGTCATTGAATTATCTGATTTTTCTTGTCGGAAATACTATTACAAATAATGGAGTATTCTATCGGTTTGCACTTAAAGGGATGATCGACAGGTTATTTAAACAATTCGGTTACTATACAGGTGGACTTTTTAAAGGTGAAAAAGCACCCTTCCCAATAAATGAGAGCAGGAAATTTAATCCTTTGCAACAATTTACATATGGATCAATTATGTATATGGCAGTGCCTCTGGTGATTATTTCAGGTTTTATAATGCTGTATCCTGAATTAATTCTCCCTCATTTCAAAGGCCTTATTGGCGTATTTCTAACAGACCTGATTCACATTACTATGGGATTTTTTATCTCAGTGTTCCTGATTATCCACGTTTACTTTTGTACAATAGGCCATACCACCATCAGCAATTTCAAGAGCATGATTAACGGTTGGCATGAAGTTCATTGATTAATTACTATCGATATGGAAAATAAAGAAAAAGATGATAACAAGTCATCCAGGAGAGGCTTTTTAAAACTTGGAGCCGGACTTGGAGCTGCTGCTGTTGCCAGCACACTTGGTTCATCGCTCTTTTCCCTTTCTGCTGCTGCAAACAGCGAAACAGGTGAAAAGGTCAAAGTTCTTACAACAGACGGGCAGTTGATTGAGATCGACAAAGCTTACATTGAAAAATCGAAAGACACTTACATCTCGCGGGACGAATCTCACAAAGGTATTCCTGCAAGGAAATTTGTAATGGTAATTGATCTTTCGAAGTGTAAAAATGCACGCAAGTGCGTTGATGCCTGCCAGGAAGGCCACCACCTCCCACACGATCATGAATGGATGCGACTTTACCTGCTGCAGGAAAGTGCAAACACTGCACCTTACTGGTTTCCAAGACCATGCTTTCATTGCGATAACCCAATGTGCGTTAGTGTTTGCCCGGTCGGTGCTACTTATAAGCGCAGCGATGGTAT
This sequence comes from uncultured Bacteroidales bacterium, assembly GCA_903923925.1. Classification (GTDB taxonomy): domain Bacteria; phylum Bacteroidota; class Bacteroidia; order Bacteroidales; family CAIXZF01; genus CAIXZF01. Next base: position 6,752 of record CAIXZF010000004.1, read on the forward strand.
TGTTTTGATTGATAATGAAAGATGCATTGGTTGCAAATTCTGTATGACTGGTTGCCCCTATTCAGTTAGGGTTTTCCATTGGAAAGCTCCTTCAGAAGAGGCAAAAAAAGAAAAATATTCACCAGAGAAAGGATTTCCTGCACAGGAAGGAACTGTTGGAAAATGTATTTTCTGTCCCGACATGCTTAGAAAAGGTGAACTTCCAAGATGTGCGCAAGCTTGTCCAATGGGAGTAATCTATTTTGGAGACCTGGTAGAAGATACTGTAACCAACGGAACAGAAACAATCAAATTCAGTGATCTTGTGCGCGACAGAGGCGGATACAGATATCTTGAAAGTTTGGGTACTGAACCAAGTGTTTACTATCTGCCACCTTCAACCAGGCAATTCCCTTACGAAAGAGGACTTGAAGGCTTGGACGAAAACATCAAGGACAGATACAAAAATGCAATCCGATCGAACAATTTCTCAATTGACGTTGATAAATCCCAAAAAACTAAATGATGGAAGACAAATCTATATTAAAAGAGTTTGCCCCTCAAATTGAGAAAACCAGCATCAAATGGTGGGTTTTCTTCCTGATATTTTTCGGGATGGCTTGGTTTGGAGTTTATGGGTTATACACTCAGATTGCCGATGGCCATATAGTTACCGGCATGCGCGACAATGTTGTTTGGGGTGTATACATTGTGAATTTCATTTTCTTTATGGGTATTAGTTACGCCGGAGCGCTGATTTCGGGGGTGCTGCACCTTTTTAAAACTGAATGGCGTAAACCAATTATGCGTATATCAGAAATCCTGACAGTTGTTTCCCTGCTTATCGGACCAACCTTTATCCTTTTTTGTATCGGACGACTCGATCGTTTACACTTCCTGATGCTGCATCCGAGAATCCAATCACCAATTACCTGGGACGTTATCGCAATTTCTACAGATATTGTTGGCTGCTTTATTTTTCTGTATCTGTCGTTCATTCAGGATTTTGCGATATTACGCGATTACAAGGAGCTAAAACTGCCAAATTGGAGAAAGAAACTTTACAAAACCCTTGCACTTGGTTACGTAAACACTCCGGCTCAGGAAAAGAACATCAGGCGGGTAAAAAATGTTATGGCCGCGATGATCATCGCTATTGCCGTTATCGTTTACTCAGTTTTAGCCTGGATTTTTGGTGTCACCCTGCAACCAGGATGGCATAGCACCATTTTTGGACCATATTTCGTTATCGCTGCTGTTTATTCAGGATCAGGTATCCTGATTATTCTGATGTATATTTTCAGAAAAGCATACCATCTTGAAAATTACATTACTAAAAAGCACTTTGTGAATATCGGTATTATAATGTTGATAATTGCAGCATTCTATGGCTATTTTACCTTTAGCGACTACCTCACCAAGTGGTATGGATCTGTAAAAGCTGATAAAGTTCTGATTGACAAGCTGTTTACAGATTTTTATTGGTTCTTTATTCTGAGCAACTATGTAGGTGTTCTTATTCCGCTTATAATAATGGGGATTCCTAAATTCAGAACAATTAACAGCATAACTTTTGCAGCTGTTATTGCTGTATTGGGATTATGGCTTAACCGTTACCTTATTATTGTTCCAACTCTGGAAACTCCGTATCTGCCAATTCAGGATACGCGGGAGGCATGGATACATTATAGTCCAACCTGGGTTGAAGGAGCATTAACTTTCGGTGGTATCGGACTCTTTGCATGTTTGTTCATGTTAGCATCCAAATTCGTGCCTATCGTTTCGATTTCTGAATTAACTGAGGAGGATCCTCAGGAAGAAAAGTACATGTAAAAAAAAATCAGCTATGAAGAAATCTATTCTAAAAACAATTGCTGTTATCATACTTTGCCTGAGTGTTTTTTCAATCACCTGTAAAGCAGAAGGAGATACAGCTGTAACGAAATACAGGTCAGATCTTCAGCTTTTCTATCTGAAATCAGGACAGGTAAAAACCTTTACTACAACTTTGAATAAGGTAAAGGATGGCAACTCCAGACCAAATAAAAAGGCCAAAGTAAAACTGTTTGGTGGAGAAAACAAAGATCAGTTTCTGGGAGACCTGACTATAAGCGACAGAGGGAAAATCGTTTTTGACCTCAAGTCGAATGCCAGTCTCGCTAAAGACAAGGAAGGTTATTACTATGTTACTGTCATCTATGATGGTAACGACTCTATTGAACCAGGCGAAGCTCAGGTAAAATTCCAGGATATTAATATCACTATGGAACTCAGAGCCCAGGATTCGACAAAAACCGTAATTGTTAATTGTTTTACCATTAACGATAAAGGAGTAAAAGTTCCCGCAAAGGATATTCCTATTAATTTTTGCGTAACCAGAATGTTCAGTAACCTGAAAGTTGGAGATGCAACTACCGATGAAAATGGTGATTGTACCTTTGATTTCCCGGCTGATATCGTAGGCGATTCTGTTGGAAACCTAATGATTCTTGCCAGAATTGACGAGAATGAGATTTATGGCAATGTACAGGCAGAGCAAGCCTCGAGATGGGGCGTTCCAACATTGCACAAAATTCCGATTGGCTACAGAGCACTTTGGACACAAGTTGCACCTACCTGGATGATTGTTACGCTTGTAATTCTTTTGCTTGGAGTATGGGGGCATTATACGTATGCAATCATTAACATTTCCAGAATTAGGAAACAAGGTCTGCCGGAAAATGCTCAGAAAATCTGATTGTTAAATTTTTCACAGAACTTTATTAAGTGGCCTGATTTTTGTAATTTTGACACCGTAAACCAAAACTAATATTAACCAATCACAAAAAAAGAACAATGAAAGTAAAACTTATTGCTTTAGCTTTTTCGATGATCTTCGGCCTGGCCCTGATCATTTCGATGACAAGTGCAAATCTTCCTGAGGGAAACGCATGGAAAACACCTGACAAGTACATGAAAATGAAAGCTCCAAAATCTACACCAGAGAGTGTAGCTAAAGGAAAAGAGCTTTATGCAAAATCATGCAAATCATGCCATGGTGTAACTGGTAAAGGTGATGGTACAAAAGCTGCTGGCTTGAAAACCAAGATGGTTCCATTCTCAGATAAGTCTTTTAAAAGTGTAGTTGATGGTGACAAATACTACAGGTCATTCATTGGCAGAGACGAAATGCCAAATTTTGAAAAGAAAGTTACAACTGAAGAAGATCGTTGGGCTATTGTACATTACATAAGTACACTCTAACAATCTATTTTGATAAAAAAAAACCGGTTCTCATGCACAAGAGCCGGTTTTTTTTTGTCCTATTTTATCACACATTACAGAATCTTCTATTTGAATTGTTAAATATGTATAAAATTGTCATTTCGTGGATCGATTTTTGTAATTTCGTAGGTGTGAAGTAATCTTAATAAATTAATTAATCAAAAAGGAGTAAACATGAAAGTAAAATTTGTTGCATTAGCAATGTCATTTATTTTTGGTGCTGCTATGATCATTTCGATGTCGAGTGCAAACCTTCCTGAAGCAAAACCATGGAAAACACCTGACAAATATGCAAAGATGAAAGCACCAAAGTCAACACCAGAAAGTATTGCAAAAGGTAAAGAACTCTATACCAAACATTGCAAATCATGCCATGGTGTAACTGGTAAAGGTGATGGCACAAAGGCTGCAAGTCTGAAAACAACTATCACAGCTTTCAGCGATAAGGCTTTCAAAGGTCTTACAGACGGTGATAAATACTTCAGAGCTGTAATTGGCAGAGACGAAATGCCAAACTTTGAAAAGAAACTTGTTAGCGAAGATGAGCGTTGGGCAGTAATTCAATACATTGGCACGCTTTAATTCAAATTAGAAAGTAAAAAAAAGAGGCTGGTTCAACAATTGAACCAGCCTCTTTTTTTTATCGGGAAGAATTTTACTCAATAACAATTTTCTTTGTAATCGATTTACCTGCATTTGTAAAACTCAACATATAAATACCTTTTGATAATTCAGGTAAACTGATTGTTTCTGAATCTGAAAATACTTTTGATCTGTCAGCAGCAATAGAAACTTCCTGTCCATTCATAGAGAATAAACGTAAATTCTCTATCTGGTTCAAGCTCTTACCAGAAATAGTAAGTGATGAATGCGCTGGATTCGGATAAACCACAATCTCTACATTACTAATTTCACTGATTCCGGTAGTACTCTCTGGAAAGACAGTAGTTGATAACTTGGTATTTGATTTACCAACAACAAAAGCTCCATAAAAGGTTACCGGCCCTGTACCAGCTGCCGGAGCTATCCATGAGAATGTTTTTGTATAAGGTGTAGTGCTTGAACTCGAAGAATGAGTTACAGCTTTGTTGCCATTAACAAGATGTGTTCCTGAGCCTGCTGTTAGTGTTCCAACCAAAGCGCCCGTTAACGTCTGTGGAGATACTTCAAACCCCTTCTTGCCTGAACCTGTTAATGTAACAGTAATTGTATAAGTAGTTCCAGCAACATAACCCGAGGCAGGAATATTGGCAGTAATCCAGCCAACAACCGGGGCAGAAGACCCACCATGGCATTGTACACAATGTTTAGCATCACCTGGTGAACCAGTATACCCGCCTGGTGATCCGGCAGGATACTTAACACCTTCTCCACTGTATGAAGACAGAATAAAAAAACCCAATCCTGCGAAGAGGATAATTGATAAATTTCTTTTCATATTTTTTTTTAATTTAATAATATGCACAAAAGTAGATAATTCAATGTGTTACACAAAAAAATTAACAATATTTTAGAATCAAACTAAAGAAATCACAATTTTTTTCAATTTATCAGAGAATTTTTCGTTCAACTTTGTTTAATCAGTATAGAAATTTTCGCACGTCATGAATTTTACAGAAAATATACCCGATTTTACAGAGCTCAAACAGAATTATAGTGTATTTCAGGCTAAGCTAAACCCCGTAATTTCCGAATTAAAATCAACAACAGATTTCAAGTCGGTACGGGATAAATTAATACTTCTCCAGCTCGAATTCAGGAATCTGAAGTTCAACAGAGAGGACAGGGAGGAATTATACAGCATTATCCAGGAGGCTTTTGCAGTTATTCATACCAGAATTGAGGTCGAAAGAGCACAATTTGAGAAAGATGCTTTTCAGAATTACGCACATCTGAAAGATTTGGTGGAAAATGCAATTTTTGCATCATCAAAAGAAACAGATCCCCGCCAGGCCAAGAGTTATCTCATTGAAGCCCAGGCAGGTTTTAAAGGGGCCAGACTTATTAAAGAACAAAGGGAAGAACTTTATAATAAGTTGCAAAAGGAATTCGACAGAGTAAATGTGTTGCTTGAGGCTGATAAAGCTCAATTCTCTGTTGAGGCAGAAACAAATTATTCATACCTGAAACCCTTGATTGAAGGGGCTCTTCATATGACTGAGTCAACCGCGAATTTCCAGGAATCAAAAGAACAACTGATTACTATCCAAAATGAATTCAGAGGGCGAAAACTGATTAAAGAACATCGTGAGCAGCTTTATCAAAAACTCCAGGATGCATTTACAATTTTGAATCTTCGGTTGAGCGAAGAACGCGAGAACAACAGACATCTTGCAGATGATCAATACCCTGTTTTGAAAAAAAGAGCTGAAGATCTATTACAATTTTCTGGTGAAACCAGTGATTTTCGCACAGCAAGAGAACAACTTAAAGCCTTGCAATTTGATTTACGTGAAAGTAAACTATTTAAAGATCAAAAGGATACTGTTTATCAGTTACTCCAGGAAGTATTTGTGTTATTAAATTTGAGGCAGGATCAGGACAGGAAACAATTTGAAGACGAAGCAATTCGTAATTATAATGAATTAGGAAAACTGGTAGAACATGGTTTGGCGCAAGCTCAGGAAACCACTGAATATAAAGAGACCCGTGAATATCTGAAGAAAATTCAAGCTGAATTCAGAGGCAGGCGTATGGTAAAAGAACAGCGGGAGGAGCTTTACTCACGTCTTCAAACCTCTTTTGATGTATTGAATAAACGTGTTGATACCTTTTTCCGTGAGAAGAAGAAAAACTGGGAGGTAAAAATGCAGTTCCGTGCCAACGATCTCCAGGCTACAATAATGGAACTGAATCAAAGGATGGACAGAGACCTTGAAAACCTTCGTGAGCTTGAAACTCAGCTTGAAAATATTGGTTCGGGAGGAAGAGAATATGAGGCAAAAGAAAGACTAATGGCAAAAATATTATCTGTTCAGAATTCAATACGAAAAAACACTCAATTAATCCGATCAACCGAAGAAGAAGCTGTTTCAATAAAGAAAAGGCTGGAAGATCCTGAGGAAGAATAGATTCATCTATTGCACCACTTCAAATTTATAAACTGTATGATGGGTATATACATCGCCACCTGCATACCCTTTGGATTTTCAAGCGTATACTGATAAATCCCGGTACCATCCAGCATTTTCCCAAAAAGTGCTTTCTTCAGTTTCATTGCAGAAAGCTTTTCAGGATTATGCAAACTACAAGCTGTAAATATTGCCAGAAACAAGAAGCAAATATAAACATGTAAACTATTTTTGTTTACCACTTTTTAGAATATTTCTAATCCACTGTTCCACATTAAAACTAAAATCCTCCACCTCTTTCGAGTTACCCCAGGATTCCATATATAATACATCCTTTGGGCCGGAAATCATTAGAAATTGCTCTGTTTTACCAACTATTTTTTTATACGCCCCATTCGACCCTGTTGTTTCAAGACCATTGGATTTTATAAATCTATCCATTTCCATGAGCGTTCTGAAAGAAATCATACCAAGGGCACAACTACCTCCATTAAAGTCGACCGGAAGCATAACTGTTTCAAAATTAAGGCCTTTAAACTTTTCTATCCAGTCAGGATATGCATTTTTAAAAGCTTCTGTACCCCGAATTAGCTTAACATTTGAAATATAATTATAAAATAGAGGTGTAGCAAAAAAGCGAGGATACTCCCAATCTTTAAACACCAGCTTTCTTGCAATAATTTTTCCCAGGGTTTCACATATGACTCCGGATTCGGGGCTGCTCAGGTTAGCAGTAATATTAACATATAGTTTGCCTAAAACAAATTGAACTCTTTGCATGTTAATGCAGTCGAATCTGGTTATTATAGAAGATCGTGTACATTTTTGTTTAGAAACAGAAAAAGCACCGAAAGCAGCCGCATTATCATTCATCATGTAATATTCCACCCTGATAAGGACTTTTTGATAAAGAATTTCCTGAAGAAGCATTTCCTTCATTCCATATTCCCTATAAATATTGGCAGCATCGCCCATATACGAGGATATGTCAGCATCCGAAAACCTCTTAAAAGTCATCACTCTATTGGTACCCAGATCATTACCGGTAAGGTAAGGGATAGAATCCTGAGCCATTGAATTTACAGCTAAAAGAAGAATTATTGGAATGAAAAGAAACCTGGTCATATGCATTAGTATTGTTTTTTTCTGAAATCGTTGCATCATCTGTTTGCAAAATTACTAAAAAACGCCGGAGGAGTTGTCAAATCTTTCGCTTGAATAATTTGAGTTATTTTCACCTCCAAAAAAATCTACTATATTTGATTAAAATTCTTTTTTGAGATGATAAATACGTTGAGTCGCTGGGTAAATCTTTCTTTATTCATACTGCTAAGTTTCAGTATTCTGTTTAGTTCAGGATGTTTGAAGGAAATGAACAATACAGGCTATAACCCAAACGGGAATTTACCCTTGCTTATTACTACAGAGGTGAGTTCAGTTACCCAAACTACTGCATTGAGCGGTGGCACTGTAATTCTTGAGGGCGGCTCAGCAGTTGTTGCCAGGGGTGTATGCTGGAATACCTCACCTGTTCCTACAATAGCCGATCAAAAAACAATTGACAGCTCAGGGCCCGGTAATTTCACCAGTTATATTACCGGCTTGTTTCCTAAAACTAAATATTATGTAAGGGCTTATGCAACTGACAGTATAGGAACAAGTTACGGAAGTACGTATTCGTTCACCACACTCCAGGGAGGTGCAGGATTTGTAATTGATATTGATGGGAATGAGTATCATTCTGTAAGCATAGGCAACCAGGTGTGGCTGGTAGAGAACCTTAAAGTAAGTCATTTCCGCAATGGAGAAGCCATTCCAAATATTACCGGAAACAGCAGTTGGGCAAACCTGAAGATTGCTGCATATTGCGGATATCTGAATGACACTACAATTGCCGGAGCATATGGATATTTATACAATTGGTATGCAGTAAACGATGGCCGTAATATTGCACCTACTGGTTGGCATATCGCTGCAGATTCAGAATGGCAAAGCCTATTTACATATCTTGGAGGGGTTGATTCGGCAGGTGGAAAGATGAAAGAGGCAGGATTTATACATTGGATTTCACCCAATACTGGTGCATCTAATTCCAGTGGATTTTCTGCCCTACCCGCTGGATTCAGGCTTTTAAACGGCACATTTACCGAACTTCAGTCCAGTGCATTTTTCTGGGTAGCATCTCAAACTTCAGGATATTACGGCTTAAACAAACAGAGCAAGAGCGTTTCCTACTCAGAATGCAGCAAAAGTTTTGGACTGAGTGTGAGGTGCGTTAAAGACTGAAAATGAATATTCTGATTACAAATATTTGGCTGGTAAATTATGCAGGTACAGAAGTCTATGTAAGGGATCTTGCCATTGCCTTAAAAAACCGGGGAATTCATGTTGAAGTTTATTCTCCGGATCTCGGAACTGTTGCCGCTGAAATCAGAGAAGCCGGGATTCTTGTTACAGACTCTACCGAAGAGCTTGTGAACAAACCTGACCTTATTCATGCACACCATTTCATCCCCACAATGGATGTTATTGTAAGGTTTCCTGATACAGGCGTAATTTATTTTCTGCACGATCGGACAAACATAGTTGATACTCCCCCAAAACACAGAAATATTGTCAAATATATGGCTGTTGATTACAATTGTATTGACAGGCTGGTTATTGACAACAACATTCCTGTAGAATCAACCGGAGTGCTCTATAATTGGGTGGACACTTCCCGATTTAAATTAAGAGAAACAATTCACCAAAAACCAAAAAAAGCACTTGTATTCAGCAATACTGCCAACGTTGATAATTATTACAAAACGATAAAGGAAGCCTGCTTAAGGCTTGGAATTACTGCAGACGGTATTGGCTTATCACTGGAAAGTTCGGTTGCTCATCCTGAAAAGGTTTTAAATGAGTATGATATTGTTTTTGCCAAGGCAAAGGCCGCAATGGAAGCCTTATCTACCGGAGCAGGAGTTATTGTGTGCGATATCCGTGGATTGGGTGGAATGGTAAGTACAGAGAATTATGAATATTTCAGGAAATACAACTTCGGGATGAAAACATTAACCCGACCAATAACTCCTGAACTGATACTTGAGGAAATTAAAAAATATGACCAGACGGAATGTCGGATAACAGCTGAATTTATAAGGAAAGATGCTGATTTGAATCTATATGTCGACACTCTCCTGGTGCATTACAACGCTGCAATCAAAGAATTCAGTGAACGTAAAAGGAAAATGAATTCTTATGAAGAGGAGCGAACAATTCAGGAATATTTATTTCAGAAGAAGGCTATCTTTCTGAGCAAAATTAAAGAGGTTGAACAGCAGAAAACTACTATTGCTGAACTGAATGGAAAAATAAGTAAACAGAATACCGGTTTAGCTGAGTTACAGGAGGAGAACAACAGGCAAAAAGCAGAAATTGACCAATTGCATTTATATTTACAGATCTGTGAGAATTCCCTTATCAAAAAACTCAGTAGATTCGTCCGGAATCCGGCAAAATTCCTGGCAAAATTTTATAAAGCTTAAAAGAATACAAGCTGATGCTTTACAGTTTTTTTAAAGATATTGAAATACAATTCACTAAAATTCAATCCACTGTATTTCTGTTTTTTACAGATTTTGCCGGATTTCCGTAAACTTTCAAACCATCTTCTATACTTTTAGTAACTACACTTCCAGAGCCAACAAAAACATTATTACCAATTGTAATAGCGGGCAGGATGCAGCTCCCCCCTCCTATCCTGCAATTATTTCCAATAATCGGCGGTTCAATTTTCCCGTCAATGAATTTGTCGTTCATCGTAATAACTCCGGGGCCCACGAAAGTGCCAGATCCAATCTTTACACCTCTTGTAATATGACATCCTGTTTGGATGCTCACGTTATCACCAATTTGCACATCACTGCAAATATTACATTGTGATCCTATTGTGCAGTTTTTCCCGATTCTGACATTTTTCTGAATCAAGCTTAAAGATCCAACCCTGGTTCCTTCTCCAATCTCAACATTCTTCTGCACTTCTGTAAGTGCCGGATTGAAGAACTTTACTTTCTTAAATCTTATCTTGTACAGAAACCTGTTCAATACCATTATTCCTGTTTGTTATGTTAATATAGCAAGACTATTATTCATTCGTGATCTTGCGTCCATAATTACCAAATCCATTCTCCAGACTGAGTAAAGTTCTAAGTTTACCCGGGCTCATCACATTTCTTTCGTTTACAAGGGCAAGTTTATGAATTCTTTTTAAAAAATCAGCATTTGTTGCAAGTTTTGATCTGTCTGAATCAAACCAGATATTATCTTCCAACCCAATCCTTACACCCCATCCCATAGCAATGGCAGTCGAATTCATCATTAACTGGCTGTTGCCGATACCAGCAAGACTAAAAGAACTATCTGCCGGAAGGTCATTGATCATCACACCCACATGCAGAAGATCAGCTTGTGCGCAAGCAATATTCCCGATCATCAGATTGAAATAGTGTGGCGGATGCAGCAAGTTTTTTTTAATTAAATATTTTGCGTAATTGATCATCCCGTTATCAAAGGCTTCCAATTCAGGCATGATGCCCCGCTTATTCATTTCAGAAGACAGTTTTTCTATTGTATCCGGCGAATTAATACTGGCAGTAGAATTAAAATTCAGTGAGCTGAGCGTGAGACTTCCCATATCCGGTTTTTCATTGCCATCAAGTAAAAGCGGTTCAGCCCGATGTTCAAAGTTATTGACCACCCTGCCACTGAGCGAAACACAGATGATGAGGTCTTTCGAAAAAGAACGAATCCCGGAAATAATTCTCCTGTAAATTTCAGCTTTATGGCTTGGAGATCCTGTACCTTCTTCGCGTGCATGCAGGTGAACCATTGAGATCCCCAGCTCCACTGCCATATGCACATCCTCAATAATTTCATTTACAGAGACTGGTACATAGGGAGTCATTTCCTTAGTTGGGATAAGACCTGTTGGCGCGAAATTGATGATGAGGTCGTTTGCCATAAAGTGTTTATTACCTTATAGTTATCAAACTAAACAATAATTTACGTACTGTGATTACTGATGAATAATTATTTTCTTTGATGCACTAAGTTGAAGTGCCTGGAAATTAATTGTAACAATTATCAAGATCACAAACATACGGATAAAGTTAGAACCTGTTTTTATTATCTTTGCATAACATGGAGGTCAGTTATATGGAAGTAATCCTTATTATCATTGTCTTGGCTATAGTTTTGGCAGGTATTTTTTTTATGTATTTTACATCAGTAAACTCAGGTGCCAAGAAATTTGAGCGCTGGATTGAAAAAATCCTTGACGATGACAAATCTGATGATACGTTAAACGGTAAATAAGGTTCAAATTGGTGTTTGATTCTCCAAATCAAATTTCAACTTGTCTCTGTCAATAATCTGTTTTAACTCCTCTTCTTTGGGAAAGTAAAGCAGGTATTATGATTCATGGGTGAAAACAGAACAGGAGCTCAGAAATGAAAAAGATCTCAATAACAGACTTCGCAGGAAGAATAGTGAACTTACTGAGGAATTGAGTAAATTTCCTAATCTTGATTCCGAGCCGGTGAAGCGTTCCAAAATAAAGCACGGGGCAAAGCTGCTTGATAAACTAAGTTTGAATTACTTTGAGGACGATAACAAGATTGAGAAATAATATACAGACAAGTTTATTAATTGCTTAATTGAATATCTTTTTTGCTATTTTTACATGGATCTTTGATCAAACCTTATCCTCAGGACCGTTAAATTTATATAATGAAAACAAGACTATTCATTGCCGTTTTATTTTGCATACTCTACACCGTAGTACGGGCTCAGGAAGAGTATAAGGCCTCAAACGGTATAATTTACCACATAGGGGACTCTATTGTTTTAGGAGAGGGAACGGGTCCGGACGGTTGTTATACTTGTGTAGGGTTTAGACAAAATATTTTAAATGCATCTTTTGACCCCAAAAATCCTTATCTTAATAATCTCAATAAGGGCTTTAAAGGACATCCTGTATATATTCAAAAAATAAAGAGAGTTGATACAAAATATACAAAAAGGGTATATTTCGAAGTAGAGCTTCATTTTGGTAATGGTCTCAAGCTTAATTTAATGATAGATGATGCTATTACACGCTGCGAAATTGCCGATTGTAATAAAAAACAGGACAATACCCAGGATAATAGCAAACCGGATAAGTACGATAGACTAGCCAAAGCAAAAGATTTGTTTGATAAAGGCATACTCACAAAAGAGGAGTACGAAAAGGAGAAGGCAAAGATTTTAGAGGAGAAATAGTTTTCCATTAACAATATAAGAAATGTTATGGTACTGGCATCTGCTTTAAGTTTTAAATATCTCTGCTGGGTCCAAGAGCAATTGGTAAAAAGGAATCCCTATTGAAACTAATCAAAAAGTTAATCCATGATGAGTAAGGCTTGAATTCTGTATTATGATATCGTAACTTTGCAAAACAAAACAACGACAATGCTTGATAAAGAATTTCAATATTATAAAGATCACCAGGAAGAACTCCTAAAAATATACAATGGTAAGTTCATTGTAATTGTAGGAGATCAGGTAGTGGGGTCATATGCTGACCGCAGAGAGGCTTATTTCCACTCTATTGAACAAGGACATACATTGGGTACTTTTCTTATTCAAAAGTGCAGCCCTGGTCCCGAAAGCTATACTGTTTGTATGAATACGCAAGCTGTTGTGTTCTCATGACTACTGGCAAGTTCCCACCTTTTCGCGCTATGACATATAGTCCGGGTGGGTTAATAAACAGTATAATCACTCAGGTAAAAGTTTCTTCGCCCATAAATGATCTGGACGCTAAAATTGAAAAGCATGACCCAAGATTAACTGACACCACTGCACTTTGGGACACCGGAGCTACGCATTGCTGCATTTCAAAGAAATTGGCAATTGAGCTTAATTTAATCCCTTCCGGAAGGACGGACATGTCTCATGCAAAAGGCAAAGAAAGTACAAACACCTATACCCTTGATATTTTTCTTCCAAACGAAATTTGGGTTCCTGGGTGCGAGGTTATGGAAATAGAGGGGGTGGCAGGAAACTTTGGAATAATAATAGGAATGGACATTATTACCATGGGGGATCTTGCTATAACAAATGTTAACGGCAATACAATGTTTTCCTTCAGGGTTCCTTCGGTATCTCACATTGATTTTGTTAAGGAAATAAGGCTTGATGCTGAAAAGATATTAAGCAAAACCGGAAGAAATGAAAAATGTCCATGTGGAAGCGGTAAAAAATTCAAAGATTGTCATTTGAAAAAATAAAATACAAAATTGTAATCTTTTCCAGTTGAAATGGCCATTATCGTTCACCATCCCAAACGCATCCCTGGTAAGCTCGTAAAAACAGAAACGAGAAAAGGAGTTGAATACTACCTGGTGACCTGGATAAATTTCGGATTTAACTCAAGTATAGGAACCTATTTTACAGGCGATGAATATCTCAAAAAAGAAGAATATCGTCTTGAGGTTTCGAATTCTTTGACTCGTTTTTTTTCGCGTCTGAAGCTAACCTGGTGCGAAGGGTATCGAACTCCTAATTTACTCTTTCGGGCTCTAACTTAGCATAAATCTCGGTAGTTGATAATATCAGACCTCCTGACCTGGTAATTGTAAATTAGTAAGTTGTGAAGTTTTTTGTGCAAATAAAAATGTCGGATATTTGCAAAAAAGCTGGTTATGCAACATCAATTACCTTTTTTTCCTGATTCGACCAAACTCGCAAATGGTTCTGTAGGCATTTTGTAGTAACTGGTCTGTGCAGTGCAACAGAACTTGGTCATACTATAGGGGTCAATGTACGTAACGTTCAACGTTATTCACTTGCATTGAGAGCGCTTCCCTTTGGAGGGGTAATGTGCATGGTTTCATTTCTGCTGGCCAATGGCTTATTAAGCTACAACTCATTTTACTCTGAGCGTTCAAATGGATATTATGATTTTGACATCATCATCATGATGGTCTCCTTTATGTATCTGTGCCGGATAAAGACACCTGAACAATTAAAAC
>CAIXZF010000005.1 GCA_903923925.1 uncultured Bacteroidales bacterium
CTGCCTCCTGCAAACGATGGGCGTTGCCCGTCGCTATTGTTGGGTCGCCCCTACAGGGCTAATCGTTTTAGGTGCCACTCTTTGCTACAAATAGTGCTCTGCAGCAAAAAATTTCTACTGCCTCCTGCCAACTGCTTTCTGCCTCCTGCCACCTGCCTTCTGCCTTCTGCCTTCTGCCACCTGCCTCCTGCCTCCTGCCTTCTGCAAACGATGGGCGTTGCCCGTCGCTATTGTTGGGTCGCCTCTACAGGGCTAATCGTTTTAGATGCCACTCTTTGCTACAAATAGTGCTCTGCAGCAAAAAATTGCTACTGCCTCCTGCCACCTGCCTCCTGCCACCTGCCTTCTGCCTCCTGCCTTCTGCCAACTGCCAACTGCCTCCCGCTATTTCCTGAATTGCCGGATAAAATCCTCAACTTCAGGAACTCCACCCTGGTAAATAAGGTAGCCATTATAGGGTTCACGGCTTGTGGTTTCGTCATTAACCGGCGTTAGCATAAGCCTTCTTACTTCTTCAGGGTCATTGGTTTGTCCGAGTACCCAGCCCAATTTGATGTATGCTACTTCTGGAAGCATATTTTCGGCAGGGATGATGCCTTTGGCCATGAGATCGCGGCCTGTATCATACACAAACATATGAACATAGCCCCATAAGGTTTGAACGGTCATATAGATGTGAACGCCGGCTTTATGTGCTCTTTCAATTGCAGGGTAAATTGGTTTGTTTACATGTCCGAGGCCTGTTCCGGCAATCACTATTCCTTTATATCCGTTTTCAACCAGAGAATCAATGATATCGGGCATCATATTCGGGTAATAGTATACAATTGCAACCTTTTCTTCGAAATAGGGAAGAATCTTTGCAGTACAGTCTTTTCGTCTGTGGTTGTACACTTCTTTAATGGGTTTCACTCCACTACGGGTAACTGTAGCAAGCGGCGTATCGCCAATAGTGCGGAAAGTAGATCGGTAGGATGAATGCATTTTCCGCACCCTGGTTCCACGGTGAAGAAGGCCATATTCATCGGAAGTTGGTCCGAACATGCATACCATAACTTCTGCAATATCGCTATGACCGGCGGTTGTGCAGGCATGCATAAGATTCAGGGCTGCATCTGAACTTGGCCTGTCCGACGAACGCTGTGAGCCCACCAGAACGATAGGAATGGGCGGATTCTGCACCATGAACGTAAGTGCAGCAGCGGTATGGTGAAGTGTGTCGGTTCCATGGCCGATTACGATACCTTCAACGCCTTTTTCGATCTCCTGCCCGATAACAACAGCGAGTTTTTTATACTGCTCGGGACCCATATTTTCACTGAAAACAGCAAATATCTTTTCGGTCGTAAGGTTGCAGATATCAGCAAGTTCGGGAACCGCTCCGTATAATTCTCCGGGGGAGAATGCAGGGATTACTGCGCCGGTTCTGTAATCGAGACGGGAGGCAATGGTACCGCCGGTTCCGATAAGTTTTACCTTAGGCAGGCCAGCCGTGTAAGGGAATTCTTTTTCCGGAATTTTGTAAACAGCCTTTTTGTAGCCTGTTTCCTTCATGTCGGTAATTGTACGGATATCGATCCCGATGTTGTAACCGGTTTCAATTTTCAGTACGATATGTTTGTCGTCATCGTTTTCGGAACGAGGCAGAATAGTGCCTGTAAATTTGCCACGAGTTGTTTCTATTGAAGCCTGGCCCCAAACCCTGACGTTGAACTTTTTAAGCATTTCAAGTGCAGCACATTTGTAGCCCTGGAAGAAGTCTTCAGCCATTTTAGTTGTTTTTTGAGTTCAGAATTGTACAGAGTTCATTTAAGGAAATATTTCCGGCAGCCATAGTATGCAGCTGACCCATAATCCATCGGTTTTCAGCGCCGGTTTCATCCGTAAATTTAATTTCAGCGAATTTTGTTTTGAGAAATGGGATGTTCGAAAGAATTTTTTCCTTTGAAATCCGCTTGAATTTTATTGAAGTGAGTATTGATTCGAAATCCATTTTCGGATGTTCGAAAAGCACAGGCAACATTCTGGAAGCCAGTGTAAGTTCAATTTTTTGTGACTTCAGATAGGCAAGCAGGTCATAAACCTGCTGATAGCTGAATTCATTGCCTTTTTCGTAATGACCTTCCACAAATTTTAGTTTATGGCCAAAAAATGTTCCAACAAAAGACGGAAGTATGCCAAGCTCGTTGATAATGCGTTCAACTTCAGGATACAGGTTCTTTTTAAAGATATAGGTAAAGGTGTCTTCCGGGATATTCCATTCCATCATTTTTCGGAAACGTTCGATGGTTTCCTGTGGAAGGTTTTTACTCAGATTGTCGATATGGCTGTCTTCCAATGGGATAGGCGGAGAGTCGGTGTCGGGATACATACGGTCGGCACCGGGGAGCACCCGCTCGAAAATGGTAGTGCCGTTTTCGAAAGACTTGCGGGTTTCATTCGGGACACCGGCAAATGCCATTCTGCATCTTTCATTAATCACATCAAGTGCTGTAGCAACATCTTCTTCAGGTCCCCAGAAAACAATCTGTGCGTCATTTTCGCCAGACTTCAGAATTTCCCTGATGCTTTCCCAGTCTTTTTCAGCGATTTCACTGTCGAAGGATTCGCTGCATGTCATATTGGGTTTCTCAATGCAGGCGATAACTTTCAAACGGTCGCTGAATTCATCGGCAAACATTTTTCCGGGTTGGGTAAAGAAGGATAGTAAGGATTTGAACTCCGGAAGGTTAACTGCAATAAGTTTGTGTTTTTTGCCTTTTGCGGATACTATTGGTGGATGTTTAAATTTAAAAGAATGGAAATGAAGAGGTTCGGAATGGATATTCCATTTAGAAGTATCCGGCAAGCGCTTAAGCAATTCTTCTCTTATTTTGAGGAGGGCCCATTGTCTGAAGCATTCAATATGTGTGAGTTCTGGAATCCAGCGGGTATGTGCCACACCTTTGATTTCCACACGAACACCGCCGCGGCAGCTTACGTTTACATCCTGTCGGCCGGCTCCTATTCCGGTGCGTACTTTTCCAGTGCTGCGGGAGGCGAAACGAATGTAGTCGCAGGCCTCCTTCACCTCATCGGGGTTCACCATATCCGGATAAGTAACAGTTTCTATGAGTGGCATGCCCAAACGATCGGTTTTGTAAGTTCTGACATGTCCGATATCTGAAATTTCGCGACAGGAATCTTCCTCAAGGCTAAGTTGTATCAGCCTGATTTTCTTGTTCCTGAGAGGAATTTCGCCTTCAACACCAATAATTGCTGTACGTTGAAAACCGGTAGGGATGCTTCCGTCGAGGTATTGTTTACGGGTGATATGCACTTCGCCTACGATGTTCAGTTTCGAAAGCAGTGATATTTCTATGGCGATATCGAGGGCTTCCCTGTTAACAGGAAAGGGCGGAGTATCATCCACTTCGTAGGTACAGGTTGTTTGGTTTTTTATCCGGTAGATAATGGTTTTCCGGGTTTTAAACTCCATGAGGGCTGTTCCGTCGTATTCACCTAACTCGCTGAGGGTAGGGCGCATATGGCGGATAACCTCTGCGTCAAAAAGAGTGTTGTCGTTGTATTTCCCGGCTGGACAGCGGCAGAAGAGTTTTTGCCTGGTAAGGAGTTGCTGGTGAACTTCCAGTCCCGACATAAAACCGATGGTATCATAGGTTTTTTGGGTGGCTTCTTTTCTGGGTACATAACCGACCAGTTTCCTGGTTTTCTGGTAGTTGGCTTTAGGGTCGAATTTTTTCTTCATAGGAGTTTCATTCATTTGCCGTGAGAGGGTGCAAATGTAATAAAAAGACTTACCCCTTGCTTTTTTTTAAACGCAATGGGTGCAAAGAAGGCGCAAGGAGCGTAAAAGGGATTTTCGTTATACTTGGTTATGTTTCAGGTTAATGTAGATTGAAACGATAAGCCCAATAAAATTTTGATCTCAGAATCTTTGACAACAGTGCTCCCTTTCTCCTCGAGGAGAAAGGGCTGGGGATAGAGGTGAAGCCTGCTGCCTGGCAGATATCCAATGAGATGTGAAATACCCACAATATCCAGAAACATAACCTTATTTTTTAATTCAGGTTTGAATAAGGGCCTCTTTTATGTTTACAAAACCAGGCTGTTTCCTGGTTTTGGATTTTGGGTTGGATTTTTTGGTTATGTTTCAGGATATTGTTGATTCTATTCTCTGGTTTGAATAATTCTCCGTGCGAGATAAATGATAATAGAATGGATAGGCAAGGAGCTGTTGCTTCTCCTTAGGAGATTGATGAAATTTGTTAGTTGTTTAATCAATTGAGATAAAAACAATCCGAAACATTTTATTTATGCCCTAAGGGCAAAATTTATTCCAGCACTGCCTTTTCTATTGACATTAAAGCCCTACGGGCTATATATACAGGTGTAAAATAAATAGACATGCAGTATAGCAAGAATCAATAAAATGAATATAGCTCCGGACAATCAAACATAAAAATGAATGTAACATCGAGATGAAAACGAGCGGCAATATTCTGAAACAGAAGCTCAAAAAATAAGGATCCTAAATTGCATGTTTATATATTGTATTATCGCCACCATCAAGTATATCAGCAATAATCTGATTTAGTTGTCGGGTAAACCAATCAACTGAGGGGATTTCATTAAGCCAGGCAATCTCCTGAATTTTTTCGAAGGGGAATTCTTCCAGAATTTGAGCAGCATTTACAGGGTTGACCCAGATATCTTTTTCGGCAGCATCATCAAATATATTTTCCCATGTGAAATGCATAAATCCACAAATGAAGACGATATCCACTACGTCTTTTGGGGAGTAGCGGCTTAATGCGGTTATTTTATTCGACAATATATTGAGAACAGTATCTGTTCTTTTGAATAGATTTGTTTCTGTAGGCTTTCCTGTGCGATACGGGACATCATTAACAAAGTCAACTTTTAAGGAACATTCTCCCTCAAAAATAAATATTCGGGCAAAAGCATCATCGGCAATAGTTGTTTCAAATAGAAAGCCCGAAGCTTTTAAGCCATTAAGAATTGTGTTAACCTGCTGCTTAAAATCAGTTATTTCATTCACAAAAAAGTCAAGGTCATCGGAATAACGATGATGCAGAAAAGCTCTTCCCAAAGCAGTACCACCAGTGAGATAAAACTCAACAGTTAATTGCTCAATAACTCTAAGTACTTTGTCCTGAAGAGGGTACAAGATACTTTGATAATAATCTGCGTGCATTGGTATAGTAAATTCGGCGCTGAACCGGATAAAGTTTTTGGATTGTTGAATCAGTGAGCAACAAAAGTAAATTTTGCTTGCTTATAAGCTTGGTTAATTCGTACCATTTAAGGCTATTGAGGGCTTTGAGGAGAAGTTGTTCATCTTTTTGGAACATTGCATATGGGTCGGCCAGAATTTCAAATGATAATTCTGATCTCTTGTTTTCCGGGATATCCCAGAGCATTGCTTTTAATTTTGTCTGCAAAGCGATTTGCATTGATGTTGTTTTTATTTGAATTATCCGGCCAGTTTCCTGGTTTTTGAGGTTTTGGCTTTGGAGTCGAATTTTTTCTTCATAGGAGTTTCATTCATTTGCCGTGAGAGGGTGCAAATGTAGTGAAAAGACTTCCATAATTTAGCTAGGAAGGATGAAAACTATAGGGTTAGTTTGCAAATTGTGTTCTAATCCTGATTGGGTTTGTGACAGATAAAGTTCAGCAATTCTTAATACTTTGCGCTGAAGAGGCTATAATGAGCTATACCAATTTTAGCGTGAATTTTCAATAAAAATCGGTCTTTATAGCTTTGCGGCTCTCTGCGTATTAACTCAGCGGTTCTCAGCGGTTAGACTTTTTTTTAACCGCAGAGGTACGCAGAGAATTCGCAGAGAGCCGCGGAGTAGCTAGCCATTATAATATATAAATGTGGAGATTTATATCGTCTATTATTCGATATATTTGACCAGTTTTATAGTTTATGAAGTTTTGGCTTTAGATTAGCTTTTTTCTTTAAAGGAGTTTCGCTAATTTACTGAGTGGGCAAAAATCAAGAAAAAATACATCATCCAGGAAACAAAAGGAATAGTCTAATCTCTTTGGGATATAACTGTTTCTCTTAAATATTGAAGCTCTTACAAGAATTTCCCGATAATATACCATGCTGTTCCATCACATTGGATCATTGCACATTCATATGTATTATTTATTATAGTATTTGTAAGGATGCCGTCAATTAATTCGGTTCCATTTGGATCTAATGTAATTGTTCCTAAGGCTGAAATCCTCTTAATAACATATATTCGACCAGGTACAGTTGAAGCCTGAGGAAGATTAATTGTCATATTTCCATTATTGCATAAAATAGTATAATCTGATTCAGTGGCATTATAAGGAGTAGTATTTATTGTTTTTATTGGCATTGCAACAGAGCCCCCAACATGAAGTGTTGAAGTTGGAGTTGCTGTTCCAATACCTGTGGTGTTGTCAGCATCCACAATAAGCCCAGTACCAGCTGTACTATTCGATTGTGCGCGAAAAACTGTACCAGTAGTTGATGCACTATTATTTATTACTCTTAACAAACCTAAGGTTGAATTACTAGTTGCGTTTGTCGTGCTTATATCAAAAATTGTCCCTGTTGTAATTGCATTTGCAGAAAGTGAAAGTGGGCTGCCAGTTGTCGCTGTTGACCAATTCCACGCCTGGTTATATGATGTATTGTCAATAGTATTTGTTCCTGTAGCTGCAGTTAATCCTGAAATCGAAGTACTTCCACCTGATCCGAACGGACCAACTGTTGTGCCATTAACACGGGCATAAACTCCGGCAGTTGTAGTCCATAAATCACCATTGACAGGCGTTGTTGGAGCCGGACCATGTGGAAGGTTCAATCCGGCACCAGCAGCAGCGGTTGCTATTGTGTTCAATTTGCCCGTCATTGTTCCGCCTGCAAGCGGCAGATAGCTTGAAGCAGTAATGTTATTCGGGATATCTGCATCAAGTAGTGCTCTGAAAGTTGGTGTACCAGCTAAACCATCGGGTGCTGCAAATATAAAATTAGCTGTTTGTGAAGCCCAGGTTCCGGTTAAAGTTCCACTACCTGTAACTGGTGAATTTGTAATGGTAAACTGAGCCGGTAAACTTAAGCCTACGGAGGCAACAGTTCCTGAACCTTTATTGTTAAAGGTATTCCAGTCCGCTGAAGTTAAAAACCCTTTTGTTGTGGTATTTGCGGCCTGTCCGTTTGTGTAGTCGATAGAAATAACACCGCTGGCATCGTTGAAATCGGCAGCTGTGAAGGCCGCAGCTCCTTTGGTTGCGCCGTCTGCAACTGCATTGGCAATTGAAATAGCAGGAGTATTGCCACCTGATGAGGAGATAGGAGATGTTCCGCTCACACTGGTAACAGTACCGCCTGAATTGTTATCTGCTGCCCATGCTGGATTTGCTCCGGTTCCAAGTGTTTTAAGGAATTGACCACTTGTTCCTGCACCTAACCTGGCCCAGTCGGTGCCATTATAGTACATAATATCACCCTGAGCATCAGATCCAAGGGCAATATTTGTTCCATCCACTACATTGGGTTGTATTGTAGCAACACCTGTATTTGAAATGCTTACTTCACCACTCATTGCTACTCCAGTGGCAAGGTTTGAAGCATTTCCTACAAATATATAATTGTTTGTAAGCGAAGTGGAGAGACCATCAGTGATGCCGTAAACGGCTAAGGTTGTTGGTGTTGATGAAACATCAGACCAGGGAATTGTTGGTGACGCCATTAAACCTAAAGTAGTCATTGCAGTTTTTATGCTGCCAGTTTGTTGAATTACTGGTGTTGCATTGAAGAAACCTAATTTCTGAGAAGTTGCTGTTCCGATTTTTGTACCTGTTGTAGTTCCAAGAATGATGTTCGCTCCATCTGTCATTGTTCCGCCTGCAAGTGGGAGATAGCTTGAAGCAGTAATATTGTCGGGGATGTCATTATCAACCAAAGACCTGAATGTTGGTACAGCATTACCACCACTGGCAGGACCAGCAAAAATCAGGTTGATAGCTTGAGTAGTCCAGGCACCTGTGAGGGTTCCACTACCTGTAACTGGTGAATTTGTAATGGTAAACTGAGCCGGTAAACTTAAGCCTACGGAGGTAACAGTTCCTGAACCTTTATTGTTAAAGGTATTCCAGTCAGCTGAAGTTAGAAATCCTTTTGTTGTGGTATTTGCGGCCTGTCCGTTTGTGTAGTCAATAGAAATAACACCGCTGGCATCATTGAAATCGGCAGCTGTGAAGGCCGCAGCTCCTTTGGTTGCGCCGTCTGCAACTGCATTGGCAATTGAAATAGCAGGAGTATTGCCACCTGATGAGGAAATAGGAGATGTTCCGCTCACACTGGTAACAGTACCATTGCCTGTTCCGAAAGGTCCTACTGTTGCC
>CAIXZF010000006.1 GCA_903923925.1 uncultured Bacteroidales bacterium
AAAATTCAAGTTTGAGCGCCAAAGTCGTTTTACCCGAACCCGAAAGGCCGGTAAACCAAATAACAAACATAAATTCTGATAATTAGCAACAAAAATATATAAAATATTCGTTGTATCATTTCATTTTCCGGTAAAAGGTGTGTAATAAAATGCTGTTCCAGGGCATTGTCATCCGTATCCATGATTGTTACTGATTTTTCATACAATAGAATTTCACCAGAGGAAAGATTTTCCATAAGCAGCTTAGTCATGCCTTTTGTATCTTGAATAATTACAAATTCATATATGTGGATTTATTGAACAATATATACCTTTATAGTGTTTAAAACCAAACAACTAATCAAAACAGTCCTATGAAAAATAAACTATTATTCATTTCGATATTACTGTTGTTCTTTTCAATGCTGGAATCAACAGCTCAAATAACATACTCAGGTTCAACAAAACCCATAAATTTCTTCCAGCTTCGGGATGAAGTTCTTAAGCAAATTGAGCAGGAAAAGAAAGATGACCAAGTAAATGAAGAAGAAAGGGAATCCGATGATGCAATGGCAAAATTCAAAAGATGGGAGCACTTTATGTTGCCACGTGTTGGACCAACAGGAAAATCTTTTGATGCCGATGCAGTTTACAATGCCTGCAAAAATTACTCCGGAAATCATACCGGAAACAAATCTGTTCTGAATAACAACTGGGAACCAATAGGTCCATTTAACACTATGAATAATCTGGCTCAATCGTTTAAGGTGGGGGTTGGCCGTATGAATTGCATTGCACAACATCCGCTCGACAGCAATATCCTTTTTGTAGGTACAATGGGAGGAGGAATATGGAAAACAACAAATGGAGGATTAAGCTGGACTTGCCTCGATAATAATTTGCCTTCCATGAGCATCAGCGATATCGCTATTAATCCACTGAATCCTAATATTATATATGCCGCAACAGGTGATGCTGTTGGTAATTATTCGGTAGCTTCATACCCGCATTTTCACCAGGGGCAATATTCATGCGGTATTATCAAGTCCACTGACGGTGGCAATACATGGGCTCAAACGGGATTTACATTTCAGCAGATGCAAACCGAAAACATCTATCGTTTAGTCATTAACCCCCTTAATCCAAATATTTTAATGGTGGGTTGTGATAAGGGTTTATGGCGTTCTGTGAATGCTGCTGTCTCCTGGACACAATTAGACACTACACGAATTTATGATGTTCAGATTAACCCTCTCGACGCATCAAAGTATTATGCGATAGCTAATGATGGTTTACGACTACTTCGGAGTTACAATAACGGCTCTGCTTTTACAACAGCCAATACAACAAACTTAACTGGTAATGCTGGGCTTTCACGCTTGCGAGTTTCGGCAGCTGATACCTCGAAAATTTATGTTGTCCGTGGTGGCGGTATATTATTGCGCAGTAGTAACGCTGGACAAACTTTTCAATTGGTTAAGTATTTTGGTGTATTATTTAGTCATCAGGGAGATTACGACAAAGCACTTGCCCTTTCACCGGTTGATACAAATGTTATATTGATAGGATTAGTGCCTTTAATAAAATCTGTTAACAAGGGTGTTACATTTGCTATAGTTGATTCTATGAATTCATATAACTATGGTCTGCATGTTGATTTTCATGAGTTGGAATTCTCTGTGTTTAATCCCAATACCATTTATGCGGTGAATGATGGTGGTGTTTATGTAAGTCATGATGCTGGAGAATCATGGATATCGCTTAACAACGGATTGAATGTTACGCAGTATTATAAGGTGAGTTCTTCGAACCTGAATCCCAATTTAATAATAGCAGGAGCCCAGGATAATGGACCGCAATTCTTCGACAGTCAAAATTGGACAGTGCTTTTGTTCGCTGATGGTCTTGATTGCAGTTTTGATAAGACTGACGAGAATACTGCTTATGCTTCAACACAAAATGGATTCGTGTATCGCTCTGATGACGGAGGAATAACTTTTCCATTTTTAATTACACCCCAGGGATTTACCGGAGACTGGGAAGCCCCTCATCTTGCAAATCCACTTAATTCCAATAAGCTATTTTTGGCTGGAAATAAGATTTATGCATCGGAAGATAAAGGCAATAACTGGCAAACGATTTCGCCGGTTTTGGATACCAGCTTTGTTATTACCTCGATTGCTCAATCTGCTTCCGATACCAGTACGTTATATGCAGCTTCGTTTCGGAATATTTTTGTTACGCATGACAATGGTGTGAGTTGGAACAATATTACCGCTGGCTTACCCGCAGACTCAGCCTCTATCACTGATGTGAAAACAGCGGATAACAATGCCAATATAGTTTACGTTACGTTCTCAGGATTTTACAATGGTGAAAAGATATATAAAACTTCAGATGCCGGGCTTAGCTGGGTAAATATTTCTGGCACATTGCCCAATATCCCGTTCAATACCATTATGATACAAAATAATCCAAACAATGATCTTTATGCCGGCTCAGATTTTGGTGTGTTCTTTAAGAGCGATTCAATGACAGATTGGATACCTTTCAACGATGGCCTGCCTGGCGTAATTGTGTCCGATTTAGATATAAATTACCGCAATGGCAAATTGTACGCTGCTACCCAAGGTCGTGGTATTTATAAAGTTGATTTGATTACCCCTGTTGCCACAATTGAAAATGATGCTGCAATTACAAAAATTGCAAGTCCGTTAATAAAGGATTATTGCGATAGTCTGACAGCGCCCCTTACCTTGATCATAAAAAACTATGGCGCAGACACATTATTTAATGTTAATGTTCATTATGTTGTTGATAATGCTGCGGTTCAATCAGTGGTATGGACGGGAGTATTGCCTCCATTTCAGTCAGTTCCTGATACTGTGGCAAGCATTACTTTATACGGCGGCAATCATCATTTGCATGCATATACTTCTGATCCTAATGGTGCACCCGATAATTATCCCCTGAATGATTCAAAATCATTAGACATCAGCATTAATACAGCCATTGCTGCATTTCCGTTTGCAGAAGGATTTGAAAACAGCACATTCCCTCCAGCTAACTGGTTTCTGAGTAAGGGTTCTCTATGGTTGGATGATAGCGTTGCCGGAGCTTACAATAACTCTGTGCATTCAGCGTACGCAAATTTTTACAATGTTGCTGCCGGTACTGATATTTTAAGCACAATGCGAATTGATCTTACGAATTCTGCAGTTAGTCCTTTCCTTTCTTTTTCTCATGCTTATGCAATGTATGATGCAAATTACATAGATACGCTGGTTGTTAGTGTTAGTAGCGATTGCGGCAACAATTGGGATATCTTGTTTTCAAAATCTGCCGGGGATCTTACTACCGTTGCTAATTTTGTGACCAACCCTTATGTTCCTGCTGCCAACGAATGGATTACAACCTTTATTGATTTAAGTGCCTTTATGGGGCAGCATCTCAAAGTACGTTTCGAAGCTCACAGCGGTTATGGAAATAATTTGTACCTGGATGACATCAATTTATTTCATGGTACTGCATCAATTCCTGAAAACACGGCAGAAAAGATTTCTGTTTATCCAAATCCGACACGTGGTATTATAAACATCAGTGATCCGGACAATTCCATACAGAACATCCAGGTTTATGATGAGTGGGGAAAATTAGTTTATAACAACTGCACAAGGCTATATCATCAGCCAATCGACATGTCGGCTTACCAACAAAGTCTGTATTTTATTAAGATTAAAACTATAAAAGGGATCGTTACAAAAAAGGTCTGCCTGACAAAATAGATCACATCAATGAAGCATCAACATGTCCAGAACTATTCCATCATCAAAACGGACTCAAATATTGCAAGAGAATTATCTGTCAACGTTCTTATTTGCTGATCATCTGAATTTACAGGGAGTCGAACATTTTATATTTACATAACATGCTTACATACTGTCATTGAAGTATTTAAGCTCATCAGCTGATGAGCTTAATGTCTAATTTTTAGCTAATTTGGAGAGGTATAGGTGGATAGTTATGCCTTAAACCGTTTTCCAGAAATGTTCTTACAAACAGCTACTTAAACTTGAATCTGATGATCAGATTTCTGCAGCACCAGTAACAAACTGGCGTCCCGAAAGTGAAGTCCCCACTGGAACATCCTACCATAAGACGATAACACTCCAATGATGTTTGCCAAAAATTGATGATGTTTTAATTTTTTATGACATCTAAACTTTAAAGGCTATCTGTTGTTATTTCATCTGAAGTAATTTATATCCGATGACAAAAAACAGATTAGAAGCCTTCAGCGATGGTGTTATTGCAATTATTATCACCATAATGGTATTGGAACTACAAATCCCGCACAGTCCTGATTGGAGCGGATTAAGACCGCTAATTCCCAAGTTTTTAAGTTATGCATTAAGTTTTTTGTACTTGGGAATTTATTGGGGTAACCATCATCATTTACTCCATACCGTTAAAAGGGTTAACTCTGCAATTATCTGGTCGAACACAAATTTATTGTTCTGGCTATCGTTGGTTCCTTTTGTAACAGGCTGGATGGGAGAGAATAGTTTCAGCAGGAATACTGTAATTCTTTATGCTGTGGATATGTTACTTTGTGGTGCTTCATACTATTTTCTTCAGAAAAGCATAATGAGTGAACACCAATTCGAAGGTGACCTTAAAGATGCATTGGAAAAGTCAAACAGAAAAGGTATAATTTCTCTGGTGTGTTATTCAGCAGCAATTCCTCTGGCCTTTGTAAATTCGATGGTATCCGGTATTATCTTCCTTGTGGTTTCAGTAATGTGGCTGATTCCGGAAAAAAGTATAGAAAAAGCACTGTCGGACAGATAATGACACCCAGAAACTAAAAAGCCCGCTAAAACATTGTGTTTCAGCGGGCTTGCTATAACTTCTGTGAACCTGAAGGGAGTCGAACTTAAATCATGGCTAATAGCTGCCTTCTTAGCAAGATAGTATTTGATTGATTTTTCGACAAAGCTTTCAAATAATAGCAACTCATGAAAATAGACATTTAGCGGCTAATTTTGTATCTTTGTACAATGGATGAGAAGAAAACATACATAGATATAATAATTGATAAAATAACAAATTCTATTGAGAATTCAATATCTTGAGATGTTTTTGATACTGAGATTATTCAGTTGACTTCTAAAGCTAAAAGGCAGATTAAAAAAGCAGAATGGTTTTTTGACTGGAACAAAGAAATTGGCCAATCAGATAGACAAGTTTTTAAATTGGTTATACGCAATAATGAGACTATTATTCAAGGATTGATAAGTATTTCAGATTACAAGGATCATATTTACATGCATTTAATAGAGAGTGCAAAATTTAATAAGGGGAAAACAAAGATATATCTTGGAGTACCAGGAAATCTTGTTGCATTTGCTTGTAAATACTCATTTAAAAAAGGATATAATGGGTATATTGCATTTGATTCAAAGACAAAATTGATTCAGCATTATCAAGATTCATTAGGGGCTAAATGGTTCAAAGGTACCCGCATGTACATTGACTCAACAGCAGCCAAAAAATTGATAGGACAATATTTTAAAATTTAATGTCATGGGACTAATAAGAGAACCAAAAAATGTGGATTTTACAGTAATTGATAATCCATGGACCGATGAAGAAAGACGAGAGTTCAGCGAATTAATAAAAAAAGAAAAGGCTAAACACCGGACTCAGATAATGACAACCAAAACAACAAAGAAAAAACAAATTGCTTAATGCATAAACGTCCGCATCAGATATTTATGAAGCTTCAAATAAGTCGCATTATCCGTACAGTTATAAGCACACAAAAAAAGCGACCTACAAAACAATGCTTGTAAGTGGCTGATTTTTAGTGTGAACCTGAAGGGAGTCGAACTCAGCGTATTTAGTGTACATGCTTACGTATTGTATTTTAAGTATTTATGAACTGCATTTGATAAGTTTTGGGTATAGCTTTTAGCTAATTTGGAGATTTGGAAGTATGTTCGGGAGGCATATTACTACAGCAGTTTATATCTTGGCCTTCATTCAATCTCAGAAATTTAAACTATTCGGATAAATATCCGGATTTTTTTTTAAAATTTCAAGTAGAAACTTTTCATATGATCGTTTATTCATTGAATATTTTTTTGATTTCATATATCTGAATTTTTATTTACTTTCGACAAGTAGCAATCTGACGGACTCTTTAACCTTCCACAAAAAACATGAATACATTTATTGCATTCATGTTTACATTAAAACAGACCTCATGTCAGTATAGGTATTCATTATGAATTATAATTCTAGTATTCTAAAATCCTGAGAGATGAAATCAATTTCCCTGTTTTTTTTGGCGATGTTTTTTGCAGCAAGCCTTTCTGCCCAGAACACAAAATTCACCTTGTTCAACCAGGCGAATACCCCTGTATTTACCACCAATTCATTTAAGCAGGTAGCAGTTGGGAAAAATAATAACATATGGGTGGGTAGCAGTGGTGGCGGGCTATACAAATACGATGGAACTACATGGACAAAGGCCACAATTTTATTAACGCATACCGTTAGATCAATTCTGAGGGCGCCTGACAGCAGTATTTTTATCGGGCAAGCCGGAACCAATGCTGTACAGGCAACCGGAGGAGGAGTCGAAAAATTTCCGAATGCAACATTCACCAATACCCACTATGGTATGGGTAATGGATTGCCAAGCAGGTATGTGAATGGCATTTGTGTGAGCAACAATGGTACTGTTTGGGCGGGTTGCGGACAGGATCTTACGGGTTCAGTAACAGATGAAGGAGGAATAGCTTATATGACTTCGGGTGGCTCATCGTTCACGAAAATAACTGACGGACTTCCTTCTGGTGATATACGAATTATGGCAGTTGGCTGCAGCAACACAGAGGTGTGGGCAGCAGTTGACAGAGCCTGCCCAACATCACCCTGTACAGCTGCAGGAATATTACGATATTCCTGGCAAGGAAATTATTTAGGAAAAATTGATGCAACAAATTCACCAATTCCCTTTGCAACTTCGGGTCTCGTTGTAAGGGCAATTAGTTTCACTCCTGCCGGAAATGCCTGGGTTGGATTTAATACCAATGGAGGAATGGCAGTGAGTTCAATGGGATATTGGACAGTTATTCCTTCTGGCAGTACGATATTACCTGCAGGTTCGGCAATTAATGCCAATGCCATAAGATCCGACCGCTCTGGAAAAGTATACATAGGCACAACAATGGGCTTACTGGTTTATACGGGTGGCCCGGTTAATAATCTGAATTCTTATCAGCTTTATACTACTGCCAATGGACTGCCATCCAATAATGTTACCGGGATCGAATGCTATGATTTAAAAACAACCTGGATTACTACAACAGCCGGGATAGTGAAAATGGAGGAAAGTTATCTTCCAAATCCCAATGGCTGGAGGTTTTCCAATTCGGATGCCAATATGTGGCCTGATACCTGGTGGATGAGGTTTGATTATAATTTTGATCCTTTTTTAGGTGGAGTGGCACCATTTCCAATGAAAGACGGGAGTGTTATCCCAAGTAATTCTTTCCCCGACTGGCCACAATTTGTGGATCTTGTGGGTGAAGGTCAGTGTTATTCTATGGCCGGGGGGGTAAGGTATATCCGCAATATTGCCCAAACAAAGTACTTTAAAATTATTGGTGATTGGCATGGAAGTTGCCAGGGATTTGTAGAAACCAGTTTTATGGTTTGGGACAGCATTGATTACTTTCGGAATACCTTCCCGAATGTAGGACCCTGGACTTCTAATAAACTATTCGAACTTCCGATTAATAATGAAAACAGAAGGGTTATCAATAAGCTGATGCTCAGCCAGTTTCAATCTCCTTATTACGTGTTTTCAAATACAAGGAAGTATGTTACTCCTGTTCAGACACTTACAGATTTAAAAGCAATGCTGAAATCGAATACAAGAAATCTGAAGGGATTAAACCTCTATAATCAGCACGGAAAGCAAGCGCACATCGTGAACCCTTACAAAACTTCTAAGGATCCAATAGACCCGGATCTTGAGTATATCTATGTGTATGACAATAATTACCCGAACGATACCACCCGCAAAATCAGGGTATATATTTCAGATGATGTTTGGTATTATAATATGTCCGAAAATGCAGGTATACTGGCACAGGAGTGGGGTGGTGCAACTGCTCATAAAGGTCTTAACCTGGATACAACAGTGAGATATTGGTATCAACCTGTGTTATTGGCGAATGTTGCAAAAAAACAACCATTAATTAAATTGCTTCCTGCAACAGGGAATATAGAAATCTACAATTCAGATTCCTGTGATATTTCAATCACCAATCTTTCTAATCAGACCATCGGATGTCTGGGTGGTATACTGGTAAATACTATCCCGGATGCAATACCAATGCTGATATTTTCAACGGATCAACTTTCACCTAAAGGTTATTTTCTTCCTGAGGATGAATACAATGCAGAGATGCTGAATTTTACCAAACAAGATGTAAGCTTTTCTGTTTTTAATAATTCTACAATGTTCGGGTATTATCGGAAAGCACCTGCTCTTAATCAGAAAGACCGGTTTCTTGTCGGTACTGATGGCATTGAAGTCCGCAATCCCGACAGCACTCCCAAATCTATTCAATTGAGTTGTTCATTTGAGGATGCTGGAAGTGAAATGAGTATTACAATCAGAAATTTAGGCGCTCCAACAAATTCAATATGTGCAATTCAACGTTTTAACAGTTCGGAAGTAAAACTGGTGAACAATGGTGTTGCCTCAAAGTATGATCTTTCTATCCGGTATCTGTCTAATACAGGAGAATCAGCATTTACACACGACAGCATTATAATACCGGCAAACACGGCGCACGTTATTAGCCCTGAATGGGAAAGCCTGAAAACTGCTGTCATGAAGATCTTTGTGGATAACGGGAATAATCTTTCTTATGAAGATACCTTATATTTCGGGAATTCAGAATTGCCAAAGTTCCTAAGTTATCCCACCAGCCTGAGTATTCCAAAGACGGGAACTATTGATACAGTGTTTATTGCCAATTCAGGTGGAGGTGTTTTAAACTGGACTGCTGAATCGAGCGATACCTCCTGGTTAAAACTTACAGCTGCTTTTTCAGGAGTGGATACAGGTCGCATTTTGGTCCTGAGTCTCAGCAATACCGGAGGTGCAAGAAGTGGTACCATCACTTATACTGCAAGCGGTGCTGCAAATAGTCCGTATATTATAAATGTTAAACAGATTGGAAAAATCAATGCTCCACTAGGGGTCAATGCATCAGATGGAGTGTCTTCTGCCGGAGTCAGTGTTTCCTTCCACAGGAGCGATAGCGCTTCGCACTACAGGGTTTACCGTTCAAATAATGCAGGTAGTTCCTTCAGTCCAATTAGTTCGTGGAGAAGTGATACCGTATTTACGGATACAACCTGTGTGAAAGGCCGGTTTTATTATTACAGTGCCAAAGCGGCTTCTGATAGCCTGGGATCAGATTCAACAGGTTACAGTGCATCTGATGATGGCTGGCGTGCAGGTTTTACTGCCGATTTTACCGCTAGTGGCGAGTGCCAGGGACAGTCAGTATTATTTAAAGAAAACTGCACTGCTCATGAAAAAATCAATTATTTGTGGGATATCAATAACGATGGAACAATTGATTATACTGGAGAAAAATTTGATCATATATTTAATACAGCAGGTAATTATGAAATAAAGCTTACTGCTACAGATAGCAGCTCATTTACGGAAACTGTTCTTAAATCTGTTGTGATAAAACCATTTCCTCAACTATCGTTTGTTCAGGATACGATTGTTTGTGCAAATCAATCTGTTGTTCTTGAAGCCGGGGCTGGTTTTCAGTCCTATTTATGGTCGACCGGAGCAACAACGTCGTCAATCACTATCGATTCAACTGGTATAGGACTGGGTATGTCGCCTGTATCTGTAAATGTGGTTCATTCGAATGGGTGTTCGGCAATTGCTACTACGAGAATCACCTGGGATACCTGTACGAATGCCGGTGGATTCAGTCTTTCAGGAATTGCAACCTATGATAATGCCTTTTTGACTCCACTTAATTCTATTGAAGTCCGGTTAATGCAGGGTGGCACAGTCGTTTACCAAACTACTACCGATGCGCAAGGCCATTATTCATTTACAAATATTCCGAATGGCAGTTACGAGTTGTCACCAGTTTGCATCAAGCCCTGGGGTGGTGTAAATTCTATTGATGCGCTTTTAATTCTCAGGAAGTTTGCCGGTTTGGTAAATTTACAGGGAGTTCGTTTGATTGCTGCTGATGTAAATGCTTCTAATTCTGTTAATTCTGTGGATGCATTGCTCGTTGCCAAAAGGTTTGTGGCCATGATCAGTTCCTTTACTGCCGGTGATTGGGCTTTTGAAAAACCCGTCATAGTTGTAAGCGGACCAGCCAATCAGACGCTTGATATAAAAGGAGTGGTTTATGGTGATGTTGACGGATCGTTCGTGCCATTGCAATAAAGATTCTTTGATGGTTCGGAAATGTGGATTGTAAACGCATATATACTAAATTTGATGCAGGATCAAATACTGACATCAAACTTTAGCTTATGTGTAAACTGTTCCGGAATTCCCTGATTCTTATTTTTGTCCTGGCCAGCAATCTGATGCTGTCAGGACAAATAACATATACCCGTTATGATGATCTGCCGGGTGTGAATAAAAGCTATAAACCTGCTTTCAGTCCCGATTTTCCTGAGTGGGCCGGGATGCTCTATAAGGATGATATCAACTTTAATACCATTAATAAAGCATTTGAGGACTATATGTCTCTGCATAAAGGTGAAAAAAGTGCCATCATTCGTTATTATAAAATATGGCGAAGGGCTTGCGAACCCTATGTAAAAGAGGATGGAAGTATTCTCCTGCCGGATATCAAAAAGTATTACGAGAACCTCAGGAATAAACAGCTTGGTTACAGGAATAAGGTAAAGCCATCCGGTAAATCAGCTTCTGACTGGACATTTTTAGGACCCAAAGAAACATTCTGGCTTAATGAAAACGGTTCTGCCACAGCTCCACCATCTTGTCCCTGGCAGGTAAATGTTTATTCTTTTGATGTGGCTGTAACAAACGACAGTATCCTACTAAGTATTATATAAGAGCCTATGCAACCGACAGTATTGGAACCAGTTATGGCAATACATATTCGTTTACGACCCTTGTGGGAGGAGTGGGGATAGTGATGGATATAGACGGCAATAATTACCATTCTGTTAACATTGGAGACCAGGTTTGGTTACAGGAAAATCTCAGGGTAACTCACTATCGGAATGGGGAAGCAATCCCAAATATTCTGAACAGCAGCAATTGGAGCAATTTAATGCTGGGAGCATTTTGTGTTTACCAGAACAATAACACTCTTGCTACTACGTATGGATATCTTTACAACTGGTACTCAATAACCGATGGTCGAAAAATTGCACCTACAGGCTGGCATGTAGCAACAGAGGCTGATTGGCAGAAGCTATTCACTTATCTCGGCGGAATCGATTCTGCCGGTGCAAAGATGAAGGAAGCGGGACTCTCATTGTGGTCAGCTCCAGACCTAGGAGCAACAAATGTGAGTGGTTTTACCGCCAGACCGGGCGGATTCAGACTATTCAACGGCACATTTTCCGAACTTCAAAACAGTGCATTCTTCTGGAGAGCAGATCAGACTTCAGGTTTTTATGAACTTAAGAACCAGACGGTAAACGTTAATTTTTCTGAGTGTTCCAGGAATTTTGGCTTAAGTGTGAGATGTGTTAAAGACTAGGCTATGGTACATAAGAGCCGTTTACATCGCCACGGCAGATTGCCTTTACCCTGACTTCGGCATTGGCATTTCCAACGACTATGTTTGCAGGCTCGAAGAGCCAGTCTGATTGAGGATAGTTCATTATGTAACCCGTATAACGTTTTGCAATTAACAGTGCATCTATAGAATTCAGCCAGGTATTGCCATCTATATATGCAGCCTGCAAACGAAGGTTGGTGAGTTGAGAGATTTCGGTAAAGTGTTTTAAAATCAGCAGGGCATCAACACTATTTACTCCACCCCAGCTTCGCGAAGAAGAACATTCGATGGTATAGTTTCCGGGTTGTACATTCGAAAAACAAAATTCCCCGGGGCTTCGGGTAAGAAAGCTGTCGATAACAACTTCTCCTGACTTTAGTTTCACCATAACAGAATCAACCACAGTGCTGTCGGCATTGTCGTACTCAATGTCTCCATAAACCCAATTCCCTGTTGGGATAGTCTGGTATTCATAGGCACCCATGTCCACTGTTTCCACGATTCTTGGATTGCCATCGAGGTCTGTTGGGTCGTTTATAAGGCTGTTATTACCGGTGTTAATGCAGGGGGAGCAGCCGCGGAGATGCCAGTCGTCGAGGAATACTGATGAATCTCTTCCTTGCTTTACACAGGGGTGAACAAATAAAGGATCTTGTGAGATATTTCCAAAACCGGGATACCCATTCTGCATTGTAGAGTTAGTGACAGTGATTATAGAATTATTATTGTTAGCGATTCCTCCAGTGTTTGTCCAAAGGATTGAGTTTGAAATAGTGAGCGTGTCTGGCGTAAATGATACAACATCAGTGGAAAGCCGATGGTAGCCTGTTTCAATCAGCCCGTGATTTGTATTGCTTTTGTTATTACTTAGAACACTGTTCACTATGGTTGTCTTACTACCATTACCAATGGAAATAATCGCATTAT
The DNA here is from genome assembly GCA_903923925.1 of uncultured Bacteroidales bacterium. Classification (GTDB taxonomy): domain Bacteria; phylum Bacteroidota; class Bacteroidia; order Bacteroidales; family CAIXZF01; genus CAIXZF01. Next base: position 12,741 of record CAIXZF010000006.1, read on the forward strand.
TAAGATTAGAACTACCAGATTCATTATTAATTAACAAGGAGTTAGATATTTCTGTCAGGCCCTCATTCATCAACACTCCTCCTAAACGTTGAGAAAAATTATTGCTGAATTGGCAATTATTGATATTCAATTGATGACCGCCATTGTTGTAAAAAGCTCCTCCGATTGTAGAAAAACCATTTATAAATCTCGAAGTGGTGATGCTGCATGTTCCATAATTACTAATAGATCCTCCTGTGTAAAGATTACTGGTCCAAATCACATTAAACATACCCCCGGTTTGAAAGACCTGCATTATTCCTGATGCATTTCCGTCAAACTGTGAGGAATCTATAGTAAGGTTTCCTGAATTATAAATTGCGCCACCATGTCCAAATGAATAATTACGGAAAAAGGTACAGTTTTGAATCAGGAAATTCCCTGAAACGTTTTTAATAACAGCTGGGGCCACCATAAAAGGGAAGACATAATATCCATTAATAAATTTAACGGAGTCAGATTTGTTATACTGGAAATCACAATCTTTCAAGATAATATTCCCTAAATTATAGATACTTCCTGTGCCATTAACATTTTGAACAAAACGGCTATCTGAAACTTCTGCCTGACCAGAATTGGAAATTGGTGCTGCATAATTATGATGAAAGAAATTGTTTCTCAGAATGCAACTGTTGTTGCTGCTTATTGATGTGCCGGTGTTTTCATTGAAATAGCAATCCTTAACTTCAAGTATGTTATTGTTGGAAATCACTGATTTCAACAATTGAAAGCGTGAAGATGAAACATATAACGTAGCACTGCTTTCATTGCTCATATTAGTAGAGCTGTTATTGTGAACCATTGAAGAATTGGTTAATTTCATAACCCCTGAATTGTAGATTATTGACTGATTCCCAAAGTTGTTTTTGAAATTGCAATTCGTCATTGCCACTTTTCTTCCTAATCCAATTTCCATACATCCCCCTCTCGACAATAACCCGGTTCCATTGGTCATAGTATGAGAAAAACTAATCCCATCAAAGTAATTTGTACTCGTATCCGAGGCATTACTCAAGTCATTGAGAAGAAATAGCTTACATGAATTATCGGCAGTATCAGCAGACACCCCGATATTTCCTGAAAAAATCGTATTCATCAATACTGAATCTCTTTCTGCCGGGTCATTTTCAAAGCCAGAAAAACCTCCATAAACCTTCATTCCATTAATAACCTGGAAATACTTTTGACGGTCCTGGTCTGAACAGGGTAAATAGCTTCCATTCTTTAGCCAGAACTGGGTTTCGGGAGGAGCTTCCCGTAATGCCTGATATAACATTGTATATCCAGGGTACCGGCATGTAGGAGCATTGCCTGCCAAAGCATTTTCCCAGGAATTACCATTATTTGAATTCTGATTGGTTGTGTCTACATAAATTACGCCTGTTGAGTAGTCAACAAAATGAGGATTGATATTATTCGCTTCTATTGCTCCCAAATCAACAATGCCATCAATAACTCTGGTAGATCCATAGTAATCCAGACTGTCCAATGTGAGGAGAAAACTATTTTGTCCTCTGTTCACGTAAGGAGAACATTGTGGAATTGACCAATCAGCATTAATTCCATTATATGTATCACCAATACCAGCGGAGGGTTGTAAAAATTCGGGATTTTCATTAGATACTTCATTACTTAAAGGAAAACCTTTTATGCAGCAAGAATACAAAGTCGAATTGATAGGAATTTCGGATTGATTGTTCCAAACAATGCAGTTTTTTAGTGTTAACGGTGTTCCTCCGATACCAGAGTGTGCATTGTTGGCAAAGGTGCAGTTGATCACTTCCATGTTTGGGTTAATGTTATGTATACCTCCATTTCCACCAAAGAATATTCCGTTGTACCACTTTGTTGTAGCCAGATTATTTACTATTACGCTGTTTATCAATTGAGTTGGATTGTAAATTCCGCCGGCATAACCTTTTGATTTATTATTGGCTATTAAGGAGTTACGAATGTTCATCACGCCGGTATTATATAATCCTCCTCCTCCCTTGGCTTCAGCAACAGTAGAAGATTCAACATTTGCGAAATTATAGGAAACCTGACTAAAGTTCAGTGACAGAAAACCACCGGTATCATTAAAAACTCCTCCTCCCTTTTCATTTGCCGTGTTATATCTTATTTCGGATCGGGAAATGTTTAAAGCACCTGAATTGTAAATTCCACCTCCTCTGCTATAAGCATATGGAGTCCCAACCTGGTTACTATCCACAGAACTATATTGAATGTTTGTTACTCCCAATGGCAAATTTGAGAGTCCGCCTCCCCTGGAAATTGAATTGTTCCCTGCAATTTTTGATTCTGAAAGGAATAATAAACCTCTGTTAATGAGTCCGCCTCCTTCTCCTCCACAGCTATTATCTGAGATCCTTGTCTTATGGAATAAGAGGATCGATAAGGTATCAGAAACCACACCGCCACCATCAACAGCAGCGTAATTGTTCCTCAGGATACAATTTTCAAAGAGGATTTGCTGGTTTTTTTTTACCCATAGTCCACCGGCCTGGTTGTTTGTTTCTGTACCATTGGCATATCCTTCCTGAACAATGATATTTTCAAGATAAATAGTATCAGAGGGAGCAATAGTTTCAGCTTCCTGGAGAATTACATGATAGGCATTGTCAGTCACAAGGTTCTGGTTGCCGATGTTGCCGCTGAGTATGCTATAGTTATTGGTATCTCTTTCTGATGAGTATGATTCAAAACCCGAAAATCCTCCCAAAACATGAACACCCTTCCCAAATGTAAAGCCAACCGTTCTTTCATCCCAGCGAGATGCTGTATATATCCCTTTTTTTACCCAGATATTTGTTCCGGCAGGAGCATCTTTCATCACTTCATACAATAATGTCTTTCCCCTGTATTTGCAGCTAAAGGCATTCCCTCCAAGAGCATCAGGCCAGCTTGTACCAAGACCATGATAGAAGAAAGTATCATTCACATAAATTTTACCAGGAGAATAGTCGATAGTGTAGGGTTCAGCATTGCTCAGATCGGTTTCATAGGCTCCCATATCGAGTGCCCCATCCATGACGCGGGTATTCCCCGCCAGATCAACAGTTAGATTCGAAAGGAGAAGAGTGCTATCTCCGGTATTTACACAAGGAGAGCATGGGAATAAGGTCCAATCGGGTATAAACCCACTGTAATCTAGACCAACAACTGCATTGGGGAACCTGAAATATGGGTTTTCTGCCGTATTATTCGTGCCGGCAAATCCACCCTGGATACAGGAATTGGAGATTAAAGGAGTGCCTGAGTTTAATATGCCACCCCCACCCCAGATAATCGAATTTTGTATTAATGTTGAAGTATTATAAAAGACATAAACATCTTTGCCAGAATTGTTAACAATAGTGGAGTTTCGAATGGTGTTATTTCCCGAAAATGAAAAAACACCACCCCCGTTTGTAGCTTTATTGTTATAAATTAAACAATTGATAATGTGGCTGTTGGAATTCATTGCAATAGCTCCTCCCATGTAATAACCATCATTATTGTTGAAAACAGAATACAGGATATACGATGCCTGTGATGAGAAAATACAGATAGCACCTCCTTTCGCATTTGAAAGCAAGTTCTTGTTATTATAAAAGTGACAATGACTAACAGTCATCAGACCTTCATTATACAGCCCACCACCATAACTATAAGCAGTGTTATCGTATATTGTACATTGAAATACCGTAAGCTTTGTATTCGGGTAGATATAAATTCCACCTGCAATAAGCCTTTTGTCATTTTGAGGAGCTCCATTCTCTAAAGCATAGCCATCTGCAATATATAAGCCATCCAGATTTGAAACCTGAGTCCAATTATTCCCGGTAGTTTTAACAACATGATGACAATTGTCTGTTTTCAGACTATCGTAGCCAATATTGCCTGAAAAAATTGTTTGGTGTGTCTTCCAGTCTCTGGCAGTTATATTGGTTTCGTTTCCAGCAAAACCACCATAAACAGACACATTTTGCAGGATTTCGAATGATTTAGTCCTGTCATTATCCACACAAGGCAGATAGGTTCCTTCCGCCACCCAGAACTGTGTCCCCGAAACTGAATGCCGCAAAGTATCCGACAAACGCGTATATCCACCAGTTCCCGGATTGTTACCCGGTAAGGCATTGGCCCAGGATGAACCATCCATTGTGCCGGAACCACCCGGAGTTATGTATACTATTTGGGCGGAGGAAATTGCAGAAATTAATGTGAAAGAAATAATCAGGATGAAGTTAGATAGCTTTTTCATAGACAGTAATTTGGTTGGTGGGGGGAATGTGCGAATGTGCGGATGTGCGAGTGTGCGGGTGTTGAATTTTGACAAACATTTGTTAACGCAGTAATGTCACAGAACCCTGAAGCAAATGAAAATCGTCATCATAATTATTTAATAGACGATTATAAGAATCATAATTTTTAGTATTAGATGAGAGGCTCCAGATTCCTTCGATTGGGTCTAAATTTGAAATTCTATTTTTAAAATAACTTCCACATTCTTCTTCCGTACCCATGCATTGACCATAGATATTGTATGAGAAAGAAATGAAGATAAATATTAAATATATAAATCTCATAATACGGTGTGTTAAAAAATTCAAAGTTTCATTCAATAATCATATGTAAAGTTGATAAAAAAATAGGATACGTTATTATATTTTGCTTCTTTTTTATTGATTTCAATGATAAAGGTGTAAACTTACTGTTCCATATTTACTCCTATTATCCTATTATCAATTTCCTCATTTTTTCTATAATATGCCCAGTCAATTGTAACATCTCTATCATTTAAATCCTTTAATATCATCATTTTGTATGCGGCAGGGATTACAATTTTCAAGAGATTATCACTAAAGCTCATTTGATTCTCTATAGGAAAAACAGCATTCTCTATTGGTTGAATTAAAAACCGCCCATATTGTCTAAATCTCCTTCTTTCTGCCAAATCATTAGGTTCCCACTGAAAAAAAGGTAGATTTATTAAGTACCAATTATTGATTTTAAATGGGTCCTGTTCTAATAGAACACTTTTATCTGAATCATTTATTTGATGCTGACTGGGGCATTTTAAAATCCATAACTGTGCGTCCTCTTTTATATGGTTTTGATCAAAGACTGCAAATAGCAGTGCAATTTCCCAATTTATTGTCCAATCAAGAAGTCTTGTTAATAAACCAAGATGTTGACCTTGAGTAAGAAGTGACCATTTTAGCCCATATAAATATTTCTCAAATTCAGGATTAGATTGTAATCCCATATCAGTTTTAGCTAATTTTGAAAAGGCCTCAAATACTCGTTTCTCCTTCAGTGAGAAATTATCAATTGTGTCAGATTGGCGAAATAGGTTTGGTAAAAGCTTATAATGATTATTTGGTTGTCCCCGATAAAATTCATTGAAAATCTGGCTTTTTTGATACCGTTCTAATTCAATATTCTGAATAATTGTATTAATTTCCTCATATGACCTACATTCTAAAATTTTCATATTACGCTTTTTAAATTACTTTTAGATTTGTTTCTTTTCTGGAAGCCAGTACATTGCATCAACACCCCTATTTATAACCTTTGTTGATTCTGAAGCTGCATACCTTATATACCTGCTAAATACTTTGTAATTCTTATGACCAGTTGTTTGCATTAAGGAAGCTGCCGGTACACCGTCAAGAATATTCATTGTAATATAAGTCCCTCTCATAATATGACTAACTACTGAGTAACTGAAATAATACAATTGTACTTTTCCCAAAACCGACTCATTACCGCGATAATAGGCACTATTCTACAATTGACAGGTTCGATTACTAAACCAAACTAAACAATACCCTTTTTGCAATAATTATACCCCAATTTACACCCTTAAAAGAAAAAGCCCGCTAAAACATTGTGTTTCAGCGGGCTTGCTATAATTTTTGTGAACCTGAAGGGAGTCGAACCCCCAACCTTCTGATCCGTAGTCAGATGCTCTATCCAATTAAGCTACAGGTCCTAATCGGCTGCGAAATTACAAAAAACATCCGCTTCTTTGCAAATAATCATCATATATATCTGCAATTTCGCTAATTTTGATCCCTGACTAGAATTATTCACCTGGAATTTTCAGACGTTGCGCTACTTTATTTTCACCTGCTTGCTGTTCTTAAACCTTAGCCTGACTTTCGCTCAAAAGACTAAGAAAGAAGATGATACCGACGATGCTAAACTTTCGTACGGAATGAATGTTGGCTTTTATTTCCCAAGTAACCATACTGCCAATTTCTACAATGGAAGCCCGAATAACGAAAACAAAATTGATCTGATTCTTAAAAATAAATACTACCTGGAGCCACTGGAACAGCAAATCGGGTACATTGTTGACACTGTTAACCCCTATACGCTACCAACAAATATGCGGTATACGCCAACTTCAAACATCGGCTTTTACTTCAGATACCAACTGGCAAAGGACCTTGGCGTTTTTGCAGAAATTAACATTACAAAACTTACTGCCGGAGGTGTTTACTTTCTGAACCTTCATTTACCTCAAAACTATTCGCTTGATCCAACTTATAAGGAATATCCGATTTGGGGAGTTGAAAAAAGAACAATGATAAATCTGGGAATCAGCAGAATTTTTCCATTGCAGGAAATAATGCACCTCTTTATCGAAAGTGGTATAAATATTAGCAATACAAAGGTAGTTGAAAATAAAATCAAGGTGGAAGAACAAAGCTTCAGCATTGTAAATAACCTGGGCAGCAATTCGTATATCCCTGGCTCTACTCAGCAAACCTACCAGGTGATACAGGGTGGAATCGGGTTTGGAGTTTTCCTTTCTTCGGGAGTGAAATTTGTTTTCAGTGAGAATATTTCCGTTGATCCGGGCTTCACATTTTACTGGCAGCAAATCAACCTTGGCAACTATGATGGTTTTAAACCAGCCTTCAACCCGTTTGTGCGCTTTACGTTTAAAAAATTAATCTGATAAATGAGCAAGAAAACCCGGACAGCCAGCCTGTCCATTCTTTCAAATACCCTCTTAATCGTATTAAAGATTATTGCAGGAGTAATTACAGGCTCTGTAAGTGTTATTTCTGAGGCAATCCATTCAGCTCTCGATCTGGTTGCTGCTGTGATTGCCTATTTTTCTGTAAAAATTTCCGATTCACCACCTGATCAGGAACATCCTTACGGACATGGAAAGTTTGAAAATGTTTCCGGCGTTATTGAAGCTGCCTTGATATTTATTGCAGCAGGCTGGATTATTTTTGAAGCATCAAAAAAACTGGTTTCTGGTTCACCCGTTGAATCCTTTGGTGTTGGATTTGTTGTGATGATGATTTCTGGTGTAGTAAATATTTTTGTTTCCAGGGTGCTGAGAAAAACTGCAAAGGAAACCGACAGTGTGGCTTTGGAGGCGGATGCACTTCATTTGAGTACGGATGTTTTTACGTCATTTGGAGTAGCAGCCGGACTATTGCTCATCTGGATCACCGGAATGCATATTTTTGATCCAATAATTGCGATTCTTGTTGCACTATTTATTATTAAAGAATCATGGGATTTATTTAAAAGAGCATACAGTCCCCTGCTCGATACCCAGCTTTCAGAATCGGAGGTCATAACAATTAAAGAAAGCATCTACAGCCATCTGAAAACCGGGATGGACTTTCATCAACTCAGAACCAGAAAATCAGGCTCGCATCGATATATCGACCTCCACCTCGAATTACCGGGTGAAGTTTCTGTTGCAGAATCCCACAGCATTTGTGATGCCATTGAAGATGAAATAAAAAGAAACTTGAATAATGCAGAGGTTAACATTCATGTAGAACCCCTATTTATTGAGAAATAAATAGTTTCAGAGCTCCTTGTTTTACACTCTGTAGGATCGGTCTGCCATTAGGAGTTATTTGATGCCGACCCTTACAGGGTCATATACAGCTCTGCACTATTTTTCGATGGGCGATGCCCATCGCTAATGAAAAATACCCTTTCAGGGTAAAACATAGATTTGAACAGAACACTAATGCAGATTCCTCAAATAATCACCGCAGGCATTTTGTTGATGCCCTACGGGCAAAATCCTGTATTGAATGCGGCGTTTCTATTGGCATTAAAGCCCTACGGGCTATGCCAGAAAATGCCAATTCCTCCAGTCTAAATAAGGAATGCAATTTCCTTCTCCGTCAGGAGATTAATGACAATAGAAACATGGGAACCGATACATAACTTTTCTCCGGAGGAGATTAATGAAATTGGTTTGGTGGTAAAAATGGCAGGTAAATTCTCATCGTAAGCATTTTGTAAAACTCCGGACTTCTGTCAAGGTCAGGAGACAGGAAGAAATATTACAAGCACTGTTTCCTCTTACTTGACTTTCTTTATCTTTGGTCAGTTAATATGTTCATATCACCCGAACAATAGCTATAAAAGAAAACATATTTATGCAAAAGCCTCAGTATTTTAATGGATTAGTGACGATTAATTCTAACAAAGAATGGAAACTTGAAATGACTCTCCAGGAATGTTGGGAATTGCAACAGAATCTTGAATTGCTAATTAATAGAGATGATATAGGAATAAATCTTAAACCAATAAGGATAATCAATAAAAATAACCTGAGTTTTAAAATTAGGGTAACAAAAAATACAAATTTTTGGACCAGCCTGCAGGCAAACACATGGGAACTAAATACTTTTAAAGTTTTTGATGCCCATTTATCATCCAATCATGTTTTTATTGATCTGGGGGCCTGGATTGGATCTACTTCACTTTATGGGGCACAGCTAGCCAAAAGAACATATGCCTTTGAGCCTGACCCCGTTGCTTTCAAAGAACTTGAAGAGAACGTTCGAATAAATTTATCTGATGGCTGGGCCCAAAGATGTAACATATTTAACGAGGCTATTTCCTTAAAAACGGGTATAATTAAATTAGGAAGCCTTACCAATGGAGGAGATTCTGCAAGTAGCTCGTTTTTTACGGATACAAAGACTCAATGGGAAGTTAATGCAGTCACATTCAAAGAGTTTATTCTCCGAGAAAACATTTCTAAGGAGGAATTATTTATAAAAATTGATATCGAAGGCAGTGAATATGACTTACTTCCTACATTAAAGCCTATTTTCATTACTTGTAAAACCGTACTTCTACTGTCAATTCACCCCCAATTATTAGCGAAGCACTTGATGCAAACAAAAAAAGGGATTTTTAGAAATAAACTATTCAGAAGGCTTTCTTTCGTAAATTATCAAGTAAGGCTCCTTCATTCATTGCGATTTAAATATTTATATCATTCTGATGGTACAAGATTTAACTACTTCAGAGAGATTTTTCATGCAATTCTCCTAGGTACTTTTTCGGAAGAAATATTAGCAACGAATAAGCAATGGGAAAACCAGAACTAAATGTAGCAATTAACCAGCTAATAATTTACCAGAACAGCAATTAACCAGTTTATCAAGCCTTGGAATTCGGGTCGCCGGATAATGGAGAATCATCCTTTTTGCCAGGATGCCTTGAAAGTGAATCCCTCATAGTAGTATCAGCCTTGATATTTTCCATCCTGTAATAGTCCATCAAACCTAAATTGCCACTACGGAATGCTTCAGCAATAGCTAATGGAATCTGCGCCTCAGCTTCAATCACCTTCGCACGGGATTCCTGAGCTTTGGCTTTCATTTCCTGTTCGAGAGCAACAGCCATGGCACGACGCTCCTCTGCCTTAGCCTGTGCAATATTCTTATCAGCATAGGCCTGATCCATCTGCAATTGAGCACCGATATTCTTTCCAACATCAATATCAGCAATATCAATTGATAAAATCTCGAAAGCTGTACCTGAATCCAAACCTTTTGAAAGGACAACTTTAGATATTTTATCCGGATTTTCGAGTACTTCCTTGTGTGAAGTGGCGGAACCAATAGCAGTAACAACACCCTCTCCTACTCTTGCAAGAACAGTTTCTTCGCCAGCACCGCCAACCAATTGCTTAATATTGGCACGAACTGTCACTCTTGCTTTAGTAATAAGCTGAATACCGTCTTTTGCCACTGCTGTAACCGGCGGAGTATTAATTACCTTGGGATTTACCGACATCTGAACAGCTTCAAACACATCGCGCCCCGCCAGATCAATGGCAGTAGCAGATTTGAAATCAAGGGGAATATTCGCTTTATCAGCAGAAATAAGTGCATTTACAACCGATTTCACTCTTCCGCCAGCCAGGAAATGTGCTTCAAGATCGTTCCTGGTAAGCACTAAGCCGGCTTTAGTGGCAGCAATCAGGCTATTTACTATTATTGATGGCGGAACCTTCCTCCAGCGCATAAGTACAAGCTGGATAAGTGAAATCCTAACTCCGGACACCAGGGCATTAAACCAGAGTCCGACAGGGATTAAATAAAAAAACAGCCATAATCCGAAAAGTGAAGCAAATCCAATAGCAATAAAAACAAGTACATCTGGTTGCATATCAAGTATTTTTAAGTTTTACAAAAATCTTATTTCCTTCAATTTTAACAATTACAATATCCTTTTCATGATCAATGAAAGTTCCTAAAGAATGTACTTCCATGAAGTCGCCATTAAATTCAGCCGTTCCTGTAGTAGCAAGTCGGGAAATTGTGCGACCGGTATCACCAGGTTTAAGTTTTGAATCAATAAGGTTGACTTTACTGGTAATTTTATCGGTTAGCATAGCCCGTTTCCAGGTCTTTGATTTCAACGTATAGTAAACAGCAACGAACGATAGCAGCAGAGTAATAGCTAATGTGATATTCCCGGCCAGATTGCCGTAAACAATATAGGCTTCAACAATGCCAAACACAAGCATAGAGAAGCCTAAAACACCAACAATTGTAGAACCCGGAATTACAATAATTTCGAGTATAAGAAATATCAACCCACCAAATAAAAGTAAAGCAATAATGGCCCAGTTCATGAAAAGTAGTTCTTATTCTATCGTTACCGATAGCCCCCTCCTGGTCATTTCTTCGCAAGGTGGTTTCAATTTATAGTAATCTCCGGATAAGGCTCCGCATTTCCCCTTGTAATGCGCTATCAGCGCAACCTGTTCAGCCTGAAGGGGTTCATGAGAACATACTTCTATCAATGCATCGATAACAAAATCGAAAGTATTCACATCATCGTTATGCAGAATAAGTTCCCGTTCTTCGCTTAAGGTTTCCTGACCAGAACCTGATGGGCTTCCTTTTTCCTTTACCATAGTTTAAACCGTATTTCATTGGTAAAATTACAAATTATTTGATATTAGAATATTAATTCTTAAACTTGAACTTGTAATTGATAATTTTGTAATGGAAAACAGATTTCTCTTTCATGCAATTTGAACAATTTCTAAGCTTTCTGGAAAACAGGCTGACGCAAGAACTGCCTGGCAAAGAAGCTCAGTTTAAAATGGCTTCTCTCCGAAGAATTGCCAACCTGAACGTATATTCTGATTATTCAGGGGCCAGAAAGAGTGGGGTTCTGATACTGTTTTTCCCTGAGCAGGGTAAAATAAATACTGTTGTTATCAAAAGACCTGAATACGATGGTGTTCATAGTGGCCAGATTTCATTTCCCGGCGGAAGATGGGAAGAAGGGGACACAGACCTGACTGGAACAGCACTCAGGGAAGCACAGGAAGAAATTGGGATAGATCCATCTCTGGTAACAATTCTTGGTCATCTTTCTGATTTGTACATTCCACCAAGTAACAGCCTGGTTTTCCCGGCTATCGGCTTTATTGGATCTAAACCTGAAATGAGCGCCCAACCAAAGGAAGTAGAAAAAATTATCTGCTTTCCCCTGGACGAATTATTTCTGCCGGAAACCCTCACCATTAAAACTGTAAGCGTTGGAAACTGGTCTGCAGAAGTACCCTGTTTTTATGTCAGAGATCAAATAATATGGGGAGCAACTGCTATGATTATCAGCGAATTACTAGAGATTATCAGACCAAACTTTCTCTAAATTATTTCAATAGAATAGCTTACTTCCATTGCTTTTTTCAGCATAGCACTAACGCTGCAATATTTATCCTGAGAAAGATCAACTGCTTTCTTCAGTTTTTCCATATCCAGGTCGCTTCCGCTAAAAATATATTTCACATGAACATGGGTGAACACTTTTGGATGATCTTCGCTGGCATCTCCTTCAATTTCCATATGAAATGAAGCAACTTCCTGTTTCATCTTTTTTAGCATTGCTACAACATCCATTCCTGTGCAACCGCCCAAAGAACCCAGCACAAAAGCCTTTGGCCTTGGCCCGCGGTCCTGACCACCAACACTTTCATCGGCATCAAAAATCATTTTATGATTATTCACATCGGCTTCAAATGCCATACCATCAATCCACGAAACTTTAACCTTACTTTTCATTTTTTCTGCTTTATTTAAGTGATTGAAATTAAAACAATTTCAAGTTCATTTTGATTAGTTAAACGTAAAAAAAGTCGGAATTATTCCAGCTTTCAAAGAATCAATAACCTTACCTGTAAGAGGATTATAGCGGAATACCCATCCATTCTGCACATAATCCAAAGGATCGCTAAGGTAAATACACTTTGCTGTTATATCATAGTCGAGCGCATAACAGTATCCTGATCTCGAAATCAAAGCAGAGGTCCGCAAGGTTTCAGACTCTATCTGGAAGCTGTAAACACCTTCTTTGTAAATATAATAAAGCACATCGCCGCTTTCGTTAATTGCAAGCTTATCCGGATGATTTGAATTATCAGGGAAGGTGATATTTTTTTCTATTGAAAGGTCTGCAGGATTGATTCTCAAAAGGTGTCCTTCAGAATCGCCGGGCTGAGGCCAGCCATTAAAGCCCTTGCCTGAGCAAAGTACCCATAGCTTACCGTTTTTATCTGTTACCATTCCTGTAGGCTTGGAAAACACAGGCAAGGTGGAGAGAAATTTATTCGTTAAAGCATCAATAACTGTGATTGTACTATCAATAGAAAAACCTCCCTGGTTCGCAACAAACACCAGATTCCCGGTTTTTAACATCCTTTCAGGGCCTGTTCCAACATTAATGCGGGCAGAAATCGTATTCGATGACAGATCAAGAACTGCAACTTTATTATCCCAGCATGAAACATAGGCTTTTCCCTCAGCAATCCCGATAAAAAATCGCGGGAGTGTAAGTCCTTCGATAAAGCCCACAGATTTAAACGTCTTAATATCTACAATTTCTACGCGGTTGGCATTATTAACGATAATGTAAGCTTTCCCCTTAAAAATGGTCATTGATTGTACAATATTCCCTAGTGGAAGGTTATTCGAAGTTTTAAACAGATCGTTGTAAATTATTCCGGTAGAGCGGCTTATAAAGCTAACAGTTCCCGTTCCGGATTGAAAAGGACCTTCATTACAAACAAAAACGCCGTTGTCGAACGCTCCCGGGGTTTCCGGCACAACAGATTCTGAATCTCGCTCACAACTTATCAGACCTGCAGCAAGGAATGCAGCAATACCTAAATTTAAAACTGCAATTTTAATATGTTTCATTATCATTATTTTTAAATGTTTTAATATTACAAATAGCTACCTGCAAATGCAGCGTTCCGAGCTGGTTTAAGCCATTTTATTACAAGTCCGCCTTTCATCCATCGTCCGGGCATTGGATAATACTGAACCACCTGGTACTCTTTATTCCATATATTCATTATTTCAATATGTATATTTATCGAGATCCTTTTATACTGAGGCAAATCGCTTGAAAATGAAACATTTGCAAGATCATAAACAGGCAGAAATTCAACATTGTCGGATGTTACATAGGTGCGACCAGTATACCCATGCTGATATATCAGGCTGTATAGTTTGTAAGTCAAGGATAATTGTCCGGAAAAGCGGTGTGTTGGCACATAAATAAGTTGTTTCCCGGAGTTCAAATCGTTTTTCAGAATTTCATTCTGATAGGTTGAACGAACGAAGGTATAATTGCCTTTTATCCTGTAACGGATATTCTGAATTCGGGAATTCAGTTCAAGACTGGACTCAACTCCACGGTTAATTACGTGTTGGATGTTTTGAACCGACCAGAAATTCGTTCCCGGCATCCAGGAAATCCAGTTACTGATATCGCTGATAAATACTGTAGAATGAATTCCTAATCTTGCTAATTCTGATAAATCAAAAAGGTAATCCAGTCCGCTTTCTGCGTTAATGCTTATCTCAGGTAATAAATCCTGATTGCCCCCAGGCTGCCAGAATCTGTCGTTTAAGGAAGGTATTCTATAATTTCTGGAGAAATTCGAGCGGAATCTTAGTTTTTTGAGAACATTACCTTCGACACCTACAGATGGCGAAACAAAAGAGTGATACCCTTCAACAATTTGGTGTCTCACGCTAAGCGACACTATCCATTTTGATTTCCATTCCTTGCGCGCATCAATAAATCCGGCCGATTGCAACTGTTTGTTCAAGCCTCCGTTCGAGTTTACATCAACCGAAATCAGCTGGACATTTATGCCCGAGCCAATGTGAATACCATTCACAAATACATGATTATATTCAGCTTCAGCACTTAAGGAATTGTTTGTAATGACAGAATTAATGAGCACTATTGAATCTCCTGGAATTTCGCGATATCGAAGAAAGTCGTATAAGAAGCTTCCTTTTAACTGAAAGGAATTTTTGCCTTTAAGGAATCTGAAGGAAGGCAAAAATCTGAAGGAGGCATCATTTCTGCTTGCATTATTATCAGAACTCGTCATTGAAGGTGCAATTTCCCGGTCGGATTCCTGCAGCCATAATGAGTATCCATAGGATTGGGAATTCCCATTTTTTATCTGAACATTCTGCATAATACCTTTTTGCTCCTGCATGCCATGAAGGTTTTTCCGGGTTTCATTGGCGTAGTTGTATTGAAAATTATTCAGACTGAATTGCCTGAAAGCAGTTGTTGAAGTATAGTACTTTTCACCGGACCACTTAACAGAAAGCTGTTGATTATTGCCTCCGAAATTTGCGAAGGTAATTCCTGCAACAACCACCTTATCAGGCTTAAACTCCGGATGGTTTTCCAGAATTAAACTTCCACCGATTACCCCGCTGCCACTCAAAGAACTTGCTCCTCCATGCAGTATTTCAACAGTTTCAAAAAACGATGCCGGAATGAGTGTAATATCAATCATTCCGGCGCCTGGAGCCCGAATGTCGATACCATTCCATACTATTGCGGTTTGATAAACTGAACATCCCCGCATCGAAAATGCCGACAAACTGCCAGGCCCCATTGATTTTACATAGGATGAAGTAGTGTTAGCAAGCACATCTCCAATACTGGAACAGCCTGCTGACCGGAGCTGTAAGCTGTCAAGTTTTTCAACATGTAAACCACAGGAGAACCTGCTTATCCTGTTTTCATTGATTGTAAATACGGGTAATTGATGTGAAGTGTCGTGCTGAGCAAATCCCGACACTATCCCGAGAAGGAATAGAATCAGATTGAATACTATTGATGGAATTTTTATATTCAAGAATCAATTATTGGGGATTGCTATATTTCGTAAGTTTCATTAAAACTATGCGTAAGATTCTCTTAAGCAAGCAGTTCAAAAACTAAGGGAATATGAAACAGCATGGAAGCCAGGCAAATTTCACAGCTTTTATCCCGAAAGCTTTGAATCTGTATTGTTTATGGCAGGTCTTCTGACTTGCTCCCGTTTTGTTGGTCTTCCCACCCCTTAGGGCAGTGACAAAAGATTAACAAAACGTTGAATGGAGCTTACAGCAGCGGGTACTGTTCAGGATTTTTCCAGTAAACGGAAGCACCTGATTCCCTTTTCAGGGCAAAAAGCATGTTGCATTTTGCCCACCATTAACGCTGCAAATGTACGAACAAAAATCTGCTATCAGCAAGAGGTTTTAATGTTTTATTAAGCATTTATGACGAAATTCCTATCTTCGTTGTGGAACAAAATTCTTATCCGATGAACAGATTCTTCGTGTTTATTGCTGTCGTTTTTATGATTTTTTTGTTTTCTTCCTGCCATATTGTGAGGTTTTTCTGGTGGAATTTTGCTGATATAAATGATGGGAAAAAGTTCCAATCTGTTGCTATTTTAAAGGGAAAGGAAACTTTTTATTTTAAGGAGATTACACAGAACATTTCTTTAATGATTCCTGCTGATATAAAACTGGCATCAGATGCAAACACTTTCGATCAGCTTTTGGAAAAGAGTCATAGTGTTTCATTTTTAATAATCAGGAATGATAGCATTTTGTATGAGAAGTACTTTAAGAGGTACAGCAGTTCGTCGGAACTCCCATCATTTTCTGTTTCAAAATCCTTTGTTTCTGCGCTGATTGGCATCGCCATTGAGGAAGGATATATTAAAAGTATTGATCAGAAGGTAAGTGAATTTATTCCTGAAATGCGGGATCCGGGTTTTGCAGAGGTAAGTATAGCAAATCTTCTTACAATGCGATCGGGTATTGAATTTGTTGAAAGTTATGGAAACCCATTTGCTGCTATGCCTAAATTCTATTATGGGACCAATCTTAAAAAGATGATCTATACTCTTAAAATCAAGGAAGCGCCAAATTTACATTATGATTATCAGAGTGTTAACACAATAATTTTAACCATGATCCTGGAAAAAGCTACTGGAGTAGCAGCAAATGTATATTTGCAGGAAAAGATATGGAAACAAATCGGGATGGAATCTGATGCCAATTGGAATGTCGACAGCAGGAAGCACCTGGTTATTAAATCAAATTGTTGTATAAATGCTCATACCCGCGACTTTGCAAGATTTGGGAGACTATATCTTAACAATGGCAATTGGAATGGCAGGCAGATTATTCCGGAAAGCTGGATAAAGCAAAGCAAAACTATTTTCAACGATTCCCGCGATTCGCAGGGATATCCTTATACTTACCACTGGAGAACGTTGAATAATGGCAGCCTTTTTGCCAAAGGAATTCTTGGTCAGTATATTTTTCTATACCCGGAAAAGAAGCTGATAATTGTAAGGATGGGCAGTAATTCCGGAAATATTAACTGGGTAAAACTCTTTGAAGAGCTATCGGTGCAATTGTAATTAGCTGGTATACAAATATTTAGGATTTGTCAGGCAAAAAAGCATCAACTCCTGGATAAAGAAATTGTTCTTTGGCTATTTTGGGATGCAGCATAAAATATGTAGCAACAGCTTCGGAGCAGAGCTGACCATCGGGAGCGAACAACTGTATATCAACAGTCATTAGATTCCGTCGTGTTTCTTTATGGCGGGCTATAAGTTTAATTGCGCCTTTATCTGTTGGCACAGGCTTCTTATACCGGATATTGAGGCTACTGGTAACCCCTGAAGTTTTCCCTTCAATAATGGCAAACCAACTTCCAATTTCATCCATGAGGGTTGCCTGAATTCCACCATGAAGTATATTATTCCAACCCTGAAAAGCTTCTGAGGGGTGCCAGTTCGACACCACCTCATCACCTTCCAATAAAAATTCCATTTGTAATCCTGTCGGGTTCGTGGGGCAACAACCGAAACAGTTATAGCCTTCACGATTCACATAAGGATTCTTGATTTTTGGCATGATTACTTCTCTACACCATTTTTAAAGGTTGTGGTCTTGGTTGCTTTACCATCTTCATCGTAAGCAATCCACTTACCGTCTTTTTGTCCGTTAACAAATTGGCCTACAGTCTGAATTTTACCACTTTCATAATATTCATTGAAAGGACCAATCTGTACTCCATTTGCATAATTCTCTTCAGTTTGCTTATTTCCGTTGGTATAAAAAGTTAATTGAGCGCCATCTAATTCACCATTTTTGTAGTTGTATTCAACAACAGGTTTACCATCTGAACTATACCATTTTGCTCCACCATCCTTTTTGCCGTTTTTGTAGAAGGATTCTTCCTGCAGTTTACCGGTATTTTCGTAGTAAATCTTACAAGATCCTTCCTTTATTCCATTAATAAAGGTCATTTCGCTCAAAGGGCGGCCACCATAAGTAAACTTTCTGAAAAGTCCGTCAGGTTTGTCGGTTTTGTACCATTCTTCTGCCGAAAGGTAACCACGTTCATCGATATCCACTGCCACTCCTTCGAGGGCTCCATTCTTGTAATGTTCTATTCTCTTGAGAAATCCTGCCTGATGATATGAAAGCCATGTTCCTGTTTTCTTTCCATCTACATAGGTGCCTTTTGAAACAACCTGTCCGGCTTCTTCTTTCCAGGCTCCCTGCTTTAAACCTTTTGCATCAGTTTTGTTTTCATTCTCTTGAGCCGTCTGTGCTATTGCACCAGCGAACATGCCCATCATTAATAAAACAATAAAAGCAATCCTTTTCATGATAAATACATTAATTGGTTAAACAACGGTAAAATTAATTCAAATTTTAAAACATTAGCGTTTTACATAATTCACTAGACCTTTAGCATCAAAAATACCCATAAGTTTATCAGGAAGTGGATTAAACGTAAACTCTTTATCTCCTACTTTAACCTTTCCTGCTGCAAAATCAACACTTACCAGGTCGCCTTGTTTGTAGGTATCAACAGCTTCAGGAACAACAAGTATTGGCAATCCCTGGTTCACTGATGAACGATAAAAAATACGATTTACTGATTTACAAATAACAGCCTTTATTCCGGCAAAAGCTAATCCTACAGATGGATGTTCGCGTGAGCTTCCACAACCAAAATTGGCTCCAACCATCAGGATGTCGTCAGTTTTAACTCTTTCAGCGAAGCTATTATCAAATCCCTTGAATAAATACGGCATAATTTTATCACCCTCCGAACTATTGATATTATAGGTAAGATTACCAGCAAACATCTGATCCGTATTGAGGTTATCCACATCTGAATAATTCCATGATCCTTCGGAAAAACGATCCTCATTTTCTGCAATATCAACAGTTTTACTTTGCTCTACGCTATAAGGATACTTGTCGTTTGCAAGAATTCCGCGGGGGTCAGTTATTTCACCTTTTAATGCTGCCAATGCTACAGCAGCAGGTGAGGCAAGATAAATTTCTGAAAGTCCATTGCCCATTCTTCCTTTGAAATTCCTGTTTGCAGTAGAAATAACGGTAGTATTATCTGCAGGTATACCTTGTCCTGTTCCAAGGCAAGGCCCGCATGAAGGTGCAAGTACATTACCGCCTGCTTCCATAAAAATCCTGATCAGTCCTTCGTCCATAGCCTGAAGGTAGATTTCCTGTGAAGCAGGAATTACCATCAACTGAACATGTTTGGCAACTTTCTGGCCTTTTATAACTTCTGCAGCAAGCCTTAAATCCTCAATTCTGCCATTTGTGCAGGTACCTACAAGCGCCTGATGGATTTTTTTACCCTGAACCTCTGACAAAGCTTTTACGTTATCAACGTGGTGAGGAGCAGCAACAACCGGGAATAATTCGCTTAGATTTATTTCAATTACCTTTTTATAGGTAGCATCAGCATCGGCCCAAATACCTTCAACTTTTTCACCAATATAATCCCACAATACTTCATCAGCAGGGAATACAGCAGTTTTAGCTCCCATTTCAGAGGCAAGATTCGTAATTGTCATGCGCTCTGAAATGCCCAGACTTTTAACGCCCTCTCCATGATATTCGATGGATAAATAATCCGCTCCATCAGAACCAATCATTCCAATTATCCACAACGAAAGGTCTTTGGCATAAACACCAGCATTTAGCTTCCCGCTTAGTGTAATTTTTATTGATTCGGGAACCCTGAACCAGGTTTCGCCCTGTTTCCAGAGTCCGGCAGTTTCTGTTCTGTCGATTCCGGCTGCAAAAGCATTGAAAGCTCCGGCTGTACAGGTATGACTGTCGCTTCCAACAATTAACATCTTCGGCCTGGCATAATAGGACATAATCTGGTGACAAATACCATTCCCAACGTCATGGAATTTTTCGATGCCCTGCTCCTCGCACATTTCACGAATTCTCTTGTAATCGTTTGCAAGTTTTGAATTCGTTGGTGGGGCATTGTGATCGAGTGTGATCAGTAACTGATCAGGATCGAAAATCTTGGCCCCGCCCATCTTTTGAAAGGTCTTCTCAATGCTGGCTGTATTGTCGTGAGTTAGCACGATATCCGGTTTTTTAAATACTATGCTTCCGCAAGGTGCATCAAAAATCTTTTCTGCAAATGTTTTTCCGCCCATAATTTGTAAGTCCTTTTGTTAGTTTTTTTTTTGTAATTTACTATTATCAATATGGCATTAAATCTCAATAATTCAAGTTGCAAAATAACTAAAAAACACCCAATTAATAAAGCTTTTCCAGCATGTTAAATATCAGCATTTTTTATGCTTTTAAAGCCTCAAATAATACTTCAGCAGGATGTTTAGCCTTCCTGCCTGTTCCGTCTTTTATCTGATGCCTGCAACTTGTCCCGGGAGCAGAAACTTCAACTGTTTCGCTTGTTTTCCGTATTTCCGGAAACAATACCAGCTCGCCAACTTTCATGGAAACTTCATAATGTTCTTTTTCGTACCCAAATGAACCCGCCATGCCACAACATCCGGATTTAATTTCATCTACAGAATAATTTACAGGGATACTCAACATCTTTTTAGTTGACAATGTAGATGCAACAGCCTTTTGCTGACAATGTCCGTGCAGTTTTATCTCCAAAACAGAGTCTGTAAACTGATCCTTTCTGATATTTCCTTTCTCAAATTCCCGGACAATAAATTCTTCGATCAGCAATGCTGATTTTCCCAGTAGTTCAGCATCCCGAACTAACTTTTCAGATACAAGTTCCGGATATTCATCCCTGAAACTTAAAATTGCCGAAGGTTCAAGGCCAATTAAAGGGGTTTCCTCAGTGATCAGATCTTTTAGTAAGCCCACATTTACATTGGCAATAGATTTTGCTTTCTTTAAAAAACCTTTCGATATATATGTTCTGCCACTTTCTATGTGATCAGGAACTGAAACCTGGTAACCAAGAGCCTGCAATAGTTTTACTGCTTTTATGCCAACTTCAACATCATTATAGTCCGTAAATTCATCAACAAAAAGATATACTTTTTTTCTATCCTTAGCGTCCTTTGGATTTGAATTAGTGTTGACATTTTTAAGCCAGCTCCTTAAGGTAAATTTGTATAATTCAGGGATGCTCCTTTGATTTCCGAATCCGAGTAAATTTTTAAGCGGCGTGGCAAAAAATGAATTTGTTACGAAGAAATTAAAGATCTCGGGAGCGATCATCCCGAATTTATTAAGTTTGCTGATATTCGCTATTAATTTTGACCGCAGCGGAGCTCCGTGAGCATCATACCAATGTTGTAAAAATTCAGCTTTATATTTAGCCATATCCACATTCGACGGACATTCTGATTTACAGGCTTTGCATGAAAGGCATAAATCGAGAACATCATAAATTTCCTTATGATCAAAGGGATTTGATTTTGGGGAATTCGTAAGAAATTCTCTTAAAATATTTGCCCTTGCACGGGTAGTTGAATTCTCGTTACGGGTTGCCATATAGCTCGGGCACATAGTGCCACCAATAATTTCAGTTTTCCGGCAATCACCTGAACCATTACATTTTTCGACAGCCCTGAGCATTCCATGTGTTTTAGAGAAATCAAAATAAGTAGAAATCTCCCTTACTTTTTGTCCGGATTCGTAGCGTAAGAAACGATCCATCGGAGGGGTGGCGGTTATTTTGCCAGGATTAAAAACCCCTTGTGGATCCCATGCGTTTTTAACCTTTTTTATCAATTCATAATTTCTATCTCCAATCATCAAGGGGATAAACTCACCCCTGAGTCGTCCATCACCATGTTCTCCGCTCAAAGACCCCCTGTATTTTTTAACCAGGCTGGCGATTTCTGTGCCAATTTTCCTGAATAAAATCAGGTCTTTGGGATTCTTAAGATCCAGAACAGGTTTTAAATGCAGCTCACCGGTAGCAATATGTGCATAATAGACACAATCCAACCCGTTTTCTTTAAGAATAGTCTTAAAATCGCGCATATACGCTGGTAAATCATCAGGCCTTACGGCTGTATCTTCAATAACAGTTACCGGTTTAGCATCACCAGGAACATTAGAAAGCAAACCCAGGCCAGCCTTGCGCAATGCCCATACTTTATTGATATCGGGACCGTAAATAACCGGGAAATAATAGCCATAGCCTTCGCTTCGCATAGCTGTTTCCATGGCAGCAGCTAAGAGTTTAATTTCTTCGCGGGTTTCACGTTCAAACTCAACAATTAAAATAGCTTCAGGCTCACCTTCAATAAAAAACCTGTTTTTCCGCTGTTCAATATTATCCTTCGTACATTCGATTATAATGTGGTCTATTAATTCCACTGAGCCGGGAGCATATTTAAGTGCAACAAGATTCCCGCTGAAGGCGTCTTCGAGTGTTTTGCAATGTACCGCAACGAGTCCTCTTTCTTTTGGAGGCAGAGGAACAAGGTTCAGTTTAATCTCTGTCATGAACATAAGAGTGCCTTCTGAACCAGAAATTAGTTTACAGAAGTTAAAAGGTTCAGGCTGATCGCCGGAATACACAGAATACATTGACCTGAATGCAGGTTTACCCTTTGTAAAAGGCTCGGTTTCCAGCAAAAGGTCGATGGCATATCCAGTGTTTCGCCTGTGGATTTCGGGATGAGGGAATTCTTTTCTGATATTTTCCTGGTTTGCAGTTTCAGAAAGAATCTCCCTGATATTTCTGTAAATATCACCTTCCAGCCCGATTATATTACATTTTTCTTCAAATTCCTTAACACCCGAAGCAGCAAATAAAACCTCTCGATTTTCTTGATCCGGAGCAGCTTCAGCCAGGTAACCCTTTATTTCGAGAACATGATCCCTGGTACTTCCATATAAAATTGAATGCGCTCCACAGCTGTTATTACCAACCATTCCACCAATCATACAGCGGTTTGACGTTGAGGTTTCTGGTCCGAAAAACAAAGAATGCTGAGCAAGGCTTTTGTTTAATTCGTCGAGTACAACACCGGGTTGAACCCTTACCCAATGCTCTTCTACATTTAGTTCTAAAATATTCGTAAGATATTTCGAAACATCCACTACGATACCATTACCAACCACTTGCCCGGATAAAGAAGTCCCTGCAGTTCTTGGAATCAATGAGATGTTTTCTGCAATGGCAAAATCGATAAGGCGCATTATATCGCCTTTATTCATTGGTCTAGCAACCGCCAGTGGTTTCTCTCTGTATACACTGGCATCTGTTGAGTACATTATCAGGGTAGAGTCATCAGTAAAGAGCTCGCCTGAAAGCCTGGAATTCAATTCAACTAATTTCTGCTTAATAGCGGGAGTTTGCATATCTTTATTCATTACTCTGACCAGCAACAAAAATACAGAATATGACGCATATAGAACATCATATAAAAAGCTCCGATATGATTTCGGATATTGTAATCGGAATTTCCGACGGTCTTACAGTTCCTTTTGCATTAACTGCAGGTTTAACAGGTGTTATCAGCTCAAATTCAATAATTATTACTGCCGGGATATCTGAAATTGCAGCGGGAGCAATTGCAATGGGATTAGGAGGATATCTTGCCGGCCGTACTGAAATTGATCATTATTACGCAGAAGTAAAGCGGGAATACTATGAAATTGAACATTTGCCGGAGAAAGAAAAGGAGGAAGTTCGCGAAGTTTTCAGGGAATTCGGGCTATCGGAAACGGCTCAGAATCTGGTAACCGAAGAACTATGTAAAAACAAGGACAACTGGATGAACTTTATGATGAAGTTTGAACTCGGCCTGCCAAAACCTGATGAACGCCGGGCTTATAAGAGTGCATTTAATATTGGGAGTTCCTATGTTGTTGGTGGTCTGATTCCGCTATTGCCTTATTTTCTTACTCCCGAAACTCATAAGGCATTTGCTTTTTCATGCGTAGTTACGGCAATTTGCCTTCTGATTTTTGGATATTACAAAAGCAAACTTACAGGACAGCCATTACTAAAAGGTGCACTTAAAACGGCCGTAATTGGAATGATAGCAGCTGCTGCTGCCTTCGGTATTGCCCGAATGGTATCGTAACCATCTTTCTACAGAAATAAATTGTTTTTGGGAGCCAATTCCTGATTCTGATAGAATACAATGGGGTAAAAAACTTTTTGCTTTTGTAATGTTTCAGAATAACGTGGATTCAATAAAATGATTTTTCCTGAACTTCAAATCTAATATCTTTCATTAATACATATAGCCCAGAGGGCTTTAATGTCAATAGAAAATGCGGGGGTAGGATTAAATATTGCCCTTAGGGCATCAATAAAATGTTTCGAATTGTTTTTATCTCAATTGATTAAACAACAAACAAATTCCATAAATCTCCTACGGAGAAGCAACAGTTCTTTGCCATTCCATTCTATTGCCATTTATCTCCTAAGGAGAATTCAACATAAAAATGAATGAAACATCGAATTGAAAATAACCTGCAATTTTATGAAACATCACCATTGCCTTTAAGACAGCCTATGGCTTTATGACCTTTGTAAGAACAACAGGGATTTGGAGCAAATCGTAATCGTGCTCATAGATCAGGTATTTGTTATTCCATTCGGGATCAAATTTTTCCTTGAATTCTCTTAATCCCTTGTAATTAGAGAAAGAGCGGATTCGTTCATACGCAAATTTCATGGATCGTTCAGGAAAAGTTTGTGCATCATCGATACCCGACATTGGTGCAAATCCTAAGTTTAAAGAATTAATATTCTGGCTTTTCAAATGTTTAATCAATTCAATAAGTATAAACTCCATAACACCTTTAGGAGCATCCTGAGTTTTTCGGATCAGATCGTAGGTGGCTTCTCCCGGCACATAATCCGGAATTATGTTCAAAAATGCAACTATCTTTTCTTCGGGGTTTTCCACAGTAATGATGGTTTGATTTTTTAATTCCTTCCAATCAAATTTCCCCTGAGAAAACACAATCTCTTTTCTATCCATGATTTTAAGCCATTCATCAGAAACCTGATGAAGCTTTTGAAGAAGGCCGTCTTTTATCGGAGCATAATGCACTGTCGATTTATAGCCTTTATCCTCCACCTTGTGCACAGCATTGCGAAGCGATTTTTTGCTCCCCCCTTCCAGACTGAAACTGTTTACATTAACAATGCCTTCCTGACCAAGAAATAAACTCTTTTTCTTCAGCTTCTCGTACATTCCGAGGCTGGATTCCGGGATGCGGAAATAAATGCTCTGCAAACCATTTTCGTAGCAAAACATATCAAATTTTCTAATACAGCGCATCATCTCAGTTTCATCAATTCCTATCGGATCTTCTAATACAACAGCATAATTACCAGACACTCTGTAAGAAATAAATGCTTCCTGCTCATCAGGCAGATAAAACATTTTGTCGGGGTAAATTTTAAAATAATCAACTGCAGACCTGCCGTATTTCGTCAGCAACTCGAATGCCCTCTGCTTTTCTTCCGGGGAAAGTTGCAGTTTAACAAGATATGGGCGCACCAATGTGTACACAAAAAATGAGATTGAGAGAATTCCGCTGATATTTATGGAAATCAGAAAATCGCGTGCAAATTTATCTTTGGGGACCAAACCTGTAAATCCAACCAGAAAAAAATTCTCAAATGTGTATCTTACAGAATCGACGATTCCAAAATCAATATTAAAATGTTTTTTATCAAGATAATAGAAACCTAAAACGCCATAAAACATTACAACCAACAAGGTAAGTACCGATGATTGTACGCCGAAATTTACCAGTCGTGGATTGCTCTTGATATAATATTGTTTATAGGTAAACAAAAGTACAATCATTACAATAAATGCGAGGCTGGCTTCTTCGTAATCCACTGCTTTCGTTAAGTTGCCAATAATTGATATAATACTTAAAATCAGAGCAAACCACCATGCGGTGCGCAATCCTTTCAGCATGAAAACTGCAGTAAGCAGAAGGAGCAAACCAGCAAGCATCACAAAATAATTGGATGTACGGATAGTTTCCATCGGCAGAAAATCGAGCAGGGATCCCAGACGGTCTAAAATTGCCGGAGTTAATACTGAAATTATATTTATTATTCCAAGAATAAAAATCAATACGGCTGGCAGGATACGCATCATCAACTTATTAACTTTAGCCAGGAAGCTTAAAACACCTGAAAACAATGGCAGCCAGAATTCGAAGAATCTGTAAAGGAAGGTTATTGAGATTGCCTCAACATTCGAATAGCCATAACGCATAAGAATGTAAGCCATTGAAACTTCGATTGCACCAAGTCCTCTCAGGAAGGGTGATATGATTAAAAAAATTACTGAAATCACATACCCCATTATAGCTGCAAAAATTGTTGGAGAAACATTTAATGCCAGCATGGCCATATAGAGATGTGCAATACCCACAATTTCAATAAGAATAGAATAATTAACTGTAATAATGAATTGACGTTTGTCGAGTTTGTTGTTTCTCAGATCGTCCATAAATACCTCCACCACAGGAGCTATTTTGCTTACCAGGCGATATACTATACCCTGGCGGAGTATTGATCTGAAGGTAAAAAAGGAAATAATCTTTAAAAGGATGATGGCAACAAGTGCATACCACTCACCCGAGCCCAAACTACCCTGAACCATGGCAAAAATAAACGCAGGTATAGCGACAATTACAACAGAAAGTATTCCAACAAAGGCATAAACAGAGGAGGCGAAATGTATTTGAGTCCTGGTAATTCCCTTCTTTTCAATATCTCCTGTAAAGAATGCCAATGACGACACCCCTCCGGCAGGAAGAAAAACACTTATAAAATTTCTTTTCAGAAATAAAATTACAGCCGACCAGAAAGAGACCTTGCATCTGACAGAGGCAAAACATTTAACATACATCATTCCCTGTAATGCAATATAAACAATAGTCAGGCAAATCCCTGCTACTATATAATGCCAGCGGGCCCTCACAAGGACTTCGCTTACATCGTGTAATTCGTCTCTTTCATTCTTAATAAACCAAATTCCTACCGCAATAAACAGTAAAGTGAGGAGAATCTGAAAAATAAGCTTTCCATTATTTTTCAGAAACGGAAGGTTTAATTCTTTTAGATATTTAATGAATCCTGACAACATGTAATTAATCTGATTTCTCACTTTTTGCTCAAATTAAACGAATAAGTACGCTTATTGTATGCTGAAAACAAGCCAAGACCTCCGTTAATATTGCTGATCATAACCACTGGCTCTGAAAATGGGTTTCCATAATCATCACCAGCTAAATCAGCCTCCTTATGAAATATATAATACTGATAATCAATTGCAAACAGGTCAATAATAAAATTCGGATTACCGTCATTTATAACTTCAAATTCATTCGTCAGATAGGAAATATTTGAGCCATCTTTCCCTGCATCACTCACCAAATAATCGCCAATATCGAATTTCACATCATAATACTCCATTTGCAAGGTAGAGGGATTTATAGCTTTTCTGGAGGCTGATAATCTCCAGTAATTCTCAATTTCCGGTATGTCTTTAAAATGGAAATTAGCTCTGAATACCCATATTCCGCCATAATCAAAAGAATCGACATGGTCAACGGCGACTTCTGTTTCTGGAATCGCCGGAACAAAACAGGAGGATGTAACATAAAAACCTCCGGGAGAACTCACTTCCAGCTTGTAGGATTGACCGGCATAAATTGCAAAATCTCTCTGAGAAATAATGTAGGCCCCTTCAAAATCATTGTAATAATTGCTGACATAAGGAATCGTTTTTGAATTCAATCCATTTGAAATAACAACATTTGCATCTGTAACTGTAATCGTTTCAGGGTTATTTGTATTCGTACCGAAAACAGGGCTGCTTTTTTTAACTTTAACAGTAATAATAGAATCGGAAGGTGAAATATAACTGAAAACCACTAGTTTAGGGGAATACTCAGGCACACTAACGTTTGAAACCATATCCTCACAGGCGTTAAAAACAAACCCGAATAAGGGTATCAGGAACAGCATAAACCTTTTATGTTTCAGAATTATATTGAATGATTCTTTAAAATACGTACTATATCTAAAGTTTTTCATTATCAGAATTTTATACTATAGCTAATTGAAGGAATAATAGGAAAAAGAGAAACCTGTTTTAAAACTGTGGTTGATTTCCCATTTGTGAAGGTAGACTCAACAAAATAGAAATACGGGTTGTGCCTGTTGTATGCATTATATACGCTTAACTCCCAGGTACTAATATAATGCGGAAGTTTCATATGAAGCTTAACACCCAGGTCGAGCCGGTGATAGGAGCGCATTCTGAAGTCATTTACTTTACCAAAATCATGAACCTCACGCGGATACCCTAACTGCAGTAAATTACTAATTCCATTTCCAGCAGGCATATGTGTCTGCAGGTCGAAGGTGCCCTGTGGCAGCGTTATTGCGTTACCCGTTCCATACACCCAGGTTGCCGACCAGCTGATCCGCTCATTCGGATTATACAGGCAAACAACCGAAAGATCATGTCTTCTGTCGTACTTAGCAAAATACCATTCTCCGTGGTTTAATTCATCGAATCTCAATTTTGTCCAGGAAAGCGTATACCCAATCCATCCATTAAATTTTCCTCTTTTCTTCTGTAATAGAAGTTCCATACCATATGATTTTGATTCTCCGCTGGTAATATTATTCTCCCATGAATAATCCGATGATTGCCCGGGATCATCAATAATGAGAAAGGAGGCACCTTGTTTATATCCAATTATGTTCCTTGATTTTTTAGAATAGCCTTCTAAAGTCATAGAAAATTCGGGCGATTGAAAATCTCTGGCCAGCCCGGCAGAAATCTGCTGAGAATGCTGAGGCGGGATCCGTGGAGTTGAGGGAACCCACAAATCCGTGGGAAGACCTATCCCTGTATTGGAAAGCAGGTGGATATACTGGTTCATTTCAGCATATGCCAGTTTAACCGAAAAATTTTCCTTTAAAATATAGTTTGCTGAAAATCGTGGTTCAGGCCTGAAATAAGTTTTTCCCTTCTCAAAATAGCTACTTAAACGCAATCCTGCATTTATACTCATTCTTGAACCATAATCATAATGATTCTCAATGTAGATACCACTTTCTTCGGTATCATATATTGTTTTATGGTTGTTGTTTAAATAGTTATCAACTCCTTTCTCTACCAGGGCACTTGGAATGAAACGGTGCTGAGTGGCAACAATGCCAGCCCGTAAATGATAGGAAACCGAAGGATGGTACTCAAGGTCTGTTTTGATAGTAAAATCGCGGATTCCCGAATTGTACCGCAGGCTATAGTCATTATCTGCTGTATAGTTCTTTGCATAGATAAACATTCCGAAATTGCTGAATATCAGAGATGTATTCGAAAATAATTTAGAGTTGTAAAGATGATTCCATCGAAGCGTTGTTGTTGCGTTCTGCCAGTACAAACCAAATTCATCTTTGTATTCATCACCATTATAATCAGTGCTTTTGTCGATAAAATAAAACTTATCTCTGCCAAAATATCCACTCAGGTATAACTTGTTATTTCTGCCAAGATCCCAGTTTATTTTCGCATTCAGGTCGTAAAAGTAAAAACCGGTTCTTTGATTTGCAGGCATAAAAGGACGCATAAGCAAGTCGAGATAGGTTCTGCGAGCCGAAAACAGATAGGAGACCTTATTCTTAACGATCGGGCCTTCCAGTACGACTCTTGAGGAAATCAGTCCGACCCCGAATTCCCCGGCAGATTTCTCCTTATTTCCATCCTTCATATTCATTTCTACAACTGAAGAAAGGCGACCTCCATATCGGGCAGGAAACCCGCCTTTTGTAAGCTCTACGCTCTTTAAAGCATCTCCGTTAAACAGCGAAAAAAAACCGAACAAATGGCTTGCATTGTAAACAACAGCATCATCCAGAATGATAAGATTCTGATCAGGACCTCCACCACGAACATAAATCCCGGTACTCCCCTCTCCACCTTTCTGAACTCCGGGCATCAGCTGTAAGGTTCTGAACACATCCTTCTCGCCTAACAATGCGGGTATTGACCGGATCTGCTGCACCGGGACAGAAATCACACTCATGTCGCTGCTTTGCGTAAGCTTTTCAGACTTTTCTGCCTTTATTTCCACACCTTCTATTTCTACATTCCTGATCAGCTGAATATCCAGTTTTGTGTCGGGGTTCTGGGTAAGTTTAACAACTTCTTTCTTGTAACCAACATATGAAAACTCAATAGAATACTCTCCTTCTAAAATTGTTAGTGTATAAAACCCATAGGTATTGGTAATTGTACCCGATTTTAACTCAGGAATAAACACATTTACACCCGGCAATAACTCCCCGCTACCCTGTTCTTTTACAAAACCACTGATGGTTTGACTTTTCTTTTGTGCGAAACCCGGCAGTACAGAAAAGCCATGTATAAATAATATGAAGATAAATATTCTTTTTATCATCTTTTCGAATTTCGTTTATACAAAGCTAACGAATAATATCCAGCAGAAGCGTCAAATTTCGTACCTTTATTTTCTAAAATTCAGGCAATGCGGCAACTAATCTCTGTTTTGATTTTCTGTTTATTGATAATTTCATGTAAAAAATCTGATACTGATGAACTTGTGTATCCGGAGCCACTTCCGACCTACTTTACACAACAGGGAAACATTGGAAATTTCGATCATTCTACCATATGCAGCATCAGTAACAACCTACTTTTCTGCGGGAACACAACTAACAACATTACAGTACTCAGAACCACGAAAACAGGAGATCTTTTACAACGTAAGGATATTTATGCCGGATATATGAGCGTTGCACATGCCATTGCTGAATTACCTTCTGGCGAACTCTTTATTTGCGGAACCACAGCAAGAAATTACAATCTGGCAAAAGTTGAAATTCTTCTTGTTAAAACAACTTCTTCCGGAGATACAATCTGGACGAAAACATATGGTGGAGCAGAAGATGATTACGGTGACCAGATAATTGCCACAACCGACGGAAATCTCTTAATTGGCGGAAGCTCCAACAGCTATTCATCCGATGTATTTAACGATATACAGCTTACCAAAATCAACCCGAATGGGGATCTGATCTGGTCAAAAACATACAGCGATCCTGACCAGGAAACGCTTTTCCACTTGCTTCAGCTTAAAAAAGGAGGCTATCTTGTAAGCGGCACGAATGAAGACAATGGAAATGCCCGGCAGGCATACATTCTCAAAACAGATGCTGACGGGAACAAGCTCTGGGATAAAAAAATAGGTCCTGCCGATGGGAGATGGGCATTTTGTACAATAGAATTACCTACCGAACAACTTTTAATCTGTGGAATGCATACCGTAAATGGTTATGGACAGATATTACTTATTAAAACTGACCAGTCGGGTAATACCTTATGGACAAAAGAATACGGACTTGCAACTATAACGGAGGAAGCATATTCGTTAAAAGCAAATTTGGACGGTTCATTAACTGTAATTGGATCATCCTATGATGTTACTACAATGAATAATGATGTATTTATACTGAAAGTTGACGAAACAGGAAAAGAGCTGGTTTTTAAAACCTTCGGCGGGGCTCAGTCCGACAAAGGGATTAATCTCCTGAAAGACAGCAACGATGATAACATTATTACAGGAACAACATTTAGCTATGGGAACAATGCTTCATCCGGTAACATCTTCCTGACCCGCACAAACGTTGACTGTGTTTTTCAATAAATACAGAATGCGACATGAACATTCGGATAAACTATCTGTTTTTAACTAATTTACCTGATTGTAAATTCCACGGCATGAAAATAAAATTATCGCTGCTTCTGTTGATAATCTGCAGCATCCTTTCCTCTTGTAAACTCAGAATGGATAAGGAGATAAACTATGAATTCGGCAAATATTATAACAAATATCACCTCACTGGATCCTTTGCATTATACAACCAGAAAAAGGATAAATACATTTTATACAACGCCTCTCAGTTTACTGAAAATTTTACACCCGCCTCCACTTTTAAAATTTGCAATTCATTAATCGGCTTAGAATCGGGCGTAATAAAAGATGAAAATTTTGTCCTTAAATGGGATAGTGTTGTACGGCAGAACCCTAACTGGAACTGCGATCAGGATCTGAAAACTGCTTTCAGGAACTCCACGGTTTGGTATTATCAGGAACTGGCACGCAGGGTAGATGTTCTGAACATGAAATACTGGATGAACAAAACAGCCTATGGAAATGCGGATACAACTGGTGGAGTTGACGAATTCTGGCTGACAGGAGGATTGAGAATAAGTCCGAACCAGCAGATCGATTTTCTGCAAAGGCTTGATGCCAACATCCTCCCCTTCTCGCAGCGTTCAATGGACATCGTAAAAAATATAATGATTGAAAAAGATTCTGCAAATGTGGTTCTTCGCGCGAAAACCGGCTGGGGCATTATGGATAATACAAATGTCGGATGGTATGTCGGATATATAAAAACCCCCGACAACACATGGTTCTTTTCAAACTGTATTCAATCTAAAGATTCGACAAACAAAAATTTTGCAACAGCACGTAAAGAAATCGTATTTGCTATTTTGAAAGAATTGAAAATATTAAAATAATATTCGACGCATATCCAAACCGGCATGTAGAGACGTAGCATGCTACGTCTCCACCGTTTCGCATTTTATCATGCCATACCGATGATGTTATTTTTTATAAAAATCGGTAGATTCAAAAATTTTATCGGCTGATTTTGCAATAAAACCTGAATAGATTTCTCCGTCAGCATCCTCATACCGCCTGGCAAATTCATAATAACAGCTCGGTACATCAAAAACACCTTCGGCAAAATCCATTTTTACGATTCCTGCCTTTGTACTCGACTGTTCAAGGAGTTGAGCAGGAGTTCCTTTAATTTCTCCTCCAGAGTCATTCAGAAGATATCCCTGATCCTTTACAAATTGATTCACCTTTTCAATTGTATTTAAGGTTTTCAGCATATTCACACTTACTGTAAAATGGTTTGCTCTGAAACCCCAAACATATACCCAGGCAGCATATTCAGATTCAGACCTGAGTTTTTCATAGACCTCATATGATGGCTTATCCCATAGGCGGCCTGAGTAAATTAAGTCATCAGATTGCAGGTTGTCTATGGGGATCTCATCAATAATCTGCTTGATTTTGTCCTGAAGGAAAGGACTGAAATCGCGCACTACCAATTGAGAGATAAAAACACGAGGAGCTTCTTTTATGCTGGTATGTTCATAATGTTTGGCGAACAAATGTTTTTCAGTAAAAATGTAATTTCCTTTAAACTCATACCCGCATTCAAGAAAAGGCCTGGCCAGAACATCTACCGAAACACGCTGATCGTCGAAGGTGCGGAAAGCAATATGATCATTTACGACATTTTCACCCAGCTTTACAAATGCATCAAAAACGCCTTTTGCATGAGGGTTTTCTTTTGTATAATCAATCCAAAGTCTGTCAAATATTTCTTGTGCTTCCATTTTAAAAAATCTTTATCAATAACGTCTTGTAACAATTACGGCCTAACTATGTTCGAAAAAAATAAAATGCCTTATCTTCAGAACATCCCATTAACAAATTCTTCTGCCCCGATACGGGTAAAATAATCGCCAATGTTTACACCCAGCAGCCGCTCCTTAACCGCATCAGGGCTGTGTTTGCAGCCCTTCAGTAAGAGTTCGACTTCAGATACATCTTTGGTGTTAAAAAAATCTCCAAATATTTTAATATCTTTAATAATTCCATTTTCAACATCGAGGTCAAATTCAATTTTTCCACCTTCTGTTTTGATAAAGCGCTGCAGATTATATTTTGGAGAATATCCGAAATTCCATTCCCAGGTTGAATACTTAGTTTCGGCAAGATTGCTGATATTCAACTTGTCAATATCTGTAAGTTCATAGAGTTCAGCTTCAGGATACATCTGCATTACATGTTTCATAAGCATATCCTTAAAATCAAACAAATTGATAGGTTGAAGGAGATGATCGCTGATGTTTGTAACCCTGCTGCGAACAGATTTAACTGCCTTATCCTGAAATTTCAGTGGATCAACGTTTAAAGCAGCAGAAAGATCAGTCATAACGGATGAAAAAAGTAAGGTACCATGATGAAGAATTCTGTTACGGTATACATGCTCAGCATTGCCACTGAATTTTTTACCGGCAATGGTCAGGTCGTTGCGGCCTTCAAATTTCGCATCAATCCCAAGTTTCAGAAGCACTTCAAGTATAGGCACTGTATATTTATGAAAATCAACAAGCTGATCGCTTTTACCATTCATTAAAAAGGTAAAATTCAGGTTACCAAGGTCATGAAAAACTGTGCCACCTCCTGAAAGTCTTCTTACTACTTTAAGATTATTTTCCTTTACAAAGTCTATATTTATCTCTGCCAGTGCATTCTGGTGTTTCCCAACAATTATTGAGGGTGAATTCTGCCACAGCGAAAAAATATCTTCTTTAAATTCCTTAAGCAGATATTCTTCAGTTGCAAGGTTAAGGTAAGGATCAGTAAAAGGATAAAAGATACAAAGCATGAAATCAGTTTTTTTTGCAAAAGTACAAAAACAGGCCTGTTTAAGTGCAATTTCACTTTAGATTTACATAAATAGGTTAGGCATATTCAAAGTTTTAAATTACTTTTAGGTTCTCAAAAAATATCCCAAAATGGATGAATTCACTATATCGATTGTCCTTCCTGCCACTGCAGAAAGGCTATACAAAGCCTGGCTTGACAGCCGCGAGCACACTGAGTTTACAATACAGCCAGCACTGATTGATCCTGAACCAGGTGGCACTTTCAGTGTTTGGGATGGATATATTACCGGAAAAAACATTGAACTCGAACCCTATACCCGGATTCTTCAAAGCTGGCGAAGCAGCGATTTCCCTGAAGATGCCGAGGACTCTGCAATAGAAGTTTCTTTTTTTGAAACCAATGAAGGCACGGAGTTATCCATTCATCATTACAACATTCCTGAAGGACAAGGCCCATCGTATGAAGAAGGATGGGAGGATTACTATTTTTTACCAATGGAAGAATACTTCAGTAAATAAAATATTTAAATATTCAATTCACTTTCACTGTTTAAATTGTAACACGTTTATCGAAAGAAAACGTGTTACTTTATTAAAATGCAGCAATGACACAAAAAATCGTTCGTTCAATATGCTATTTTTCAGATAAACCTGCAGTTGAAATTATTGACAGGCTTGAAGCTCTTGAGCAAAAACTTACAGAGAAAAACTACCTTGTTCAAACAAAAAGGATAGTAGCAGCAAATTCCACTATTTCCGTTCTGAATGAACTTTTCAGGGAGAAAAATCTGTTTATTGGAGCTGGCAGCTTTAACAGGGAACAAAGCAAAGTACAACTCAATAGTTTTTTCGAATCCGGGAACATTTCATTCAATCTGGAAATTGATGATTATGTAAAGGCTGAAGATATCGATCTGCTCTTCACTATCATCAACACAAAACCCGAAAAAACATTTAACTTTTCGTATACTTTCTCAAATGTTTACTCTTCCGCATTTTTTCCGGCAGCTAATTACAAGGAGAATGGATTTAGTATTGGTCTGCAGCCAACCGATCTTACAGAAGGTTGCAGCGGCCTTGATGATTGGCTGCATCGAATGAAGGAGGTTTGGGAAGAATTAAATTCCGTCTTTGCTACCGAGAATGATTTTCTGGGAATCGATTCTTCAATAGCTCCAATGTATTCAGGGCACAGCAGCCTGGTGAACCTGATGAAAAATATCCATGGCAGTTTTACCAATTCGGTGACAAGTAATTCCTATGTTAAGCTGTCAGCATTCATCAAATCTCAGAATCCTGTGCCGGTGGGTTTGTGCGGGCTAATGTTCCCCTGCCTTGAGGACTTTGAGCTTGCTCAGGAATATGAAAATGGAAATTTCAGCATCGAGAGAAACATTTTTCTTTCGCTTCATTCAGGACTTGGAATCGACACTTATCCTATCGGTATCGATGAAAGTAGTGAACGTGTTCAGCAACTGTTAAACCTTTTACTTTCGCTTTCAAAGAAATACAACAAACCCCTGTCAGCCAGGTTCGTCTCTGATGGCAAAGCCCGCATTGGCGAACAAACTGACTTCCAAAACCAATATTTGAAAGATATTATCGTGCGGGCACTTTAGATAATATACGCATCATGCTTGTCTGCAGTCCACGCTTTACAATCACCTAAGAAAAAAAAGAAAAAAAAGAGATGTCTTATATTTATTTTATTTGATTATGTGACTAAAAGAACAGGGCTGATTGTTAAAGGAATTCCTGTTGAATTCCCTATATCCTCACCAGAAATAATTACTGAACAAATCCTTAAGGCTGTAACATCAAAAACGAAGCTTGTTTTTATCGATCATATTACCTCTCCTACAGCACTGATATTCCCAGTGAAAGAAATCGTTTTCAAACCACAACAAAAGGGAATTTATTGTTTTGTTGACGGCGCCCATGCTCCCGGAGGAATATCACTGGATATTGAAGATAAAGGGGCAGCATATTATACCGGCAATTGCCATAAGTGGATGTGTATCCCAAAAGGGAAGTTCTATACTTAAAACAGGAGCGCAATCCTATATGCCATAATGGCAACTACAAAAGATGGCATAATTTTTACAGGCATCAGACCAAATAGCATACTGTGAATTACGAAACCCGCCGATATTACAATAGTCTGTTCTTCCCGGTTATTTTTGTAATTCTTATTTGGATCGTCAGGGTTTTCGAAGTTTCAACAAAGATTGATCTGGCATTTCTTGGCATCTACCCTCTGCATGTTAAAGGTCTGGCCGGCATTATAGCATCACCTTTTATTCATGCAAGCTGGTCGCATTTATACTCAAACACGATTCCTGCCTTTATACTTTCCTCCTGTATCTTTTACTTTTACAGGGAAATTGCCTTCAGGGTAATTGGTGCAATATGGATAATTACCGGAATCTGGGTATGGTTCTGGGCCAGAGAAGCCTTTCACATAGGGGCAAGCGGACTTATTTATGGTTTTGTATCCTTTGTGTTTCTGAGTGGGATGTTAAGAAGAGATAAACGGCTGATGTCGATTTCATTTATGGTGGCATTTACGTATGGGAGTCTTGTTTGGGGGATTTTTCCAGAGTTATTTCCGGATAAAGACATCTCCTGGGAATCGCATTTGATGGGGTTGATTTCTGGAGCTGTGGTCGCTTGGTACTACAGAAAAGAAGGTCCGCAAAAGCAGGAATACCAATGGAATGACGAAAACGATGAGGAAGATGATGAAAATGCGCCCTGGCGACTAGCAGAAACTCCAGCAAAAGAAGTCCCGCCAAACAATCCTGCAGACACACAGGAAGAAACCCAACAAAGTCAGCCACCCTTGATAAACTATATCTACACAGAAAAAAAAGAAGACAGAAAGCCCTGAGCCATCTGTCTTCCGTTAACCAAAAAATAAACATCAAACCTTCTGGTGTTAATGTAGCAATCTGTCAATTTTTTAAGGTAAAAATTAATCCTGCCCTGCAAGGGCGGACTACTTTAGGAGACCGCTCAAACAAGGCGTTTATCTTCGGGACAGCATTACAATCTTAGGCAGCAACAGCAGTTATTTAGTACCGACCCTTACAGGGTCATATATAGCTCTGCACCATCTTTTCGATGGGCGATGCCCACTGCTTTCTGCTTTCTGCTTTCTGCTTTCTGCTTTCTGCCTACTGCTTTCTGCCTACTGCTTTCTGCTTTCTGCCTACTGCTTTCTGCCTACTGCTTTCTGCCTACTGCTTTCTGCTTTCTGCTTTCTGCCTACTGCTTTCTGCCTACTGCCTACTGCTTTCTGCCTACTGCTTTCTGCCCTTCTGCCCTTCTGCCCTAAATAGCTTTCTCATCAATCTTCTTTCCCCAATCATACCGTGGACGTGATTTCCAGTCGGCGTTATGGTAAACGAAGCTTGCAATCATTGGAAGTACCGAAGTAGCTTCAGCATATACCATCTGCTCATAAAGGGTATCAACCTTTCCCCAGGAGGCGGCTTCTTTTAATGTGGAGCTTGAACAGGCACCATCCCGAACATCAGCAACTGTTATCTGAACAGCATATTGATGCATTGGAACTTCTTTATCAAGGATTTCAGCACAAATTACAGTATCCTGAGCAAAATTCTTAGGAACACCTCCACCAATCATAAAGAGACCGGAAGTTTTTGCAGCCATTTTAATCCTGGTAAGCTCAAGAAAATCTTTTACTGAATCGATACTAACGTGGTTATCAGGGTTATCCCATTGGTGGCGTACCAACCCAAAACCTGCACTGCTATCAGAAAAGGCAGGACAGAAAATAGGCACATTGTGCTCAAAAGCCAACTGAACCAATGAATTTGGTTTTTTGCTATGCTGGGTAAGATACCTGCCCATTTCGCGGATAAACTCCCTGGATGAATGTGGCTTCCGGGGTAATTCATTGGCAATTTCGCGGATTGTCATATCACATACCTGGAGTTCTTCTTCGTCAATGTAAGTGTCATAGATCCTGTCGATGAGCGTATCGCGGAGCATGGTATCATCAGTATGGGGAGTGCCTTTGTAGTGTTTGAACCCAAGGGCTTCGAAAAAATCCATATCCACAATAGATGCACCTGTAGCAACAATAGCATCAATCATGTTGTATTTAATCAGATCAGCATAAAGATTCATACATCCGCCTGCGCTTGTACTGCCGGCAAGGGTGAGAATAATAGTACAGTCCTTATCATCAACCATCCGCTTAAAAATATCAGCAGCAGAGGCTGTATCGCGAGAAGTGAAGGACATGTCGCGCATGGCATTAATCAGTATTGTAGAATCGAATGATGTGAAATCAATATGCTTAACGGTTTCTCTAAGGAGTTCTTTTTTTTCCATTTTTATTGGTTTTCCTTTATTGGTATAGTATTAATTTGAAATTCAGATTAAATCTTAATATTTGTAGCTAAGGATTTTATAAAGCAGTTTTGCTGCCAGAAAGTCAGGTGCTTTATTATCAGGATTTGGGCATAATTCCACTATATCCATACCCACTATATTTGTGCGCATCAGCACCAGCCTCATAAAATCGAGTACCTTATACCATAACATTCCACCTGGTTCAGGTGTCCCCGTTGATGGCATAATGGAAGGGTCAAAAACATCGAGATCAATAGTTAAATATACATTCTCAGAAAGCTGACCAACAGCTCTTTCCATCCAATCATTCGATTTATGGATTTCGTGTGCCCAGAAAATTTTAGTAGGAACAACCCTTTCTTTTTCTTCAACATCCATACTGCGGATACCAACCTGAACAACAGGACATAACTCCTGGGTCCTTGCCATTACGCAGGCATGATTGAATTTACTGCCCAGGTATTCATTCCTGAGATCAGTATGTGCATCCAGTTGAAGCACAGTAAGATCGGGATATTTCTCAGCATAAGCACGTATCGGGCCATAGGACACCGAATGTTCGCCACCAAGAGAGATCAGGAATTTATCAGCATCTACATATTTTTTAGCAGCCTGATAAGCAGCTTCTACCATTTTTTCAGGAGAAGAATTTTCTGTTACAGGGGGAGCAGTAAAAATACCTTGCTGGTAAACTTCAGAATCTGTTTCAATATCATAAAGCTCCATGTTTGCAGAAGCTTCAAGAATGGCTTCCGGGCCCTTATCGGCACCTTTAATCCAAGTGGAAGTTCCATCATAAGGGATAGGAAGAATCACAATTTCAGATTCCTTAAGTTTAGCATATTGCTTAGGAATATCACCAAAATGTACCATAATAATTAGATTAATTCATAAACAAGGGTCTGATTTTTAATACCTGTCAGCAGCCCTGAAATTTTTTGCAAAGATACGAAATCCTAATAACCCAGAGTTTTTAGCATTGACTTGTAACTCTGCTCTTTAGCAAAAAGTTTTGTATAATAATCTCCATTTTCATCAATATCGATGATAATATGCTTGGGTGCAGGAATTAAACAGTGCTGAATTCCGCCATAGCCTCCAAGAGATTCCTGGTATGCTCCTGTATGAAATAATCCTATGTATTGAGGCTTATCTTCAGCCAAACGCGGAAGGAAAACAGCATTTGCATGTGCCTCGGCATTGTAATAATCCTGGCTGTCGCAGGTAAGTCCACCAAGGAATACTCTTTGATATTCCATCTCCCAATTATTAACAGCCAGCAGAATAAACCTCTGATTAATTGCCCAGGTATCCGGCAAAGTAGTCATAAAGGAACTGTCGATCATATTCCAGTATTCCCTGTCGTTTTGTTGTTTCTGATCGATGATAGAAAAAAGGATTGCTCCACTTTCACCAACAGTATAACTACCAAATTCTGTAAAAATATGAGGTTCCGGAACATTATTCTGTACACAGATATTTTTTATCTGCGCAATTATCTCCTCGGCCATGTATTCATATTCATACTCAAAGCCAAGCGAATTTTTAATCGGGAATCCGCCACCAATATTCAATGAATCGAGTTCAGGACAAATCTTTCTCACTTCACAATAGAGGTTAACACTCTTCGACAACTCATTCCAATAATATGCTGTATCTTTAATACCAGTGTTAATAAAGAAGTGAAGCATTTTCAATTCAAATTTCGGATTGCCTTCAATCTTCTCCCTGTAAAGAGATATAATATCATTAACACGAATACCAAGCCTCGAAGTATAGAACTCGAACTTCGGTTCTTCCTCGGATGCTATCCGGATACCAAGCTTAATCTTATTATTCAAGCCATTTTCATATTGCATAATTTCAGCCTTATTATCCACAATAGGCACAATGTTATGAAACCCTTTATTGTGTAAATCAATAATGTTTTCTATATATTGAGGTCGTTTAAATCCATTGCAAATGATATATCTATCCATATTCAGCTTACCTGCTTCATATAAAGCTTCAATAAGCGGGATATCAAAAGCTGATGAAGTTTCCAGATGTACGTCGTTCTTAAGGACTTCTTCCAGTACGAAGGAGAAATGCGAACTTTTTGTACAATAACAGAAATGATAATCCCCCTGATAATCCTCCTTTGCCATGGCAACATTGAATAATCGTTTGGCAGCTTTAATTTTCTGACTGATTTTCGGCAGATAGGTAATTTTTAGGGGTGTTCCATATTGAGTAATAATATCCATTAGTGGGATGTCATTGAAATACAGCTCATTATCAATAACTTTGAATTCTTCTTGTGGAAATTCAAACGTTTGCTCAATTAGATCAATATATTTATTTTTCATAATCCGCCTTACTTACATTAAGAAATTAAAAGCAATCCGATTAACTTACATTTCAAATAGATTGCAAATTTAACAATAATGATACTGTTGTCAATTAAAATTATGAAGATATTTGCATCTGAAAATACAACAAGCTAAAAGAACATGGCATTCAGTTTTCAACGCAACCTTATCTCGCTGATTTTCATAAAGATTGCCAAATGGATGAATCTGGTAATGCCAATTATCGTACTTTTTTACAAGTCGAATGGATTAAGTATGCAGGATATTTTCATTCTGCAATCGGTATATTCGTTCAGCCTCATGCTTCTGGAGATCCCTTCTGGGTATTTTGCCGACAAGGTTGGCAGGCGTCATAGCATCCTTATCGGAACTGTATTCGGCTTCATTGGTTTCCTGATGTATTCCATCTCTTATGGATTCTGGCAATTTGCTGTGGCAGAAACTGTACTCGGGCTGGGTATGAGCCTGGTGTCTGGTGCTGATTCAGCCATACTTTACGATTCCTTAAGTGCTGCCGGACATGAGAACAGATACACACGTTTCGACGGAAGGATAACAATGGCAGGTAATTTTGCTGAAGCTTTTGCTGGGATTATAGGCGGCTTAATCGCTGTAAGTTCTCTGCGAACACCATATTATATACAGACAATCGTTGCTTTTTCAGGAATTGCAGCTGCATTATTTTTAAGAGAACCGCCAATTAAAGAAACAATCATCAAACCAATTCTGCGTGATATTCCTAAAATTGTGCGTAACGTTCTGCAAACGAATAAAAAGCTAAAGTGGAATACTCTTTTCTCAGCCCTAACAGGGGCTTCAACCCTTTCGATGGCCTGGCTTGTACAACCTTACTTTATTAAACTACAGATGCCAACCGAATTTTTCGGAATTTCCTGGGCAATTTTAAACTTATGTGTCGGACTGGCAGCATTATATGCATGGAAAATTGAAAAACGCTTTGGACCAGCCAGAACAGTACTTCTGTTTACGGTTTCGCTCTGTGTATCCTATTTTATCCTCGCATTTTCAACAAATTACTCCGGAATCCTGATCCTGCTTGTATTTTATATGGCAAGAGGAGTTGCCACTCCAACTCTGCGCAGTTATATCAACAACATCAGTACTTCTGATGTTAGAGCTACAGTTCTTTCAGTAAGAAACTTTATTATCCGGATGATTTTTGCAATACTCGGACCATTCTTCGGATGGATAAACGACAAATTCAGTCTGGGAATGGCAATGCTTATTGCTGGTACTATATACAGTATCCTTTCATCTGTAACACTTTACAAATTCCTGAAACACAAAACATATTCAAGTTAAATTCTAAAAAGAGATGTTCACATCATTCCGATTTCAGAACCTCACACCTGGCCAGCCAGTGCCATCTTCATAGTCTTCAACAAGCATCGCCCTTTGATAATGATTAAAGGATGTGATCATGCTTGAAATTTCCTGATGAAGAATATCTACAGCATTGTCAATAAGATCGAGGCGGAAACCTGTATCCGCATTGCGGATAACATAGTCCATTGAAATAACCCGGCTGATAACCTTACCGAGATCAACAAGTTTACGCTGAGGCATATACAGGTCGAGCTCAAAATCGAAGAGTCCTTTCAGTTGTTCAATTGCCTGTTTAGAATTCTCGTAACCTTTAAAAAAGCTCATCAGCGTTTTTTCCTTAGCATTTTTCATTGTACGGATAACCGATTCTGATATCTGCGCATAAAGAATATCATTTGAGCCTTCGAAAATCTGGAACGGACGGCTGTCGACAGTAGCACTACCTGCAATATGATTTAGTTTGTAGCCTTTTGCACCAATCAATTGAAGCAGGGATTGGGCTGATTCCTGCATTAAATCTGAAGTTACTGTTTTTAAAACGTTTGCTTCAAGGCGGAAAGATGCAAGATCTGTATTTACAGCAACAATTTTACTGGCAGCAGTGCCAAGAGAAGAAGTTATGGTAAAGGCAGCCTGAAGGCGTGCAAGCCTTTCCTGGACCTGGTCATAATCCAACAAATTTTTAGAACCAACTGAACGCTTACGCGTATGTTGCAATGCTTCGTCGAGCATGCGTTTTATAAAACCAAGCCCCATACCCGGAAAATGAAGTCTGCTGGTATGCAACAAATCTAGCATCATGTGTATACCCGTTGATTTTGGTATAAGTCTCTGTTTTTCTGGTATATGTACATCTATAATGTTTCGGCCATAGGGGATCTGGTACAATCCAAGGTTTTCAAAATACTCTTCGACAACAATTTTCTGTCCGGCGGCAGAAACATCGCAAACAAAGAAATCCACATCACGTTCGAGTATGTTGTATTCATTTTTCCGGCGGGCTGTGAGAAGCCAGAAGTCTGCCATGCCGGTTAGCCCTGCCCAATGCTTGGTTCCATCAATATGGTACATTCCATTTTGCTTGCTGTAGCCTGTTTTCATTCCGAAAGCATCAGTGCCATGATCAGGTTCAGTGATCATAAGTCCACCCATAGATTTATCGTTCAGAAACCTTGTGAATACATCTTTTTTAACAGAATCATTGCCGTATTTAGCCAAAGGCTGAAGAAATAAGGCTCCATTAATACCAAAAGTGAGCGAAAGTGCAAGCGATTGATAGGAAGATGCAGCAAGAAATGCGAGGTTCTCATGCATTTTGGCACCTCTTCCGCCATATTCAACAGGAATGTTAACCGAAAGCGGATTCAAGGCCATAATCTCTCCCAGAAGTTCCGGTGGAAGTCGTCGAAGAATGCTAAGACGCTCCATTTCAGGCCTGTTCTGAAAAATATCAGCTAATTTCAGTGTAAAATCTTTAAGAAAACTTTGAAAAGAATCCGAATGCGTGAGGTTTATTTCTCCACTTGCAGGAGACAAGGTATCAGCAAAAATCATAGTTATAAATTAATGGTCAAAACGATATAAACAATGCCAAAGCAACATTGTTTACTTTAAAAGCATAAAGTCCGGAAACATAGCTTACCTTTGCATCAAATATAGTTTTGACCTTTTCAAATTACACTGCCTGCAGTATAGATTACACAATTCGGATCTTTATCCAAAAAGGGACCTGGTCAATCCTAAAACACCTAAACACAAATTATGACATTTGCAGAATTAAATCTGATTGAGCCTATTCAGCGGGCTTTAATAGCTGAAGGCTACGTGCGGCCAACCCCTATCCAGTCGCAATCGATACCCGAATTATTAAAAGGTAAAGATTTACTTGGATC
Source organism: uncultured Bacteroidales bacterium (assembly GCA_903923925.1). Classification (GTDB taxonomy): domain Bacteria; phylum Bacteroidota; class Bacteroidia; order Bacteroidales; family CAIXZF01; genus CAIXZF01. Next base: position 57,233 of record CAIXZF010000006.1, read on the forward strand.
AGCACAGACCGGTACCGGTAAAACAGCAGCATTCGCCATACCTATCTTACAATCATTATTTAACAACAAAAACCCTGAGGACAGAAAAAAACGAATCAAATCATTGATTCTTACTCCAACAAGGGAATTAGCCATACAAATTAACGATAGTTTTGCTGCCTATGGTAAGTTCACTGGAATAAACAGTCTTGTAATTTTCGGCGGTGTGTCGCAAAAAGCACAAACCGATGCTCTTCGCAGAGTTCCGGAGATATTAGTTGCTACACCGGGCAGGCTGCTCGATCTAATTAACCAGGGATTTATTAATCTTAACGACATCTCCCTTTTTGTGCTTGATGAAGCTGACCGTATGCTGGACATGGGGTTTCTTCATGATGTGAAAAAAATTATTGCAATGTTGCCAGCGAAACGACAATCGATGTTTTTCTCGGCCACAATGCCTCCGGAAATTCAGAAACTGTCGAGCACCATTCTCACAAATCCAGTAAAAGTAAGAGTTGACCCTGAATCATCCACTGTTGACATTATCAGACAGGCCATATATTATGTTGACAAGGCCGACAAACGTTCCCTGCTTGTTCACTTGTTGAAGGACCGAAAGATTGACAGTGCCCTAGTTTTTACCAGAACCAAACATGGAGCAGACAAGGTAGCTAAGGATTTGAAGCGCGAAGGCATTAGCGTTGCTGCAATTCACGGCAATAAGTCGCAGAATGCCAGACAGGATGCATTAAATGGATTCAAAGCAAAGACTACCAGAGTATTGGTTGCTACAGATATTGCAGCCAGAGGTATTGATGTGGAAGAATTAACGCACGTAATTAACTATGAATTACCCAATATTCCTGAGACCTATGTTCACAGGATAGGGCGAACCGGAAGAGCCGGAGCTGGCGGATCAGCCTGGTCGTTTTGCGATGCCGAAGAAAAAGCTTATTTGAAAGATATCCAAAAGCTAATTGCAAAGATTATTCCTGTGGTTAGCGATCATCCGTATCCATTATCACCAGATGCAAGGCCTCCCGACAAAAAGGAGACTAAACCAAGGGAGCAATGGACACGAAAACCAGATCCAAAAAAGAAATTCAGAGCTGCCAGCAGCAATACCAGAAACGCAACACCTGCCAGGAGCAGGAAAGTTGAAGGTGGAAATGGCAGAGTGAGTTAAAAGTCAAATAGTTGCAGAAATCATTAACACTTTAAAGATGGATTTATTTTTGTTTTTCAAAAATATGCCCAAAATTGAATTGCATGTGCATGTAGAAGGGGCTGTAAACGCTGAGACTTATTTCCGGCTGGCGCAGGAAAATAATGTAAAACTTCCGGTAAGCTCTTTCGATGAGTGGCAAAAGTTTTTCGAATTCAAAGACTTTGCGCATTTCATTAAAGTCTACATCACAGCAGTTTCTTCAATTAAAAAACCGTCAGATTATTCGTTTCTGGTTGAAGAATTTTACAAAAACCAGAAAGAGCAGAAAATAATTTACACTGAGGCCTATTTGAGTGCATCTTTTCTGGTCGACAAGTTTGATGATGATGAAATTCTTGACGCACTGGCTCTGGGAATGAAAACCGGAGAGGAAAAGTATGGAGTGAAAGTGAATTTCATTCCGGATATTGCCAGAAATATTCCCGATAGTCAGGACAGAGTACTCGAGCTCATCTTAAAAGGTAAGGAAAGAGGCATTTTTATCGGAATTGGTCTTGGCGGTATGGAAAGTGGATTTCCTCCGGAGATTTTTACAGAGACTTACAAAAAAGCGAAACATTCAGGCTTGCATCTTTTAGTTCATGCAGGAGAAGCTGCAGGTCCGGAAAGCATCTGGGGAGCAATAAATTCTCTCGGTGCCGAAAGAATCGGACATGGAATAAGATGTCTGGAAGATGAAAAGCTTGTAGCCTATTTAAAAGAAAATAATCTCCACATTGAAGTTTCGCCTGTAAGTAATTATTGTCTGAAACTTATAGATTCTAATTCACCGCATCCAATTAAAAATATGCTTGAACTAGGCTTGAATTGTTCTGTTAATTCGGATGACCCGGCAATGTTCTCAACGAATCTTACCGAGCAATATGTATTATTAACTGAACAAGGATTCAGTGTTGATCAATTAATCCAATTAAATAAAAATGCCCTGGCCGCATCATTTCTGAATGAAGAAGAAAAATTGCACTATTTGGGTGAATTAATCCAATGGGAAAATACGCTGAAATGATTATCAGCAACTAAGCAGTACCTTTGAAAAACAAATGACAATTAACATGACTTTTAACGACTTAAATCTGAATAAGCCAATTCTGAAAGCATTGGCTGAGATGAATCTGGTAACTCCTACTGTAATTCAGGAAAGAGGGTTTCCGGTTATTATGTCGGGCAGAGATGTTGTTGGCATAGCACAAACCGGCACTGGAAAAACCCTGGCCTACCTCCTGCCCTGCCTGAGGCAAATGGAATATTCAAAAGACAAATTACCCCGGCTTCTGATTTTAGTACCAACACGTGAGCTCGTGATGCAGGTTGTTACAGAAATTGAGAAATTAATCGCTTACCTGAATCTTACAGTTCATGGAGTTTATGGAGGCAAAAATATTAAGACTCAGATTCAGGAACTTGCTGTAGGACATGATATTATTGTTGGAACTCCGGGCAGGTTACTTGACTTAATGTTAAATGGTTCCGTTAAAGTAAAAGCGATTAAAAAACTGGTAATTGATGAAGTTGATGAAATGCTGGATCTTGGATTCAGGGCACAGATTAACAGGGTTTTGGATTTAATCCCTTCCAAAAGGCAAAACCTGATGTTTTCAGCAACTTTAACAGAAGATGTAGAAATACTTTTAAAGACATTCTTTCATAATCCCGAAAAAATCGAAGCAGCTCCAACAGGTACCCCTCTCGACCAGATTGAACAGCTGGGTTACTTCGTTCCAAATTTTTACACAAAAATTAACCTGCTGAAGTTTTTACTTGATGAGAATCAATCCTTTAAAAAAGTTTTGGTTTTTACAGCAAGTAAAAAAATGGCGGATCAGGTTCTTGAGAATATGACAGACTATGACGACGCTATTGCTGTAATTCACTCAAATAAGTCACAGAACACTAGGTTTAATACTGTGAATAATTTTCATGCGGGGAAACTGAGGATTCTTGTTGCTACAGATCTGATTTCGAGAGGCTTGGATATAACCGATGTTACGCATGTTATTAATTTTGATATGCCTGAATTGCAGGAAACATACATTCACAGGATTGGAAGAACCGGAAGAGCTGATAAAAAAGGAATAGCAATTAGCTTTATCACAGATTCTGAAAAGGCAAAACTTCTTGAAATTGAAACCTTTATGCATACTGAAATCCGGATAGCATCCTTACCGGAAGATGTAGAACTATCCGATATTCTCACTGAAGAAGAAGACCCAAGAACCGAAACAAGCAACATCCAGCTTAAATTGCCGGATATCGATGACAGAGGACCCGCATTTCATGAGAAAAAAGAGAAGAACAAAAAGGTAAATAACAAGATTTCCCATTCAACAATAATGATGAAAAAATACGGGAAACCTAAGACCAGAGGACAAAAGAAACCAAGAAAGAAATAACAAATATAAATGCTCTGATTGACTGAAAATTACTTGATTAAAGGATTATTAATTTTGTACTTTTGCATTAATTATCGGACTTTATGAATATTTTTAAAAAGTGGTTTTATTTAGTAATCCCCGTTGTAGTTTTAATTAGTGGTTGTTCAAAAAAAACAAAGCCTGAAGTTAAGCAACAGCAAGTCGTTCAGCAGCAAGTTAAAAGTTCTGATGAACAATTGTGGACGGATGTTTCTCTCGACTCTGTGCCAATTGTTGGGAGGCAGAATGCGATTCCTATCCAATTCAGAACTCTGAAATTAAATGCACAGATGATGCATTCATTGCTTGCAAAAACTGTAAGTAAAGATAATAACAGTGCATTTGAGTTGATTCCCTTGCCAAATCCGAATGGCGGCAATACTAATTTCAAAGTCACAGAAACCCTCAGTATTGATAAGGGATTGCTGGCTAAATACCCATATTTACGTACATATGGAGGAAAAGGCGCTACTAACTCCACATCAACAGTCAAAGTAGATTTCATGCCAAATGGATTTCATGCGTATATCATTTCTACAGAAGGAACGATTATTATAAATCCAGTTTCAGAAGGCAACTCCACGTATTATTTCTGTTATTTTAAACATAACAGTGGTGAGGTGAAACAAAAATTTGAGCAAGACAGCACATCATCAGGCAACGGTAAGTAAAAACCATTGTCTGCTTACTGTTGTTATAACTATCCCAAAATCGAACTTCATTAAAAAACCATAAAGCATGAAAAGAAAAATTACGTTGATTATTTTATTTCTGGCAGTGATTACAGGTGGTCTGTTATCTGCTCAAACCAATTCAGATTTATTCAAGAGTGTTGATAATCCAAGGCAGGCATTCAGGGAAAATGCAAACCGCTGGGCTAGTGAGTACAGGGCATTCACGCTTAACCCCACTGATATCAGGTATTTCCTTGAACAATCACCTGAACTGAGTCTGACACAGGCAAAAAATAGTAGTTTCATTTTCAATGTACCAATGCCGGATGGCACAATTCAGGAATTCAGACTTATCAAATCTCCTGTAATGGCAGAAGGTTTAGCAAAAAAGTATCCACAAATTACAACTTATGCCGGACAGTCTATTCGTGATTTTACGGCAACAATTCGTTGCGATGTTACTCAGTTTGGTTTTCATGCGATGATTATTGCAAGTAATTATACTGTTTTTATTGATCCGGTTGATCGTTTTACACCGACAGAATACATTAGTTATTACAAATCAAAAGCATTAAGGCAGGACGATGTTCAGCATTGTCTGATCAGTGATGATGATGCAATAAATCATAATGAGAAAGAATTCATGGAAGCTGGTACAGCTAACCGTACAATTCAGGGATCTATGAGAACCTACAGACTTGCGCTTGCATGTACCGGAGAATATGCAGCCTATTACGGCGGCACTGTTCCCGGGGCTCTGGCCGGAATGGTAACTTCAGTAAATCGCGTTAACGGGGTTTATGAAAGAGAATTTGGAATCCATATGAATCTGGTTGACAATAACGACACTTTAGTTTTCACTTCATCTTCTTCCGATCCATACACAAACAATAACGGAAGTACAATGCTGAATCAAAACCAGACAACAATAACCGCCAGGATAGGAACCGCAAATTATGATATGGGACATGTATTCAGCACTGGCGGAGGTGGAATTGCTCAATTAGGCTGTATTTGCAATAGCGGAAACAAGTCAAAAGGGGTTACCGGTATGACTACACCAATTGGTGATGCTTTTGATATTGATTATGTAGCTCATGAGATGGGTCATCAGTTTGGTGCCAATCATACTTTTAATTCAACTGCAGGTTCATGCGGAGGCGGAAACCGTTCAGCAAACTCAGCCTATGAACCAGGAAGCGGAAGTACAATTATGGCCTATGCCGGAATTTGCACAGGACAGGATTTACAAATGCACAGCGATGACTATTTCCATACCAGGAGTTTCGATGAAATTATTACCTATACTCAAACAGGAAATGGAAATTCATGCCCGGTTAAAACAACCGACCCAAACAGTGCACCAATTCTGACAATATCAGCTAATTATATAATTCCGATGGGAACACCTTTCAGATTAACAGCAAGTGCTACTGATCCTGATGGAGATTCTCTAACCTATTGTTGGGAAGAATATGACCTGGGTTCAGCTGGAAACTGGAATGCTCCTGCCGGAAATGCTCCGATTTTCAGGTCATTCAATCCAACAACCTCTGGCACAAGGATTTTCCCAAAGTTGCTGAATATTCTGAATAACAACAGCACAATCGGTGAATTCAAAGCTTCTTATGCAAGGGTACTCAACTTCCGTTGCACTGTTCGCGATTACGTACTTGCTGGTGCAGGTGTTACCTATAATGACGTTACCACAAAAGTGAACGTAATCGGTACTGGTCCATTTGCAGTTCTAACTCCAAATGTTGTAGGGATTAAATGGTACGGAAATACAGTAGACTCAGTAACCTGGTCGGTTGGCGGCAGCGATGTTGCACCTATCAGCACACCTACTGTTAACGTATTGTTATCGCTTGATGGTGGTTACACATGGCCTTACACACTGGGCAGCGGAGTGCCAAATACAGGATCCTATTCATTTACAGTTCCTGTTGTAAGCACAACTACAGCCAGGGTAATGGTTGAAGGTGCAGGCAATATTTTCTTCGATATAAATGACAAAAATTTCACTATCGAACAAAGTGTTGGCATAACAAGCAACCAGAATGCTGGCTCAGTGAGCATTAGCCCGAATCCGACCACAGGCGAACTCAACCTTGCCATGATAAATGAAGAAAAAGGCAAAATTGATGTCATTATTACTGATATCACAGGCAAAGTGATGCACTCGGCAACAATCAACAAGAGTGCTTCTTTCATGAAATACAGCCTTTCAATTTCAGATTTTGCGAATGGAATTTATTTCGTTCACATTAAGGGTACTTCTTCAAAATACGTTAAAAAAATTATTAAAAATTAGTGGTTCTATAATTGATTGATAACAGGCTGTCCTTAATTGGGTAGCCTGTTTTTTTATTGCTAAAAAGATTGGATATTTGAGTACTCTAAAAAGCCACTTTACTTATGAAAAATATTGTCAGGATGATTATCAGTCTTTTATTGTTAAACACTTTGGGGTTTTCTCAGGATAACAAGGAAAATAACCCATTTTTCACTGAATATACAACACCTTTTAAAGTTCCTCCATTCGATAAAATAGACACTTCACATTACATCCCGGCTTTCATGAGAGGTATTGCCGAACAACAAGCTGAAGTTGATGTTATTACGAATACTAAAGAAGCAGCAAGCTTTGAAAATACAATTCTGGCCTACGATAGATCAGGCGAAATTCTTACCAAAGTCGGAAATGTTTTTTACAGTTTAAATTCTGCAAATACAAATGAAGCAATGCAGAATATTGCCAGAAAGATTTCACCTCTTATCACTCAGCATAGGGATAATCTCTCACTTAATGACAAGCTTTTCCAAAGAATAAAAGCTGTTTATCTTTCCCGGGAAAAGTCAAATCTGGATAATGATCAGAAAAGAGTAGTTGAAAAATATTATGATGATTTTGTGCGGAATGGAGCTGATTTAAATGAAGCCGACAAAACAAAGCTCAGGGAGATTAATCAGCAGTTATCTGCTGCAAGCCTTGGATTCGGAGAGAACCTGCTTGCCGAAACCAATACAAATTTCAAGCTCATTATTGACAATAAAGCTGATCTGAGCGGTTTACCCGACGAAGCTGTCAATGCAGCTGCTGAAACAGCTAAAAAATCGGGCAATGAAGGAAAATGGATATTTACACTCCAGAAACCAAGCATGTTACCCTTTTTACAATATGCACAAAACAGATCATTAAGGGAGAAATTGTATACCGGATATTTAATGAGAGGAAATAACAATGATAAGTATGATAATAAGGCATTAATCCTGAAAATTGCAAATCTGCGTTCGGAAAGAGCCAAACTTTTAGGATATTCAACTTATGCTGAATATGTAATAAGTAACAATATGGCTAAAACACCGGAGAAGGTGTACGACCTGCTGCAAAAAATTCTTGAACCTGCTCAGAAGGCAGCTGAGAAAGACAAAAACGAGATGCAGCAGATTATTGCAAAAGAAGGTGGAAAATTCAACATGGAAAGTTGGGATTGGTGGTATTATGCCGAAAAGTTAAAAAAAGAGAAATATGATTTAGAAGAATCAGAAGTAAAACCCTATTTCGCCCTCGAAAATGTAAAGCAAGGCATGTTTTATGTCGCAAAGAAATTATACGATATCAGTTTCACCAAATTAGCGAATGTACCAGTGTATAATCCTGAGGTTGAAGCCTTTGAGGTTAAAGATAAAGCAGGTGCTCATATAGGTGTGCTGTATATGGATTACCATCCCAGAAGTGGCAAACGCGTGGGGGCCTGGTGTGGCAGTTTCAGAGACCAGAGCTATGAAAATGGCAAAAGAATAACACCGGTCGTAACAATAGTAACTAATTTCACAAGAGCTTCAGGTGACACTCCAGCTTTACTTACCTGGGATGAATCAAATACTTTATTTCATGAGTTCGGTCATGCTCTGGCTGCAATTTTTACAGATGGAAAATACAACAGAACGGCTGGCGATCTGGCCAGGGACATGGTGGAATTGCCTTCTCAATTCATGGAAAATTATGCCGGACAACCGGAGGTGCTGAATGTATACGCAAAACATTACAAAACCGGTGAACCGATTCCGTCTGAACTTCAGAAAAAGCTTCAAAAGAGTTTGATTTTCAACGAGGGATTTGTTACTGTTGAATATATTGCAGCATCCATTCTTGATTTAGACTGGCATAGTTTTAAAAGTCCGCAAAATGTTGATGTACTGAAATTTGAATCAGAATCTATGGCAAAAATCAAATTAATGAAGGAGATCCTGCCACGGTATCGCACTACCTATTTCAATCATATTATCGGAGGCTATGCAGCAGGATATTATGTATATCTTTGGGCTGCAGTTCTGGATTCAGATGCATTTCAGGCTTTCCTTGATTCAGGGAATATTTTCAACAAGGAAATCGCAAACCGGTACAGGAAATATATCCTAACCGAAGGTGGCAATGATGATGGAATGATTCAGTATGCAAAATTCAGGGGAAAAGAACCTACGTTGGAACCATTACTCCGTAAAAGAGGATTAAATTAGATCTGACTCAATTTGCTTTTTGTATTTTAAACGAATATCAAGGATAATTAAAAGATTAAAAATCATTAAAAAGAATAAAAATGAAGACAAAACTATTCTTGACCTGCTTAATTTTAGTTCTGGTTAATTTGAGCATTAAGGCACAGCAAAATGCACTTGATTTTGACAATGTTGACGATTTTGTGAGCGTTCCGGCTGCTTCAGCTCTGATTTCAGGCGCAACCCAACTCTCAATGACGATGTGGGTAAAACCGAATAACCTCACAGGTGCATGGCCTGATTATGATGGATTTGGCGGTTTTCGCAACGATGTTGATGCTGATTTTTACCTTGTACAATTAGGATCAACCGGAATCGAAGGGCGATTCAGAGGTACAGCCGGAGTAGCGTACACCATTTCAGCCAACAATCTTCAACCATCTGTTTGGCAACATCTTACGTTAACGTATGATGGAAGCATGTTGAAATTCTACATGAATGGACAGGAAGCCACTTCCATTCCAGCTTCAGGAACAATCTCAAATCAGAGTGTCGATTTTTTGATGGGAAAATTGATTTATTCGATAACCAATTTCTTTTTCCTCGGACAATTAGACGAGGTGAGTTTGTGGAATAAAGCATTAACTATTCAGGAAATTCAGCATATCTACACTTGTGCAATTAACCCTTCTGCAGCAAACCTCCTGTTATACTACAAATATGACCAGGGAATAGCCGGCGGCAATAATTCAGGAATTCTAAATGCAAATACAAGTGCAGGTACATTAAACGGTACTCTGAATAATTTCGGACTCACAGGAGCAAGTTCAAATTTTGTAGCAGGGGTTTCAACACCTGTTAATGCAATTAACCATACAATTTGCAACGGTCAGAGTTACCAATTCGGTAACCTCAACTTAACCACACCCGGAGTTTACACACAAACATTCACAACCTCAGGAGGCTGCGATTCTGTTGTTCAGCTATCGCTCGCTGTTAGTACTGTTAACACGGCAATGTCGCAAAGCGGAATCACGCTTACAGCAGCATTGGCAGGAGCTACCTATAAATGGGTAAATTGCAGCAACAATTTTTCAGCAATACCCGGCGCAGTTAACCAGAGCTTTACACCAGCTTCAAACGGGATCTATGCCTGCATTATCACCTTTAACGGCTGTTCTGATACAACAATCTGTAAATCGGTTACTACCGTTGGAATTGGGGAAGAACACAAAAGTGCAATCACCATCTATCCCAATCCAGTTACAGATATTCTTACACTTGAGTTGAATGGAATAAATCAAACCGGTGTATTAACCTTGAATGATATCAGTGGCAAGGCTATCTTTAACAGAGAATTAGCTGAAAGTGATTTTGTGCAGGTTAACATGAGCCCTTACAGCCAGGGTGTCTATATTTTAAAATACAGGAATGCTGATGTTTCTAAAGTATGGAAAGTAATTAAAGAATAAAACGGATTATCAAAAATACATTTACCTCAATTTTAAAGCAGGCTTTACCTCCTGCTTTAAAAACCACCAGATGGCTGCTAAGCCTGATGATACCGATTTCATTGGGTGTTACCTTGTTGGATTATTCAGGCATCCTGAGTAAAATGGCTGCCTTGTTAAATCCATTATTCGTTTTCATTGGACTATCCGGGCAATGTGCTTTTGTATTCCTCACAAGCATCTTCCTTAATATTTATTCAGCAATTGCAGTAATTTCAACTTTACCATTGTCGATCAGGGAAATTACAATCCTGGCAATGATGTGCCTTATTTCGCATAATATGATAGTTGAAGTTCTCATCATGCAAAAGACAGGCTCAAATCCATGGAAAATGGTGACTTTGAGACTGGGGAGCAGCATTCTGATGGCATTAATCCTGAATTACTTTCTGCCCGCCGCGAAAATATCAGGCAGTATTCTTAACGCATCTGAAATTCACATAAAAACATTTTATCAAATCATGACAGCCTGGGCGGTAATGATTTTTTGGCTTTCAGTTAAGGTAGCAGGATTTGTAAGCTTACTTATGTTTATCCAGAAATGGCTGGAGGTCTCCGGAATTATGGAATGGTTATCCCGAATTCTTTCGCCTGTTTTATTCCTGATGGGATTACCTAAAAATTCAGCCTTTCTGTGGATAGTAGCGAATGTACTTGGCCTTGGATATAGTGCTGCAATAATGATCGACTATCATGAACAGAAAAAAATATCAAAAGAAGAAAACAACATTCTAAACCACCATATTGCTGTAAATCATTCATTACTGGAAGATACACTTCTGTTTGTTGCCATTGGTGTTTCTGGTTTCTGGATTACAGTCCCCAGAGTTTTACTTGCTGTATTAATCGTTTGGATCTACCGGCTTTACAGATATATTTTAGCATAGCAAATAGTTATATAAAACTTTGGTCAGGTTTTAATTCCGTCGATTATTTACCTGCCACTTAAATCATCAAACCAAGTTTCATTGATCTCCTCCGGAGAAAAAAAACGTATTGGTTTCCAAATTTCTATTGTCATGAATCTCCTGAAGGAGTAGGAAACGGTATTCCTGGCTTAGCACGCAAGGATGCAATGTAAATAGAAAAACTATTTGCCTCAAATTATGTCTCTCTGTCTTTAAATTTCTTAAATTGCAAGAGAATTCAAGCATTTGAAGCTATCTAAAATCAATCCAAAATGAATCCTCGAATACTATTCCTCGCGCTGTTGATAAGTGTTTTCTTCACAGGTCTTTCTTCTCAGGTTAAATGCCAGGTTGTTGTTAATGAATACTCCTGCTCTAACTTGTCGCAGTATCTTGATAATTATGCGAAATATGAAGACTGGTTTGAATTATATAATTCTGGCAGTGCAACTGTTAATCTCGCAGGTTACTATCTGAGTGATGACTCTGTTTCGAATATGAAATGGCTGATACCCAATGGCGTTCAGATCACCTCGCATGGTTTTCTGAGATTCTGGGCGTCGGGAAGGGATGAAGTTTCCGGATCTGATTTACACACAAATTTTAAACTTACCCAAACAAAGAGCACTAAAGAATTTATAGTATTGTCGAATCCCTCTGGTGTTTTTGTTGATTATATCAAACTAACAAGAAAAACACAACTTGGACATAGTTTTGGACGTACTCAGAATGGACTTTCTCTCTGGAGTTTATTCACTACACCAACTCCCAATGCTTCAAATAATACTTCAACCCCTTATTTTGCATATGCTGATAAACCTAACGCAAGCATGCCTGCAGGCTATTATTCAGGATCTGTTGCTGTTGCTTTAGTTACAACAGAAAACAATGCTGATATTCATTACACAACTGATGGTACTGTACCAACAATCTATTCGCCCATTTATACTGTACCACTAACTTTTACAACAACAACAGTTCTGAAATCGAGAACTTATAGCACTGATCCTGAAATACTTCCAAGTTTTGTGCAATTTGAAACCTATTTTATTAATGTTTCGCATACAACTGTAGTTGTTTCAATTTCAGGAACCGATGTTAATACACTTGCAAACGGGAACAGTTCATTGGAACCTCATGGAACCTTCGAGTATTTCGATCTCAACCATGTAAGAACAGCCAAAACGTATGGTGAATTCGACAGGCATGGACAGGATTCCTGGGCCAACAGTCAGAGGAGTCTCGATTTTATTTCACGCGATGAGATGGGATATAATCACAGTATTGCACAACAGATGTTTAACTGGACCGCAAGAGACCAATTTCAAAGGGTTATTTTAAGGGCAGCAGGCGACGATAATTACCCGGCCGACCACCATGCGGCCAATCTGGGAAGTGCCCACCTGCGTGATGCTTACTTTCATAGTTTAGCAGACATAGGCGGTATGGACCTCGATGTACGCAGATCAGAAAAATGTGTAGTTTACCTGAACGGACAATACTGGGGTGTTTATGATATCCGCGAAAGACCTGACGATCATGATTATACTGAGTATTATTATGGGCAGGACAAATACCATATTCAGTATAATTTACTATGGGGAAGCACATGGGCCGAATACGGAGGACAACAATCTTTGGATGACTGGCATAATTTCTACGACTGGATTATGGCACATAATATGGCTAACCAGACAGATTTTGATTACGTTACCCAGAGACTTGACTGGGTAAGTCTGGCTGATTATGTTATTTCCAATTCGCTATCAGTTTGTTCCGACTGGCTTAACTGGAATGTTGGATGGTGGCGTGGCATTGACAGTACTGGCGGCCACTTGCGTTGGGGATATATCCTTTGGGATAATGATGCCACATGGGGGCATTATATTAATTATACCGGCATACCAAATACTACTCCATCCGCCCTACCCTGCGCACCCGAAGGCCTCACCGGCTCTTCTGATCCCGAGGGGCATATTGTTTTGCTGAACAGATTAAGGCAGAATCCGGGATTCAACCAATTTTATATTTCCAGGCAGATTGATTTATGGAATACTGTTTTCAGTCTTAACAATATGATTTCTCAACTTGACAGCACTGTGGCAATTATCGATCCTGAAATGACAATGCATGCTGCCCGTTGGAACGGCACTTATACTGAATGGAAACAGAATGTTCAAACCCTCAGAAACTATATAATCCAAAGAAATACGAACCTTGTTAGTGGTTTTATTAATTGTTATTCGCTCAATGGCCCCTATCAGGTTGTTGTGAAGACAGACCCTCCTAACACTGGTACCGTGATGCTAAACTCATTGGCATTGCTAAACTATCCCTGGACTGGCACATATTTCGGGGGAGTAGCAACCAAACTCAGAGCAATCGCAAACCCAGGATATACATTTGATCATTGGTCGTCAAACAACCAGGTATTTGCACCCGGAAGTAATGACGACAGCGTAAGTTTCAGTTTAAGCAGTAATGATACAATTATTGCTCATTTTGCAGTTTCTTCCGCTATTCCTGAATTTCCAAAAAAACAATCAGGGCCAGTGATTTCTGTGAATCCGAGTTTTGTCGGCAATTCGACTGTTATAGAGTATTTATTGCCAAATGATGCTCCGGTAAAAATGGAATTACTGAGCACAACCGGCACTAAAGTGCTATTAGTTCAGGAGCAGCAGAACATGCTTCAGGGCAAGCACAGCAAATTTTTGGATCTTGGGGCAACTAACTTAAGTTCAGGTGTCTATCTCCTTGAATTTACATCCGGGAGTTTCAGGAAAACAGTTAAGCTGGTTTATGCTCCACATTAGAATTGTTACAAACAGAAATAAAAAATCTCAACTAAAATGAAACGGATATTAAGCATTATTTTCCTTCCAATTCTTCTTGTATTATTTACTCTTTCCTGCCAGAAGGAAGCAGGCGAAGGCGGCGATTCTTCAATTCACGGATATGTTCATGTAACGGATTATAATGCTTCATTTAACTATATACAAGGAGAATATGACGGCGTTGATCTGGATGTATATATTATCTATGGTGATGATATCTCCTATGGCAATAAAACAAAATCAGGACCTGACGGGAAATTTGAATTCAAATATTTAAGAAAAGGTTCTTACAAAATTTATACATATTCGCAAGACTCTACGCTCTCGGGAATAGCAGTAGTATCAAAAGATATAGAAATAACGGAGAAGAAAGAAAGCGTTGATGCCGGCACATTCGAAATCAAGGTAAATTAAACCTGAAACCAAAGCTATTCTGAAAGACTTGAACAAAATACTTGACTTATTTAGTGCCATCACCTTAGATAAGATGGACAATGTTAAGCTGATGAACAGGCAGGACATTAAATACGCCTTTCACAAAAACAAATTAGCCGGTTTACTTAATGAGGTTACCGAAGATTATTTTGTATTGGAAGTTCTGGGAGGCAGGAGCATGGAATACGAATCTGTTTACTACGACACTCCGGATTTCCATTTTTACACTTCACATCATAACGGAAAACTCAACAGGCTTAAAGTAAGAATGCGCAGATATGTAAAATCAGATGATTGTTACCTGGAAATTAAATTTAAAACAAATAAATACAAGACAATAAAAAAACGACGAAAAATTCAATCGCTGACAACTCCCCTGGAAACCGACACAATAAATTATCTGAAAAAGCTTTCAGGATATAACTATAATGATCTGGAGAACAAACTATTAACAACTTACACCCGTACTACACTAGTTAGTAAAACTAAACGGGAGCGGGTTACAATTGATACGAATCTGGCTTACACCAGAAATGGGATCACTAAAGAGTTTCCTTTTCTTGCCATTGCAGAAATAAAGCAGGAAAAAGTGGACAGTTCTCCATTCCGCGACCTAATGAAAAAGGCTCAGCTACAACCAGGCGGCATCAGCAAATACTGTTTTGGAATTATCAGCATGTACGACAATGTTAAAAAGAACAATTTCAAAGAGAAAATTTCCCTTATTAACAAAATAAAATCTGAGACACTGATCGGTAATGAGTACTAAAACAAAGTGTCACAAAAAAAACAATTATCTTCAATGTATAGTAAATTTCTGAAATACTACTGCCTGATGTTAATCTCCCTTCTATTTTCAATTCAAGGCTATTGCCAGGTGAATGATGCCGGATTGTGGATGAATGTTGGTCTCGAAAAGCAGCTCAACAAAAAAATCTCCCTCCTGCTTTCACAGGAGTTACGAATGAATGAAAACATCAGCGAAGCCGGTACCGTTTTTACCGAGCTGGGCGGACAATACAAAATCATCAAAAATCTTTCGTTTTCAGCGAGTTACAGGTTCATCATGAAACGTAATCTAGATGATAGTTACAGCAAGCGGCACAGATACATGCTCGACTTAGCCTACAAATACAAATTCCATAAATTTAACTTTAGTGTTCGTGAGCGTTTTCAGAATCAATATTCTGATATTTATTCGAGTAGTGCTGGAGCAGTACCGGCAACTTACCTCAGGAATAAACTAAGCCTGAAATACGGAATCCGGAAACGTATTGACGCTTACCTTTCCGGCGAATTTTTCTACCAGTTAAATAATCCTGATGGCAATGAGTTAGACAATGAGCGATTTACAGCAGGCATGAGCTACAAACTCAACAGAGCAAGCGATTTTGATGTCTTTTATATGATCAACAAGGAATTAAATGTAAAAGATCCATGGACCAGTTACATTATAGGTATAGGATACAATTATTCTTTCTGAACAGGAACGGGGCTGTAATAGCCTATTCTGCGGACCTTTCAGAAAGCAATATCTGATTAAAGTTTTTCCGGCTTGCACAAATATTTTTCGTCTCGGCTTGCTCTTGCACATTTGCGGCAGAAATGCGTTGGTGAGTTTAAGATTTTCCGCAAATCTGCAGCATATTCTTTAATGTCTTCCTTCTTCCAATTGCAAAGCGTTTCTTTTTTTGGCATTTTATTTTTACTTGAAGAGGGATACCATAATCCCGGAATTTAGCTGGGTGAAATTTATTTTTGACTGAACTTTATTGGCATTGTGAACTTAACTCCAACGGGTTTACCAGCCTGCTTCCCCGGGATCCAGTTTGGCATTTTTCTAACAACTCTGATTGCTTCTTCATCACAACCACTTCCAATACCTTTCAACACTTTAATATCGCTTATTTTTCCGGTACTTTCAACGAGAAAGCTAACATACACAGTTCCGGAAATTCCCTTTTCTTTAGCAGATTGAGGGAATATTGTATTCCCCTGCAAAAATTTAAGCCGCGAAGCCTCCCCTCCCGGAAAAGACGGCATTTCTTCAACAGAAGTATAGATTGTCTGATTATTAGATTCTATGGCGTCTTCGTCACTTCTCCGCATACTTCTTTTGTTTGCAGATACAGCAACTTTAGTTGCTGAAGGTTCAACCTGTGTTTCCTTTTTAGCAGCAATAGCAGCATTTTCGTTACTATTCTCTTTTATCTCAGCAGAATTTGTGATAGTAGTCGGGGTTGTGACAGAAGCAGTAGCTTCCTGCTTAGATTCTCCTTCTGCAGTTTTCTTTTCGGGACCAGGTTTTGCAGAAACAGTATTATATGGTTCAGATTCGCCATTTGCCTTAGTTGGATTACCCACTGGAGGAGCAGAAAGATTTGATGAATTTTCTGATTTCTGATTAGGCTGCCTATTGTCTGCCAATGCCAGATCATCATTGTTTTTTCCTGAATAATGATGGGAATATGTGTAATAGATTCCAAAAAATACTATTACAGCAGCTGCGATAGACAGCCAGGTAAGCATTACCGTATTGATTTTGTTTTTTTTCTCAGCATTTTGTGCAGGCCTGTTTTTATTAATCAGAACATCTATCTGATTAAGTAAATCATCATGTGTTTCCTTCAGTTCATCTGCTGAAAAGCTTTCAAGGAAGATAGTGTGTCCATTAATTGCTTCGCTGCAAAAGGAGCAATTTGCGATATGATTATCGGATATTTGATGGTCAACCGGGTTTAACTGTCCTGAACAATATTCCCGAAGACCTTCTGCGGTAAGGCAACCCGAAGCCAGGAACAAAGCACTATTATGACCTGTTGTTTCCATTTTCGAGAATTATTTTAAGATTCCTTTTTCCGTTTTGAATGAAACTTTTAACCTGATTGCTGTCATATCCGGTTTTATCTGCAATCTCTTTGTAAGAGAGGCCTTCAAGAAAGAACAACTGAATGCATGTTTTCTGTTCATCCGTAAGGGAACTAAGCGCATTATGTAATTTTTCTGTTTGTATTTCTTGTGGGTCATCATTTACAAGATGCAGAATATTCTCCGATTCCATAATATCATTTCGGGAATCTTCAAAGTTTTCTGCAATAACTTTTTCTTCTGTCTTTTGCTGCCTTAAATACATCAGGCAATGATTCCTTGAAACTACAAAGAGCCAGTTTTTAAATTTCGTTATTGGTTTGGCAGGATGTCTGAAAATAAAATCTTCGAAAATCTGCATACAGGCATCTTTTGCCAGTTCAGAATCCTTTAGGTAATTCATGCATACACCAAAAACCAGATGACTGTACCTTTTGTACAACTCACCAAGAGCATCCATATTTTCGGCATCAATAAAGAGCTTGAACAATGCCTCATCCGTCATGGAAGGAATTGGCAGTTCACCTTTAGAATAAAATTTCCTAAGAAAGCTCATAGTAGATTTAAGGCTGCAAAGATAATGAGGAATAAGTTGGATTAAAGGTTTTATGGAATTTTCATTTATCTGCATCTTTAATTAAAAAAAACCATGCAAACGAAAAGAAAAAACCTCGCAATTCGCTGTATCGCTCTGTTTATATGCTGCTTTACAGCCATCAGCTCATTTGCTCAAGGCTCAGAAGCAGATGACAAAACGCTGTCTCCATATTTCTTTGTGAAATCGGATGATGCAAACCTCGATCAAATGCCATTAAAATCGACAGTTGTTAAAGTAAACATTGCCGGAATTATTGCAGATGTTCTTGTTAATCAGGAATACAAAAATGAAGGCAAAAATCCAATTGAGGCAATTTATGTTTTTCCTGCTTCAACAAGGGCTTCGGTACATCATATGAGAATGAAAATCGGAGAACGTACTATTGAGGCCATCGTTAAAGAAAGAGGCGCAGCACGGCAGGAATACGAAACCGCAGTAAAAGAAGGGAAAAGTGCCTCGCTTCTGGAGCAACAACGGCCGAATGTATTTCAAATGAATGTCGGGAATATAATGCCCGGAGATATTGTGAACGTAGAAATGGAATATACAGAGCTTCTTATTCCCGAAAGCGGTGAGTACAGTTTTGTATTTCCAACAGTTGTAGGCCCCAGGTATTCGAATAAGCCTGCCATTACATCAACAAGCGATGAACGATGGGTTGCCAATCCATATTTATCGGAGGGAGTTCAGCCACCGAATACATTCAGTATAGAATGCAACATTACAGCTGGAATGCCAATTAGTGAGATAAAAAGCAGTTCACATGAAGTGAATGTCAAATTTCAGGGACCTGATAAGGCAAACATTGCGCTGAAAGAGAATGGCAAATACCAGGGAACCAAGGATTTTATTCTGAATTACAGGCTTTGCGGGAATGCTGTTGAAACAGGGATCCTGCTCTACAAAGGTAAAACAGAGAATTTCTTCCTCGCATTGATTCAACCACCAAAGCGGGTAACAACTTCGATGATTCCACCAAGAGAATATGTTTTTATACTGGATGTGTCAGGATCGATGTCGGGATACCCATTGGAGATTTCCAAGAAGCTTGCCATGGATATAATCAGCCAGTTAAGGGCAGAAGACATGTTTAACATCCTGCTTTTTGCAGGGGGATCTGAGGTTCTTTCTGAACAGTCGCTTTTAGCAACACCTGATAATATAAGCAAGGCCAGGCAATTTATTACAAAGCAACAAGGTGGTGGAGGCACAGAACTGCTTCCGGCATTGCAGCGTGCCTTATCCTTACAGAATTCAGAAAATGTATCCCGCACTTTTATTATTGCAACAGACGGTTATGTAACAGTTGAAAAAGAGGCATTTGATTTCATCCGGAATAACCTGAATAAAGCAAACTTCTTTGCCTTTGGCATTGGCACTGCGGTAAACAGGTATCTTATTGAAGGGATTGCACATAGCGGTATGGGATCACCATTTATTGTAACAAAGCAGGATGAAGCCACTGCAACAGCCAATAGTTTCATTTCATATATAAAAAATCCGGTTTTAACTGATATTTCAATCAAGTATGAAAATTTCGATGTCTATGATATTGAACCCAGAAGCATTCCTGACGTTTTTGCAGAAAGACCGGTTATTATTTTCGGGAAGTATAAAGGAACTCCAACAGGCTCAATAATAGTATCAGGACAAACGGGTGGAGAAGACTACAAAGAAAGAGTTGATCTGGCATCATTAACCTCATTACCAGAAAACAGTGCTTTGAAATACCTCTGGGCAAGAGAAAAGATCCGTTTTCTTGATGACTTTGGCAGTTCGCTGAATGCTGCTGATCAAAAGCAAGTTCAGGAAGAAGTTACCCGATTAGGATTAAAATACAATCTGCTTACAAAGTATACATCTTTTGTAGCCACCGACAACGAGATCCGCAACAAAACCGGAAGTACAACAACTGTTACCCAGCCTTTACCATTGCCTTCGGGAGTTAGTAACCTTGCTATAGGAGGATCAGGCCAGAATATGAGAAGTACTGGAAATTTAAATTCTCCGGGCAGAGTAAGGTCAGAAGCAGCTGTTTACAAGAACGAAAACAAAACGCAGGAAAAGGAAAACAGCTCTCCTGGCAGTATTGCAAAGAAAGATGAACAGATCTATACAACAGTAACAGACATGCCTGCTTACCCCGGAGGTGATGAGGCCATGAAAAAATTCATTCTGAATAATCTTAAATACCCGGATAAAGCCAGAAAGGCAGGAATTTCAGGTAAGGTTTACGTGAGTTTCACGGTGAAAGCAGATGGTACACTAACAAATATCCGAATACTCCGCGGCATTGGAGGAGGTTGCGATGAAGAAGCACTAAGAATTATCAGGCAGATGCCAAAATGGAAACCTGGCAAACAAGGTAATTCAAATGTTAACTGTGAGATGACATTACCAATTTTCTTCCAGCTTGTTACAAAGCAGGGGTAAATGATGAGTCGGTGTCGCCGTAACAAAGAGCCTTAATATTCTGAGTAGTTGTGGTAGCTTCGGCTGCCACAACTACAAATGTTTGGAAAGCCCAGTTACCGGTAACAAAATAGGTCTGCATATTCACGAAACGCTTCATCGTTGTGAGAGCATCAACAGAATTAACAAATCCGCTACCATCAACATCAGCAGCAGTGAGATTAAGTCCTGTAAGCACCTGCATATTAACAAAATGTTTCATAATCAGCAAGGCATCAACTGCATTCCCGCCTCCCCAGGGCTTTGTACAACTTGCAGTTATTGTATATGTTCCCGGAGTAACATTAGAAAACTCATAATGTCCGTTACTATCCGTAATTGTTTGTGTAACAATATTTCCTTGCTGGTCTTTCAGAAAAACAGTAGTATTTGTCATTGCAGTTAAGGAAGAATTGAGATAATTAACATTCCCGTTTATTGTAGTTGCAGAACCAGCAAGAACATTAACAACAACATCATCCGATGAAGAGCATCCGTAACTATCAGAAGCTGAAAGAGTATACATTGTGCTGGCCACAGGAGATGCAATTGGATTCAAAACAGAAGGATTATTTAGCCCGCTTGCAGGCGACCATTGATAAGTATAAGGTGCTGTGCCTCCGCTGATCATTGCAGCCAGAGTAACTGAATTCCCAGTAAAAATTGTTTGATCCATACCTGCATTGACCATTGGTTGAGGATGAATGTTCACATTTATTGGTTTTATATCAGCACAGCCATTTGCAACAGGAGTTTTCTTGATGTAATAAGTACCACCAAGTGAAACTGCAGTAGGGTTGGAAAGTGCAATTGTACATTCCGGGTTGGTCCAATAGGTAACAGTCCCGGAGATATTGTTAAGATCAGACCAGCTATTCGTAATATTAATTGTTGCAGGAGCACAAACTTCTTGTGGAGTTGTAATCTGAAGATTCGGAGGCATGTAAACACCCAGATCTGTACCATTATCCAGACTGGTAGTTACAGGATTAGTAGTAACAATTCTGATTCTGTATGAACCGGATGGGTACATCCAGGCTGGTGAAGTGGCAATAATTGTTCCTGAAAGAGTACCCGTTAATGTACCTATTGCAACGGGTGAATAAAACTCTCCGAACTCATCACTCAATTGCAAAACAAACTGGTTACCACTATTAAAGGTAGCCGCAGCTGTAAAATTAACGTTTACAGGTTTTTCAATGCAAAGATTAGGAGAACCTACATTTGTTATAGTAACTGCAGGATTAACGAGCAAGGAATAGTCCTCTGTTTCGCCCACTGTGGCTGAGCCGCAGGGAACAACACTTCCTGCACCAATCCTTACCCTTAAACGGGTTATACCAGCAACTGCATCGAAAGGAGCTGTGAGCGTTGCTGTATAGGGCCCAACTCCAGGTGATCCTGCTAAAGTTATACTCTCACCAGCATCAAGCAAATCATTGTCCCTGTTCCAGTCGACCCATAACCCGCAAACTGTATTTGCACTTGTATTTGCTCCTGTTATTTGAACAGAAATACTTGTACCAATAGTTATTTGAATTACCATGGAAGTATAGCTTCCATAGCCATTTGTGGAACAAACAGTCCCTGAATTATTATTACTTCCAACGATAACACTTGTGATGTAGGTAGAACACCCATTCGTTGAAAAGCAATATACATCCGATAATGGCGATGAATTCTGGGCCTGAGAATACGAAAACACCGATAATAATGATAGTAAAACCGACAGGGTTTTTATATACTTGCTTACTAAAATTCTTTTCATAATATTCCTATTAATTAATCTGTAAAGATAGTACAGCTGAACTCTAAATTATTAAATTATTCTGAAAATAAATATTCACTTAAGGTGTAGATGTACTAACAGGCAAAATTTTACCTGTGAAATATCTACTTCCTGTTAGTGCAAAGTCTTTTATAAAAACAGCCATTTCCTTAGCCGATAAAGGTGCATTGTAGCCGGGAAAGGCTGTTTCCAGCATTTCTGTTCTAGCAGCACCTAAGGCCAGGCAATTCACTGAAATGCCATCTTCTTTCAATTCTTCAGCAAGGCATTCGGTTAGTGTTGCCAGAGCTCCTTTACTTGCACTGTAAACTGACAAACCAGGAAATTTTGAACTTCCCTGAAACCCTCCCATGCTTCCAATATTTACAATATGCGAACCCTTGACCATAAGAGGAAGAAGTTTTTGCACTACGAAAAATACAGACTTCAGATTTGTCTGAAAAACCTGATCAAAATCGGCAGAAGTAGTTTCCCTGAATGGCTTATTTACAAGGCTGCCTGCATTATTAATAAGAACATCGACTTTATCAAAGTATAAGCAGACAAATTCTTTTAATTCAGACATACTACCATTAACAAGATCAAATTTATAGGGATGAAGTCCTGAGAAAAACAAGGCATTTTCGTTCTTGTTCTTGTCAAGTTCTATCAATGCCCCGATATTCCTTGAAATTGCAATTACCTGATGACCAGGCTCGGCACAGAATAATTTTGCTAGTTCAAAGCCTATTCCTTTTCCAGCACCAGTGATAATAATGTTCGACATTTTTACAGATAATTTTGGTTCGGGACAGAATTCTTTGTGAACGGTGAAATAGCCCTGTTATAAATACCATGAACATAGGCGATTGCCATTCCATAATTTGTAACAGGTACACCTGCCAGAACAGCTGCGCGTACTCTGTTAATCACTTGTTTCCTGGTAATGACACAACCTCCGCATTGAATAAGCAGGGCATATTCCTTAATGTCAAGAGGGAGTTTATTTAATCCGGTAACCACTTCATAATGAAGTCGTTTTCCGGTAAAATTATTTAACCATCGGGGTATTTTTACTCTGCCGATATCATCACAGGAAACATGATGTGTGCACGATTCCAGGATAAGAACCTTGTCGTCGTCTTTCAAGGTTCCTATTGCTGGTGTTCCTTTCAGGTAATTTGTGAAATCGCCACGCTGACGGGCAAGCAGAATACTGAAACTTGTAAGTGGAATTTCTTTAGGAATAGAAGCATCAGCTTTGGGAAAAACCTGGCTGTCGGTAACAACAAGAGCTGGCTTTGGATTCATTTTACGGAGATAGGCATCCACTTCCTTTTCTTTAAGCACAACAGCAATTCCATCATTATCAAGAACATCGCGAATTACCTGAACCTGGGGAAGGATCAATCTGCCCTCGGGAGCTTCAATATCAATAGGCGTAATCAACAGAACAACATCCCCATAGCTTATCAGATCTCCTACAAGTGATTTAGAAGAATAAGCAGACTCAGGAATCAAAGCAGAAATCGTATTGATAATTTCAGTTGTATCAGCCTTTGCCTGTGCACAGAAATTAAGTACAGGAACCTCACAGAGCCTTAGAATATTCTTTCTGGTATCAACAGTTAAAGCTGCTTCATCCGACTTATTATGAATGATAAAGAAGGGAAGGGAATCGTCCTTAAAATGTTCAATTAACTGTTTTTCAGGTTCTTCAAATTTATTACCGGTAATAATCAGTATAGCCAGATCGATAATTTTCAAAGTCTCTAAGGATTTCATAACACGTTTCGACCCTAAGTCGCCAGCATCATCAATACCGGCGGTATCAACCAGAACACATGGGCCAATACCCGGAATCTCAATCGATTTCTTTACCGGATCTGTAGTAGTTCCGGCCACATCCGAAACTATAGCCACTTCCTGACCAGCCAGAACATTAATAATAGAACTTTTCCCATTATTCCGTCTGCCAAAAATACCAATATAGGGAGATGAAGATTTTGACCTTATCATTTTTTAGATTGGTTTTATGCCCGTTTACAAACAATTCTCCCTGATATACTTAGCTGCCTCCTGATCACCAAGTTCTGCAGCCTTTGACCAATCAGCGCAGGCCTCATCTTTTCTCTTAAGCTGAAACAAAATTATACCCCGATTCCGCAATGATTCAGTATTTTTCGGCATTAATTCAATTGCTTTTGTGAAGTCGGTTAAGGCTGCATTCAGGTTTTTCTTTGCAAACCATATTGCTCCCCTTGTATTGTATGGGAACCCGAAATTCGGATTTAATTCTAAAGCCTTGTTACAATCGACCATAGCTTTATCATACTGTTCCAGATTGTTCAGTGCAATACCCCGCTGGCTGTATGCAAAAGCGTTCTTCGGATTTACCTTTAATGCAGTATCCAGGTCAAGAATAGCCTCATCGAGCTGATTGAGCTTAGTAGAAACCACAGCTCGGTTAATCCACGATTTTTCATCTTTTGGATTTAATCGAATTGCATTTGTAAAATCAGATGTTGCTTCTTCTAATAATCCCTGGTCGAGATAGGCAATACCCCTGTTCCCATAAGCTCTTGAAATATAAGGTACTTCTGAATTCTTGCTGATAATATCAGTCATAAACGTAACTACATCTTTCCAATCCTGATTTCTCTGAAAAATAGTAACCGAATATGCTACAGAAAGCAGAGCAACGGTTCCAATCACAGAATTTTTCAACCCAGATCTTGAGTGAACCTGAAACCAGGAATCCTTAAATAAGGCATATCCCAATATAATATAGATACCAATGTATGGAAAATAAACATACCTGTCGGAAGCAATAAATAAGCGTGAAGGAATAATCTGAATATTCAAAGAGATAGTAACAAGAAAAAGAAAAACACCAAAAAGATAATTCCTGTCATGCTTTACCAGCCTGTAAACTGCATAAATCAAAATAATTAAAATAATCGGTGCAAAATAATATACAAGTGGAAGAAATCCATCTGTTATCGGTGGGTAAACATAAATTGCCGATAATGAAAATGGATAAATAAATTTAAACACATAAAAAACAAAAGAATAGGATAAAAGAAAGAACATATCAATATAAGAATAGGATACCATCATTCCTCCTGTGATATTAACTACAGTACCTTCATTCATTATTGCAACAATACCGAATACCAGGGAAAGCAGTAAAAAAGGAAGCTTTATCAGCCACAATCTGAGATCTTTCCTGTATCCGTAATAAAAATCAATCAATACAATAACAACAGTAAGAGTTACAGCCTGAGCCTTGCTGAATAAGGAGAGTATAAAGAAAACCAGCGCTATAAGTATCCATTTCAGATTTCTGTTTTCCTTAACATAGAGTGTATAAAATATCAGCGAAAGCAGGTAAAAGCAAGTATACACAACGCTGCTTCTGGCTGATATCCAACTTATTGCCTCCACATTCATAGGGTGTAAGGCAAACAAAACACTTACAAGAGTTGCAGCATTGTAATTCTCAGTCCAGATCTGTATCAGTTTAAAAACCAGGACAATGTTCAGCAGATGAAAAAGCAGGTTAAACACATGCAAGGGGCTGGCATTTAATCCGGAAAAATGGTATTGAACCGCAAATGAGAGAACAGGAATCGGCTGGTACATTAACACATAATAGTTGCTGAAATAGGCTTTAACCGAAGCCCAGCTGAGGGTGAGCACTTCCGGATAATCTGAAAAATATTCATTATCATCGAACGGAAGAATTGGGTTCTGAAATGAATTGCTGTACAAAAAAGCTGTAAGTAGCAACAATCCACCAATTCCGAAATAATAATACTTACTGTTGTCGGTTTTCTTAAGTGGTTTAACAGAAGTCTTTTTAGGCGCTGGCTTTATATACATTATTCGTCAATAATTTCAGTTACTGTAAATCCATTTTTCAGAAGATTCTCAGGTTTGAGAATCTCATCAAGCTTCAGCCTGTCGATTAAACTGAGCGACTCAACAACCTCAAAGATATTCAAATTTTTGTCCTTCATCTCACGTGCTGCCATAGCTGCAGCGTTGTACCCGATATAGGGCGCCAGAGCAGTTGTTATTGCAGGGCTGCAATACAAGCGCTGCAGGCTGATTTTGGTCTCAAATTTAATACCCGTAAGGAGATTTTCCAGAATCGTTTTATCAGAAGCTATTAACAGCTTAATGCTATTAAGTAAGGCATCACCAATAACAGGGAGATAGACATTCAATTCAAGGCAGCCCTGTGCACTCAAAGAACTGATTAACTGATCATTGGAATATATACGATGGGCTGCGCTAATTACAAATTCAGGTATAACAGGATTCACTTTCCCTGGCATTATTGTACTCCCTTTCTGCCTTTCGGGTATAGTAACTTCATGATTACCAACAATATCTGAAGCCAGCAAGCGAATATCAGAAACCATCTTCTCAAGGTTTACTGCATGGGCTTTAAGAATGGCATGAACCTCAACAAAAACATCAAGATTTGAAGTAGTATCGGCAAGATTCTCAGATTTACTAAGCGGAAGTCCTGTTAATTTCTGGAGTTTCTGAACAACCTCCATGCTGTAGAACCTTGGCAGGCCAATTCCTGTACCGATTGCTCCACCACCAAGGTTGACAACCTTAATTCTTTCAAAACATTTCGAAACACGCCACCAGTCGCGAGAGAGCATTTCACTGTATGCACTAAAAAGCCTGCCAAAACTGCTTGGAACAGCTTCCTGCATCTGTGTATAGCCTATCCGGATATCAGAACGGGTTTGCGTTTCAATATTTTCTATTTTCAGCCTGAGTTTATTTATAGCTTCTTCCAGTTCAGGGAGAAGTTGCATTACAGCAAGCTTAAATGCCGTTGGTATAACATCATTTGTTGATTGAAAAACATTCACAAATTCAATAGGATCAACTGTTTTGTAGTCGCCGGGGGAATGTCCTGAAAGCTGCAATGTTCTGTTGGCAATTATCTCATTCACATTCATATTAATGCTTGTGCCTGCACCTCCGCTTACCGCAGGAACAATAAAATGTTCAAAATGCTTGCCTTCAGCAACTTCAACAGCTGCTGTTGTCATGGTTTCTAAAATCTGAGCAGGGATTATCTGAAATGGCCAGTCTCGACTCCCATACTTATCTTCAAGAGCCAAATAAAAATCTTTTACAGTTTCAAAACAGGCCTGTTTAACAGTACCAATTGCTTTGTACCATTCAAAAGAAAAGGGTGAATGATCAGGGAAGTTTAAACTTGCCCTGTAAGCCTGTATACCATACAAAGCATCATCCGGCAACAGAACTTCCCCGATTGAATCCTCTTCTTTTCGCATTTCAGAAAATTAAGCGATTTTCACCTTAACTATTTCGAGAATCTCATTTTCAAGCATCTGAGTCTTTGCAACGATTTCTTCTCCTTGAAGAAGTATAGAGTTAAGAAACTCTTTATCATTTAAACCACCGGCATTTATCTTCACATTGAGCCAGGCACCGATAACAGCAGAACGGGCGGCAAGCGCTCCAACACCAGCATCGGTAACAGAATTCGGATTCCCGGTTTCAGCCATCGCTTTTATTATATCCATGCTTTCGAATGCGCGTTTCATAACTCTGAATGGAATCTCGATAGCGTATTTTGTAGCATCCTGTATAGCATTTGTGCGGGCGGCTTTTTCTTCATCTGAGCCTTTTGGAAGGCTGAAAGCATCCATTATTTTATTGAAAGCACGAGTATCTTCATCAATCAGAAACAAAAGCTCATCCTTAATTTTTTGCCCTTTTTCTGCCCAGTCTGAGAATTCTTCCCAACGTTCGTCCCAACCGGCTTTATGCGACGAAAGGTTGGCAACCATTGTCGCAAGAGAAATCCCAAAAGCACCCATTGCTGCAGCCACAGAACCACCTCCGGGAGCAGGTGACTCAGAGGCAGTTTCATTTGCAAATCCTTCGATCGACATACCTACTAATTTTTTATCAGAAGGGTTTTCGAGCAGGTATTCAATAATTCTTTCTTTAGGAATGAAGGGTTTCAGATCGTCGAGGCCTAATGATTTTACAGCGATTTTAAGCAATTCTTCATTTGAAACTCCAACAGAGCGTTTCTGCTTTTTCAGAAAGTGCTTTCCAGCATCCAGCATTGCCTGCAGTGGTATTAAGCCAACAAGTTCAGAACCACTTACGCGCATTCCTCTTTCCACGGCCATTCGTGATGCTTCCTCAAAAGCAACATGAACCGGAGTAATACTAATATTTGTAAGGTTGATGGAAACCTGGGCAATTCCATATTCTTCTATGAACCAACCAATTGCTTTACAAGCTTTTAAGAGTCCAGGTGTCCAGATTTCTTTACCATTCTCATCTTTTTTAATTTTACCGTTGATGGGGTTTCCCTCACGAACGGGTCTGCCCTTTTCCCTGATATCAAAGGCAACTGCATTGGCGCGGCGAACAGAAGTTGTGTTCAGGTTAATATTGTATGCCACAAGAAAATCTCTTGCTCCAACGGCTGTTACACCAGTTCTGGCAACATGGTCGTTAAACTCAGCCGGACCAAAATCTGGCTCCCAGTGTGGATTTTTTAATTTTTCAGGAAGGCCTTCATATTCTCCCGACCTGCAGTTTGCCAGATTTCGCCTTTCGGCAGTAAAAGCAGCATTCTCGTAGCAATACACCGGGATTCCAAGCTCTTTACCAATACGTTCTGCCAGTTTACGGGCATAGGCTGCAGTTTCTTCCATTGTTATTCCGGCAATCGGAATCAGCGGACAAACATCTGTAGCACCAAAACGGGGATGTTCTCCTTTATGAAAACGCATATCGATAATTTCTGAAGCTTTTTTAACAGCCAGAACAGCTGCATCCAGCACCTCATCAGGAGTGCCGACAAAAGTAACTACCGTCCGGTTGGTAGCTTTGCCGGGGTCTACATCAAGTAATCTGACACCTTCAACAGTTTCGATCTGATCGGTAATCTGCTTGATAATAGCCATGTTACGGCCTTCGCTGAAATTCGGAACGCATTCAATAAGTTGTTTCATAAGAGTTTGGGTTTAGAGTGCCGCAAATATACGGTTTCTTAACAGGTCTGCAAAGTTCTCAGCGGCAGCACACACCTTCAACAGAGCACAGAAGAAAAGAAATTACCAGCTAACTGATTTACGTTTAACGGGCATTGTCATACACCTTGCACCACCACCTCCCCTGGCAAGTTCACTGCCTTCGATAGTGATCACGCATCGTTTGTAAGAGGAAATATCCTTATCGCATTTAATAATGGATTTTGCCTGGATGATTTCAAAACCATGTTTCGATAATTCGTCGAGGGTATATGTATTCCGGGCATATCCTACTACTTTACCGGGAGCAATGGCAAAGAAATTTGCTCCTGAATGCCATTGTTCTCTTTCCTGTATCCAATGATCTGTTGTTCCTCCGCAAATTACCGGTTCAAGGTCGAACCCAAGTTTTTTAAGTGCAATCAACAGGTTTTCCTCATTGTAAATTGCAATAACTTTGCCTTCCTGAACCTCAATGTGAACAGTTTGAAGCTTATTCGGCTTAAGAATTATAGGTTCATAAACCATGCATTTGTCCGTGTCAAGAAAAGTAAAAACCATATCAAGGTGGATAAAGGATTCCGGTTTATAGGGGAGTTCCTGCACCAGGATGTGTTTTGAAAGCTTTTCTTTGCGGAAATAAGAAAGAATAAAGTCGATTCCCTGAGATGTGGTTCTTGTACCTGAACCAACAAGTAATACATCTTCGCGGGCCACCAGCACATCACCGCCTTCAATTGTAATTTCAGGACTTAATTGTTCTTCTAACGGATTAATTGTTGAAATCCCGAATTTGGGATGATGCTGAAAAATACTCTCCATTATAATTGACTCTCTTTCCCTGACTATACTGGCCATTTTTGAGATCAGCACCTTGTTCGACAAACAAACTGCTGAATCGCGCATGAAAAAGAAGTTATGGAGAGGCATTAATTCATATCTGCTTTTATTCAGGAATTTTGTGAGATTATCTTTCTCCATTAATACCCCTTCAATGAGAGCGGTGGACAACATTTCGGCAGGAAGATCGAGAAGATAATCGCGAATTTGCAGGTTATTTTCATTGCGGCAGATTTTATCAACAAGAATCTGCTTATGCTCTTGATTTTCAACAACATCCTTTAACAAATCACCGACTTCACAAGTATTTGAGACCTTTGCTAATACACCACTCAACTGCCTGTATTCCGACAAGCCTATATTCAGATTTAAAATATCGCTATACAATGCTCTCTCTGCGTTCTCCGGTGTCATATTTTCAACTTCAGCACCGGGAGTATGAATTATTACCGATTCAAGCTCCCCGATCTCCGACCGGATATCAACTGTTAAATGTTCTGGCATGATCTGTTTTTTTGCAAAGGTAATGGTATTGCAGGCATGATAACCTGAAACTTACCTGCTCTTCAATATCTTTTCGGTACGCAAGCCTTGACTGCCTCTCATTTTTAAGATGTAAATCCCATCCGCTTTACATGAAAGATCAATCCTGGAATCGCCTGTCGCAAGAACAGATGCAGGATAAACTTCTCTTCCCAAAACATCCTCTATTGAAAAATAAAGCAGATCATTGCTTTCATAAGAAACTGTAAGGATTCCGTTTGTGGGGTTGGGAAAGATCATCACTTTCTTATCCTCTTGAAGATTTACAATTCCATTCGCCATACCGCAACTAATTACAGCACTCCATCCACTTCCGGTTACGCCTTCATCGGCATGAAAATTAAAGGTTAATTTACCAGAAGGATGCGTAGAAACAACAGTTCCGGGGGAATTTGCCCCGCAATACTGTCCGATCAAAGGAGAAGTCTGATCAGGACCATTGTAAATTTCCAGAAAATCGTAGGCGCAATTGGGTTCATCTTCAAGGTCGAAGGTGAGAAAATTGGCTGATATTGTTTGATTTACAGATGGCGGAATAAATGTGATAACATAATCTGTCATATTTGCATAATTCCCATAAGGACCGCCATGATCGTAGAAAATTGCACTGCAGGTTGATATTTGCTGATTGTTTATTATGATCTGCTGACCAATTATTATTTTTTTTGTGATGTAATTTGAATATGTTCCATCCGACACTTCAAACTTCAGTTCAATTTCGGAACCAAGCTGAGCCGAGGGTGAAATTGTCAGGTTAAAAAATACCGGAAAAACAAAATTAGGCTGTAGTATTCCACATGGCACAGGCCCGGTATTAACAGTTACCAAACCAGCATTCACTCCAACTGCAGTGCAGCTTGTGTAGGTAACTCCTGAATTAATCTGTCCGAAATTTCCAATATCAACATTAGCGTTTCCTGATTCGGCAGGCTCAAGGAAACCATTTGCATTGTTATCGCCGGAAATATTAATGTAGGTTAAGTGAAAAGTAGGAGCTGCCACACCGGCACCAAGTTTATAGGTCATTACATCCTGAACCTGGCTGATCTCCCAGGCTCTGAGTCCGCTGGGGTTTCCATTAAAGAAATCCGAATTCGGGCTTGTTGTGGCTCCGTATTCCTGGTTAAATCCCTGGTGAAAACAGGCCTGCATATGGTTATTGATATCATTGTTCGCATGAACAAGGTAAACCTCATGATGGATAGTCTGGTTATCTCCATTTCTATCGATATGCCATATTGTTAAGCCTTCATCTTCAATTGATGTACTCCGGCCCTCCTGTTTGCGGTTTTCGAAAAGGAAAAACTCATTTGTATCATTGAGGTTTAAATACTTGTAGCAGGTACGGGAGTTGGCAGTATCATGTATCAGTCCGTTGTAGTTGGTAACATCAACAACATTGCCCCAGCTGGCATTGCTGCGAAAATGCGGATTTGGAGGCACAGGATTGTAGGAATCCCCGTACCAGCACATCAGGTCGAAAGCACCGATTCCATCAGGGCCGGTAGTGTTGTTGTATTTATAGGTATCAGGCCATTTCCCGATCATATGGCCGTTTTCGTGGGCCACAGTTGCCAGTGTTAGCGGTGAATTAGCGGGAGAGCAGTTGTAGGAATCCGAATGAACGCCATCGGCACTGAAATTTGTATAGCTTCCCATATGCCACCACATTCCCTGAGCCCAGTTGGGCGGATTTCCGGTATACATCAGGTTAAGCGCCTCAATGCTGCCATCGGGATTTGTTGTTAAGGTTGAGAAATCAAAACCCTGGGAATCAATCCAGTTCAGCGCAAGTCCGAGAATTTCCTGAGCTCCCTGAGAATAAGGCATAGCATCATATGCCGCAAAGGTTAAAGGTGCCCTGTAGATTCCATATACAACATTCTCATATTCAACAAGTCCGCCGGAAACATCTGAATAGAATTTTTTCAGGGATCCGTTATTCCCGAAATTAGAATAGTTCAAATTATTGCAGAAATCAAAAAATTCGCTGAGAGGTAAAGTACAGGTCTCGTCTGAAAAATCGACCACAATGCATAATCCTTTAATGTTGCCGATTACCGGATGTATCTCTGTTTTTGAATTGGCATTCAGAGCTGAATTTTTATCCAGTTTCTTCTTGTTTTTAAAAATGATGGCTTCTCTTGCCTTTTCCGAAATATCCAAATGAAATGCAACATCCGGATGAGCAGCCAAATTAGTTTTATTATTCTTGTTAGCCGTATATTTAACACCCGATGAAAGCAGTTCTCTTCCATCGGGAGAAAGAACGGCATAACAAATCCATTGCGTATTCAGATCCCTGATTACAGTATACCTGTCGAGGCCTTCGCCCCGCATATAATATTCTGTACCATAAAGTTTAACATCAACGAAACTGCCGTCAGGCTGTTTGAACTGCATTATATTTCCATTGAAAGGAGCGGCAAACAGGCGAACAGCATTGAGAAGCAGGAGTACAAGGAAAACCTTTTTCATATTGGCGAATTAAGGGTGCAATTTACGGATTTCCCGGATTCTATTTAAACACTAAAATCAGTAATCTTACAACAACACAACTTTTTTCATTACCACATTTGTGTTACGGAACTTTACTTCTGCGAAATAAATCCCGGCAGGCAGGCGGCTAACATCAATGCTTTCAGATACTCCGGACAGCTCCTTCGATAAAAGGAATTGCCCTTCTAAATTGCGGATAATCAGCTGCTGCAGGGGAACAGTTGCGGTGAGACCAAGCACTTCATGAGCAGGATTCGGATGAATCAGCAGTAACTGACTGAGTGAGGATAGTGTATTTTTTATAATTATTATAATTGTTCCAGGGAGGTCCTCCCATGTTGTGATAAAACTCATGATACTGGATGTCGTCGCCGGGGTAATAATCAAATAATACTTCATTTGTGATGGCGTAGAGTCCGGCGTGCAGGACATCCTCGCCAATAAGGTTAAAAGGCTTAAGTACTAAAGGAAAAGAATCAATCTTGAAAAACCTGATTAAACCATAATTTTCGGAGATGATAATTTCTTTATGGTTAAGTGCTGAATTTCTGTCCGATCCATGAAGGCATATTCTGTTTCCTGCACATTGGGCCAGTCCAGAACATACAGGTATCACTAATAAATCCAGCATCATTAACATTAAAATAATTACAATAGATCGAATCTGCAGCATCTGGCAAAACGGTATCAAAGGAAAGGCTGTATCCCCTTTGATTAACAGGATATTCTGTAAACAGCTTTTTAAAATGAGCGTTAAAGAGTTTATATCCCTGCCCTGAAACGAGACCTGAAATAAGGACTAAGCAGAAAAGGAATATCTTTTTCATAGTACAATTGACAACCTGCAATTTCTAATCGATTAAGCAGTCCAGCAAACTTTTACCATGAGTAAAGGTAAGAAAAGTCTGTTAAAAGAACCTGACCTTTCTACTTCTAAAACTTACCTGATTACTTCCATCCGTTTGACAACGATTTTTTCATTGTTTACTATCATCCGGCAGATGTACAAACCAGAACGCATTGTTGCTGAGTTGAACTCGATATTCCTTGTACCTTCAGGAAGCATTTGTTCATCAATGCTTTGGATTAATTCTCCAACGATGTTGTAAATTCTAATGCTTACCTTGCTCTCTTTGCCAAGTGTTACAGAAAGCGTTGCATTACTGTTTATAGGATTCGGATAAACCGATAAAGTAGGTTCAATAACAACGTCTTCTGTAATTTCAGGTGCCATGAAACCAGGACTGCTCACAAATTCATCACAACCAATATCCGGTGTTGTTATGCTTCTTGGAGCGCCATCATAATCTAAGGCAACACTGTATAATGCACTTCCTTTGTTGTCGATTCCAACATTGACGGCTGTAAGATGCAAATCTGAAGCTGACACAAAAACAGGAGCAAGTGCTATACTGTTGAAATCTCTGGTGGCATTCTTCCATAACCCAAGATTCAAAAATGTTGTTCCACCCCAATAAACAACATTTGGAGAAATCGTTATTAGATCATTGTAATTCGTAGTTATGGCCGTGGTTGAGGTTGAGTAAATTGCATAGTGTTTTGCATAAACTGTTGATGCTTTTGAATTATACAAAATGTTGTTGTAAAGAATTACTGAGGCTGAACCTTCTCTGTAGAAGGCGGAGGTTAAGTTCGTTGCAGCAGCATATGTAGTTCCCTGGATAGAAACTGTATTGTGCAAAATCGAACCAGCATTTCCAAGAGATTTGTCATAAATACCGAAAAGTTTTGGATTTGCTGTATTTCCTCCTTTGAGCGCAATCATATTGTTGGTAATGTTGTTCCCAACTCCATTGGCTTCATTGTAAATGCCATAAATCCATGGAGACATTGTCGATAATATGCAACCAATATTAAAAATACTATTCTGGTCAACATTTCCACGTTTCATATAGAAACAGGTAACTTTGGGGCTACCAACATTTGCTGAGTAGTTGATATTTCCAACAGTATTCCCTTTAATTGTAACTTCTGAAGCTGAAGTTGATTTGATACCATCAAAAGTCCCGATTCCCATCATATTAATTGAATAAAGGATATTGGTACTTCCAATAATATTACCGTTATTAACAGTAGCTGTACCGCCCAAAATTTCGATACCGGTTATGGAAGGTGAACCAATATTTAACATTTTTATATTCCCAACAGAATTGTGAGAAACAGTTGTATTTCCAGAATTTACACAGATTCCTTTAAAGAAACCACTTCCGGAATTGATGAAGTTTATTCCGTAAATCTGGTACGAGCTACCTCCAATGTAATTTGTATTGATCACATTGTTGATTGAAGAGGCACCTGGAGAAAAGTTAATACCTGTTTGGTTTGTATTGAAGGTTAATGTTGCATAAAAACTATTATTGTAAAGTGTCCAGTTATTACCATTTCCTGTTCCAGTAATATTAATTCCATTGGATGAAAAATTCCTAAACTCATTGCCCTGCATATTGATGTGATGGTTTAAGAATGAGCCAGAGCCTTTTGCTGTAAAAATATTTGCAGGGGCAGCAGGTGATCCCGAAATATTTCCAATGATATTCCTGTTAAAAAGAATTCCAGAATTGGATTCTAAACTGGATTCAAGAACAACAACGCCACTTGTTGCATCACTGTTATTTCCTTCAATTTCACAAGATGCTACAGTGCAATTGTTAACTCCATTGGCAATCGATAATGTTGGGAAACCAGCGTTGGTATTCCTGAATTTGATTGCTCTGTAAGGCCAGTATTTTCCTCCGTCGATAGTAATCCTGTCGATACCATTCAACCTTATCAGTGCCTGAGTGCAATTTCCACTAATGAGTTTCTGGGTTTCATCAATTGGAAGTATTGACAGTGTATAATTCCCGGGGATAACTTCAACACTCTCATTAAGAGCATGGTTTCCATTCTCAACCAGATCGTTTAGAACAATGGCAAAAACATCGCCGCAACGTCTGTTTGCATTGAGGAAAGCAAACAAACCATCATCTCCCGTCAAATCAGGGAAATCGGCACCGGTACCAATTAAGTAGGTATAGGTTTCAGGTTGCATAACTTCAATTGAATTCGTTGCGGAGTTGGTACAGCCCCAAACATCAGTGTAGGTATACGTTAGGGTGTGGGTGCCAGGTCCGGCCTGCGAAGGATCAAACATGCCTCCTGAAACTCCGGTTCCGCTATAGGTTCCACCTAAAGGTGACCCACCAGTGAGTGTTATCGGATCTCCGCAAAGTGCCTGATCCTCAAAAATTCCTTCGAAAGTTACAAGTGGTAATGGATGAACGGTTATTGTGATATTTTCACAAGTTCCAGGCGTAACACATCCACCTTCGCCGCGAACGTAATAGGTTGTAGTCGCGGTTGGAGAAACAGTAATGGAAGTACCTGTCCCGGCCTGTGAGCCTCCACAGCTTCCGCTATACCATTGCCATGTTGTAGCACTGTTTAACGAACCATTAGTGATATTCAGACTTGTACTGCCATTAATGCAAATATTATTTCCGGATAATGTCGGGATATCTGGTGTAAAGCAGGGTACAAAAATCCAGGCACCTCCGGTGGCCCAACTGTCGCTGTAACCACCAACCACAGCAGTATATCCGTTCGCACTAAGCGCAATGGATTTCCCAAGGCCTGAATAATCGCTACCTGTTTTGGCGACTTGTTCAGTCCAGGTTGTACCGCTTCGTGTAAACACCATGAATGTTCCATTCAACACATCTCCCCAGTTTCCCCCCTCAACAAGAATGTTGCCGTCGGCATTCAGTGCTACGGAACTGCCTTGCGAACTGCCAGCACCCACCGATGATCCTATAAGCTTTGATCCCTGCTGGGACCAGACTCCTCCGCTTCGGATAAAAATACAGATGGCACCTGCTCCCGTATTGTCTCCTTTGGCTCCAATAGCTGCAGTATTCCCATCAGCACTGAGTGTAACAGAACATCCAAAGAGAGAGATCCCCGATAAATCAGCACCAGAAAGTTTCCCACCTTGCTGCGACCATGTGGTTCCGCTCTTTGTAAAGACATAGGCCCCACCTGCTCCCAATGCTGACAAATTTGCTCCAGCAATAGCAGTATTCCCGTCGGCACTTAAAGCGACTGAATAGCCAACCTGTGCTCCTGTACCGGAACCGGAACCGTTGAGTTTCCCTCCCTGTTGGTTCCAAACTCCACTATAACGGGTGAATACCCAGATAGAGCCTTGTGAGAAGTTATCTCCATATCCTGCTACAAGTACCGTATTACCGTCAGCACTCATCGAAACAGAAAATCCCTGGTTTATGTTAATCCCGGAATAACCGGAACCAACAAGTTTGTTACCCTGTTGGTTCCAAACATTTCCTGACCTGGTGAAGATAAAGGCTGCGCCAACCCCAAGATTATCTCCATTCGCGCCGGCAATAGCAGTGTTGCCGTCGGCACTGATAGCAACCGAAACCCCAAATTGCGGGTTAATGCCTGTGAGCCCCAACCCAGTGATTTTATCTCCCTGCTGGGTCCAGACACCACCAGAACGTGTATAAAACCAGATTGCACCCTGCAGGATGTTGTCGCCAGGTCCTCCTACTATCGCAGTATTCCCGTCAGCACTCACTGCCACAGCCGAACCCTGGGTGGCGAGAGTCGTTGCACCGCTTCCCGACAATTGTCCACCCTCCTGAACTGAAGGGTAATTTTTCGGCAGAACAGTAAAGTTGTTTCCGCTTGTTGCTGCACCGCAAACCGTACTCATGGAAACCGGACCGTTCACCGTACCGGGCATAACCATTAACACAGCTGTTGAACCATCATTGGAAATAACAATAGCCGGAGTGCTTCCTACTGTAAAAGAATTCTCTGGTTTCAGGTTATTGCCTGTGACTGTAATGAGTGTTCCAATAGGTCCAGAAGTTGGTGTAAAGCCCGAAATAGAAGGAGATGCAGGTACTACGTTTACTGTAAGTGATCCGCAGCTTCCTGGAGTAACACATCCTCCTTCACCCCTGACATAATACGTTGTGGTAATAGCGGGCGAAACATTAAAAGAAGCTCCTGATCCTATAGATGTTCCTCCGCAACTGCCCTTGTACCAGGTCCATGAGTTAGCGTTGTTTAGCGTACCCGATACAATGCTGAGTGTAGTGACTCCGTTTGCACAGGTTGGGTTTACAGTTGCTGTAACCGTCGGTGTGGTAGGATTGATACAGACCGGGGCTACCACGAAATTTACTGTGGAACTGCTAAAACCTAGTCCATTCGAGGATCGCACTTTAAATGTATACGTGCCAGCTGGTGTTGCAGCGGTGGTTGTCATCGTCAGTGTTCCCGCGTTGTACGACATATTTACCCCTAATACTGTAGACCATGAGACCGGGTTGGTTGAAAATGAACTGATAACCCCGGCTGGCGGAGACCAGTTAACAAGCGACAAAGTAGTAGAGATCGACCCACTGCCAGATGCCGAGTAAACCAAACTAATTGAGTAAGTTACAGAACCTGATGTTCCGGAGGTTACTGTTCCTGTTTGAGGTCCTACGTTAACACCAGTTATGGTAGATGCCGCAAAGACTTTTGAATTAAAGGTTAGGACGAATAATAAACCAAGTAGAGAAAGGGTAAGAATATTTTTCATAATAGTGTTATTAGCCTGAATAATTCATAAACTCAAAATTCGTATAAAAAACCTTACCATGTGAGACGAAGATGACAAAAAATGTCAGCTCTTGATCAATTTTTAGGGTGAGATACCGGTTTATGTAAAGTTAATAGCTTTAGACGACATG
>CAIXZF010000007.1 GCA_903923925.1 uncultured Bacteroidales bacterium
AATCCAAAAGACTCACAAAATGATGGAAATGTCGTTCCAGGCAACAGCAATTCAGGAAGAATTGGAATTTACGGTACAAACACTTCACAAATTAAAAACTGGAAGATCTATTATGGCGGCTACGATTCGAATAATTGGGCTGTATATGTTTCGAAGGGGAATATCGTAGAAAATTGTGAGATAAAGAATTCATACCGGGGGATCTATTTCTATGATAATGCACAGGTGCTAAATAATTCATTTTCGAATATCAACTATTTTCCTGTTGGCAGAAAAATTAATCAGGGGGATCCTAAACTATTGGGAAATACAATTTCAAATGCTGGTTATAAAGGAATCCTCCTCGGCGAATTTGGCACCGATTCTCCCACTCTTAAACCGATGAATTTTGCCGGGATCACCAATGTAGCTTACATTGTCGAAAACCAGTTAACAATTGCTGCCGGGAACGTAGTTACTATTGATCCGGGGGTAGTGATTAAATTTAGTCAAAGATATTCAGGACGTCTTATTGTTAATGGTGCAATAAAAGCAATCGGAAAAAAAGACAACAAAATAATTTTTACCTGTATCTCAGATGACTCAGCAGCAGATGACACCAATAACGATGGAACCTCTGCGGTACCAGCAAACTACGATTGGCAAGGATTGGATTTCACCAATACAGCCAGTGATACTGAAAATATTCTTAAAAACTGCGAAATCAGGTACACCGGCTATCCCAATTATTGGGATGGAGCAATACGAATCACTGATTGCCGGGTGGTGATGGATTCAACCAAGGTGAATTTTACATACTCTCATGCATTGTGCATATTCGGTAATGCAAATCCGGAGATAACCAATTGTGAATTATATAATCTGGGCAATGCTCCTATCTATATGGATATGTTTTCAAATCCCACATTCGCCGGGAATAAGGTCGCCAATCTTCCGAGGATAGGCTTACGTATTCGTGGTGGATCGATTACTGGAACGGTCCCGGTCAGAAGTTTTGCCGGATATGATAACATTACATACATTATAGAAGAAACCATGACTGTTACCAACCCATTGGTAATCCCGGCCGGATTAACATTTAAGACCGGAAACTCGGGCGGAAGATGGAATATACAGGGAAAACTTGAGATACAGGGTACTGCTGAAAATCCGGTTGTTTTTACAACACAGGAAGATGATCTGTTCGGTAATCCGAAAGATTTGCAGCAAAATGGACAAGCCGGACTGAATAACTACGGAAGCTATTTTGTTTTCTACGACCAGTCAGATGATGCAAGTACGATTGATCATGCATTGTTCAGGTATTCAGCCTCCAATTCAGTACAAATGACCAACGCATCACCCAAAATACTAAATACAACATTCCAAAACTTACCCTATCCGGGAATTGCCTTAGCGGGATCAAGTACTCCAACTATAAACGGATGTACTTTCAACAATGCAGTATTCCCGTTCACGACTTCTTTGGTAACCTATCCTGCAGAAACTACCGGCAACACCATTTCCGGC
The DNA here is from genome assembly GCA_903923925.1 of uncultured Bacteroidales bacterium. Taxonomy (GTDB): domain Bacteria; phylum Bacteroidota; class Bacteroidia; order Bacteroidales; family CAIXZF01; genus CAIXZF01. The sequence continues at coordinate 1,510 of CAIXZF010000007.1, forward strand.
ACAACAGGAAGGGCAATCCGGGTTTCTGATGAAACACTGACCCGGGATGTAACACTGGTTAAACACGATTTTGCAGGAATAACAAATATTCCGTATGTATTTCAGAACTACACCGTTGGTACTGGATCGAAACTTACTATTAGCCCGGGAGTTGTCAGTAAATTTATGCAAAACGGATATCTGCGCATCTATAACGGGTTATTGGCAATTGGAGGCAGTACAGTCGACAGCACGATTGTATTTACTGCCGACCGTGATGATTTTTATGGAGGTGATACTTATGGGGATGGGGATGCCAATCAACCAAATTCATATTACTGGAAAGGCATTTATTTTTACAATGAATCAATTGACGAAAACTGCATCCTCGAAAATTGCATTTTGAAAAATGCTTCAGATTATTATTACTATCCATATGAGCCTTATTATGATCCGTACCGATATGCTGCAGTTAATCTTGACAATGCTTCTCCAACCATTAAGAACTGTCTTTTTGAAAGTAATTACTATGGTATTCTTGCTCGAAATACTTCACTTCCTAAAATTACAAATTGCGACTTTGTTGGCACAGACCCCACTTATGGCTATGGAGTATGGAATCAAACTGCAACAAATACAGTAACTGCAACAGATTGCTGGTGGAATAGCAACACTGGGCCAAGGAATGCTTCGAATCCGGGAGGATTGGGAGAACGGGTATCTAATTACGTGGTTTTTAACCCTTGGGCTCAGCAATTATCAAAACCAGTTCTGGGCGATGTGAGTATGAA
>CAIXZF010000008.1 GCA_903923925.1 uncultured Bacteroidales bacterium
AACATTCCCCAGATTAATGGTTGCTGCTCCTGAAAGAATTTCGATACCGCTAAAGGTTGGCGTTCCTATATTGGACATTTTTATGTTTCCTATAGAGTTGTGTGAAACCGTCGTATTACCTGAACTCACCGAAATACCTTTAAAGAAACCTGATCCTGTATTAACAAAGTTCGAACCGAAAATCTGATAGGTGGTTCCTGTTGTTAATCCGCTTACAGTTTTTGAACCCCAGTTGGCTGCAGTTTGCCATATTGGAACTGACCCAAGGGCCCCATTCGTCTCAACATATTGATTGGCAGTACTTTCGAATATGCAAAATTCGGTATTGGATGGATTTCCATTGGGTGTAACTGTCAAATCCAGTGATGAAGATGATGGGTTACTTACTTCAGGCGCCCCCGGAACTGCGGCAAAAGTTCTGAAATCATTCCTGTCGCCGTAACCGCTCCCAGTAAAGTTAGTGGCATAGCATCTAACATTATACCTTGTGTTGGGTAGAAATCCACTCCACCACGTGCTGCATCATTTGTCTGGGTAAATATGCTTAATTCTGTCCAGGTAAGGCCGGCATCAATTGACCTGTATGTTTTATAGAGAGAATTGTCCTTGGTGGCATACATGTAAACTCCATTATCAGAGACACTTAAACCGGTCCACGATAAATTTGAATTTTCATTAGCTGGTCTTACCTCTGTCCAGCTTACTCCCTTGTTATAGGATCTCCACAATCTGCCTACAGGGCTTTTTGATCCGACCAAAATAGTGTCACCGGAATACGACATGGCGGGCTTACCCCATCCACCGTCAGCATTCCCGATCGGTTCCAGGTTCGACCAGGTTGTTCCATAGTCAGTAGAAATATTTAGTCTTGCATTGGCTGCTATTACCGTATTCCCACTTCCTGATACATTCATTGTCCAGACACCTGGTGTCCTCACCTGCGTCCAGCTTGCGATTTTATCTGTGGGAACCCAAGTCATAACAGGATCATCAGCAGGAATTCCGGAAGTTGCAGCTCCAAAGGCTGTTTCCACCAAATCGCTGTTTCTGGCTTTTACCTGAAAGCTGTAGGTGGTGCCAACTGTTAGTCCGCTGACTGCCTTTGTACCCCAATCCGACATAGTCCTCCATACTACCGGCGATGACATCAGATTTCCGTCGGTTTGCAGGTATTTCCCGGTGGTGATTTCCCGGATAGCAAATTCAGTATTTACCTGATTACTGTTCGGATTCACCCTTATGTTCAGCTTACCAAGAGTCAGGTTATTTACGAATGGGGCATCGGGCACATTGGCTAATGTTAAAAATGACCTCTCTTCTCCATAGGCTGTTCCGCCTGAATTCGTAGCAAAGGCCCGAACGTGTATTGTAGTCGATCCGGGGGCATTGGCAATTATCAAGGTAAATGCACTTGTATCTGCTGGAGCCGACAGCATAACATTATCGGTAAGAACAGGATTGGTGCCAGTACTCCACACAATCCCTTTTTGAGATATAGCAGCACCATTATCATTAATAGAGATACCTCCGGTTTCGCCACCGCTGTTTGTAATAGAGGTAACCGGCTTAGTTATCAGGCTTGCCATTGGACTCAGAGGGTCGGTACCTTCTTTATATTCGAAGGCTCCCATATCAACCGGACCAACCTGATTGTGATCGCTCTTTAACAGAAATCTATTATAAGCATTGCCCCTGATATCAAATAATTCAGAAATATAGGAATCCTGTCCTTCATCTAAACACGGAGAAGCTGAAGTAAGTCTTAAATCGCCTCCATTTGTCGGAATTCCAGTCATACTAATTTTTGAAGCAAACACCGGATCAGTGTCGATATTATATCCCACGTCCGTTCCAAAAGAGGAAACCCAGGCAGAACTTCCACCACTAGCCTGAATATCAGAATAGGTAAAAACCGGATTTCCGTTTGCTCCATTTATCACTGAAATACTGTTATTGTGCCAGATAATGCAGTTATCCAACTGAGGATCAGATGAATTAGTATAACCAGCGCTATAAAATGCACCACCTGCGACGGCAAAATTGCCACTCATAGTACAGTTAATAAATTCAGCTGAACCGTCGTTATTGTAAACAGCAGAACCCTGGCCGGCAACATTCCCGGAAATGAGGCAATTGGTATAAACCGGACTCACTTCTCCATCAGAACGACCATAATGAATGATGAAAATCCCTTAAGTTCGGATTCAGATATACTTACCTGAAGCAAAGCAGATGAAACACTGTCCGACTTGCACCATAATACAAAGGAATTCAGATCGCGCTCCTCACCTTCGGCCTCTATATATACATCATGAGGACGAATGTACATTACATAACCTTTTAAATTATGGATATAAGCTATATACATAGCACTAGAACGAAATCCTTTATCATAGATATCACCTGAAATTGTTATTTGTAAACATTTTTGCATTATTGAGAAAATTTATCTGATGAAAGAAATGTACTGCAAAATTAGAAGAACAAGCAATCCGCTATATTTCAAAACCTCAATTTAAAGTTTCATAACCTCAATATTCCAAAATATGGAATTACGATTATTCATTTATTTTAATGCAGTTTTCTTTCAAAATCTCAAATATTCTTTCAAAATCTCAAATATATTTTGATTGAATCACCTTATTCTAAGGAAAACGGAGTACTATGCTTTCATGACGAATCTTTTATTGTAGTTTTGGTCAGAATTATCTTTTTTTTTTGAAAAATCGGGTTCAACAATGTTTATGAGAATACAGCTGTTTGTTTTAATTACAATGATCTTTTTTAAGTTTACGGAATTGTATTCTGTAACCACCTATTCAAAAAAAAC
>CAIXZF010000009.1 GCA_903923925.1 uncultured Bacteroidales bacterium
AAAACAATTTTTGAAAATAAATTATCCTAATTTTGACTCATGATCATGCATCCAGATTTATTCAAAACTGTGCACTCTTATTTTCCGAAAACTGTGCACTACTAATTGCCGAAAACTGTGCATTGTTGCTTTCTGGTAACAGTAGTAACTGGCGATCAACTCTCCGCATTCTTGAAACCCATACTTCAGGATTTCAATAGGGCTATCTGGTCTTCGATGGTATATGCTGGTTTATTTGCCATCGCAAAAAAAAATGACCCGCTTGCAGTTCTTATGGTATGCAAAACGGGTACTGTTGGTGCAAATGTAATACAAGATTTTCAGGTCACACAGAATATCCATTTTATCAAGTGAATATTTTAACAAATAAACGGTCGTTTTTATACCCAGTAAAATCAGCAAAATATTACCGCTGAAAATCAACAGTTTAATCTTTTGAAATATTGCGGAAAGGGGGGAGTCCTTTATTTGGTCTTGTTTTATGGGTTAACACAGGTAATCTTCGAGGGGTTTGAAGATACCCCGCTGCTCATCCAGTAACCGACGCTTTCTTGCTTCTCGTAAAATATAACCAGTTTTTTTTCTGGGGTTACGGTCTTTTTGTCCTTTCCGCCTCCCGATCTGTTTGTTCTGGGATCGAGCTCTTTCGATTCCGATTTTGGTGCGGCTGGAACAAATATCCCGCTCCCAGGAGGCAAGCACCGAAAGCAGACCTGCGACCAAACGTCCATTTGTTGTAGTTAAATCTAAACCATCACCAACGGAAATGAAACCTATACCTTTCTGGGCGAATTCATTTAATTCCATAACCAGTTCCGTCAGAGTACGCCCCCACCTATCGATTTTAGTAGTATAATATTTTATCAATAATTTTCAAGATCGGGAATCCGTCACTATTATTGACGTATTGCGAATTAATTCTTTTGATATATTGGACAAATTCAACATACAAGGGATTATCAAACAAATGTTTTAATAGTTGAGCGAACTGGCAGTATTCATCTCCGTACCCCATTAATGAACATACATTTAGGATCTTTCTATCAATAATCCAAAATGTATTAGGTCTAAAAAAATGTAGCAATTTAGAAAGAGATACTTCAGGGAAATCATTTTTAGGGCGTTTCAAATTAACCTGTAGCTCGGTTCTAATATTATAAAAATCTGAACAAATATCAGACAAAGAGGTGCTTGTACATGTTGTAACTACTTTTGAATTGAAGGTATTAAGGAGACACTGCGCCACAATGTGTTCGGAGTTCTTTATTGGGTTCATCCGATGCAATCCATAGTTCTGAAAAAGAACTTTAATAGCATCAGTCAAGGAAGACACATCGTGTGATAACCGAAACAGGTCATATAATATCGAATCAGTTTTTGCGCCTTTGCTTTCCCCATTCATTATTTTATTATGGTACAGGGCAATTTTCTCTTCACAAAAGATTCGCATTTCCGTCCCCCCAATATTAGATTTCAGGATGAAATTATGTTGATTATTTTCAATGATTATCATGAGTTTGAATATATATGTGTGTTTAGTTACATTTCCAAATCATCAATCTTTCAAGCAACGTACTGAAAAACCAACTAACTTATTATGACCATATGGGCCGACACCAGCACTATTATATGACAATGCGTAGCTCTGAGCAAATGTTTGGTCAAATTCGGATGAAGTCCAAAAGGCTGTGTCAAGAAATAAATCAGTGAAATTATCGTAAATTGTATGGTGTCCAGCTCCTAAACCGTTATATCCGCTTTCATTACTTGCACCAGTATTTGGCGTGTTCCAATATGTTGTTCCAGTTTGTTTTAATTTTCCTCCAGCATTAGTTCCTGTCAAAATCGTGGCGGAGCAGTCTACAGTTGGATCGAGAAAGGTTAGAAGATTACAAAATTCATTATCTGTTGGAATGTGCCAACCTGATGGACAAATACCTTGTACTCCCACTGTTTCAGTATAATTCATCATTTCATCCCATTGATAAAGCCCGCCATAAATAGCACAGTTTGATTCCAGATTATTGTAGCAATACTTTTCAAAATAATTGTTGTCGGTTTGATACATATTTCCAGATACCATCATCCCAAGGTTCAAATTCTTTTGCATCCAGCATTGAGTACCAATCTGAACCGTAGGATAGTCCTGTCCATCTCTGGTATCCGTTAATGTATCTCCACAAGAATAAAAACAATTTGCAGGAGGCTGGTAGCTTGCATTACAATCGCCAGCACACAAAGCCTTAACATTAACAGTATAGGATTCCATATTTGATATTTGAATTTCAGGTTCAGAATAAAGCCAATCCTGTATTGGAAACGAATTAATAAATCCAATGTAACGTTTTTGAATCATTAAGGCATCAATAGAATTAACATAATTATTGCCGTTTACATCAGCAGCTTTTATTTTCAACCCTGACAATGTTTGAATAGCGACAAAATGTTTTAATGCTTGTAAGGCATCAACAGCATTAACACCTCCCCAGGGTGTAGTGACTTTTGCTGTCAACTTGTAACTACCATTGGGAACGCTGCAAATTCTGAAGCCACCATTAATATCTGTTAATGTTGAGTCGACTATTGCACCATTAAGAGTTTTAAGATAAATTTTAGAAGAACAAAGAGAAGTATTCTGTACATTGTCATAACTCAAAGTGCCTGAAATTGAAGAACCTGATATGGTTACGGTAGCACTATCAACACAAGAGTATCCATTACTTGTAATTGTGACTGTATATAAAGTTGTTTGGTTAGGAGAAATTTGAATAGAATTGGTTGTATCCCCCGTTGACCAAAGGAATGAATTTGATGGATTCCCACTAATATCAACTCTGGTAATGGCTGGTATTCCACCAGGAACGCCTATAAAACCTGTAAGATATGCTTGCTGATTATCCTTTATTACCATTCCTTTCGGCATAAAATTCTGGCCTGAAAATAACGTCAATGAACTGGTATCTTGATGTATTCCATCGCTTGCACGAATACAACTAATTTTTGAATTAACAATTGAACCTGAATTGGTGAAAGTGGTTGCAATAAGAATGAAATCATCGAGATATCTTGCCATAATATTTACATTCGACTCAGTCGATTCCAGATTTTCCCATAAAATATTTCCGATTAAATCACAACACAGAACAAACCCTATGGTAATACTGTTGACTTGTTTTTCGCCACAGATATATAATTTATCATCAAAGCATAAAGCATATTTAAGATTTCTTGCCCCTAAATTAAACCCTGAAATAAAACTTAGTGAATGTGTATAGCGACGAATAGTTAGATTGCCTACACCAGGATTACTCGATAATGCTATAATTTCAGAATTTGTCTGTACTAAGTTTGCATCATTCCATCCACCAACTGAAAAGATATCTTGGGTAATCTGATTTTGCATAAGTGAATCATAAAGAGCTACATACGTGCTATTGTTAGGATAGCCAGGACCTGCAATTACAAAGTTCTTGTTTGGCAGTCTAATAATATCGTAACCAGCACTAGAACCAGGAACACTTTTAAAGCCCCAGCTTAATTCAGCACCTGTGGAATTATTGTATTTAACCCAGACTGCATCAAAATAATCAGTTCCCTGACCATTCTGCGTTCCAAACAATAAGGATGAGTTATCGTCAAATGGTATTGCTTTCATAAAACTTGCGTGATCCCATCCTGGATCTCTAACAGACTGCCAGAGTTGAACTCCATTAAAATCAACTAACATTGTTAATTGATCTGACATTCCTGTCCATTTAGCTCCAGCAGCTAACAACCCGTTTGCCAACAATGTCGGCCTGCTTAATGAACCATTAGTTAAATTTACTTGATAGGTATTAGCCCAAATTTGATTAAAGGATAATGTACTTTGATCATTTATAGAAAGTGCTAAATTATTTCCAGCACATAATATTGTATCGTTTTGCAATATATGAATTGTGTTAACAATAACGATAACAGGAATCCTTGCACTCTCACAACTATCAACATTACTCACCCAGAATGTATCTGAAACAGTAAGGTATGGAGTGATGAAAGTTGCACCCGTTCCAATAGCAGAACCTCCTACTGGGACTGTATACCAATTGTAGTTAGTTCCTCCACTAGCAGTTAAGCTAATATTACCAGGGCCACAGATTGTAGAATTCTGTGCTACAGGTAATTGAATATTACATGGTGTTTCTGCATTCAATGCTGTAACTTCTGATTGGGTTAGAGCAATATTATAAATTCGTAAATCATCAATTTTACCTTTAAAGGTTTCGTAGCAGTATACAGGGCCGCTAATTGTAATACTGCCAAAATTTAAGCTAAAAATCCCAATATTTATGTCAGGTGTAATTAATTGACTATGCGTTAAATAACCATCTAAATAATAGGATATGCAAGCGATAGTCTTTACCATTACTAAATGATGCCATTCTTGCTGATTATTTAAATCCCAATAATTAGTAGAACCATTTATTATCCAAATATTACCATTTCCAACCCCAGAAGACATTGGAATGGAGCCATCATAATTAAAACTACAAGAAATGTAATTATGAGGTAATGAATTAAAAATAGTTTGAAAGAACTTTGTACTATCAACACTTTGAAACCAAATTGAAACTGAATAAGAACCTGTGTTATCAATCATGTAGGGTGTTTCAATACCCTTTTGAGATGGGCAATTAATACCATCAATGGTGTATGCAGAATTCATTAATCCAAATCTATCCGTTGTCAATGTTGCCCCATTTACAGTCCCATTATTCCCATTTCCACTCTCATCATTGGCATTCCCGTTAAAGGGATACCAGGCCACTAAGCCATTAGTCGGTATCTGCGCAAAGCTGAAGGTAATAATAACCATCAGCATTAATAAGGTGTAAAACTTTTTCATTTTGATTGGGATAAAGGGTTTATGCTATATCGTTTACAGACGGGCAAAAAAATTGGGCGTGCTCTCCGCATATATCTGCTAAAGAGGCACCGCCAAGGAGCCCATCAGGACAGGTTATAGCTTCGAACACACCCTTTCGGATGTGTTTCATCTGCTACTCCTTCCTGATTTGAAAAATTTTGGCGGTTTTCTTTAGAAGAATGCGAGAAACACAGTTTCTATGTTATGTTAGTTTATGTCACGTTGTATGTTTTATCATGTATTTGTTGTTGATTATCAATGGTTAAACTATAAAGTTCACCGAATATCAAACCAAAGTTACGATAATATTGAGACGGTATACATTTTTATCTGAAAAATTTCAGCATATTTGCGTTACACAATCATTTGATTATTAACGCTCTCATAACGAGTCATATAGAAATTTCATTTATAGATGAACCCAGAAATTACCTATTTTCAGATACTGGAAGACCTGAAGAACAAAATCATTCAGACCCGACAAAGGATGGTGCATTCGGTCAACGTTCAAATGCTGATCATGTACTGGGATATTGGGAACACCATAGATGGTATGGAACAAGAGCAAAAATGGGGGGCAAAAATTGTTCAAAAATTATCTCGTGATTTATACACTTCTTTCCCCGACATGAAAGGGATTTCTTTGCGGAATCTTCGTTATATGCGTGATTTTAGCCTGGCATATCCCGATTTTAAGGATGGTTTCTCAATGTTGCAGCAGGCTGCTGCAACATTTCAAGATGCAAATAATCAATCAGATACAATTTTGCAGCAGCCTGCTGCAAAATTACCAGGTACTACATATGTATTACACCCAGCCGCAAATATTCCCTGGACACATAATCAGGTAGTACTGGATAAAGTTAAAACCACTGAAGAAAGAATATTTTATCTGGTAAAATGCGCCCAAAATGGGTGGAGTCGTAATGTGCTGGCAGTGCAGATTGAAACGAAACTTCATTTGCGGCAAGGTAAAGCACTAACTAATTTCGATAACACCCTGCCATCCCCCCTTTCGGATCTTGCCAGAGAAACACTAAAGAATCCATATTTGCTTGATTTTCTTGACCTACAGGAAGATATTCAAGAGCGTGATCTGGAACAGGGCTTATTAAAGCATCTAAAAAAATTCCTTCTGGAACTGGGTCGTGGTTTCGCTTATGTGGGCAATCAGTTTAACATTAAAGTTGAGGACGATGATTTTTTCCTTGACCTGTTGTTCTATAATTACCACTTGCACTGCTTTGTCATCTTTGAGTTGAAGATCGGTGATTTCAAACCAGAATATGCGGGTAAATTAAACTTCTATATCAATACCATTAATAATCAGGTTAAAGGAGAAGCAGATCATGCGACCATCGGCGTATTGTTGTGCAAGACCCCCAATGAAACAGTAGTGAAATATTCGCTCCAGAACATCCTTGCTCCACTTGGTGTTGCTGAATACAAGCTCTCGACCCACCTTCCGAAAACCTTGAAAAATGAAATTCCAAGTGTTAAGGAACTGGAACAGGCTCTGCAAGAAGATAATCGTAAATAAACCCCAAGTTCAAGATTCTTGTTTCTCCCCTGATGGCTCTTCTTTATCTTTCTTCTCAAACATGAGAACCACCTTGTCCATCTCTTTACTCCCCTGATCGGGTGTTAGCTGTGTCAGGTAGTCATGGGTTATAACGATATTGGAATGTTTTAATATCTGGCAAGGGGTGAATATTGATGGCTTCTATTGCCTTTTTCGTAAAGGTATGCATGGGAACATAACATGGCAGGAAAGCAGGGAATTTATCGTCAGGTGAAATACAGCTCACTATAGAAGATTTAAACAACCATAGGATGCTGATTGGAAATGATCAAATGTGGTTCGATGGTATCACCAGGTTCGGGGATGCTATAGGTAAAATGGTGGATATTGGTGATATTCAGAAGAAAGAACTTTTGAAGTTAATATTGAAGAAGATCGTTGTGGGGTATGATAATATTGAAAAAGTCCACCTGCTGGTTATTCACTTTCGTTTACCAATTATTATTGGTGAGTCAGGGACAATATTAACTTCAAAAATATTGCTGAAAACGCCGTCAACAGGGCGAAAACTAACCGACCAACTTTTCCCTCTTTCAGACTACTCCACCGTAACACTTTTCGCAAGGTTTCTTGGTTTGTCAACATCACAATTGCGGAGCAGGGCGATATGATATGCCAATAATTGTAATGGGATGGTGGCAATAACAGGATTCAGCGGCTCCTCTGTTTCTGGTACCTCGATTACGTAATCTGCAAGTTTTGCAATGGTAGTATCTCCTTCATTTACTATGGCTATAATTACGCCTTTCCGCGCTTTTACTTCCTGAATGTTGCTTACAACTTTCTCGTAAAGTTCTTTATTTGTTGCAATGATTACCACAGGCATATCCTTATCAATCAAGGCAATCGGCCCATGTTTCATTTCTGCAGCCGGGTATCCTTCGGCATGGATATAACTGATTTCCTTGAGCTTAAGAGCTCCTTCAAGTGCGACCGGGAAATTATAACCCCGGCCAAGATAGAGGAAATTTGAAGCAGTGTAAAACTTTTCGGCTATCCCTTTTATTTTGTCATTCAACAATAAGGTTTTTGCTACCTTTTCTGGCAAATGACTCATTTCATAGATCAAATGCTGATAGCGTGTTCTTGTTAAAGTTCCCTTTTTGTTGGCAATCATCATGGCCATCAACGCAAGGATAGTAACCTGAGCCGTAAAGGCTTTTGTAGAGGCTACACCGATCTCCGGCCCGGCATGGGTATACGAACCTGCATGGGTATTCCGCGGTATCGATGAACCTACAACATTGCAAATACCCAGTATTAATGCACCTTTCGATTTAGCAAGCTCTATAGCGGCAAGTGTATCAGCAGTTTCCCCTGATTGTGATATCGCAATTATTATATCACGCTCGCAAAGCACCGGACTCCTGTACCTAAACTCCGAAGCATATTCAACTTCTACCGGAATCCTGGCAATATCCTCAAATAAATATTCACCAACCAGGCCGGCATGCCAGGAGGTTCCACAGGCTACAATAATGATTCTCTGCGCACTAACCAGTCTCTGCTCATACTCAATAATTCCACCCAGCGAAACTGTTCCTGATAATTCATGTAAACGGCCACGCATACTGTCTTCAATCGACCGTGGCTGCTCAAAAATCTCCTTAAGCATAAAATGCTCGTAGCCGCCTTTTTCGAGCTGCTCGAGATTCAATTCAAGGGTTTCAACATATGGGGTTTTTTCAACATTCTTAATAGTCCTGATTCTCAGCTCCTTGCCTCTTTCAAGAACAGCAATTTCTTCATCGCCCAGGTATACAACTTCTTTGGTGTACTCTACAATTGGAGTAGCATCAGAAGCAACAAAAAATTCATCATTGTTTATCCCGATTACTAAAGGACTTCCTTTTCTGGCGGCAATCAGTTTATCGGGGCTCTTCTGTGAAATTACAACAATGGCGTATGCACCAATTACCTGATTAAGTGCTATCCGAACAGCTTCTTCAAGTGAAACCTTTTCGTTTGTTTTGATATCCTCAATAAGATGGATAACTACTTCTGTATCTGTATCGCTATGAAACTCATAACCTCTCTGAACTAAAACCTCTCTGAGGCTGGCGTAATTTTCTATGATTCCGTTATGAATAATCGCCATCAATCCGCTTGGAGATGCATGCGGATGTGCATTTATTTCGTTAGGCTCGCCATGGGTGGCCCAGCGGGTATGCGCAATTCCAATGGTACCGGAATGATCCTTGTCGCTGATAAAATTCTCCAGATCGAGCACTCTTCCTGGTTTCTTATATATTTTAAGTCCTCCATCCAAAAGTGCTATTCCTGCACTGTCGTACCCTCTGTATTCCAGACGGTAAAGACCATTCATTAAAATAGGATAGGCTTGCCTGTTTCCAAGATATGCTACGATTCCACACATACGTTAAAGATTTTTTTAATTACTGTAAGAATATTTAATTTGTAGACGGACAGGTCGTTCGAGGTTCTTCGGGCCATTTAGCAGCAACCTGTTAGCTCTCACGGCACTACCGGAAATCAACAGCGATAAGCCGTAATCATCCATAGAATGATTAACCAGAGCCTGCACATAGCGCGAAACGCGGAACTGATATTCATGACTAGCCGAAATATAGGATCCTCCGAAATACGTCGCTCCTTCAAGCTCATCGGTCATTTGAGAGAGCTTACCATCAGAAGTATTGGCCAATAAAACCAGCTTGGCCGGAGCCTCCCATTCTCCATCCGTTTCTTTATTCGGCAAGATTAGTTTTGCCTCGTTAATGGCTATTTTCTTATCCTTTGACCAATTCTTCAGGTAAGGAAATTTGAATTTAACCCGCACTCCGCCCATTGTCTGTAAATAAAGTAATTGATTTCCAAGGGCTGTATCTTTGTAAATCAGTTGCTTGCGGAAATTCGGGTCGGCAAGTAAATACGAGCTATGGCCAAAATAATTATACCTTGTTGAATACTCATTAACGATATAGGGGAAACGCAGCGAATCTACGCTGTCGTTATGGTAATACATATTCAGCGCCGACAAACTTCCTGTCAAGTTAAAATAAAGCATTGATCCTCTGTAAGAAACCGGATCAACCTTTACCTGAAGGCCTTTCATATATTTAATAAATTCTGCATTGCTCGCCATTACCTCCTTAGGGGCATTGAGGAGTTTATTTGCGAAATCCTTGCTGATATCACTGAGTTTAACCTTAAGAAGCGGACCCACTTTAATAGTATCAATCATAACACTGTCTTTGGGCCTTGGGTAGAAGGTCATATGGGCAAGTTCAACACCTTTAGTCTGAGTGACCTGATTAGAATAGTACACAGAATCTATGTACATATTTTCGTCAACTTCATACACTCTCAACGTAAGAGGTACAGTTGTGTCGCCATAATAACCATTATAACCAAGATACATAACAAGTGAGTCGACAACAGGATTTGGACCGAAATCAACATTAACACTCGACAAAAGAAACTGTGTATAGAAACTTGCATCCGTTCTTCCAAAAACAGGATCGAATGTTGAACCCAGAAGGTTCAGTGAAGTGTAATTTGTTTTCAGTGAATCTTCCAGGACAGAATAGGCAATAATTGTTGCTGTATCCATTCGTTCTCCAAATATCTGATCCTGGGGAGGTGTAACTCCCAGCCCGACCACATCAGGGTCCTTTTCACATGAAATAAGAATAAAAAACAGGAGTATTCCTGCGATCTGCAGGAAAGACCGGGGTGATAATTGCAATGGGTTCACAAGCTTGTTTTTAGTTTAATCGGAAGCTAAAACAACATTTACCAGCAGCTCGTCATAGAATTCATCATAAGCTTCAATATACTCTTCAGGAGTTTTATACTCAAGAACAGGCTTGTCTATTTTGCTGAGATATGCCCTTAATTCAGGGTTGATATCAGGATGCCCTATAATTACGCCATCTGAAAAGTCGATAGCAGCTTTCATGATGTTAACGTAAGTTCCTTTCTTATAGTGTTTGAGATCCTGCTCATCTATCCCGTCATATTTAACTTTGTTGGCAAACTCCTTGCTGAAGGAATCTTCGAAATCATCATTATATATTGAAACGACAACCTTTGAATCCGTAAATAAGGGATTATCTCTGAAGGCACGTTTAATATAGACAGGTAATAAGCTCGACATCCAGCCATGACAATGAATAATATCAGGCGACCAGCCAAGTTTCTTTACAGTTTCAAGCACTCCGCGACTGAAAAAAATCGCTCTTTCATCATTATCCTTGAAAAATTTTTCATTTTTATCCCAGAATGTACTTTTTCTCTGGAAATAATCTTCATTATCGATGAAATAAATCTGCATTCGGGCACTCTGAATAGATGCTACCTTAATAATCAGCGGATGATCGGTATCATCAATAATAAGATTCATCCCCGAAAGTCTGATTACTTCATGCAATTGGTTTCTCCGCTCATTAATGTTGCCGAACCTTGGCATAAATGTACGTATCTCTTTGCCACGCTCCTGGATTCCCTGTGGCAGAAAACGACCGATGTGGCCCATGTGACTGTCATCTAAATAGGGAATAATCTCCTGGGTAACAAAAAGCACATTGGCCTTCTTCATAATTAGGATTTAATTAACTGATTATAAGCACACTGCACCAAATCCCTCAAATTAATGTAATAGAAAAACTGTTCGGACTCAAGTTAATACAAGCTTTGGCTTTGGGGTGGACAAAGGTACGAAAATTAATGTAATTTATATGAAATCCTAATCCAAAAAATAATTTCCTGAAAATAGTTGAAATTTTCAATAATTTTGTAACCTAACTGAAAACCTTTCAAAGGATTACAACTATTGAAGGTAAACCCGGTAACTACCTATATCACTGCCATGAATAAAATTGAAAAACATCCGATTTTAGATATAAGAACCGGAAATGCAACCTCGTTCCGGTATAATGAGCAGGACATTCCTGCTGAACAGGGCTTTACCATTGCTGCTGCTCTTCACCAGGCAGGCTTCCCCGTTCACAGTCACAGTCTCAGAAACAGGAACAGAAGCCTTGAATGCGGTATCGGCAAATGCGGCGCCTGCGAAATGCTCGTTGATGGCCAGATAAAACGAATCTGCATCACCAAAGTCGATAATATTAAAGAGGTCGCTGAAATTCCTCAGGATTTTATAGCCGGAATAACCGATTACAAGAAATCCCATCCGCTTAAGGTCTATAAAACAGAAGTTGTAATTATTGGTGCAGGCCCGGCAGGGCTGGCATGCCGGGAAGAGCTTAACAAAAACGGTGTCAGGAATATCGTAATCGACAATAACGAACAAATTGGTGGTCAGTTTCTTATGCAGACTCACCAGTTTTTTTTCTTCGAAAAGGAGAAAAAATTCGGAGG
This sequence comes from uncultured Bacteroidales bacterium, assembly GCA_903923925.1. Taxonomy (GTDB): domain Bacteria; phylum Bacteroidota; class Bacteroidia; order Bacteroidales; family CAIXZF01; genus CAIXZF01. Next base: position 11,832 of record CAIXZF010000009.1, read on the forward strand.
AATGCGCGGATTCGATATTGCTAAAACCCTGGCCGGGGAAAGCCTTGATGGAATTTTTCTGGATTCAACAGTTTGGGATGTTCTTGAAGGTAAACGGATTGCAGTAAAAAATATTTCAACAGAAGAAATCTATTACGTTGATGCTGAACATCTTGTAGTTGCCACTGGTGCTGTTCCCTTCATGCCTACTTTCGAGAACGACGACCTGCCTGGCGTTTATACCGCTGCTGTTGTTCAGAAAATGATGAACATGGAGTTCACGCTTCTTGGTAAAAATATTCTTACAATTGGTGCAGGAAATATTGGCTATCTCACCTCCTACCAGTTAATGCAGGCTGGTGCCAGGGTAAAAGCCATACTTGAAGCTCAGCCGAATGAAGGTGGTTTTCCCGTCCAGGCTAACCGAGTACGGCGACTGGGAATTCCGGTAATTACCTCTCACATATTGCTGAAAGCAATTCCGAATGCAGATCACACCGGAATTATAGGTGCTGTTGTGGCCGAATGTCGGAATTTCAAAGCTGTTCCCGGAACAGAAAAAATTATTGACGGCATAGATGCAATAAACATTTGTACAGGACTTGTTGCTGACGATCAGTTACTTATAAAAGGAAAAGAAATTTTCGGACGTAATGTATATGGTGCCGGCGATGCAATCAGAATTGGGGAAGGTACTTCGGCAGTTGTTCGTGGCAAACAGGTCGCCTTCGAGATTCTTGAGGAAATGGGACAACGATATAATTATGATGAATACCTGATTGTTTCAAAGGAATATATTGATTCTCAGCAGCATCCTCTGAAAATTCAGGAAGAGCCCTATAAACCGGATCCTTCAAGGCTTGATTCAAAACCTTTTGTGCTTTTGGATTGCCTCTATGGATTTGCCTGTAATCCCTGTGCATTTGCCTGTCCGCATGGCGCAATTACCAAATCTTCCACAAGCCATATCCCTCAGATCGATTTTGATAAATGTATAGGATGCATGGATTGTGTTTTTCAATGTCCCGGCCTGGCAATTTTTGGCTATAATACAAAAAAGGACTGGCTTTTCCTTCCCATAGAGTATCATGTTGAAGAAAAATCAGAGGTTTATCTTGTTGATAATCAAGGTCAAAAGCGAGGAACCGGAATTCTTGAGAAGGTGCTCAAAAAACCGAATAAAACGGATATTGCCAGAGTAAAATCTCTCGACGTACATGGCGCTGATCTAATGCAAATACGAGGCTTTATCCCGAAGGATCAGTTTCCAGAAGCTGTTGAATTCAAGCCATCCTGTCACACTATCGAAGCTCAGACCTATGTTTGTCATTGCGATGATGTTACACTTAAGGAAATCCTTGACACCATAGGCGACCGTAAGTTTATTTCTGTTGATGAGGTGAAACACACCACCCGTCTGGGTATGGGAGCCTGCCGGGGTAAACGCTGTATCCGACGTTTAAAATCAACCCTCCAGGGCTCCGGAATTGCTATTGTTGGCGAGGCTACACCGCGTGGTCCGCTCTCAAATCAATTGTCGCTGGGCGAACTTTATCCAAGAGCTTTTCATGAAGAAGTTATTATAAACAGTATTGGCACAGCACCAAAGACAATTAAAGCAGATGCTGTAATTGCCGGTGGAGGAATCGGGGGGTCGGCACTTTTCAGGTACCTGGCAGAAGCCGGTAAGAAGCCGGTTCTGATAAATTTCGGCCGTGGTGCCTCATGGCGGAATATTGCCGGCGGCAGACCTGTTTTCAGCCTGCCTGAAATTTCAGATATTGCACGGCAAAACCTTGAGATTTTCAAGGAGCTGCAGACGAAGAAAGACATCCAATTTCTTCAGACGCGTTATGTTACATTTGCGCATGACGATGCCACCTTTAAAGCCCTGGAGGCGGCAATGTCATGGTCTGATGCCTACATGGTTAAGCCCGGTGATTTCACGAAAGAAGTCTCACCATTTATAAATAAGAACCTTACAAAATACAGCGCCGCCCAGATTACACACGATTGCTGGCAGGCCACACCTGGAAGGGTAATCGACCTTATCCGCCGCTTTGGTATTGAGCATGGAGGAAAAATCTATGAAGACTGCAAACTTGTGGATGTTGTTAAAAGTGGAAACACCTACAAAGTCCTTGTACAGGATCATGATAAAAACTACCTGGAATTCGAAACCGACATCTTTATAAATGCGTTAGGACCAGAAGCTGAACCTTTTGCAAAGAAGCTCGGTATAGAAACCGGTCTGTATCCGGTTCGTCATCAGGCCTTTATTACCCGACGTTTACCGAATATGGGGCTTAATGGTGCGCCTCTCGACATGGTCATCGACAGGAGGAAGTACAAAGGATTTTCGGCCGTTTACGGTCAGCAGCTGGGCGAAACCGGGCAGATTATCGGTTGTGCGTCTCCGGCAGTAGAACCTGGAGAGGCAGACAAAAATTTAAAAGTCAACACCAAAGAATTTCTTGAAATTGTATCCGAAACATTCGTTGAATGGTTCCCGGGACTTTCATCTGTAGGATTCCAGGCAATCTGGTCGGGGTATTATGTTGAGCCCCGCTTCATCATCGATCCTGATTTAGGGCTTTTCGTGGGGCTTCGCGGCCAGGGTTTCATGCTTGGGCAATACCTCGCCAAACTTTATGTCGACAAGTTACTTGGAAAATCCGTTCCCGAATATTTCGACCGCTATAAGCTAAGCGGCGATGGTTTGCCGGAAAAGGCGTTTAAGTAGGCGTAAGGCAGGAAGCAGTAAGGTTTAACCCTGCCAGGGGCTTCAAGCCCTGGCAGGGTTAAAACGACACACTAACCCTGACGGGGTTTCAAACCCCCGTCAGGGTTGTTCGACGGCTCCCTTCTACTCTATTTTTAACTCAATACTAGGATATTAAAAAAAATTATTAATTTTGCACCCCTTTAGCAAATAAAAAAGGTGGATTACTTAAAACAGTTTGTAATTCCTTATAGTGGGCTGGCGTTGGGAAATCACCAATTCGAGTTTATTTTAGGGGATAAGTTCTTTGAAAGTATAGAGTACTCGGAGATTAAACACGGGCAGCTTCTGGCGGTTATAAACCTTGAAAAACAGGAACGAATGCTGGTGTTTGACTTCGATATTAATGGTATTGTAAGAGTTGAATGCGACAGATGTTTAGATGATCTTGAAATTGAAGTTTCTGATACAGAGAGGCTTATTGTGAAATTCGGTGAGGAACATATTGAAGAAAGTGAAGATGTAGTTACCGTTCCACACAGCGATTACCAATTTGATATCAGCCATTATCTTTACGAATATATCAGTCTGAGCTTACCTTACCAGCGCATTCATCCCGATGATGATGAAGGAAATAGTAACTGTGATCCGGAAATTCTTGAGAAACTCAGGAATATGTTACCGGAACAACTATCTGATCCCATTTGGGATAAATTGAAGGATATAAATCCTGAAGAGAATTAACGCTAAACCTTTGAAAAATAAATAAAAATGGCACATCCAAAACACAGGCATTCAAAGACCAGGGGAAGAAAAAGAAGAACCCATTACAAAGCAGAGGCTCCAACCCTTTCAACATGTTCAAATTGCAACACTCCGGTGATTTATCACCATGTGTGCCCTGAATGTGGCCATTACAAAGGAAAATTGGCTATTGCTGTTGCTGAAACAGTTTAATTCTCTGCCGTTGAAACCGGTTATTGCCCACATAAGCTTTCATAGCTGATGAGAGTTGCATTGGATATAATGGGCGGAGATTTCGCCCCGGAAGCTGCTCTCCAGGGAGCGCTCCTTACAAGGAAAGAACTAAGTCCTTCCGATGATATTGTATTGATCGGAGATAAGGATATTATTACCGAATTTCTCAAAAGGGAACAGGTTGATCCTGCTGGTTTTGATATTGTTCATTCCACCGAAGTGATTGAAATGGGAGATCAACCCATAAAATCGTTCACTAAGAAACAAAACTCCAGTATTTCCCTGGGTTTCAAATTATTGAAATCCAAGGAAATAGATGCATTTGCCAGTGCCGGAAATTCCGGGGCAATGCTTGTTGGATCTATCTATAGTGCGAATACTATCCCCGGAGTTATCAGGCCCTGTACAACAACACTTATGCCGCAGGAAAACGGCGCAGTTACAATATTGCTTGATATTGGCACCAATCCCGACGTAAAACCTGATGTACTTTTCCAGTTTGCCATTATTGGTTCATTGTATGCAAATCATGTCTACAAAATCAAGAAGCCCAGGGTGGGATTATTGAATATTGGGGAAGAAGAAGAAAAAGGTAATATCCTGTGCCAGACCACTTTCAACCTTTTAAAAGAATCTGAGGATGTCAACTTTATTGGTAATGTTGAATCCAGAGATTTATTTAAAAACAAGGCTGATGTTATCGTTTGTGACGGTTTCACAGGGAATGTTGTAATAAAACTCATTGAAGCCATGTACAGGATGATGGCTAAACGAAATCTGACAGACGATTTCTTTAACCGCTTTAACTATGAGCAATATGGTGGAAGCCCTATCCTTGGAATCAATTCAACTGTAGTTATAGGCCATGGGATTTCGAATGCCGTGGCAATAAAAAACATGCTCCTGCTGGCCAAGGACGTCCAGGAAGCTAAACTTTCATCAAAAATAAAGCGTTCCTTCCAGAAATATGCTGAAAAACAGGTTGGCAAAAACCTGTAACGCTTAATTGAAAATCAAAATCTGTTATGACAAAACTGAGAGCAGCAATTACTGGCATTCACGGTTATGCCCCACCATATGTGCTAAGCAACAAAGAAATCGAAAAACTTGTTGACACCTCAGATGAATGGATAATGACCCGGACTGGTATCAGAGAGCGGAGAATTCAGAAAGGTGAAGGTCTTGCAACATCTGATATGGCTGTTGAAGCTGTGAATAGTTTGCTCCAGAAAACAGGAACACGGCCTGAAGAAATTGAACTTGTAATTTGCGCAACTGTTACTCCAGATATGGTTTATCCTGCAACTGCAAATATTGTCAGCGATAAATGCGGTATGACAAACGCATTCAGTTTCGACCTTAATGCGGCTTGTTCTGGTTTTATTTATGCATTGACAACAGGATCTAAATACATTGAATCAGGTAGTTATAAGAAAGTTGTTGTAATTGGAGCGGATAAAATGTCTTCAATTGTTGATTATACCGATAGACAAACCTGCGTTATTTTTGGTGACGGATGCGGTGCTGTGATGCTTGAACCTACTACAGATGATTTCGGTATTATGGATTCCATTATGCGTACCGATGGGTCCGGAAGAATCCACCTCCACCAGAAAGCCGGTGGTTCACTCAGGCCTGCATCTCATGAAACAATAGAAAGAAAAGAGCATTTCGTGTACCAGGAAGGTCAGGCAGTATTCAAATTTGCCGTTACAAGGATGGCAGATGTTTCTGCTGAGATTATGGAAAGAAATAAACTTACAGCAGACGATATTTCATGGCTGGTACCTCATCAGGCCAATCTGAGAATTATTGATGCTACCGGTAAACGTATGGGAATACCTCCCGAAAAAGTTATGATTAACATTGATAAATACGGAAACACAACCAATGGCACTATCCCACTTTGTCTTTGGGAATGGGAAAAACAACTAAAAAAGGGTGATAATATTATTGTTGCTGCCTTTGGAGGTGGATTTACCTGGGGATCGATCTGGATTAAATGGGCCTACGATTCATAATCCTTAAAACATAATTTCAGAACCCCTGTGAGCAATCTCGCAGGGGTTTTTTTTAACTCATCCGTATTCAAGCTTAGAATTTATTAAATTTTTTTTCTGCCACTCGCTTTATTTTTATCAATTTCAAAAAAAACTATCTTACCTTTATAGGTTAATATAAACGAACCATATATAAACCCAATATATTATGAAAAGATTAATACTCTTTATTAAGCAAACAGTGAGGCTAACTGCCCTGATTCTGCTTTTTATCGCAGGTTTCCTTTCAAATGGAATATCACAGAATGTTGGTATTGGTGTACCAAATCCACAATCAAAACTTGATATAGACGGAGACCTTAGAATAGGGATCCATACTTCCGATCTTCAGGCTGGTAAAATCAGGTACAGAAGCAAAGAATTTGAAGGATGGGACAGCACTGCCTGGATTCCTTTGCATTCGCTATGGACAAGAACTACCGGAAACAATATCTATCGGCCCCTTGGAAACGTTGGAATTGGCTGGGCAAACCCTACTTCCAATTTCGGCATTCAGAGTACTGGCGCAGGAATTGAAAATATCATTGTCAGGAGAGATCAGGTTGGAACTATTTTTAAAGGAGTTGACCTCGCAGACTCTATTCACCCTTTTCTTATCTCCCTGGACAGACTAACTGGTAATCAGTCCTATGCCCGTCTTGCAATCTCCACAGATTACCCGGATCAATTAACAATTCAAAGAAATGGGAAGCTGGGATTTGGGACCAACAATCCCGGCTACTATACTGGTGTAAATTCCTGTTTGGTAGAATTTGTGGATAGCGACCCTCTTCACTCAGACTGGGGCTTACGTCTGGGAACAGATAATTCTAACGGATACCCTGCAGTTATCTTTGCTAAATCTAAAGGATCTGCGACAGCCCCAACTATGGTTGATAACGGACACATGCTCGGAGGATTTATTTTTAGTGGATGTGATCGATCAACCCAACCTGCTGTTTTTGTCAGTGCAGCTGAAATTCGTTCTGAAGTTGATGGAAACCCCGGTAATTCAGATATGCCCGGCCGACTTATGTTTTTCACTACTGCCGATGGTTCAGCAAGTTCGAGCGAGCGCATGCGCATCACCCAGAGGGGGTATGTTGGTATCGGCATACAAACGCCATTAGAAGTACTCGATGTATCTGGCCGTTTACTGCTTGAACCAACAACAGCACCTAGCGGAACTACTTCAGGCAGACTTTACAACGTTGGTGGAACGCTTTACTGGAATGGCAATATTATCGGAAGCGCGGGTACAGCAGTTACATCGGTAGCCTCCGGTAACGGGATGAATTTCACAACAATAACCACTACTGGATCTGTAACTCTTGGTACTCCCGGTACACTTACAGGCACCTCAACAAATGCAGTTACCACCAATTCCCATACACATGCAATTACGATGGGAACAGTTTCAGGCGGCAATGCTGATCCTGTTTCAGGTGGTTCTGTATTCACTGCACTTGGCTCATACTTACCGGAGGCAGGCGGTACAATGACGGGCAAACTGAACACCATGGCGACTGTTGCAGGTGGTGCCGGATTGAATCTTCCGCATGGTACTGCGCCCACATCCCCTGCTAATGGCGATTTATGGACTACTACTGCCGGAGTTTATGCCCGAATTAATTCGGCAACAGTAGGACCTTTCGGAACAGGCAATGGTACTGTTACCAGTGTGAGCGGAACATCTCCTATTTCCTCATCAGGTGGCAATACTCCTGCTATTTCAATTGCCAATGCAGTTGCAGACGGCGCAACCAAAGGAGCTGC
>CAIXZF010000010.1 GCA_903923925.1 uncultured Bacteroidales bacterium
TACTAATACTGGTATTATCCTGATAGGTAATCTTATTCTAAACTGATTAATTAGCAAGCGTAACGGTGGTTGTTGACATCATTTCAGTATGCAATTAACGAAGTGTTATGTTCTTTATTATCCAAGTTCGTAAATATTTTAATTAAGAACCTGAGTTTTTATTGTTATGAATTAGAGAAAACGGGTGTTTCGGTATCCCGTACGCGTCTTTTCTCTTTCCAATTTAAATCTGTACCGTGCCATAATTTCATGACTTCCGGTTGCTGCTATCCTGCTGGTTGGGATATCGTATGCGTACCCGATCTCAAGATCTTTATATGCCATACCTACCATAAGGGAGATTGCGTCGCTTATACGATACGATAATCCTCCCCATATCTTGTTATTGTATTTAGCCATAACATTAAGGTCGGCCTGAAACGTATTTCCATCGGATTTTAAAAATACCGAGGGGGTGAAAACATATCCCTGAAATGCCGGAAGGATAATATCGTGACCGCCGGTAAGGTAATAGTGACGACGGTTTTTATAATAAGCTACCCCGTTGGCATCACCCGAAGATTTTTTGGTTTCAAGTATCTGCGTTGAAGAAAATGCTATGTAATATCTTGGTTTCTGAAGAAATACGCCCAACGACATATCGCTGACCACTACTCCGGTAGCTGAGAGTCCCATTATCACAGGATCGCTTTCATCAACCGGGTTTAAGTTTTCCTTATCAATAGACTTACTATTAAAGTTAGCATTTACACCTATCCCCAGTTTAGCATTCCCAAGGTTCATATGGTAGCTGTATCCTAATTTAACCAGCATGTTTTTTATCTGCGCTTCTTTATCCTGTGCAATTCCAACACCTACTCCCCCGTGAAGAAACTTGATTGGTGAATCGCCGGTAAATAATAAAGTTTCAGGAGCAACTTTATTGTTTTTATAATCTTTTAAACCTAGCCATTGTTCGCGAAATATGCCTGTAACCGTAATGCCATCGCTCAGACCGTAGGATCCCGGATTAACAAAAGCATGGTTGAACATGTTATGCGTAAACTGCGGATCCTGTTGAGCCCTGACCCCGAAAGATATGGCTGACAACATGATAACAAACAGGATTAAACGCATAGGTATGATTGAAGGCATAGGTGCTGTCGAAAAAACGTGCTAAAGTAATAAAAAATAGGTCCAGGCAAGTATTACACTGTAAAATGATTCATTTAATTTTCAACAAAAGGCCTGTTAATTCTATGTTAAATCAAAATGTAAACGCTTGCCTGTTCATAATATTGCAGGATGAAAGGAACATATATCGGCATGTTTTGTACTAAGATAATATCTCATAACAAATTTAAACCTTATTTTGTTCCGAAGCCCTTAGAAATGATAAAAGTGAATCTACTACTATCCATTCAAGGAGCTGATATATTTTTTCTTTCCGGCAAATCCCTTAGCTATCCTGATGAGAATTTATTACATACTGATTAAGTGCATATTAAAACATTTTTTATATTTAACTACAGAAAAGCCAAATCTCTCGGTGGGGATTTTTATAATTAAAGCAGCAAAGATATTCAAATACAAATGCTATTACGGAATATATTAAAAGAGTTTCCTTTTTGGTCTGGGTTCAGGTTCACACACCTGTATATCTTTCATATCAGGTAAGTTAAATATGCATGGAACCACACCTTTATTGAAACAAAACCCGACATTGATACTAAATTGAGAAACTCAAATATTTTCATAGTGTATTCTCGAAATATCTGACCAAATTTGCACTTTCTAATGAAATACTACGATTTAATTTTAAAATACTGATTTTATGGACTTCCGAACTGAGAAGATTTTCTCTAAAAAATGGTTTATCAGCTACAGCCTCATTGTAATAGGGTCATTGATTCTGGCGGCCGGATTTGTTTTCTTCATCTCTCCCTATAAAATTGTACCTGGCGGAGTTTACGGTATTGCCATTGTGATCCATTATATGACTGAAGGCTTATTAAAATGGGCTCCAACAGGTTTCCCTATCGGGTTAATGGGTCTTATCCTAAATATTCCTCTTACCATTTTAGGGGTCAAAATTCTTGGACCCCGGTTCGGCGTAAAGACTGTTGTTGGATTTGTACTTACATCGGTATTTATGGATGCCATTACTTTTTTGTATGGCGAAGCCCCACTGGTAGCAGGCGATGCACTTTTGTCGTCCATATTCGGAGGTGTGCTGGTAGGACTGGGTTTAGGCCTAATCTTTAAATCGAAAGCAACCTCAGGCGGTTCTGATATCGTTGCCATGATTATAGCAAAATACACCAGGCTTCCGCTCGGTCAGCTGATGATTTATGTGGATTCAGCCATTGTACTCATTGGGCTGCTGGTATTTGCTGACTGGAAAATACCCTTGTACTCATGGATTGTTATATACATAACCGGCAAAACTATAGATATTGTGCTGCAGGGCATGAGCGTTGATAAAACGCTATTTATTATCTCTGATAAATTTGTTGAAATCCGCGATCGCATTATCAACGATCTGCATCGTGGCGGCACCTATATCCCCGGAAAAGGAATGTACAACGGATCGGACAAAACCATTATCTTTACTGTTGTGAACCGCCGGGAAATGGCGTTGCTCGAAGAGTATATCCATGAAATTGACCCAAAAGCCTTCCTTACAGTACTCGAAGCCAATGAAATTCTTGGTGAAGGGTTTAAGTCGTTGAAAGAAAAACTTGAAGATTAGGGTTGGGGATTAGGGGTTAGGGATTGCTGTTACAAGCTGATTTTTAATGACTTTTTCAGCTTTCTATTCAAATATCTATTATCAGGATTTACATTAATGGTTGATACTTCATTTTTTCAAAAGGAAAAACTGTTTTCCTTCAAGTGGTTTAAATCGTATGCCCTGATTGCGGTGGGGGCATTTCTGATAGCGGTTGGGTATGTACTTTTTATCAGTCCCGACAAGATTGTACCGGGAGGTATTTACGGTGTGGCTATTATGTTGCATCACCTACTGGGTACACCTATTGGCTTGACTGCCCTTGCTTTTAATATTCCCCTGACCTTACTGGGAATTAAACTATTAGGCCCACGATTCGGAGCCAAAACGGTTGTTGCATTTATACTCACCTCAGTATTTGTGGACTCACTCTCCTACTTCCATGGCTCCATGCCTTTGGTGCCGGGCGAAACCTTGGTTTCCTGCATCTTTGGTGGTCTGTTTGTTGGAATCGGGGTTGCTTTTACATTTAAAGCGAAAGCCACCAGCGGAGGAACCGATGTTATTGCCATGATTATACAAAAATATACACGCCTGCCGTTGGGGCAAATCATGATGATGGTTGACTCATCCATTGTGTTGCTGAGCTACCTGGCTTTTGGCGACTGGCGGATTCCGTTGTTCAGTTGGATTACCATTTTTGTACTTACCAGGGTTGTGGATACGGCAATGCACGGTTTTTCGTACGACAAAACTCTTTTTATTATTTCCGATAGACACGAAGCCATTCGCGACAGCATAATTGGCGAACTGAAACGGGGAGGCACGTTCCTTCATGGCGAAGGCATGTACAAACACGACAGCAAGCAGATTATTTTCACCGTTGTGAATCCACGCGAGCTCTATATGCTGGAAGAATATGTGCATCGTATCGACCCTGAAGCATTTATTGCTGTTCTCGACGCCTATGAAATTCTGGGAAAAGGATTTAAATCACTCAGTGAGAAAGTAGAAGACAAGTAAAGGTCACACCGAAACAGTTCAATTCATTCTGATAACAAAATAAAGTTCTTCATCTGATAGGGA
>CAIXZF010000011.1 GCA_903923925.1 uncultured Bacteroidales bacterium
AGGAGGCAGAAGGCAGGAGGCAGAAGGCAGAAGGCAGTAGGCAGGAGGCAGGAGGCAGAAGGCAGAAGGCAGTAGGCAGTAGGCAGGAGGCAGGAGGCAGAAGGCAGGAGGCAGGAGGCAGGAGGCAGGAGGCAGTAGGCAATTAAGCCTGACGGGGTTTCAAACCCCCGTAAGGCTTAGTCGGCTAAGTGTTTTCAAAATACGATTTTACAAAGCAGATTTGGGGCGATAGTCGGTTTTGAGACGATTCGCAATGATTGAAGAAATCTCTTCAATTGCGATTCTGTCCTGTTTCATGCTGTCGCGCTCGCGGATAGTTACTGTGTTGTCTTCCAGGGTTTGATGATCTACAGTGATGCAATAAGGTGTTCCGATGGCATCCTGGCGGCGATAGCGGCGACCGATGGCATCTTTTTCGTCATACTGGCATACATAATCTCCCATTAGATTGTCCATTATCTCACGGGCTTTCTCAGGTAGGTTATCTTTCTTAATCAGTGGGAGAACAGCAGCCTTTATAGGAGCCAGAACAGGAGGAATCCTAAGTACAACGCGCTCTGATCCATCCTCAAGTTTTTCCTCGGTAAAGGCATTGCTCAGAATAGCCAGAAAGGTACGGTCGACACCAATAGAGGTTTCAACAACGTAAGGCACATAACTTTCATTTAGCTCTGTATCAAAATATTGCAATTTCTTACCCGAGAACTGCTGATGATTTCCAAGGTCGAAATCGGTACGGGAGTGAATCCCTTCAAGTTCTTTAAATCCAAATGCAAATTCGAATTCGATATCTGCTGCGGCATTGGCATAATGAGCAAGCTTATCATGATCGTGGAAACGGTATTTGGCGGGAGAAATACCAAGTGAATGATGCCATCTCATTCGTTCTGCCTTCCAGTATTCATACCATTTCATCTCCTCACCCGGCCTTACAAAAAACTGCATTTCCATCTGTTCAAATTCACGCATCCGGAAGATAAACTGCCTGGCAACTATCTCATTACGGAATGCCTTCCCAATTTGTGCAATGCCAAAAGGTATTTTCATCCTTCCTGATTTCTGAACATTCAGAAAGTTTACAAAAATTCCCTGAGCAGTTTCCGGCCTCAGGTAAATTGTATTGGAATCTTCGCTTAATGAACCAATAGAGGTAGAAAACATCAGGTTAAACTGCCTAACTTCTGTCCAGTTACGGCTTCCCGACATCGGACAAACAATGGCAAGTTCCTCAATAAGTGCTTTTACATCGGCCAGATCACCTTTTTCAAGAGCGCCGTAAAAGCGGGTTTTTATGTACGCTATTTTTTCGGCATACTCCATAACCCTTGGGTTTGTAGTACGGTATTGTTCTTCGCTGAAGGATTCGCCGAAACGCTTTGCCGCCTTGTCAACTTCCTTGTCGATTTTCTCCTCAATTTTTGCAATATGATCTTCTACCAGCACATCTGCACGGTAGCGTTTCTTAGAGTCCTTATTGTCAATCATCGGATCGTTGAAGGCATCCACATGACCAGAAGCTTTCCATGTTGTGGGGTGCATAAAAATGGCAGCATCAATGCCCACAATGTTTTCGTGGTACTGAACCATTGATTTCCACCAGTATTGTTTAATGTTATTCTTCAATTCTACTCCATACTGTCCGTAATCGTAAACAGAGCTTAAACCGTCGTAAATTTCGCTGGATGGAAACACAAAGCCATATTCCTTGGCATGTGATATGATTTTCTTGAATAGTTCTTCGTTATTGGCCATTAATGTTATTTTGAGGGGGGCAAAGATAAGTATATTACCAAATTTTAACACGTTTCGATTCAGCTCTGAACATTTTATCGCCTTCTTTTACATTGAAAGCAGTATAGAATTCGGGCATATCGGATAATGGTCCGATTACACGGAATTTTGCCGGTGAATGTTCGTCGCTTTTTACCTGGTTTGCAATGGATTCAGGGCGCATATTGATCATCCAGGCAAATGCATATGCAAGGAAAAAGCGTTGCTCTGCTGTGTATTTTGCAATCAGCTGCTTGTCCTTATATTGACTTGTTTGCTTGAAGGCTTCAAACCCCATGCTAATGCCGGCAAGATCTGCAATATTTTCGCCCTGGGTCATCTCTCCGTTAATACGAAGACTGTCAACAGCTACATATTCATTGAATTGTTCTACAATCAACTTTGTTTTTGAATAGAACTGAATGCTGTCCTGTGGTGTCCACCAGTTGTTGAGGTTTCCGAATTCGTCGTATTTACTTCCCTGATCATCGAAACCATGTGTAATTTCATGACCAAATGTTGATCCTCCAATTATGGAATACAGCAGTGCATCATCAGCCAGAACACGTTCGTAGCCCGGAACAATTATATTGCAACCAGGAACAACAATTTCGTTATTGGAAGGGTTATAATATGCGTTGTATGTTTGGGGCTGCATATCCCATAAGCTGCGGTCAACGGGCTTTCCAAACTTTGAAATCATGTACTTAAACTCCCATTTATTGGCAGCGATAACATTCTTAACGAAGGATGAGCGGTCGATTTCCATTTTGCTCAGATCCTTCCATTTATCAGGATAACCAACTTTCATTATAATTTTATCGAGTTTAACCAATGCCTTTTGTTTGGTAGTTTCGCTCATCCAGTTGAGCGATTTGATTCTGTTTGCATAAACCGTTTTTATAGCATTCCCGATTTCGAGAAGTTTTTCTTTTGTTCCTTTCGGGAGGTATTCTGTAACATAAACCTGGCCGATTAATTCGCCGAGGGAGCCATCAGTTTGAGTAACAACACGCTTCCATCGGGGTTTTGGTTCCTGTACGCCGCGCAGCGTTTTTGAATAAAAGTCAAAAAATTCAAGGAATGTTTTATCATCAACATATGAAGATAAGCCATGTACAAGATGGTATTTCAGATAGTCCTTCCAGTCGCTGAGCGGATAGGTTTTCAGATACGAATTAAGGGCTGTAAGAAATTCGGGCTGTCCGACAATAATAGTGTCAGCATTTTTCAATCCGACACCTTCTGTAAACAAGGTCCAGTCGATGTTCGGCGTTATTTTCCCCAGGCCGGCAAAATCTACTTTCGTATAGTTCTTCAGTGGATCGCGGGTGTCTTCCTTTTTGCGTGAGGTTTTTGCAATCGCTGTTTCAAGTTTCATCATCTTTTCGGCAGCAACTTTTGCTTTGGCATTCTCATACCCCATCCTTACAAACATATTTTCAAGATGGGAAACAAATTTCTGCCTGATATCTTTAGCACGTTTATCTGTATCAAAATAGAAATTCCGGTTTGGCAGACTCAATCCGCCCTGGCTTACGAAAATTGCATTCTTGTCGCTGATTTTATCATCCTGTCCGATATAAAACCCGAATAATGGTGAGCCGGAAACAGTGTGAATATAGGATGCGGCTTTTACGAGACCCTTCAGATCTTTAATACCGTCAATCATTTCCAGATCTCCCTTCAGATCGGCAAGACCTCTGTTGTTGAGCGCTGAACTATCCATACCTGAATAGAAAAAATCACCGATCTTTTGTTTGTTACTGCCTTTTGGCTCATTCGCAAGCTTTGCCGAAGATTCACAAATATTTCTGATCTGCGCATTAATGGTATCCTGAATCAGCTGCCATAAACCATTACTGTTTTCACTGGCCGGAATAGGATTCTCTTTAAACCATTTTCCATTCGCAAAAAGGAAAAAATCATCTCCGGGTTTTACTGTGGAATCGATGTGGGAAACCATGGCATCTGGTGCAGTGGCAGATTTCTTGTTGGGGTTGCAGGATATGCCAATCAACAAAATGATGACTGTTAATGAGAAACCTAATATATTCTTCATAATTGCTATTTTTATTTATTCCAGTTCCTTTTATTTTTTTTGCAAATGTACATTACAAACCTGAACAAAATTCATGGAATAATTGCTTTCCCAACGTATTCAATCAGGCTTACAAACTTCATAATCGTCTATTTGTCCTTGTAAAAGTGAATTTAGTATATTTACCCTCTGTTGAAAACAGCTACCTTCGTGTTAAAGGCAATGAATTACAAATTATTACCAAATGATTGAAGACGAAAGAAAAGACCGACTTGTTGAAAAGCTGGATCTCATTTTAAAAAGGCAAGAAGCATTCTCCCTGGAAATTGAGGAATTACGCGCTGAAATTAAAGTGTTGAAAGCATCAAATGAAAATAGTATTGAAGAATTTGATGAGATCAGTCCTGTTGAAACTGAAGTTGAAGATTACCAGGAAATCGCATCTCCAAAAATTGAATTCCATCCAAAGGAATTATTTCAAGAAAAGAAACTTTTTTCAGAACCCCGGTCTGAATTTTCAGAGGAATCAAAAACCAATCTCGAAAAATTTATTGGAGAAAATCTAATTAATAAAATCGGAATTGCAATTACAATTATTGGTGTTGCCATTGGTGCAAAATATACTATCGATCATCAATTAATAAGTCCGCTTACACGAATAATTATTGGTTATTTAATGGGATTTGGTTTGCTTGGATTTGGAATTAAATTAAAAAAGAATTACCACAACTTTAGTGCTGTTCTGGTAAGCGGTGCAATTGCAATTATGTATTTTATTACTTTTTTCGCTTACAGTTATTATGCATTAATACCGCAACTTCCTACTTTTATTTTAATGGTTATTTTTACTGCCTTTGCGGTGGTAACAGCAATTAAATACAAGCAACAGGTAATTGCGCATATTGGACTTGTAGGGGCATATGCAGTGCCATTTCTTCTAAGCGACGGATCGGGAAATGCCAGGGTCTTATTCAGTTATATTGCTTTGATAAACGTTGGTATACTGCTAATTGCATTCAAAAAATATTGGAACCCGCTTTATTTCTCCTCCTTTATTTTTACCTGGATTATTTTTATTAGCTGGTATTTTACTTCCTTCGAAAATAATATACATTTTGGTTTATCTCTGACTTTTCTAACTGTTTTCTTTTTTACTTTTTATGCGATTATTCTTGTGAATAAACTTATTCGATTTGAGAAATTTATTCTTGCTGATATTTTGCTTTTACTTACAAATTCATTTATTTTTTTTAGTCTTGGATATTTAATTATTGATGGTCATAATTTCACTATAAATTATCTTGGTTTATTTACTTTATGCAATTCAGCAATTCACTTGTTAATAGCTATTCTGATTTCAAGACAAAAGAAATCGGATCGTAATTTATTTTACCTGATAGCAGGCCTTGCACTTGTATTTTTCACCATTGCCATACCAGTACAATTAAATGGCAATCAGGTAACAATTTTATGGGCATTTGAGGCAGCACTTTTATTCTGGATCGGGAGAAACAGGAATGCCGATTTTTACGAAATGCTCTCCTATCCGATGATGTTTGCTGCATTTTTCAGCATCATCCAGGATTGGTCGGTTTATTACAATGCTTATCTTCCCGAATATCCTTCAACCAGATTATTCCCGATTTTTAACAGTCATTTCCTTACTTCAGCACTCTTCATCGGATCCTTTGCGTTCATTAATTTCGTGAATAGTACGAAAAAGGGAAAGGAGAAATCGTTTCCGCTATATCTTGATGGTTTAGAAGCTCTTATCAAATATTCTATCCCTGCCATCTTGCTCTTTGCAGTATACTATTCTTTCAAAATCGAAATCTCAACTTACTGGAATCAGCTTTTTCTGGATTCAGCGACTGTAATTAAAAAAGAAGGACAGGAATTCTCAGATACCTATATGAATTACGATTTAAACAGATTCAGGGACATCTGGGTATTAAACTATTCTCTTGCATTTTTCACAATTCTTTCCATTGTGAATATGAAGAAAATCAGAAATACAAATCTCGCCTCAATAAACCTTGGTTTTAATTTAGTGCTAATTCTTGTCTTTCTTTTTTCAGGCTTATATACTCTCAGTGAACTGCGCGATAATTATCTGAATCAGACCTTATCGGCATATTATCCCAGGGGAATTTTTAATATTCAGATACGGTATATTTCATTTGTATTTTTTGCCGCAATTCTGGCAACAACGCTTTTGTATATAAAGGAAGAATTTCTCAGGCATTTTTATTCTAATCTGAAAATTCCGGCAGATTTTCTGCTTTACATTTCCGTTATTTGGGTTTGCAGCAGTGAGTTGATTTCGTGGATGGACATTTTAAAATATTCAGAATCCTATAAACTTGGTTTGAGTATTTTATGGGGAGTATATTCCTTATTATTGATCATTCTTGGTATCTGGAAAAACAAAAAGCATCTGCGAATTGGTGCTATCGGGCTTTTTGCAGTAACCCTCGGAAAACTTTTCCTATATGATATTTCGGATCAGGGAACAATTTCTAAAACCATTGTTTTTGTAACTTTAGGATTGCTTCTCCTGGTAATTTCATTTCTTTACAATAAGTATAAACACCTCATATAGAACCCAATGAAATCAATAACTTTCTTTACAACAGTTACACTTTTTCTGGCCATCGGCTTATTTGGATTTATTACTATTGGGGAATCGGGTGGATCTGCTAAGGGGTGTCCTGAACAAACTGCAGTTGCAAAGAAATACCAGATAAAATCAGCCAAAGTTACTTTCAAGACAGAAATAACCGGAATTTTTGGGGAATCTATCCTTTATTTTGATGATTACGGAGCAAAAGAGCTGCTGGAAAAATACAAAAAAGGAATACTTACTGAGGCAACACTTGCGGATGGGAAAGAGTTGTATGCAATTAAATATGATCAAAAAGCTGCTTACAAAATGACCGGTGCAGAGCGTGGTGTGGCATACAGGTTCGACTGGAATGAAATTTCTACTTCCGACAGGGGCGCAAACGCAAAAAAACTTCCAAACGTAACAATCGCAGGCAAAAACTGTGAGTCCTATTCCTTCGAAACACCTTCTATCCAAACAATTTATGCAGGCTGGAAAAACATTTGCCTTCTTACCGAACTGAAAATGAAAATGAAAATCGGGAAATCAATCACAAAAGCCGATAGAATAGAGGAGAATGTTATAATTCCTGCTGAGAAATTTAAAATTCCTGCTGGTTTTCAGATAAAGTAAACTGGTTTACCCTGAAAGGAGTATTTTCCAATAGCTTTATAGAAGTTCTCTTCTGGCTTCTTTCAAAGGATAAAGGACCAGTTCGCTCATGGCCGCGTGGCCTCGTAACCACAACGCGACTGTGCCTGACGCTTCGGGGCAGGCCAACTTCGCCCTGGTTTGATGCCGCGCCAGACGAGGTCGCTTATGCGGTTACTGGTATGGTTGACTTTCTTTTTAGGACTAAATGCCCTTTCATTGCTAGATTATTACCTTGGTAAACTGGTAAATTGTTACATTAAGCTTTGGCTTGGTAAAGCC
>CAIXZF010000012.1 GCA_903923925.1 uncultured Bacteroidales bacterium
GAAATATTACAGGTCTTGGGCATATCTCTACTTGACAAAACTCCTGTGAATGAGCTGTTTACAAAGATAGATTACAAGGATGTCAATGAACTGGATTATAATCAACTGTTATTCAGTTAGTTTAAAGTGGACACTAGTGATCATTTATATTAAAACAGAATTTATTACAGAAGATAAAAATATGCGATGGTAGTAACTATCTAATTAATAGAAATAAACAAAATATATCCTTTCTAAATTAAGTTCCACTTTCATTCTGGATATTACTTTTTGATTCAAAAGAAATAAAGTACTTGATAGAAAGAGAGAGAGAATAGGAAACCCGTCAAACTACCAAAGGAAATTATTGGGCATACTATTTTAAAACTCAAATTCTTGTAACAACTAATCTTTACTACAATGGAATTACGATGTACTAGAAAAACGAAGAACTGCTTATTTGTCAGATTACTTTTAGTTACTTCAATTGCGATTATATATCTCTCACAAGTTGCAATGGCAACCACATATTATGTTTCACCTTCTGGTAGCGATAGCAACCCCGGTTTAATAAATTCTCCTTTTGCAACTTTGCAAAAACTTAATACTGTACTAACAGCTGGAGATATCGCGTATATAAGAGGAGGAACGTATACTACTGCTACTAGCAATACATGGTATCAAACCAGGTGGCATAATCTAACAGGAACCGTAACCGATACGATAAAGATTTATGCTTATCCGGGTGAAACTCCTGTATTTGATTATACAGGGCATAATTTCGGAACTTCTACCAGCTGGTTAGTCCAAATGTATGAATGTGATTATATCCATGTTAAAGGACTTACTTTTACTAATGCCACACAACCGGCAAGCAGTCCTATACTTGGATTCAATCTAACCAATTCATCCCATAATCTTATTGAGTTCGTTATCCTTTCACATTTAGGGGGTTTCGGGTTTTCAGTAGGAAGTGAAGGATGGGGAACAGGTGATTTGAATACTGCAAATTCGGAATATAATACATTTCTAAATTGTGATGCTTATGATTGTTCTGACCCTACCTCTCCATCTCCTTTTGGTGGTGCAAATGGGTTTAATATAGTCCACAATGCTGGTATTAGTAATACCTATGCACCAAATACTGTGTTTAGAAATTGCAGGGCATGGAATAATTCAGATGATGGGTGGGATTTCTTTGGTTCGGATAGTTATCCGGTAACAATAGATAATTGTTGGAGTTTTTGGAATGGTATTCAATATGGGGGTACTGCTTTGACAGGTGATGGTAATGGGTTTAAACTTGGCCCGAATCTGGTAAATTTAGCTACAACGCATACAAGTACACTTAAAAATTGCATTGCCGCAGGTAATCGCAGTATGGGATATGATCAAAATACCTCTCAATATACATCCTTGATGTGGCTGTTTAATAATTTATCTTATAATAATCAAAGCCACGGTTTTTTCTTTGGCTATGGCATAAGTGCGGCAGATATATTCCGAAACAATATCGAGTATAACAGCTTATATGGAAATGTATTAGAAGCGAACGATATACACGATCATAATTCATGGGATGCCTCCCCATCTGTCACCGTTAATGCAGGTGATTTTGTAAGTCTTGATATTACTCAATTAGATAACGCAAGGGGGGCAGACGGCAGTTTACCTGTTATAACATTTGGTCATTTAGTATTGGGTTCTGATTTGATTGATAAAGGTGTTAATGTCGGATTACCGTATATCGGCTCTGCTCCTGATATAGGTGCATTTGAATACAATAATATCAGCAATAATAATCAGCCCCCTTCAATCCAGAATCAAGGTTTCCAAATAAATGAAAACAGTCCTAATGGTATAATAGTCGGAACGGTTTTAGCTTCGGATCCAGATGCAGGGCAAATACTCACTTATTCCATTCTTTCTGGAAATACCAGTGGGGCTTTTTTAATTAACATATCAACCGGAGTATTAACAGTCAGTAATACGGCAGCTCTTAACTTTGAAATAACTCCGACTTTCGCTCTGGTTGTAAAAGTTCAGGATAATGGAACAGGGAATTTGAGTAGCCAGGCTACTATTACTGTTTCATCACTTAACGTGAATGAAGTACCTGTTATTACAAATCAGGCTTTCGCAGTTGCTGAAAACTCAGCCAATGGAACAACTGTTGGAACTGTTGTGGCTACGGATCCTGACGCTGGTCAAACCAAGACTTTCTCCATCCTTTCAGGAAATACAAATGGTGCTTTTATAATCAATGCTTCCTCCGGAGTATTGTCAGTTGCCTCTGCTACTGCTTTAAACTTTGAAGTTACACCTACTTTCGCTCTGGTTGTAAAAGTTCAGGATAATGGAACAGGGAGTTTGAGCAGTCAGGCTACTGTTACTGTTTCGTTAGTTGCAATGGCAACCACATATTATGTTTCACCTTCTGGTAGCGATAGCAACCCCGGTTTAATAAATTCTCCTTTTGCAACTTTGCAAAAACTTAATAC
>CAIXZF010000013.1 GCA_903923925.1 uncultured Bacteroidales bacterium
CCGCATACCCCGTGGTAGAGACGTAGCATGCTACGTCTCAGCGGTGGTACCATGCAATGCTAATTTGCAATTAGAAATTTGCAATTAGAAATTGCCAATTAGAAATTGGAAATTACCGATTGCCAAATAGCTGTAGAGACGTAGCATGCTACGTCTCAGCGGTGGTACCATGCAATGCTAATTTGCAATTAGAAATTTGCAATTAGAAATTTGCAATTAGAAATTGCCAATTAGAAATTGGAAATTACCGATTGCCAAATAGCCGAGACGTAGCATGCTACGTCTCTACGGGTACGGGGGTGTTGTGTTCATTTAAAATATTATCATTTGCAATATGCGGGAATGCTTGCTGATTGTGCTGTTGATCTTTTCTGGAACGGCTATTTTCGGACAGGAATCAGTAGCCCTGACTTCAAATGCCTGGCAGAAGAAGAATGTTGCTGTTGGCTTGATTTGGTACAGCAGGAATTTCGATAGTCTGAATGCTTTGCAGGAGTTTGTGAATGTACTGGAAATGGATCAAAAACGTTTGCAGTTGAAGGTGGTCTATGATGAAAAAGAATTGAAAACCGTGCGCCACAGAGCTTTTGCTGTGAATGGAATTGCTGCTGTGAACGGGAATTTCTTCAACCCGGCTGAAGGTGGCAGCGTTTGTTTTTTTAAATTCAACAATAAGGTTGTTGATACTTCCCGCACTGACCTTGGAGAGCGTTTGTTTCTGGATGAGCTGGACGACGGTGCAATCTGTTTTGGCCAAAAAGGAATCGAAATTCTCGCTTGTCCTGCAGCTGGCTGGAAACAGCTTACGTCTTATCCAACAATACTCTCTGCCGGCCCCATGCTGCTAAAGGATGGGAAAGAGATGCCCCTGGTAAAGCATAGTTTTAACGACAAGCGATACAGCCGTACAGGGATTGGTATAACAAAAGAGGGTTATGTTCTGATTGTAACGGTTGACGGTCATTTACCTGGGTCGGCTGGAATGCGGATGGATGAGTTCCAGACTTTATTAAGAAGTCTCGGATGCATTGATGCCCTGAACCTTGATGGTGGAGGTTCAACCTTGATGTGGATTAAAGGGCAGGCAAATAAAGGGATTGTAAGCCGCTATTTTGAAAAAAACCTGCTAAAATTGCCCACTGGAACAGAGCGGCAAACAGCAAACGCACTTGTAATTACCCTCTTCGAAAATTAAATACTAAACGTTTAACCCTGTCGGGGCTTCAAGCCCCCGGCAGGGTTGATGTTCAGTCGCTCAACCCTGTCGGGGTTTCAAACCCCCGGCAGGGTTAAATGCCTGATATTAGTTCTTGTGCTTATCAGGATTATGGCAACAGCTCTCCGATGCGCAGGTCTCCGGTTTCTCTACTACCAGGACAACGCTGAAAATACCATCATCTGAATCAACATCAGTGTATGAAGCGAATTCTTCGGCGGTGAGATATTTCAGCATCATTTCTTCGGGTAATTGTACTTTGTCAACCTGAACAATTCCACCTTTTGTAAATCCGGTTTTGTGGAAATAATCCATGAAATCTGTTGCTTTTTCAGCACCGGATATGCAACCTGCCAAAGCAGCAGCTTCCTGTCTTAAACCCTCTGGAATATCATTAATAATAACATAATCTGAAACGCAAACATATCCGCCATGATCGCAGATCCTATACATTTCGTCTGCAACCTTCTGTTTATTTTCCTGGAGGTTAAATACGCAGCTTGCATACACTACGTTGGCAAATTCGTGTGGCAATGGAATAGCATCAATAGTTCCTTGTCGGAATTCTACATTGCTGATTCTTAATTTATCAAGATATTCCCTTGAAGCTGAAATATTACTTTCAGAATGGTCGATTCCAATTACTTTGCCAGTAGGACCAATTAGCTGAGCCATTGTGAAACTGTCGGTTCCCTTGCCGGAGCCAAGATCAACCACACGGTCGCCTTCCTGCAGTAGCTGGAAGCGTTCTGGAATATCAGACTCGTGATTATGCTTTTGAGTATTGCCTGAGTGGCTGCCGCAGCCTCCTGAACCACAGCCACATGAGCTGTGTTCAGTTGGTTCTTTCTGATCTATAGTTTTTATACAAGTATCCATTAATATATTGTTTTCGATTTAGTTTTACTACTATTTTGCTTTCATTTAAACAGATATTGAAGGAGAAGGTTTAGAAACAATAGTAATTTATTTTCATAACATAGAATACGGTTTTGGTGATAAAGTATTTAGTAAATTTGTGGATTGTAATAATGATATAAATCCAACATGATAATTAACTGTAAATTCTGGGTTTTTAAGAGCGTGAACCTGTTTTTGTTTATAATGATTTACTGCCTTTCCGGTACAAATGTTTTGAAGGGACAGAATACGTTGTATGATGAAAACATAATCC
The DNA here is from genome assembly GCA_903923925.1 of uncultured Bacteroidales bacterium. Classification (GTDB taxonomy): domain Bacteria; phylum Bacteroidota; class Bacteroidia; order Bacteroidales; family CAIXZF01; genus CAIXZF01. Next base: position 2,391 of record CAIXZF010000013.1, read on the forward strand.
CATCAATTTCCCTTTACCTGCCCCCTGATTCATTGGCCGACATCTACAATCATCCCACTGAGAACAGACAACATCCCGCCCGTTTTATTTTTGTAACCGCAACTCAGCATGATACACTGGAAAATGTTGCTATCCGCCTGAGAGGAAATACGTCGAGACTGGCTGCGAAAAAATCCTTCAAAATATCTTTTAATGAATACGTATCCGGACGAAAATATCAGGGCGTAAAGAAACTTAACCTGAACGGGCAGCACAACGACCCTACGATGGTCAGAGAAAAATTGTTTTATCATATTTGGGCCCGTTCCGGGATGCCTGAACGAAGAGCAAACTTTGCCAGGGTCTATATTAATGATGTATATTATGGTTTGTATACAAATCTTGAAGAGTTGGATAAGGTATGGCTCGGCATACATTATGCTGATGATAACGGGAATCTTTTTAAATGCACTTATCCTGCTGATCTTGATTACCTGGGAAACGATCCTCAGGCCTACAAGAACATTTCTTCCGGAGCTGTTTCTGGTGGCAGAGCCTACGATCTGCAAACCAACGAAACTTCCGATGATTATACAGTCCTGGTCGATTTTATTACTGCTTTATATAGTCAGATGACAGTTTTTCAGACTAATGTGGAGCCAAAGCTCATATATAAGAATATGCTGAAAGCACTTGCAATGGATGTGGGAACCGGAAACTGGGACGATTATGCCTACAATAAAAATAATTATTATTTGTATTTTAATCCTTCCTTAGGGAAGTGTGATTTTATAAGTTATGATACTGATAATACCTTCGGAGTTGACTGGGATCCCATCGACTGGACTACCCGTTCTTTCCAGAACTGGGCAAATACTCAGCCAGGTGAAAAGCGGCCACTTGCGGTAAAACTTCTGCAGGTTCCTTCATATTATGCATTATATGCGCACTATATGGATAGTTTAAACAGTAATGTATTACTGCCATTTAATATTTTCCCCTATATCGATTCTTTGCATGATCTTGTGCGGCCGGCTGCTATAGATGACACCTACAGAACGCTTGATTATGGCTATGATATAAACGATTTTGATGTAGGATTTGTGGGCACCGTTGATTCACATACTCCTTATGGAATCAAGCCCTTTCTGACCAAACGACATAATAATACCGTAACTCAGTTAATGGATATCCCTGAAATGGAAGCTGGAGCGGGAAAATATCTCAAAGGTTCACCAAATCCGGCCAGAGAAATGTGCTACATCATGGCACCCTTTCCAGTTAAGGTTCAATTAGATCTTTATTCTGCTCAGGGTAGGCTTGCCCGCACCTTTCCAGCTCCGGGAACCGATGTGTTTCCTCTCGATTTATCGGGACTGTCTGCAGGAATCTATTATTTGCGGTGCTCATCTTATCCGCAGGCATATATAATTAGTGTTCAGTAGAGAAATGAGTATTCTGGAATTCAGCCGACAAAACACATGTAATATTTGTTAATTTAGCTTTTGTTAAAATCATTAATGATGTTTAGAACATTACGCCTTCTTTTCTTTTTTATCTTTCTTGCGGTTCATGGTTTTACTGCTATTAAAATTGACCATGTTGAACCTCCATTCTGGTGGGCAGGCATGAAAAATGCAAATCTGCAATTGCTTGTAAATGCTGAGGGAATTGGTAAGATGGTCCCTTCATTGAATTATCCGGGTGTTAAATTATCAGGCTACAAAGGCAGTGGCAGCAATTATCTGTTTATTGACCTTGAAATTGGAGCAATGGCCATTCCCGGAAAGTTCGTAATAGATTTCAGCAATGCAGGTAAAATAGCAGGAAGTTATAGCTATGAGTTGAGGAAAAGAGAAGACTTTAAGGGGAAACATAGTGGCTTTAACACTTCTGATGCCATTTACCTGCTTATGCCCGACCGCTTTTCGAACGGAGATCCGAAGAACGACAACATGCCCGGAATGCTCGAGCAGGCCGACAGGGCCAATAAGGACGGTCGCCACGGAGGCGACCTGGCCGGAATTAGTGAGCATTTGGGTTACATCCGCGACCTCGGATTTACAGCACTCTGGATAAACCCACTCCTTGAAAATAATATGCCGAAGTACTCTTATCATGGTTATGCGATTACTGATTTTTACAAAGTTGATCCACGCTTTGGTACAAATGAAGATTATGTTGCTTTGGTAAAAAAATCGCAGGGGATGGGGGTAAAGGTTATAATGGATATGGTTTTTAACCATTGTGGTTCCTATCATTGGTGGATGAAAAATCTGCCACAGGATGACTGGGTACATCAATGGCCGGAATTTACCCGTTCGAATTACAGAGCAGGAGTAGTAACTGACCCCTATGCTTCGTATTTCGATAAGAAACAAATGCTCGACGGCTGGTTTGATGTGACTATGCCTGATTTAAACCAAAAGAATCCGTATTTGGCTAATTATCTGATACAGAATAGTATATGGTGGATAGAATATGCAGGTCTCGATGGAATCAGAATGGACACCTACCCGTATTCTGATCCCGATTTCATGGCTCAATGGATGAAAAGTGTTCTGTTTGAATATCCTGATTTTAATATTGTTGGTGAAGTATGGATGTCGGCGGCTCCCCAGGTTGGCTGGTGGCTGCACAATTCAGGTATGAAAAACGGCAATGGGCAGGCAAAATCCTATGAATCCCATTTAACAAATGCCTTTGATTTTCCCTTAACGTTTGCTTTGCAGCAGGCACTCACAGAGCAGGATGGATGGAGTACCGGACTTGGAAGAATCTACGACCTTTTAAGTCAGGATTTTGTGTATTCTGATCCCTCAGATATGGTAATTTTTGCTGACAATCATGATATCGACCGTATGGCATCGAAGTTGAAAACAACAGAAAATGTTAAAATGGCGATGGCATTTCTTTGCACCACAAGAGGCTTTCCTCTGTTTTATTATGGTTCAGAAATACTGATGAAAGGCTGGGCTGATGAGGGGCATGGTACCATTAGACGCGATTTTCCGGGAGGTTGGGCAGGTGATACTGCCAATGTTTTCACGCTCACAAACATAGAGAAGGAAAAACAGGAGGTTTATCTATACCTTAAAACTCTTTTGAATTGGCGCAAGGGAAATAAAACTGTTCAGAATGGAATTCTTACACATTATATTCCTGAGAATGGTGTTTACGTGTATTTCCGCAGCCTGGACAGATCGTCTGTAATGGTTATTATGAACAACAGCAATGAAAATAAAACCTTGGCAACCTCCAGATTTACTGAGAATCTGGAGAGCTTCAGCAAGGGTATTGATATCATAAACAATAGTAAGATTCCGGATCTGAAATCGATTTCCGTTTCAGCAAAATCGGTGAGAATAATTGAATTATCTGCAGAATGAAAAAAAGCCTACGCATACTACCGGTATTTTTTGCCGGAATCTTTTTTATTACCGGAATCAAGGCACAGATTGTTACTCTGAAGCCCGCAAATCCCGGAATCAACGACAGCATCACAGTGTATTATCATGCCGACCAGGGAAATAAAACACTGATGGGGTATGCAGGAGATTTATATCTCCATACCGGAATTATTAGCAGCAAAAGTATCGACGGGCACGACTGGAAATATGTTGTGGGAAATTGGGGTACTGATGATAAAACAGTGAAGATGAAGCGTGAAGGGAAAGATCTGTATTCTCTTAGAATGGTGATAAAGTCGTTTTACAAGCTAAGAGCCGAAGATAAAGCGAATCAACTCGCCTTTGTTTTCAGGAATATGGAAGGAACTATTGTAGGCAAAACTAAAGAAAACGAGGATATCCTTGCCGCTGTTGATGGTTATGTTCCCGTAAAGCAGAATACGGAATCCCTAAACAGGCAGTCCCATAGTATGATTGCCATAGAACAGGATAATGCCGGAGCCACATGGCGGATTTTAACAGAGGAAGGGGCAATCTTTATAAAACCTTACGCAGCAAACATTGTGGGCGTATGGTTTACGAAAGGGAAGAATGATAAACCGGATTCATCGCATGCTGTGGTATTAAAACCCGAAAAGGTACAGATTCAGACTGAGAGACGTAGCAGTGCTACATCTCTGCGGGCTGGCGATATGAGCATTATTGTTCATCATTCTCCGCTCTACCTGACGTATATCTATAATGGCGATACGTTATTAAAAGAGGAAAGTGGCTTTTTTCAGCGTCCAGGAAATACGGGAGTGCGGTTTGTTTATCCTGCTGACGAGAAAATTTACGGAGCAGGTGAACGCTCGACTTCAATGGACCGCCGGGGAATGAAGTTTCCATTATACAACAGGCCATTTTATGCGTATGAAGAAGGTGCAACGATGCTGAATTATTCAATTCCCTTGCTGTTCTCTTCTAAAAAGTACCTTGTATTATTCGATAACCCTCAGAAAGGCTATGTTGATATTGGGAAAACTGAACCAGATGTTATAGAATGGAATGCAATTGGCGGACCGGCAAAATATTTTATAGTTGCAGGCAAGAGTTTCGGGGAAGTTACAGAATCGTATACAAAACTTACCGGCAGGCAGGAAATGCCTCCCCGCTGGGTTATGGGAAATTTACAGTCGCGGATGGCCTATAGGAACCAGAAAGAAGTGAGTGGAATAGTTAAGCAGATGCAAAAACAGGATTTTCCGATTGATGCTGTTATTCTCGATTTTTATTGGTTTGGCGATTCTATTCTGGGGCATCTTGGAAGGTTGGACTGGTACAAGAAAGCATGGCCAAAACCTGAGAAAATGATCAGGAATTTCAAGAAAAAAGGCGTTAAAACAATTCTGATTACCGAGCCATATCTGATAGACAGCGTTCCGAATTTCAAAATAGCCTCCGAAAAAGGTCTGCTTGCTACAGACAGTTTAGGAAATACCTACGTGAATCAACAGTTCTATTTCGGGCCCGGGGGATTGATTGATATTTTTCAGCCTGAGGCAAGAGAGTGGTTTTGGCAGTTTTATCAGAAGCAGATAAAAAAAGGTGTTGCAGCCTGGTGGGGCGATCTGGGTGAACCAGAGAGTCATCCTTCTGATTTGTACCATGTTAATGGTAAAGCTGATGAGGTTCACAATATTTATGGTCATTATTGGGACCGTATGATTTATGATAAATATGTTGCAAATTATCCGAATACCAGGCTTTTCCATTTGCAACGTTCAGGGTTTGCAGGCTCACAGCGTTATTCGGCATATCCATGGACGGGTGATGTTTCCAGAAGCTGGTCGGGATACCGTGCACAGATGCCGTTGTTATTGACTATGGGGATGAGTGGTCTGGCTTATATCCATTCTGATGCCGGAGGTTTTGCACAGGGAGTAAAAGATGATGAATTGTATACCCGTTGGCTTCAGTTTGCCGCATTTACACCTGTTTTGCGTCCTCATGGTTCCGGAATACCAAGTGAACCCATCTTCTGGAGTGAGAAAACGCAGGAAATTGTAAAGAAATACATCAAGCTAAGATATACGCTTCTTCCTTATAACTATACCATGGCCTGGCAGAATTTCAGCAAGGGCACGCCACTAATGAGGCCTTTGTTTTACTATAATCCCGACGATAAACAAGCTATAGCCTGTGTAGATGAGTATTACTGGGGAGATAATATGCTCGTTGCACCTGTTTTTGAAAAAGGTGTTACAGAAAGAAAAGTTTATCTTCCTGAGGGTTTATGGTATGATTTCCATTGCTCAAAGCAATATCAGGGTGGACAGGTTTATTCAATTCCCGTAACAATAGAGGATATTCCTGTTTTTGCAAAATCAGGCAGCGTTATCCCAACAACGAAAGTAGTAAACAGCACAGATCAATATAAATCAGATAATTTCAGGGTAAAAATATTTCCTTCCCCTGCATTTACTTTTACACAATACGAAGATGATGGCATCAGCAGGCTTCCGGCTATAGAAGGCAAAGGGGAGCTGATTACCTACTCAGGACGTTGGGTCGATAATCAGATGGTCATCAAAATTGACAGCAAAGGCGACTGGAAGGATAAACCGCTTCAGAGGGAAATGATTCTGGAGATACCTTATGCTACTGATGTTGTAAGTATCAATAAAAATGGGGTATCTCTTAACAGAGGAGAAATTGGAGACAAGCTATTTCCGAAATCTGTTGGAATTTATAGTTATAATAACGGAATCTTAAGGATAGGTTTTGTTTGGGACAGCAAATCAGTTGAAATTGAAATTAAAAATTAATAGTGTTATGAGAAGAATTTTCAGACTTACGTTTTTGGCGGCCTTAGCGCCTTTCTTTTTAAGCTCAGGCTTAAGGGCTGCCGAAGTTCAAAAGTACCCTGAATGGGCTAAGAATGCGGTTATTTATGAAGTAAATATCCGGCAGCATACTGTCGAAGGCACTTTTCAGGCTTTGGAGAAAGATTTGCCACGATTAAAGAACCTCGGCGTTGATATACTCTGGCTGATGCCTATAAATCCGATCGGACTGAAGAACAGAAAAGGCAAGTTAGGAAGTTATTATTCTGTAATGGATTACAAAAAAATAAATCCGGAATACGGAACTGAGGAAGATTTCAAAAATCTTGTGAAAGCTGCTCATAAACAAGGGCTTAAGCTAATTGTGGATTGGGTGGCAAACCATACAGCCTGGGATAATCCATGGCTGGCCGAACATCCCGATTGGTATCAGAAAGACAATACAGGCAAGTTTTTATCACCCTACGACTGGACAGATGTAGTTTCCTTAAATTACACGAACAAGGAACTTAGAGCTGCAATGACAGCTGCAATGGAGTATTGGGTTAGAACCTGTGATATTGATGGATACCGTTGCGATGTTGCCGGACTTGTTCCTGTTGATTTCTGGGAAGAGGCCAGAGCTGCACTTGACAAAATAAAGCCAATGTTCATGCTGGCAGAAGATGAAGACAAGACTGAATTGTGCAACAAGGCATTCGACATGAATTATGGCTGGAGAATGCACCATTTGATGCACCAGGTTGCCAAAGCTGAGATGCGGGCTGACACGCTGATAAAGTACCAGACTGAATTCCTGAAGACTTTTCCTTCAAGAGCCATTAAAATGAATTTCACCACAAACCATGATGAGAATTCATGGAATGGTACCGTTGAAGAGAAATTCGGTCTGAAACCGGAAGTGTTTTCTGTACTCTGTTATACTTTCCCGGGAATGCCTTTGCTCTACTCAGGGCAGGAAGCAAAGCTCAACAAACGTCTCAGGTTCTTCGAAAAAGATACTATCGACTGGAAAAATACCGATCTTATTCCTTTTTACCAGAAGCTTAACAAGTTAAGGCATGAAACAAAAGCCTTGTGGTCGCCTCCTTTTGGTGGAAATTTTAAAGCAGTAGGCAGTTATACACGAGGAAGCATTTTAAGTTATTCACTTGAAAAGGATGGCAATGTTGTCTTTGTAATCCTTAACCTGGGCGGAACACCATGCAGTGTTGTGCCGGGCAATGATATTCCGGTTGGGAAGTTCAGGGAGTATTTCAGCGGAAGAACAATGAATCTGGCGAAAGATACAAAGTTCAGTTTGCAGGGGTGGAGCTACCAGGTATTTATTTCGGAATAGACGTATTAGTTTTTATCCTCCACAAAAAGAGTAAGAACAGCTGCAATAATCATTGAGATTCCTCCGAGAACAAGTGCTGAAATTGCGTGACCTCCGAACAGGTTTTTAACGAGGAAGCCCAGAATACTTGCAGCAAGGATCTGCGGAATAACAATAAAGAAATTGAAGATTCCCATAAAGGTGCCAAGCTTATTCTGAGGCAGCGAGCCTGTAAGAATAGCGTAAGGCATTGAAAGGATACTTGCCCAGGCAAATCCAACGCCTACCATGCTTACTATAAGCATTTGGGGAGAGTTGAACAGGTATATTGAAGCCAGTCCAAGTCCTCCGGCAATAAGGGCGATCATGTGAGTGATTTTGCGGTTGGTATATTTTGCAATCACAGGAAGCAGAAATGCCACAAGTGCCGCAAAACCATTATAAACTGCGAACATTATCCCTACCCAGTTGGCACCTTCGTTGTACAATACGGAAGAAGGATCGGTTGTACCATAAATATGTTCGGTTACCGCTGGTGTTGTGTAAATCCACATTGCGAAAAGTGCAAACCATGAAAAGAACTGAACCACTGCAAGTTGCGACATGGCTTTCGGGAGGTGGTTAAGATCGTTGTTTACACTGAAGAAACCATTGCTGGTATGGCCGTTGAATGACATATAGGCAGTAATGAACTGCATTATTGCATACCCGCTGAGCCCGCCACCCAGAATGTACAATTCTTTCTGCAGCCCGTTATACCACACATAGATACAAATAATCAATCCTATGGGAAGTACGATTAATGCATTTCTCAGAAATTTTCCTGAATGCTCGTATTTTTCAACAATACGGGTCTCCTGTTTGGTGAAACGTTCCGGATGTTCCTCTTTTTCAAATTCGGCTAATTGTTCGGGTGGATATTCCTTAGTGCTGAAGACTGTCCATAAAACGCTGAGAAAGAATACTGCCCCACCAAGATAAAATGAGTATTTAACAGAAGCAGGCATTTGGCCGTTAATGGGTTCATTCCCCACTCCGAAAACATTTGTGAGAATATACGGCAGAGCAGAAGCAACCACGGCTCCGGTTCCGATAAAGAAACTCTGCATGGCAAAGCCACTGGTTCGCTGATTGGCCGGAAGCATATCGCCCACAAACGCCCTGAAAGGCTCCATGGAAACATTGATGGAGGCATCCATAATCCAAAGCATCCCTGCTGCTATCCATAGAACCGGAGAATTTGGCATTATAAATAATGCAACAGATGCGAGCAATGCTCCAATGAAAAAGAAGGGGCGCCGCCTGCCGAAAATGTTCCAGGTATTGTCGCTGAGGTGACCTATAATCGGTTGAATAATTAAGCCTGTAAGCGGAGCTGCTACCCAAAGAATCGGGATGTCTTCAACTTTTGCACCAAGGGTTTCGAAAATTCGGCTGACATTGGCGTTCTGCAGCGCAAAGCCGAATTGAATACCAAGAAATCCGAAACTCATATTCCAGATTTGCCAGAAACTTAAATGTGGGCGTTTTGCCATTGAGTTGGATTTATAAGATTTTAGCCTTCATTACAAAAATATGCTTAATCACTAAGTAAAAATAAGTTGTAAACATACTTAAATTTAAACTAACTTTAGGCTTGATTTGTTTATTCTATACTAAAAACACTCATTCAAAAGACAGGAGTTTCATTATGATGCTGAGAATTAATTTGTTAACTTTTATTACCTTTTTCCTTTGTGTAATACAAACACGGGCACAAATTACGGTAACGCCTGTAATGCCTAACGACCAGGACAGTATAGTGCTTATTTTTGATGCTGCTCAGGGTAATGCCGGTTTAGCAGGTTATTCTGGCGAAGTGTATGCGCATACCGGAGTAATTACAAATTTAAGCAGCAGCAATTCGGATTGGAAATATGTGAAATCAGGATGGGGGGTGAATATACCTGCCTGCAAATTAACATCCTTGGGAAACAATATTTACAAACTAAGCATTGCACCGAGCATCCGTAATTATTATGGTGTTCCGGCAGGAGAAACAATTTTGAAAATGGCTTTTGTTTTCAGAAGTGGGGTACAGGTTGGCGGAACATGGCTTGAAGGAAAAACATCGGCAGGAGGGGATATTTTTTATAGTGTATACCCTTCAGGACTGAGTGTTACATTCACAAATCCTATTGATGATATTGTTATCGCAGATTTAAATTCACAGATAAACATTAACGTGAGTTCAAGTTTTGCGGATACAACATTTTTATATTACAACAATCAACTTATTGCCAGCGATACTTCTAATACTTTGACTTACAGTTATACAGCGAATATCTATGGTGCCGGAATTTTAAAAACGATAGCTAAAAACGACACCGGTTTTGTAGCCGACTCTGTTTATCTGTTTGTAAAACATGCAGCTACTGTTGCTGCCTTACCAGCCGGAATAAAAGAGGGTGTAAACTACCTTAGCGCTACTTCGGTAACTCTGTGTTTACGTGCACCTCTGAAACAGTATGCCTTTGTGATAGGAAGTTTTAATAACTGGTTACCTACCGATGCAGGTTTTATGAATAAAACCCCTGATGGAAAAAATTATTGGGTTGAAATCGACGGACTTACTTCAGGGCAGCAATACATTTACCAATATCTTGTTGATGGGAATATCCGTATTGGTGATCCCTATGGCGAAAAAATTAGTGATCCCTGGGACGATCAGTACATAACTTCTGCAACCTACCCCGGACTACTTCCATATCCAGCTGGTAAAACTCAGGGCAGAGCAAGTGTACTGCAAACTGCCCAAACCCCTTATACCTGGCAATCAAATAATTTTATTCCACCTGCAAAAACCGACCTTGTTGTTTATGAACTACTTGTAAGGGATTTTACCGAAGCACATACATTCCAGGCAGTAATTGATACATTGGGGTATCTTAAGAGTTTGGGTATTAATGCGATAGAGTTGATGCCAACTATAGAATTTGAAGGGAATATCAGTTGGGGATATAACCCGAATTATTACTTTTCTGTAGATAAATATTATGGTCAGGCCAATAAATTGAAGAAACTTATTGATACCTGCCATCAGCTTGGAATTGCGGTGATATCTGATATTGTTCTCAATCATTCCTTCGGCTCATCACCCTACGTAATGCTTTACTGGGATTATAGTTTAAACAGGCCTGCAACGAACAGCCCTTTCTATAACCCCGTTGCGAAGCACGATTTTAATGTTGGATTTGATTTTAACCACGAAAGTCAGGAAACGAAGTATTATGTAAGTAAAATATTGAAATACTGGCTTACAGAGTTTCGCTTTGATGGTTATCGTTTTGACCTTTCAAAAGGGTTTACTCAGAATAACACTTTGGGGAATACCAGTGCATGGGGCAATTACGATGCAAGCAGGATTGCAATTCTTTCAGCATATTATGATACTATTAAGTCAGTAAAACCTTCGGCATTTTTGCTGCTTGAACATTTTGCCGATAATTCGGAGGAGAAAGAACTCTCGAACCGTGGGATGCTTCTATGGGGTAACATGAATGGCAGCTATCGCTACGCCAGTATTGGTGTAACAACTGGCAGCAGTTCCGACCTCAGCTGGGGGGTTTATACCTCAAGGGGCTGGACAGCACCGAATCTGGTTACCTACATGGAAAGTCATGATGAAGAGCGGCAAATGATATACAGTCTTACCCAGGGAACAAGCAGTGGCTCATACAATATCAAAGATTCAATAACATCATTGCGCCGGCAGGCACTGAATGCTGCCTTTTTCTTTACATTGCCAGGCCCTAAGTTGATTTATGAATTTGAAGAAAGGGGCTTTGATCTTTCCATTAACTGGCCATGTATGACTTCGGCATGCCGGCTTGATCCCAAACCGCCAAGATGGAATTATCTGGAGAATTACCAACGCTCGCATCTGCTGTTTTTATGGTCGGAACTGATAAAGTTAAGGACTAATAATCCATTATTTGAAACAACAGATTTTGAACTTGATCTGAGCAGTACAATGAAAAAGGTACGTTTACACAGCAGCTCATTATCGGCAATAGTGCTTGGAAATTTTGGAACTGTGCAGGGAAGCGTTATTCCTAAGTTTTACAATACAGGGTATTGGTACGACTATTTTAAAGGCGATTCAATTAATGTAACCAATATTAACGGGCTTATTTCGCTTGCTCCGGGAGAATTCAGATTATATACTTCGGCAAAACTTCAAACTCCGATTGGACTGGAAGAAATAGGAAGAGTAAGTCCTCTTGTAGTAATTTATCCAAATCCGACATCTGGGAGTTCTACCTTTGTTTTAACAAATGCCGGCCATGAAAATTGTAAAATAATTATTTATGATATCACTGGCAGAGAAATAGATAGATTTGTAATGAAACCTGTTAACGGAACAGTCGAAATGAAATGGTATACAGAACGTAAGGGAGTATATATAATAAATTTTGAAACATCAGCAGGAGCAGTCATCTCAAAGCTTTTCGTTCAATAAAGTGTAAGTCATATCTAGCGCATATTATATTTTTAAATAAAATGATTTGTCTTAACAAAATATTTACTATTTTTATTGAGGCAAATCAGTATTCATATACGGATATTAAATAATAGAAATTCAATTAAATCTTAACCAACATGTTTTACTAACCAAATTAATTATTAACGCTTATGAAGCACTTTTACACATTACTAAAGACGCTGTTCGCCGTAACTTTGATGCTGGTTCTTACCAGTTCGATGTTTGCGCAAAAGGTTCAGGTGAGCGGCAAGGTCACCGATTCGGAGACCAGGGAGACGATGGTCGGTGTGACAGTACTGGAGAAAGGCACACAAAACGGTATAACCACCGATATCAACGGAGGTTTCAAAATTACCGTTCAGAAGGGAGCCATTCTGGTGTTATCATTCGTTGGGTATGAGCAGGTCGAAGTACCTGCCTCCGATGGAATGACTGTCGCAATGAAGACTAAGCAAACAATGCTGAATCAGGTGGTTGTTGTAGGTTATGGTACCCAAAACAAAAGGGAAGTAACCGGATCAATTTACAAGGTTAAGGGCGCGGAAATTACTTCGCTTCCGGTACCTTCCTTTGAAGCAGGATTACAGGGGAGAGCTCCAGGGGTTACAGTAATGCAATCCTCAGGACTGGCAGGTGCCGGTTCTGCTATTAAAATCAGGGGAGTTAGTTCCATTACATCAGGCGGAGATCCACTTTATGTTATTGATGGAGTTATTCTTCCGCAAAACCAGGGTGAACGTATTGGTGCTGTTAACACCAATGTTCTGAATACAATTAATCCTGACGACATCGAATCAATTGATATTCTGAAAGATGCTTCAGCAACTGCTATTTATGGGTCACGTGGTGCTAACGGCGTTGTGCTCATAACTACTAAACGTGCAAAATTAGGACAGTCGACAAGCGGTGGCAAAAAAGCCCCGAATTTTAACGTTGGCTACAGAACAACGATGTCGACACCAACTCAGCTATATCAACTTTTAAATACCGAAGAATATGTGAAACTTTATGTTGAAGCATATGAGAACGATAAACGTTTCGGAGTTGTTAATGGTGCAGCTGCACAAGGTGATAACCCAAGTACTCCTTTATTATATGGCGGGTTTAAAGTAAAAGATATCGTTGACGGAGGTTACCAGACCACAGACTGGCAGAAAGAAATGACCCGTGTTGGGATAGGACATGCTGTTGATGCTTCCATGACATATGGCAACGACAAACTGGCAACTTATTTCAGCCTTGGTTATCACAATGATGCTTCTTATCTGAAAGAAAATTCATTTAACCTGTTTTCAAGCCGTTTAAACCTTGATTACAAACTAAGTAAGTCATTACAGGTTGGTTTCAATACAAGCTATTCTCATTCCATAAATAATCTTGTTCCTGTTTCCTGGAACGGAGGGTTGGGTAAAGCTATGTCAACTGCATTACCTTACTGGCCGATTTATGATCCAACGAATCCTGATAAATATTACAAATTCCCTCAGGCATGGAATGGTTCATACAATCCTTTGGCTGAACTTGGTAACCGCGTTATGCGCGAGCGTTACGACAGGACTATCTCGAATATCTATCTGAATTACAATGTTTTCAAAAATTTCACTGCAAGATTTGAAGGTGGAATCGACAGTTATACAAGAACGTATGATGAGTTTTTTAACAATGTAATTGAAGAGGTTAATACAAGAGCTTCTCAGAATATTATCAAGCCACAAACATTAATGGCTAAGGTTATTCTGAACTATGATTATGATCTGAACAAGAACAACAAGTTCAAATTTATGGCTGGTCAGGAATTGCTTGGAAATTCAACAAAATACAACCGGAATAAATCTGTTACCTTTCCAACTGGTGAGGCTGGAGATGCTTTCTACTTGAATCCCACCATTTCTGATGCCTTAATGGCAAGTCAGAATTACTCAGACAAGAGCGAAGTTATCGGAATGCAATATGGTTTTGTATCCTATTTCGGCCGTGTATTTTATACATTAAACAATAAATATTTGTTTAATGTAAGTATCAGGCAGGATGCTTCTTCAAGGTTTGGAACGAACAATAAATGGGGTACTTTCCCTGCTGCATCAGTTGGCTGGATTCTCACTGAAGAGGATTTCATGAAAGACAATGGGATCTTTAATTATTTCAAAGTTAAAGTTGGTTACGGAAAAACCGGTAATGCTGAAATTCCAAACGATGCTCAGTATAGCAGGTTAATAACCAACGACACCAAACTGTATGGCGGACAACCAATACGGTATATTACCCAGCTTCCAAATCCTGATTTACGTTGGGAAACAACAAACAGCTTCGATGCTGGTTTTGAATTTGGTATCTTAAAAGACAGGATCAGTGGTTCCTTTGATTATTATTACAAGAAAACCAAGGACTTATTCCTGAACGCTGCTGTTCCAGCTTCTTCCGGTCTTACTTCAGTGTTGATCAACGTTGGGGAATTATGGAACCAGGGAGTTGAATTCGGCTTGAACACTACGAATATCAAAACCAAGAACTTCTCCTGGACAACAAACTTCAACATTGCGTACAACAAAAATGAAGTAACAAATACAGGTAATGCTGGTCCTGATGCTTTTGGAAGCACTGGCGACGTTCGCGTTCTTGTTGGTTACCCTGTTGGTGTTAACTACCTTGTTAAAGAATTGGGTGTTGACCCAGCTACCGGAAAACCAATTTATGAAGGCTTGGAAAAGAATGAAAAGGGCGAAATTATCCGTCGTTTCAAAACCTTTACCTACAGTACCGATTATCGTCAGCCTCTTGGAAAGCCTTGGCCAGACTGGATTGGTGGTTTAAGCAATACCTTCCAGTACAAAAGATTTGATGTTTCCTGTATGTTCAACTTCCAGTTAGGCGGAAGTATTTATGATGATTCCGAAAAATATCAGCTAAATGCAATCGGTAACTGGAATCTTCGTAAGGATGTTCTGGATCGTTGGCAACAACCTGGCGACATCACTGATGTTCCACGTATGACACTCGATGCAGATGTTCCGAACAGAAACACCGACAGGTATTTACATGATGCATCCTATTTGAGGCTCAAGAATCTGAGTGTCGGGTACACACTGGCACCGAATACAATCAAGGGAATCAATAAAATAAGGGTAGCACTGGTTGGTACAAATCTGTTGACGTGGACTAAATATCCTGGTATGGACCCGGAAATTTTCCGTGACATGGAAAACCAGATGCAGCGTAACCTTTCTGCGAACGTAACTTACATTTCACCACCGCAGGCACGTACGTTCTCACTCTCAGTAAATGTTGAATTTTAATCCCTTCGCACCATGAAAAAAATACTATATAGTTTATTAGCATTCTTCGTACTTGTGAGCGTTACTTCGTGCAACAAGTTACTGGAAGTAAAACCTGAGACACTTACCGGAATTGATGAGGGGATACAAAATGCATCTGATCTTCAGGCTGTTCTGAACGGCTCCTATGATGTATTCCGCAACACCCATGTTATGGGAGGAACTGCTTTTGTTGCTGCTGATGTTATTGCACAGGAAGCATATTCTACAAGCACCGGTTTTGAATGGGGTCAGATTAAGACCTTGAATATGAATCTTTTCAATCCTATCGGACGCGATATCTGGAAAAATGCATACCTCTGCGTTCAAAGGGCGAATGTTGTTATCGATTATATTGATAATGATAAAGTTACCCTAACTGCTGAGCAAAAGAAACAGTGGAAAGCCGAAGCACAATTTATCCGTGCGGTATGTTTTTACCACCTGGTTCAATTCTTCAGTTTACCTTATGATGCCACAAAGGATAATACACAACCTGGTGTGCCTCTTAGGGTTGAAGCAATCCTTGCTAACGAATTTGCTGCTACAAAGCTGGCACGTGCAAGTGTAGAAGAAGTTTACCAGTTTGTTCTTACAGAACTTCAATCCTGCGAGGCAAACCTGAGCACAACTCCTATTTACGGGCATGTTTCGAAAGATGGAGCTACAGCTTATCTTGCAAAAGTTTACTTCCAGATGAACAAGATGGACAAAGCTTACCAGTATGCAGATGCAATTGTAACTGCAGGTAACTATTCGCTTGATAACAACTGGTGGGCAAAGTTTGCATCAGCAAGTATGGACAGCACAACTCATGAAGTTATTTTTGCAATGACAAGTTCTGCGATTGCTGAAAATTCAGGGAGTGGTTATTCCGATTCTTACCGTACAAATAAAGCGAATCCTCCGAGTTTCGGACCAACAGATATTCTAGTAAGCCAATTAAAGCAAATTAACACCGACCAGCGTGCAACTCAGGTTGTTTTAACAGCAGGTACAGCAAATGTTCCAGGTGTTTATTCAAGCAAGTACAATTATGATTACATGATTGCTCCTGTTATTTGCTACAACGAAATTCTGCTAATCCATGCTGAAGCTGGTTTTGCATTAGGTTCTGGTGATCCTACTGCCGATTTGAATGCAATCCAGACCAGAGCAGGTGTTCCTTTAACTGCTGCCAGCCTCGAGAATATTGCTTCAGAACGCAGAAAAGAGTTTGCCCTTGAGGGTAAGCATTTCTTCAACCTAAAACGCTTGAAAAGCAACAATATACATGGAGAAGGATGGAATAGCTCAAAACTATTATTCCAGATTCCTGATATTGAGCAGAATGGTAACCCGGATATTATCCTCAATTAAAAACTCGAAACATGAAAAGACTTAGTATAATATTATTCATTTTGATTACAGCCGGATTTATTTTCCAGGGCTGTAAGAAGGATTTTGGCAGCGTAGGCGAATGGCCTTCAAAAACTGCTGCCATCAAAGGAATCTGGAAGGCTACTAAACTGGTACAGGTTGATTCTCTTGCATATAAAGATGGAAAAGACCTTTACCAAATGGATGTTACGGATGCTTACAATTCAACTGATTTTACCATTGAAATCAAAGAAGACGGCAATTTCAGCATTTCCGGAACTGCTCACAACTTTGCAAAATTAAGCAGCGGAACCTGGTCGTTCGACGATCCTGCCTTCCCTTCCAAACTACAATTAACAAATGGCACTGTGTCTGATCATTTTGCTATCATCGCTCCACCAAGGGTAGGTTTCGACACCTTCACCATATCTTACATCCGCTATTCAGGCGGTAAGGCCATTATCGGATATGAGTATCACCTGAAAAAACAATAACCATGAAAAAGATAACAAAAACCATATTTCTAATCATGTGTATCCTGTTTTCGGTGCAACTCTTTGCCGAAAATGTTGGATCAGTGAATGCTATCTACTCGAATCCGGCTGCTTTCAAACCTGATGAAACCGTTACTTTTTATTTCGATCTCACGGGTACCGGCCTGGTTGGAAGAACCGACCTCCATTTATATTCCTGGACACCAAAGGAAATTGAGCCATGGGCAAGCCCATCAGCAAATACCTTACTAACCAAGGATGCAACAAATGACGCCTTATATTCAATAACCTGTGTTCCTACAACATTGTGGAGTACAACGGTAGTTGATTTTGGTTACCAGATTTTTGGTCTTATTAAAACCGAAGATGGTTCAAAACAAACAGACGATTTCAGCGAAGCAAATGGTAATCCTTTCAAATTATTTGATTATCACGCACTTACTGCTAAAATAGCTGTTGTTTGGCCTCCAAATTTTTCATATGGAAAACCAATTTCAGTTATGGTTAATCTTGCCACCGCCTGGGCGGATGCAGGAACTTCACAAGGTCAACTCATTGGCGAAAATGTTTATATCTGGCTTGGTGCAAACAGCTGGTCGCCTGGTTCAATATTTAATATTCTGGGAGATATGGGCGCCCGTTGTAATGCTGTGGTTGGTGAATCCAATCTTGCACAGTATAATTTCTTGCCAAAGGATGTTTTCCCTGCTCCTGCTTTCACTATCAAGGAGTTAGACTTCATTTTCAACAATGGAACCTGGAGTAAAACTGCCCGTGATGTTGCTGGTGCCGATTTTAAAATTACACCTGAAACCGGACCTGTAGCTTCTGCTTCATTTGTCCCTTTCCCTTCGAAAGTTACAAACCTGGATCTGATTACCATAATTTATAATCCACGACTTGATACTTTAGGTTCTGGTCTTGCACAAGGTATTCTTACCGGAAGTGATAAAATTTTCTTGTACATGAAAATTGAAACAGATGCCGGAATGCTAGTACCTGTCGATATCGCCATGATTCCTAAGACTGATAAGCTGATGATGAAGACGAGTATTGATGGTACTTACTCAACATCGTTTATCCTTCGCGATTTGTTTACACCGACAGAATTACCTGATGGATTGGTAATTAAAAGTTTGGAATGCCGGTTTGTAAATTTCGACGGACTGCTTAGTCCTTTCGGTCAAATGGTGGCATTTAAGATTCAGGTATTTAACGCAGATTAATTAACAGATTGAAAATCATTCTAATATGAAAAAACAAATCTTTGTAGTTTTAACACTTCTTATAGCTTTCAGTTATAGTTGTAAGAAAGATCTAAAAGTAGAAGGTCCTGATCTTGGATCAGGGCCGGTAGGCATTGTGGTTACTGCCCCCACTAACGGAGCAGTTCTGTCTACTAGCAGTACTTTTACTTTTACAGGTACCATTACTGCTCCTGCAGGAGTAAGCAATGCTTCATTGGTTGTTTTCGGGAAAACATATTCAATTACAGCAAACGGAGCAGTAGTTAATTTCTCTGTACCTGTTGAAATTCCTGAGAATATTGCTACAGGCGCAGCTTATACTTTCACTGTTAGTGCAACTGATTTTGATGATGCTAAAACCACCTATGCTGGAAACTTCACTGTTTCTCAAGGTCTTAACGCATTTATTATCAGTCCGATAGCTGGTATCTCTGATGCCATTCTCTCCGGCCTCCAGGGGACTTTCAAAATGCGTTTGAATTATAAGGAAGCTCCAACAAGCATTACCCTTAAAATTACCTACGCTGCCGGAAATGTTCAGGAAGCTATTGTGGATATGGCAAATACAGATGAGTTTAAGCTCGATACAGCAGCTCACAAGGATTCCTATATTGTTCAGAAAACTGTAACAATTCCAAATTCCACGGATGCTGGCATTTACGATTACACTTTCGAAATTGTTACACCTGCTGAAACTGTTAACGTAAATCAAAAGGTAGAGATCAAAAAAATCAGTACCCTTTTTGTTCTGGGTGATGCAACAACAGCTGGCTGGAATATTGATGATCCCGTTGCTTTAAACAATACAGGTCCGAATACCTTTACCAAATCGCTCACACTCGATAAAAACCCAAAGGGATTCAAATTTGTACTTGCAAAAAGCTCATGGGCTGTTAACTGGGGCACTTCTGAAACCACGAATCTAACTCCCGGCCAAAGTTACGCGATTGTTCCAAATGGTAACAATATGATGATTGCCGATTCAGGAGCATATGTGCTTAATGTTGATTTCAACACAGGTATGTTTAATGTAACTGCATTTGCTCCGCCAGATAGTCTTTATCTTGTTGGAGGTTCTACGCCTGCCGGCTGGGATCCTAACGTAGCAATTCCATTTACAAAGAGCGCTGCAGGAGTTTTTTCCATATGGGCACCATTAACAATTAACGGTTCAGGATATAAATTCCTGCCGAACAAAGGTTCATGGAATGGCGACTGGGGTCAGAAACCTGGAGATCCGGGTAAATTGTTACAGGACGGTGAGGAAAATTGTCCGGTTACAGAAGACGGATTCTACAAAATTGATGTAAACTTCAACACCATGACCTTTACTGCAACAAAGTGCGACTGGGGTCTTATTGGAAGTGCAATTCCACCTTATAATTGGACAGTTGACGTAAACCTTACATGGGCTGGTGCCGCTGATCCATACACCTGGGAAATTGCGAGTTACACTGTTGTAACAGGCGAATTCAAATTCAGGGCAAATGATGCATGGACTATTAATTATGGAGATAATGGAAATGATGGTTCTCTCGAACAGGACGGAGCCAATATTCCTATTACTGCCGGAACCTATGCAATTAAACTGAAACTTAATCCATTAAACTGGACATATTCGGTTACTGCCAAGAAAAAGTAATTTTATCTTACTTAAAAGAAGCCGCCTCAACAATTTTGGGGCGGCTTCTTTTTTCTGCTGTTCAAACAAATGGCAACCTTATAGATATACACAAGCCGCACAGATAAATATATGTATAAAAGGAAATAGAAATGAATACTTTGATATATGGAAATTCGAAATAGAATATTCGAGCTCTGGAATCAGTTGTATCCGGAGAAACCAGTTAAACTTCTTGAGAATTTTCTTCAGGGAATTGAAATTTACAGGCCTGATGAGGATCCTGATAATCAGGTTGATGACTGGTATAAAGATGCAGTAGTGTATTCAATTTATGTTGACCTTTTTAATACGGATATAAACGGCCTGAGGCGGAAGCTTAAATACCTCGATAATCTTGGTGTAAGCTGTATCTGGCTGTTACCTGTTCTTGAATCGCCTATGCGTGATGCCGGTTTTGATATCAGCGATTATATGAACATCAGGCAGGATCTTAAGGGCGATGCCTTTATGGACTTTCTGAAAGAGGCAAGGCAACTGAATATAAAAGTTATCTTTGATATCGCAATAAATCATACTTCTGAAGAGCATCCATGGTTTCTGGAAGCAAAGAAATCTACAGATAATCCTTACCACGATTATTACATCTGGAGTAAAAATACGGATCTTTATAAAGATGCCCGAATTATTTTCAAAGGGATTGAATCTTCGAATTGGGAGGCCTGTGGCGATGAGTACTTTTTTCACAGATTTTTCAGTTTTCAACCGGATTTGAACTACAAAAACCCGGAAGTTCTCTTTGCAATGTGCCGCAACCTTGTATACTGGCAACATGCCGGAATCGATGGATTCAGAGCGGATGCAATACCGTATTTGTGGAAGGAGGAAGGCACTGCCTGCGAGAACCTTCCCGGCACACATTTGGTGGTTAAGTTCTTCAGGGCACTTCTCGATTATATTAAGCCGGGTACACTCTTATTGGCTGAGGCTTGTCAGAAACCTGCCGAGGTTGTCGCATATTTAGGCGATGACGATGAATGCCACGCTGCCTATCATTTCCCGCTGATGCCCAGGATTTTCAAATCCATTGCCATGCAAAGCGGACAGCCTATAGAAGATACACTGTCTCCTGAATTTACACCAGCTCTTCCGGGAAACGGACAATGGTTCACTTTCCTGCGCTGCCACGATGAGCTCAGTTTAGAACTTGTTTATGTTACTGAAGAGGAGAGGAAGTATATCCATACCAATTATTGTCATCAGCCGCAATGGGATTTCAGGTTAGGTGAAGGGATTTCTGCCCGCCTCGCTGAGCTTATGCAGATGGATGAACGGAGAATTCTGCTGGCTTTTTCAATCATTCTTACCTTGCCTGGAACACCCGTAATTTATTATGGTGATGAGTTTGCAAAAGGCAATGATATTGAATTTTACAATGAAATGATTGCCCATACTGGAAAGGATGATACCCGCTTTCTGGTAAGAGGTAAAATCGACTGGAATAAACTTGAAGAAGAACTGTCAGATGAAAAGAGTTTAAGCAATAAAGTTTCCAGGAGACTTACCTGGATGTTGCATGCAAGGCAAAAAGAAAGAATATTTGGCAGAGGCAGCATCCGTTTTGTAAAGCTGAATGACAAAGCAGATGCGGGTCTGATGGCATTTACAAGGGAATACAATACGAAAAAGATGCTGATACTGCATAATATGACAGATCATTCAATAGCTGCAGTGTTGCCAGATGAGGCATTAGCAGGAGAAGATATACTTAATCAATCAATTTCAGAAACTATAGAAGCATACGGATTCAGATGGATCAGATTATAACAAACAAAGGTTTTTCTTTCGATGCCGTTATTTTCGACCTTGACGGCGTCATTACACAAACAGCACTGGCACACAGCAGGGCCTGGACAAAAATGTTCAACGACTACCTGCGGCAGCGTGAAAAACTGTATGCCGAAGAATTCAGGGAATTTACGCACGAGAACGATTATCTGCGGTATGTCGATGGCAAACCAAGGTATGATGGTGTGCACTCTTTCCTTGAATCACGTGGTATTTCAATTCCGTTTGGTGAACTAACCGATGGGGAAAATGAAGATACTGTATGTGGACTTGGAAACAGAAAGAATGCTGCTTTTAACGAAGTGCTTGCTACAGAAGGTGTTAAAGTTTACGAATCTACAGTTGCTCTTATGCAGATTCTCAGAGATGAAGGAATCAGGGTAGGAGTAGCATCATCCAGCAAAAATTGCCGTCCCGTTCTCGAAACCGCAGGATTGTTGCATCTGGTTGAAACCATTGTTGATGGAGTTGTTTCTGCAGAGATGAACCTTAAAGGCAAGCCAGCACCTGATATTTTTCTTACTGCAAGTCATAACCTGGGTGTTAATCCATCAAGAGCTATTGTTGTTGAAGATGCAGTATCAGGAGTTGCTGCCGGAAAAGCAGGAAACTTTGGATTGGTAGTTGGTATTGCCAGGGAGGAAAATGTTCATGAATTGTTGGTGAGTGGTGCCGACTTTGTTGTGTCGGATATGGTGGATTGCACAATTGCAACACTGGAATCATGGTTTAAAGGAGGTTTGAATGAAGATAACTGGTCCATTACTTATCATGCTTATGAGCCAGATAAAGAACGCACCAGAGAGGCATTGCTGGCAATCGGAAACGGCTATTTCGGGACAAGGGGTGCAAATGAAGAATCCGATTCGAATGTGATAAATTATCCGGGCACTTACATTGCCGGTCTTTACAACAGGCTTAGTACAGAGGTTTCCGGACATGCAGTGGAAAATGAGGATTTCGTAAATGCACCCAATTGGTTAAAAATAACATTCAGGATAGGAGAGGAGGATTGGTTTGATTGCAATACTGCAAAAATTCTATCTGTTATTCGTAAGCTTAATTTCCGTAATGGATTGTTAACCAGAATATTAATTATTAGGGATAAAAAAGGAAGAGAAACAAAAATAACCTCTATCCGGATGGCATCCATGGCAGATCCCCACCTGGCAGCAATCCGGTATACAGTATTACCGCTTAATTATAGCGAAAAAATCACATTCCGGTCTGGACTCAATGGAGCTATTATTAATGAAAATGTTGAACGATACAAATCGCTCAATCAAAAACATCTCAAGCCAATTCGTGAGTTTGCGGAGGATAATCGGATTGAACTGCTTGTTTCGACAACTCAATCTGGAGTTTTTATAGCAGAAGTGGCTGAGCATCTCTTTTTTACCGATAATAAAGCTTTGGCAATCAATAGTTGGCATGAAGTTGGTCCCGCTTCAGTTTATGGTATGGCAACTGTTGATGCAATCCAGGGAAGAGCCTATACAATTGAAAAGAAGCTGGCAATCTACACATCAAAAGCTGATGATGTTGTTGAGCCTTTAGTACAGGCCCGGCAGGCTTTATCTGAGTCAAAAGATTTTGGGATAATGCTGAAAGATAGTTCTATTGCCTGGGATAAAATTTGGCAGAAGATTGATATTCAGATTGGTGGCGATAGATTTTCGCAAAAAATGATGCGAATGCATTTGTATCATCTGATGGTATCAATGTCGCAGCACAACGAGAAAATTGATGCCGGTATAACTGCACGCGGATTGCATGGTGAGGCTTACAGAGGACACATTTTCTGGGACGAGATTTTTATAATGCCGATCTATAATCTGAATCTTCCTGATGTTGCAAAATCAATGCTGATGTACAGGTACAGAAGGCTTGATGAAGCCCGAAAAAATGCAGTGAAATCAGCGTATCGCGGTGCTATGTTTCCATGGCAGAGCGGCAGCGATGGCCGTGAAGAAACACAGACAATACATCTGAATCCGCTTTCAGGACTCTGGGATCCAGATCATAGCTGTTTGCAAAGGCATGTGAGCCTTGCTGTTGCATTCAATATCTGGCACTATATTCAAACTACCGAAGATCTTGTTTTCCTTAAGGATTTCGGTGCGGAACTTTTCCTTGAAATATGCAGATTCTGGGCGAGCAAATGTGAATACAATGAAAAGACTAATCGTTATGATCTGACGAAAGTTATGGGACCCGACGAGTTTCATGAGCAATATGAGGGAGCTGCAGAAGGCGGTCTTAACAACAATGCATACACTAATTTAATGGTGGCATGGATGTTTAACAGGGCTTTTGATCTTATAGACCTTCTTAATAATGATAGTAAAACAGTTTTTCAGAAGCTTGGATTGACTTCAGATGAACTCGAAGGATGGAGTAAAATATCCAGGGGTTTAAACCTGTGTATTAACGACGACGGAATTATAGCGCAGTATGAAGGATATTTTGATCTGAAAGAGCTTGATTGGCAATACTATAAGAATAAATACGGAAACATTTACCGCATGGATAGAATTCTTAAATCGGAAGGTAAGTCGCCTGACGAGTTTAAGGTAGCCAAACAGGCTGATATGTTGATGACCTTCTATAACCTGGATAAAGCCGAAGTTGATAAGCTTTTACAACAGCTGGGCTATCAATTGCCAGCTGATTATCTGCAAAAAAACCTGGAGTATTATTTTAAGCGGACATCTCATGGAAGTACGCTGAGCCGCATTGTACATGCCAGGCTGGCTTCACTTGCAGGAAGTCCTGAAATGAGCTGGCAACTATACTCCGAGGCTCTGGCAAGCGATTATAATGATATCCAGGGAGGAACTACAGCAGAAGGAATCCATGCTGGTGTAATGGGAGGCACTGTTTTAATTGCACTTTCAACCTATGCCGGTATAAATACGAACGGAGAACACTTAAGTCTGTCGCCAGCACTTCCAGAAGCATGGAACCATATTTCCTGTAAAATAATTTTCAGAGGTACAGCGTATGCTCTGTTTATTGGAAATAAATGCATTAAGATTTGTGCTTCAAAAAATACAGACGTTTTTGTTAATAATCAAAAAATCAGCTTATTAGCTGATATTGAGACTGTGATTAATTAACAAGCTTAGGTTCAGAGGAGTGTAGATTAATACAATTTGATGATAATCATGCCCTGATAGATTGTAGTTTTCCTTCCACTTATTTTGATTACTTTTGATACTCAGTTTTCTAATTTTTCTGATATCAAAATCAACTCAAAATGAAGCGAAATTTCTCTGCCAGCACTAAATTATTGTTTTTTAATCATCAGATTATTAAACAGATAAGCTGCCTGTTTGCACTTTTATTATTTGCTGCTTCCATGAATTTAAAAGCCCAGACAATGGGTTTAATGCAACATAGTTCCGGAACGGATGATGATGGCCTTGTACTTTTTGCTCCAATTCAGAATGGAAATACCTACCTGATGGATAAGTGCGGGAAACTTATTCATACCTGGTCTGATACAGCAACTCCGGGCCATTCAGTATATTTTTATCCCGATGGCGACCTATTGAGAACGAGCGATGCCGGAAATCCTGCCTTCCTTTTAGCCGGGCATGGTGGTGTGATTAAAAAAATTGACTGGAATAATAATGTTGTTTGGAGCTATAAGATATCAGACAGTATTCAATGTCAGCACCATGATGTCCGCCTGCTCCCCAATGGAAACATTCTGGCCGTTGTATGGCAGAAAAAAACCAAAGCCGAAGCAATAGCAAACGGACGCAGACCCAATATGGTTGGAAATACCTTGAACAGTGAAAAAATTATTGAAATTCAACCTGTTGGCACCGATTCTGCAACAATTGTTTGGGAATGGAATGTTTGGGATCATCTAGTTCAGGTTTTCGACAGTCTGAAACCGAATTATGGAGTAATAGCTGATCACCCTGAATTGGTGAATTTTAATTATAAAGCCACTGTTAACGCTGAATGGCTGCATGTAAATTCTGTTGATTACAATCCAACGTTTAATCAGATTATGATTTGCGCACATAACCTGAATGAGATCTGGGTAATCGACCATAGTACCACAACTGCTGAGGCTGCCAGCCATAGCGGTGGAGTTTATGGAAAGGGTGGTGACTTGCTTTACCGTTGGGGCAATCCCCTTGCATATCAGCATGGAACGCTTGCAGATCAGAAACTTTTCGGAATGCACAATGCACACTGGATTACGAATGAATTGCCAAAGGCCGGCAAAATTATTTTATTCAACAACGGAATTAGTCGTCCTGCAGGAATGTATTCATCTGCGGAAATCTTAACTCTGCCATACGATGCTTCAGGCGTTTACCCTTCAACTTTACCTTACGGCCCGGCTGCTCAGGACTGGATTTATACTGCTCCTGTCCCTACCGACTTTTTCTCGAACAATATCTCTGGAGCCACTCAGCTTCCGAATGGTAATGTGTTGATTTGCAGTGGTCAATCTGGCACATTTTTTGAAGTCGATTCACTTAAAAATATAAAATGGTCCTACATTAATCCTGTCGGATTAAGCGGACCTCAGACCCAGGGAAGTAATCCGGTTCAGAATGCAGTTTTCAGATGTCCGTCGTATCCAAAAACCTTTGCTGGCTTTTCAGGCCATACATTAACACCAGGACTGCCGATAGAGGTAAATCCTCTGCCTTATATTTGCGATTTGACTACCAGTATTGTAAACCCTTTTACTGTTAACAATCTAAGCAATTCTCCAAATCCTGCCAGCGATTACGTTACCATACAAACTCATCTCACAAACTTCAAAGTTCAGGTATATTCTGTTGGAAGTGAGCTGGTATTTACCGGGAATAATACGAATGAAATTAACACAAAAACCTGGAAAGCAGGAATGTATTTCATTGTTGTTTGTTCAGACAGAGGCGAACGTCAGAATAGTAAACTGCTTATTTCCCGGTAGTAAGATCAGCTAAGGAATATTGTAGAATCAATAAAATAATTTTTTCTGAACTTTAAATCTAATGCATTGCATTATATATATAGCCCAGATGGCTTTAATGTTATTAGAAAATGCGGGGTAGGAATAATTATTGCCCTTAGGGCAATAATGAAATGGCGAACTAAACCAATGTGCAAATCTACAATAAACCAGTATAGCAATAAGAAGAACTAAAACTATCTGGTTTTAACAATAGTCCCTTTTACGTTAACCCCTTGTCCGATAACATGAGCAAAGTAAAGGCCTACAGGTAGTGAAACCAAATCAACTTCGCATTGAGTCTTGTTCATAACATCTGTCTTTTGAACCAAAGAACCCTGCCTGTTGTAAAGTTCCAACGTTTCTGAGCCAGCTGGCAGATTTATATATGTGGTTTCCGAAGTTGGATTGGGGTAACTTTTAAGATTAGAAGTTGCTGATTGATCAGTTGAAGGGATAGGAGAATCGGAAGGCGACATAAATTGTTTAAAAAAGAAATTGTTTGTTTCAATACTTTCTGTTACAATTTCCGTGGCATCTGCTCTGATTACTATATAATGGATCCCTGCTCCAATTGCTGCAGGCATAGTAAGCTGCCTGACTTTAAAGATATATGTTGCTGGTAGTACGCCGGGAAATGAATCACTTCCAAGGAGCACATCATTGGTGCTAAATAAGTTATCGTTTGATAAGTAGTATTTTACAACACTATTCCCGGCATTTGCTGTTCCGATATTTTTAAGCAGGTAGCTAATGGTAAAAGTACTTCCGCTTAAAGGGTTTGCTGGAGTTAGGAAGGGTTCGCCAATTATCAGGTCAGGCTTAGGAACTTCAATTTGAAATACCTTGAAGCAGGTATTATTTGTTTCGTTACTTTCTGTCACAATTTCAGTGGCATCAGCCCTGGCAATAATAAATTTTGAGGCTCCCATAGTTGCAGGCAAGGTTAATACCTTCGTTTTTGTGATAATCATAGTAGGGGCAAGAGCTGCAACGGAATCGAGACCAAGAAGTATATCATTTGCTGAAAAGATGTTGTCTGTAGAAAAATAATATTTTACAATACTTGCTGTTGCTGCACTTAACCCGATATTTTTAATTTTAACGCTTGCAGTTAACGTATTTACGGGTATTGTAGTGATATTGGTGAGCATCAATTCAGTTGCAGTAAGATCTGGTAATGTGTTTGTAAGGGTTATTGGCCTGGAAATGATGTTGTTGGTTTCGTTTGACTCAGTAACAATTTCGGTGGCATCTGCCCTGAAAAGGATGAATCGTGGCCCTACACCTGCAGCTAAAGGAAGTACAAGTTGATGTGTTTTTAGCATAAACGTACTTGGAGCAAGAATTCCGATAGAATCTGAACCTAACATTACATCATTGCTGCTGAAAGTAGCATCTGTTGAAAAATAATATTTAAGCACACTTTTTCCCGCCTGGGCAGCTCCGATATTAAATACTTTGCAGCTAACTGAAATGCTTGATCCTGCATTAGCAGAAACAGGAGTGAGGGTTGCGGCATCTGGTGTAAGGTCTGGTTTTAACGCAGCCCCAGGCATAAATTCTTTATATTTACTATTGTTGTTCTCAAGAGCCTCTGTAATTATTTCTGTTGCATCAGATCTCACAAAAATGTATTTGGCAGTTGTTCCTGTTGCAGATGCTGGCAATATTAATTGGCGAATTTTCGTAAAAGAAATGTTGGGTGCCAGTCCGGGGATACTATCCTGACCCAAAAGAATATCTGTATTTGATAATACATTATCTGTTGAATAATAGTATTTTACAACAGAGGCAACAGCAAAAGAACCTCCAATATTTTTTAGTACTGCAGTCACGGTAAAAGTCCCTCCGGCTACAGGGTTAATTGGTGTGAGCACCACAGAAGTTACAGTAAGATCTGGTAATAATGTTTGGCTAAAGGCTGTTGCAGACAATGCGGTTAAAAACATTAACACGATTACAAGAGTAATTTTTGTTTTCATAATGTTTTGAGAAAAAGAATTAATATACCTGTTTATTTTCAATTTACAAATATATTAAAATCTCAAGGAGTGGTTTGTTAATAAATGATAAAATTTTACAGCAACGCGATTAAGATTTTTTTTGATGCAATTGTTCAAATCAATTAATCTCATTGTCAAAGTCTGAATTCCCGATCCGTAAAAAAGGCGCAAAAAGCGCAAAGGACCAGCAAGAAATGCTAATCCAAATCTTTAAATGAAGCTCAATTAACAACTTTGCTCAAGGGGACAAGCAGTTATTCTTTATTGAAGATTCCGTAAACAGCCGATCCGCTTCCTGTCATTGAGGAATACAGGGCACCCTTCCTATAGAAATTTTCTTTTATCCTCTGTATTTCCGGATACTTGGGAAGTATTGAATCTTCAAAATCGTTGGATAAGCTGTTTTTCCATTGTGAAAGCGGCTGATTTAGAATATTTACCAATGATTCACGATCAGAACAGGGTGTAACTCCCTGGTAGGCTTCCTTTGTATCAATGTGAATGCCAGGAAATTCAAGTTCTATCCTGTATTGACTTAAATCGAATTCAAATGGGTCAAGAATTTCTCCTTTTCCTCTTACAAGCTTTGGCTTACTTTCTACAAAGAATGGACAATCACTCCCGATTTTCTCAGCGATATCGCACATTTTCTTCACATCAAGAGCAAGCCCAAAAAGCGTGTTAACCATCACGATTAACGAAGCGGCATCACTTGAACCTCCGCCCAAGCCAGCTCCCATTGGAATCACTTTATGCAGATGAATATGTATGCCTGGCAATGAAAATTCTTTCTGTAAAGCCTTCCATGCTTTTAGTACAAGGTTACTTTCCATCGGGCCCGATATTTTAAGTCCGCTGCTGCTAAAAGAATATCCTGAAGTTTCGGGTTTATCGTTTTTCGAAAATTGAGTAATTTCGAGGATATCCCGCATTTTTACAGGATAAAATACCGATTCAATAGTATGAAAACCATCTTCCCGCTTCGAAATAACATGAAGTCCCAGGTTGATTTTAGAGATTGGAAAACAGATCATAATGCAAAATTCACTAAAAACCGGATACAAATTACAGAATATAGGGCGAAAACCTTATATTTCCCAATGTCAACTCTTGGAAGCCACCCTACAATTGTTATTTTTGTATGTTATTTAAAGAATGTATATAATGCGAATCAAGGGTTAAAAAGTGTGATAACGCGAAGTTGTTAACAGTCTGATTGTTAGTAAATTATAAAAATATAAATTTTATAAAACCTTAGAAATCAGTATCTTAGATTTTTGTTCCACCAATCATCATAGGATA
>CAIXZF010000014.1 GCA_903923925.1 uncultured Bacteroidales bacterium
CACAATTGCGCATGAGGAATATCGATTCGGCGCTGGCCATGGCAAAAATCTCATTGTCGTTGATTCCGCGTTCAAGGGATTCGGTGTTGATTACTGATGCCTGGACGGTGTTATCCTATTCGTATAACAATGCCGGCAATCTCGACAGTGCGCTGGTTTACACCCGATTTATGCTCGGTTATGCCGAACGGAAAGGCGATTTACGGATGATGCGGAATTCCCTTTCGTCGATGGCCACCATCATGAATCAGAACAAGCAGTATGACAAAGCGCTCAATTATTACCGGCAAGCCTGCGCACTGACCACGAAAATCCACGATACCCTGAATTACGCTTTAAGCTTCTATAACATGGGTCTCACCTTCCTGAACCTGCAACAAAACGACAGTTGCCTTTTCTATATGAATCGTGCCATGAAAAAAGCCATTACCACAAAGCAAATTGATCTGCTTGTGTATATTTATGGCTCTCTTGCAGATCATTACCTGAATACAGGCAATGAAAAGGAGCGGAAAAAGTACCTTTTGCTTGCCACAACCGAAGCGGAAAAAATAGGGAACAATCAATTCCTGGCCATGTTATCCTGCAACCTGATGCAAGGAGCACTGGTGGATAAAAGTTATCGGGAAGCGATACAATATGGGGAAAAGGCCTTGTTATACCTCCGCATTCAGCCATATCCCGTGCTTCAAATGCGGGTGGACAGCATGAGTTGGGTGGCTTATACGGGAACGGGCAACCTTACCCGGGCAATGGAATGTCTTGTGGCTTTTTACCAGGAAAAAGATGAGTTGGTTACAAGGCAGCAAAAGGAGCAGTTGGACAAGATGATGCTCACTCTTGATGTGAAAGAGAAAGACCTCACCATCGCCCACCAAAATCTCGATATTTCCAATAACAAAAGACGGATTGAGGTTCTTACACTCATTGTAAGCATTGCAATACTGCTTGTGGCAACCTTGTTGATTTATATTATGAGGGCGAGGCAATTTCGCAGGCAGTTGTTCCGAAAGGAAAAGGAACTAGACCAGTTCGCCGTTGATGTCCGCAACTGGATAGCGTGGAAAAAGGAGCAAGAGGAATCAATCGACAATATTGAGGAAGGTGTAAAGATTTTGCCTGGCGAACCACTGGATGAAATACAGTTGCAAGCAACATTGTTCACAGAATTGCGTGATGCGTTTTATAAACAGGAATTGTATCTCGACCCGGAATTGAATCTGAATGCAGTTATTAAAATCCTGGGCACGAACAAGAAATATTTATATCAGGCCATCAATGACAATACTGCCGCAAATTTCAGGACTTTCATCAACCGCTACCGTATTGACGAAGCTAAAAGAATTATGGAAAACGGGATGCAGAATCATGAGCAGATAAACTTATCTGAAATGTACGCCTCAGTCGGTTTTAACTCTACCGCATCGTTCTACCGCGTTTTTAAACAGGTTACCGGCCTTGCCCCGCGCGACTATCTCCGTGAATTAAAAGCCTCACTTGAAAACCCTGGTCAGGCACAATTCTAACATTCGAATTTCATATTCCGGTGCTCCGGAGGAAGGTTGACATGGTTTCACTCAAAAGTGAACCCCTGGCACTGACTTGTGCTTGACAAGTTGGGGTACGTCTTTAAATTGCACTAACTATACTCAAAACGGGATAAATTGTCGCATTTAGATTTGAAATTTTTACCACGGAGGCACGGAGTTCACAGAGTTTACTCATAATTGCTTGTTTTTAAAGGAATTCGTGATATCGCTTCGCTGAGTTCACGGAGTTCATTCTCAGTGCTTTTCTTTGTGTTCTCAGCTACATATTATTTTGATGTGCCGGCTTATTACTTAACGGAAAATTGATTTGAATTTACTTCTTGATTGGTATTATTGATTTGAATACATTCTCTTTCTCTTACTTTTTACTTGATCAAAAAGTAACAAAAAATCAAGGCTTTATATAAATTTTACACATCTGTACACCTCGGTAAACACCCGCAAAACAA
>CAIXZF010000015.1 GCA_903923925.1 uncultured Bacteroidales bacterium
CAACTTCACTGATGATTTCTTTTTATTATCAGCAGTATGAATATGAGAAATAAAATTCAGAAATTCAAAGTTTGTGCTTTTGTAGCTTTTATAATCCTGTCGGCTCTGTTTTCGTGCACTAAGGATGATTTCAACTTTAGTAAGTTTGCCGGACCGGATTTGATGCCTGATCTTGCAGCACCGCTTGTTCATTCTAACCTCAGTCTTAAGAACCTTCTCCCGGAAGGGAGCATTATTGTTGAAGACAACATCAACCACAACCTGATGCTTGTTTATGAAACAAAGGTTTATTCGTTGAAAGCTGAAGATTACATTCAGATTCCAAATCAGCAGCAGACCTTTACCAAGGATCAGCTATCGATTCCATTAACTGTTGGCACCAGCCTCACACTGCCATACGACGAATATATCACTTTTACTCCACCGGTCAGTGGCCAAAGGATTGACAGTATTGCTTTCAAATCCGGATTAATAAGCCTGTCGCTTAATTCAAATATCAACCATAACGGATCCATTGAAATCGAATTACCCTTTGCCACGAAGAACGGTGTTGCATTAAAAACAACACTTGCTCACTCCTATAGTGGCTCAGGGCCAGTTACCAACCAGGTTGACATAGATCTGACAGGATACACTATAAACCTGAGTACGCTTACAGGTGGCGGAAAAGCAATTTTTATCCATTTTGTGCTGAAGGTTGAAGGCGACAACAACCCGGATCTTTCCCCCTACTCCTTTGAGCTTTCTGCTCTTCTTTCGCAACTTAAGTTCTCAAAAATATTCGGATATCTGGGAACCTACGAATATCCTATGAAAGATTCGGTCGAACTTTCGATTTTTAAAAATAGTTACAACGGTCAGATTCAGTTCGGCGATATGAGGATAAACCTGAATACTTCGAATTCTATAGGAATGCCTATGCAGCTGAATGTTAATGAATTAAAAGCTTATTCATCAAAACATGCCCCCTATACTGTTGATATTACAAACAACCCTGGATTCGTAAATCCGATTCATTTTCCATCTCCTGATTTTAACCATGCAGGTCAAACGGCCGATTCCACATACACCTTCACTCCTGCCAACTGCAACCTTCTGCAAGCCTTAAACATCTCACCAACTTATATTAAGTTCGATATCAATGGGGAATCGAATCCGGCTGGCAATCCGGCTGAAGAGAACTTTATTTTAGATACAAGCAGATATTCACTACAAGTGAGAATCGAACTTCCCTTGTTTGCCTCAATAGCCGGATTCTGGGTTGCTGATACTATGAATTTCAACTTTTCGGATATCAAGAGAATAGAGGAATTTGCATTTGTTATGACAACAGTGAATCGGTTTCCGCTCGACGTTTGGATACAGGCATATTTTGCTGATTCGAATAATATTATCCTCGATTCGCTGATGTATTCAAACGATCATTTTCTTGTACATGCAGCCGCAGTGGGACCTGCACCCGATTACTATGTTCCTCTGTTCCCTGAACCTCCCAAATACACATTTAACCCTCAGCCACTCGACAGGACAAGACTTACGCGTTTGGCAAGCTCCAGAAAACTTATCCTGAAAGCCGGTTTGAATACTTACAATAATTCGCTGGTAAAAATCTACAACGACTACAACCTTGATGTTCGAATGGGTGCAAGGATCCGGTTTACCTATTAAGGAGCAGCATGTACAGAACTATTAAATGTCTCTTTTCGATTGTGCTGTTTTTAACAGTCAATAGCCTGGTTTATTCACAGATGTCGCCGAATATCAGCTTTTTAAGATCGGTTCCTCAGTCGTTTGCCACCAATCCTGCTTCAGAAGTCCCATGCAGGTATTGGATAGGAATTCCAGGATTATCGTCGGCAGGGCTGAGTATTGATAATACAGGTTTCAGGTACAAAGATGTTTTTTACAGAACTCCGGATGATTCTCTTCATTTTGATGTGACCAACTTTTTGAATACTCTCGAAAAGAACAACTACATTAATGTTAACCTGAATGAAGAAATCCTTGGTTTTGGGTTCAATATAAAGGCTTACTATTTTGATGTACGTTTAACGGATCGCTTTTCCAATAGTATAGGCTATTCCAAGGATCTGATGTCGTTTCTTTTCAGGCTGAACGGACAGTTTATCGGGCAAACTGCGGAATTCAGTGGTACTGGCCTTAACATGACAATGTATCATGAGCTTTCACTTGGTGTCAGAAGAAAATTTAATGATACATGGTCGGGTGGTGTCCGGTTGAAATGCCTTGCCGGTGTGGCCAATATTTATTCGAGAAAAACGGATATGAGCCTGTTTACAGATCCTGCAAATGCCTACGCCATCACAGTTCATTCCGATCTGGAGATTAACACCAGCATTCCGGGTACCAGCAGCGACAAAGCAGATTCACTGAGTTTCTACAACTACGGCAGTAAGTTCCGGAAAGAGCTGAGTGGTTCCCTTAATCCGGGTATGGCGCTGGATTTAGGAGTTCAGTATAAGCTGAATGAAAAGTACCTTTTTGGGCTGAGTCTTGTTGATCTTGGTTTTATTACCTGGAAAAATAACCCAAGGAGCTACCTAAGCGATCAAAAGAACCACGATTATACTTTCGAAGGCATCGACATTAACGAATTCATCGGGAATGATACTACAACACTTGGGAATCAGCTTCAGCAGATTCTGGACAGCCTGTCCGCTAACCTTGGTTTACGAACAAATTATGATAAATATACTTCATCACTGCTTACCAGGGTAAATCTTACCGGACAGCTTAACCTCACAGAAAAAGATCATTTCGGGGCTCTTTTACAAACAACACTATTCAACAAAACTGTTAAGCCCGTACTAACGATACATTACAATCACGAATTCGGGAAAACGTTAAACATAATGACAGGTTATACCCTTTCGAAAAGAAATTTCATGAACCTTGCACTGGGTTTTTCTCTTAAACTCGGCGCTTTCCAATGGTATATGATTAGTGATAATGCTTACGCATTTTTTAAACCCACCGACTTCAGGTATACAAATATCCAATTGGGGTTTAACCTTGTGTTTGGAGATAAACGTCTGCTGAAAAAATCATCTTAAGAAAACTTTCAGTACAAAAATCCAAACAGCCATAAAGGAATTTTACCACCATATCCATATTCAATAGTATTCATAGCAACATAGCTATTGGGGACAGTTGCAATTTGTATGCGTGTTTTATTTGGACCCCAAATTTCAAAGTTTAACCCATCTTGCAACTTTATTGTAAAATAAACCATCCTCAGAATTCATCCTTAAGAAATAAACACCATTTTTAAGGTCGCTGCTGCTAAAGGAAATAGTGTTGTTTCCACCTCTCAAATTGTATTTCAGTTGCATCATTGAACGGCCAAACAGGTCGAAACATTCAATATTTACTGCTGTGTTTTTGCTGGCAGAAACATCAATATTTACAACATCCGAGGCAGGATTAGGGTATAGGCTATTAATAACAACTCCATTATTATCAGGT
The DNA here is from genome assembly GCA_903923925.1 of uncultured Bacteroidales bacterium. GTDB lineage: Bacteria > Bacteroidota > Bacteroidia > Bacteroidales > CAIXZF01 > CAIXZF01. Next base: position 3,487 of record CAIXZF010000015.1, read on the forward strand.
TTTTCCGAAATATTTGTAACAATTCCCGAAGGAGTTATAACAAAATTGATGTTATGGGAGGAAGGATTGGCAGCCGAGAGTGTAAGGACTGTAGGCGTAACAGCCACCAATGCAACTTCCGGGCGAACTTTGTAGGTATCATACGCCAGATTATCGAAGCTGAAATTTCCGGCATTGTCTGAGTACCTTACAGCTAAAACCTGATTATTGACGTCCGTGAGCAGGATCTCTGCACCAACTGCAGGAGTTCCGGAGGCAAACAATTTCGAACCGCTTGTTATCATTCCGGTAATATTTCCGGAGCCAGAATTTGGACCAGGGACATAAACCAGGTGAATATCAAATGGATTTGGCAATAGAGTAGTTGTTATTATATCAGCATTATTCCAGTAAGGCGTATCACCATAATACGTTGGCACATAATTTCCATAATAGGCAGAAGCAGTATCAGGCTGTGCTTGAACAATATACGAACCAATAACAAGATTTGAAAATGAATAATATGAACTTATCTGCAAAGAATCCAATAGTTGAAATGTATTGGTGGGTGGGGTGAATGGCTCGTAGTACAGATGCACACTGCCCGCATCGAGGAGGGTGTCGGCATATACATCACCATAAATTTCAAGATTAAACGCAGAACTAGTAATTGTTACAGACGAAACCGAATAACACCACAGCGAATCGAAAGTAGCCAGGGTCACAGTATAATTGCCGGCAGTCAGATAGGTATGAACCGGATTCTGTGCAGTATCTACCCATCCATCTCCAAAATACCAATGATATTCAACCGAGCCAACTCCGGTTGAAGAACCGGAGAATTGTACAGTTGTGCCGGATGCGGCCATTGAAATGGTATTCGAACAGGAATTTGGCGGAGTGCCGCCATTTACTGTACCATTAACAAAAACACAAGGAACTGTGTAGCCTTGAGTACTAGAGTACAACGAATTCCCGCTATTCAAAGTGTCCCAAACAAGATTACATGAACCGCTATTGTACGTAAAGTTCAGATTGGCAAGTACAGCAGTATCAATATATTGAATCGGTGTCATGCCGAACCAGGCAAATTTTAAATCACCGGGATAAGGAACATTACAGATATTAAAACCGGAAACCAGTAAAGGAGATACTGAATAACCGTTATAGGTAATCACAGCAGGATTGTAATTAAGTGTTAGCGAAATACTGGCAATTTCGGTATAGTTTATTATTGTTACAGGCATACTGAATTGCTGGCCCGGAGTACAGGTATAATTCCCAATAGTAGTAAGTATTGGGAATTGTGCATTTACAACAGTGTGAGTAGCACTAAAAGCTGCTATCATGAATACAATAACTAAAAGTCTTGATTTCATTTTACAAATATTTATGGTTTTTTCAACAAGCTCCAAAGGTATGAAAATATCATGAATAAGTCAAGAGAAATGTTATTATTCTTTGCCTGATATAGCTAGTAAATGAGGGATTCGATTTCTTCAATCGAGAACTTCATATCATACAAATATTTGAGAACTCTCTCCTCCATAAATCAATTTTTTTTCTCTGTCAATAACTCTTCTAAAAATTGGATTTCTAATAGCTTTATTTTCAACCAAATCAACTGATCTGTCAAAAAAATGTTCCAGCTTTTGTCCTTATACTTGTCAATCAGTTCCATAAGGCATATGTACATTACAAACCTTTGGTTTTCATAAAGACGAATAAAAATCGGTTTCTGATCACTTGAATTTTATGCGCCCAACGCATAACAAATATTGTTATTAATGCTGTAATTGACTGGATGTTAAAATATTCTCATCAAAATCGACGAGGATAACTTTAATATTGGATTGATGGGAAAGCTGTTTAACTGTTTTTTTGTCTGAATTTTCGTCCAAACCATTTGTCCATAAGTGGATATTCCAGGCAGGAAAGTACTTATTAAGGAAGGGGTACATCGAATAGTCTGCTGAAATTGCATCGAAGCGGTATTTTTCCAGATTTTCAGCAACCTTTTTCTGTAAAGCGTTTTCTGCAAAGAATGAGAATGTTACATCGCTCACACTGGGAACCCAATAAGAGGTAAAGATGCTGTCCTCTTCGAAGTAGTTCAGCAAATATGCAGTGCTGTTTTCAACAATAACCCTCTTTTCCAGATGATATTTACTGATCATTTCTTTCATTCTTTTTACGGCAACAAAGGCATTTTCATCTGAAAGATTTTTAAAATCAATCCAGTAATAATACTTTGAACATCTTGGTATTCCATTAAATAGCTGATCCAGTGTAAGTTCTGATGCTACATCATGCCCGGTATGAAATTCATTATCCCCTTCGAAGAAATAAACATCAATTTCAATCCCATCAAACTCCTTCAGCTTTGCATTTGCATCTTCTACAGTATTCACCTGGTGGGCCCAAAGTTTATTGTCAGGGAAATCGTACAATGGCGTTGGTGCTGGAAGATCAAAATTTTCTTTTGTGCAGGATATGATACTCAGGAAACCTATTGCTGCGATTGAAAGAAAAATCATTTTTCTCATATATTCTCCGTTTGGGAATAATACACTTGAAGAATGAAGTACCCTTACCTTATTGCTTCTTTTATTTTGCTGTTTATTTCAACAACAAGGCCGGATCCACAAATTCTCTGAAGTTCTCGCGAGTTATACAATGGTCAACACTGTTGTATGTTCGGGAAAAGGTAGTTGGAAGGCGTTTTGAATGTTTCGGATTCCATTTAAATTTATAACCGAAGATGTTTGCATTTATTTCTTCCACATAATCAACTTCCTGTTGTTGTTTGGTTCGCCAGAAGTACTGAATAGTTGATAGTTTGTTGTAGTTTAAAAATTTCCTGCGCTCGCTGATTAAAAAGTTTTCCCATAAAGCACCAATATCTTTACGGGATACTATCGGTTGAAATTGTCCTATTACTGCATTTCTTAATCCATTATCATAAAAGTAGATTTTCCTTGCTGATTTGATTTCATTTCTCAGGTTCCGACTGAATGAAGGTAAACGGAATATTACAAAAGCTTTTTCAAGAATTTCAATATAACTAGCTACTGTTTTGGGATCAAGACCGCAGATCTGTGCTACTTCGGAATAATTAACTTCATTACCAACCTGCCAGGCCAGAGCCTGAACCAATTTCTGAATAGCATCCGGTCTTTTAATATTGGCAAAGACAAGAATGTCTTTATATAAATAACTATCCATCAACTCTTTAATAATTGACTTTTGATCGGGTTGATTTAAAAGTACATCCGGATAAAAACCATAAATAAGCCTGTTTTCAATATCTTGTTCAGCCTTAATATACCCAACATACGACTGCCACTCCATCCAACTTATTGGCCACAATGAAAATGACCATTTTCTTCCTGTTAGCGGTTCATTCGTTTGATTTAACAGTTCAAATGAAGATGATCCGCTAAGGATAAGCTGAACAGATTTCATCTGATCCACAATTATCTTTGAAGTAAGTCCAATCTCTTTAATGCGCTGACTTTCATCTATGAACACAATTTTACTATTCCCAATAATTTGTCTGATTTGCTCAGTATTTGGTCTTTCAAGCAAATTTATAATCATTGGATCATCCCCGTCAAGGAATAAAACATCATTCCTGTTTTCCAGAATTTTCCGTATGAGGGTGGTCTTTCCAACCTGGCGAGGCCCGGTTAAAATAATCGCTTTCCCTGAGAATAATCTTTTTCTGATTTGTTCTTCTATAGATCTTTGTATCATTTTTTAATTGTTTACAAGACAAAGATAAGCAATTATTGCAACCTATTCCCGAATGGTTATGACTTTAGGGGAATAGAATCCTGTAAAGTTATGACTATTCGGGAATTGATGAATTAAAGCTGTTTAGAATATCGTGTACCTCTTCAAGCGAATTTACATTCATCAGCTCATTTTTTAGTTTTGCAGAATTCCCGAAGCTCGACACGTAGATTTTAAAGAAACGTTTCAAAAGTGAGAAATTTTTCGATCTTCCCCAGGTTTCTTCAAATAAGGAAGCATGTTTCCAAAGGAGTTCAATTTTCTCTGATGGTGTTCTTTCCGATAAGCTTTCGTTGAAAAGCCAGGGGTTTTGAAAAATCCCTCTGCCAAACATTACCCCCTCTGCAGCTGTTTGAATCATGAAGCGCTGAGCGTCCTCCATGGAAAAAATATCTCCGTTTCCTATTAGTGGAATTTCAGGAGCAATGCTGTTCCTTAATTCAACGGCAATATTCATTTGTGTCCAGTCGGCAGGACGATCACTCTGATCAGTTTGAGTGCGGCAATGCAGAATTACCGCTGCGGGTTTCCACGAAATCACTTCACTAATCCATTCTTCGGTGTTATGTTTTTTTAATCCGGTGCGGGTTTTTATGCTAACAGGCAATTCTGTGTTTTCTCTGGTAGCCTGGAATATTTCTCTGGCGAGTTCAGGCTTCCCGATTAAGGCAGAACAAGCACCTTGTTTCACGATCTTTTTCACCGGGCAACCCATATTTATATCGATACCATCGAATTCAAATTCAGAAGTAAGAAATTTAACGGCCTGACTGAATTTTTCGGGTTTACTGCCCCAGATCTGGGCCACCAGTTTTACCCCTTTTTCTTTGAGTAAAGCCCGTTCTGAAGGGTTCACATAAAAACGATGAGCCACCTTTTTCTGACCAACCGGATGACATAATCCATCAGTGGAACAAAACTCAGTAAACAAAACATTTAACAGCCCCGGAGTTGCAACACTCAGCACCACTTCTCTGAAAACGGTATCAGTAACGTCTTCCATTGGGGCAAGCGAATAAATGTCACTTTTAAATTCTTCCCAGAAATTCAGGCTCATAAGAAAATTAAACTGCAAAGTTCGATAAAATGTTTATTCTTCTCATGATGTTTTCGTATACTTTTACCATATTGTCCTGAAGGCACATATCTGACATGTCCTTACAAAACAATACCTGATCTCACAGAAGGCAATTAAAAATGACTACAGAATTATCGACTTCCAACGAACTTCAACAACAGTTAAACTGTTCTCCGGCAATCCTTTTATATTTTTTCAATGACAACTGCGCCCCCTGTATAGCCTTAAGACCAAAAGTCGAAGCAATGCTAAGCGAAGAATATCCGGAGATGCGGCAATTTTATATTAATGCAGCAAAGTTGCCTGAACTTGCCGCGGCTAACGGAGTATTTGCAAGCCCTACTATCATTGCCTTTTTTGAAGGAAGAGAAACATTTCGTGTCAGCAAATTTGTTTCTATTTATGAACTGTCGGAAAAAATTGGCAGATCTTACACTATGATATTCGGATAAAATACTGAAAATCAGCTTTCCGGATTCATTCTTTCAAACGCCTTTTTCAAATCTTCCGGACCAGCATTCGCCATATCCTCACTAAAACCATAAGTAAGAGTATTCTTGCCATTTTCCAGCTGTTCAAATATCGAATCTATAAAACCACTCACCGGCGGAGCATAATCATGAATGCCTTTTCCTCCCAGATCGGTGTTGAGCGCCGGCGGTATAATTTCGATTACTTCAATATCGTTTGACTTCAGCAAATGTCGGAGTGAAAGTGTATATGAATGAAAAAATGCTTTCGTTGCCGAATAAACAGCTGCCTTTGATATTGGTGTAAATGCAAGTCCTGATGTTACATTCATAATCGTCGACAAGGATTTTAACCTGACAAACAAGAACGAAAGGTGTAAAGGAGCCTCAATATTAATTGCAATTTCCTGTTTTACTTTCTCTATATAATCCTCGTCAGAGAGTGGCAGGAACTGCTGAATACCAGCATTGTTAACTAAAACATTCAAATCACTATGGTTTTCACTTACCCAATGAAATAATTTCTCTCTTTCATCTGCAACCGAAAGATCGCATTTTTTTGTAATTAGTCCGGGCAGTTTGTCAGAGGCTTCTTTGAGTGCAGTTTCTCTTCTCCCACAAATAATTACAATATTGCCATCCTGAATAAACCTTTCTGCAAGGCCAAAACCAATGCCTGAAGCACCGCCGGTAATAAGTATTTTTTTACCTGAAATTTTCATAAATATTGTTTTGAAATTTAAAAATCATATTGCCTTTTAAACACTTTTTAGTGTCAACGGCCTTAGAGATTTTAATGAAAGTCAACTTTGGTTTTTTAAAGCTGGACAGTTTTCTGAAGTTTATCAGTATCAAGTCCTTTAGCCTTTAGCCTTGAAATTATCCCTTCATAAACCACAGCATCCATTTTGGGCGTCCTTGAAAGAATCCAGAGATACTTCCTGTTTGGATGACTTACAACTGCATAACTATAATCATTAGCAAGGTCGATAATCCAGTATTTACCTGTAAACGGCCAGAAAAACTGAACTTTAAGCTTTGCATTCCCACTGCCGGGAACCACAAAGGCCTTGCCCGTTATTCCAGCTTCCTTCCCGTTTACACTGTCCTTTCTGCAACGGTTCACTACGATAACATAGCCTTTATCACTAAGCGTATATTCAGCAGTTGTACAATGGCAACCTTTCTGGAAACGCTGCGGAAAGGAGGCAATTTCGTACCATTTACCAGCATATTTAGTGAGATCAACATTCGAAACTGTCTCCAGGGTTTGAGATTGAGCATTTGCCATTGCCAACGAAATTATTATAAATGATAAGCTAAACTGAACTGCAAGAATCAGGTAATATACACCTTTTGCTGCAAAACTGTTTGTTATTTTCATAGCTCTATTCTTCAAAAAATGTAACCTTACCTGTTTCAACTTCATACATGCCGCCAACAATTTTAATGAGGCCTTCTTTCTCAAGTTTTGAAATGATAAGACTTTCTCTCTTTATTCTGGCAATAATGAGGTGTACATTTATTTCTGTCACATTATTCACAAAGTCGGTATTATTACCCGTGCGGTCATGAATAGTTTTAGTTTCCTTATCAATTGCCTGTTTAATTCTGAAGAGAATATGATTCATATTCCCGAGTTCAATATTATTACAAGCACCGATTATTGCTCCACAGTGGGTATGCCCAAGAATAAGGATGATTTTTGTACCCACAACTTTTGTTGCAAATTCCATGCTTCCGATAATATCATCGTTGAGAATATTTCCTGCTATGCGAATGCTCAGAATATCCCCGAGACCCTGGTCAAAAATTAGTTCAGAGGAGGTCCGCGAATCCATACAACTTAATATAGTTGCAAAAGGATACTGACCAGCCTTGGTGTCGTTGGCTTGTTGCAAAAGATTGCGATTTGCCTTTAAATTTTTAACAAAACGGTCGTTGCCTTCTATTAAAAACTGAAAAGCCAGATCTGGTGTTAACTTATTCTGTGTTTCTTTTGAGTGTGTATGCAAAGGATTGGGTTTATATATTAATCAAATTAGATTTTGAGCCATTTGTAGATAATTCCTATGAAATTCTGATAAAAATATGCTACCAAATAAGCCAGGATTACAGACAACACGAGGACCAGGAGAATAGGAAGATTTCCCAGCAGGTTAGCAAGTGTTAGCATAATCAGGAAATGAACCAGGTATAATGAAAAGGAGATTTTCCCGGTAAACAGGAAAAAGTTGTTGATTGGTTTAATCTTCAATAAGTAAATCCATATTGCAATGCATGAATATCCAATCAACGCAGGTATATCGTTAAACAGTTTCCCAATTACTCCACCTTTTATGGCGAGTGAGGCATAAATAATACAGCCCAGCATTCCAATTAGTAAGTATTGGAAGGTTTTTAATTTCTGATAAAGGTTGTTTTTAATGAGCAAAGAGGCGATTCCCATTCCCAATGCAAATTCCCAAAGATATTGCAGAAAGAAACTATTCCAGATTCTTTCGTTTCCATGACCCGACAATCCCACAAATACCCACCAACATATGCTTATTGCAAGGCAAAAAATCATAAAATAACTATCCTTTGTACTGTCCTTCATCCTGGCAATCAGGTAAAACACAATGTAAAACTGAAAAATCATGGATACAAACCAGAGAGGATATCCATAGGATCCAATAATGCTTTCATCGAACATTTTATAAAGAAAGGCATGACCGCCCAATGCATACCATGAATTTTCATAGATAGGTATAAAAAGTGCAATTAATGCTGAAAACAGCACTACCGGAATGTATGGAATATAAATTTTACTGCCCCTTTTCTTTAGAAAATCGAGATATGGAATTGGTCTTTTTGCATAGGATAAATACAAGCCTAAACCAGAAAGTAACACAAAAAGATGGACACCTGTGCCACCAAAAAAGATAAATTTATCGAAGGGCCCAGGTAAATTCAGCTTCATAAGATGATGAAAAACCACAATTGTAAATATTGAGTACCCTTTTAAAAATTCAATCAATTCTATTCGCTTCATAGGGCTGTATTTAAAAATTCATTCCTGAAAATTAGTTGGTTTATATAAATTTTTTACTGTTTTGAAATTTCTAAAATATGATTTGCCTTGTTTCTGATATGGCAAAAATACAGGCCGGGAATCAACGCAGAAATATCAACTCTTGTATCCTCGGAGGTAGCGTTGAAAGAAAGAACTTTTTTACCCGTAAAATCGAATAACTCAATATCAGAGCCGAGTAATTCTGGTATAAGTCTCAGGGTAATAAAGGCAGTCGCAGGATTCGGAAAAATGCTAAACTGCTGATCTCCTGATAATTCATTAATATTAACGCTATTATTTACATGCATAGTTGCAACAGTACTCATGAGGTTAGAAGTTCCTAAACTGACCTGACACCTGAACAATTGGTTGTTGTTTGCAAGTGTTGCATTAGAAACAATCAGGGTATCGTTTGTAGCGCCATTGTATTGACCGGTATTCGTTAGATTGCTATAGGCTAATCCAGTACTCGTTTGCCATTGGTAAGTTACAGCCGCCGGTGAAGCCTCTACACTGAACGTTGCAACTCCCATTAGATTTACAGTTTGATTTACAGGGTTTGTGATAATTGCAAACTGATAACCTTGAGACAGTCCTGAAATTTCAGTCAGGGTGAGTTCCCTGTTCCAGATTCCAACATCATCCAAATCGCCGGTATAGTTGTTCCCCCCTACTCCTTTGCCAAAATATAACGGCATATTGGCAGTTGCTGCCCCCGTATACGTATAGGTGGTCGTTCCCTGAAAAGCACCGTTTTTGTATAGGTTCATAATACCCGCATTGTAGGTGGCAACATAATGATCCCAGGCATTTAGAGTATGAGGACATGAAAGCCAGATCCATGCCGATTGCTGCTTATTTGTTCCAAATTGTGTCTCATTCATTCCCTGGATTAATGAAATGAAATTTCCGGCAGTATTAGTGCCAATCATTAAAACTACTCCGGGCGAGGTCTGAGCCTGCTTTTTCAACCACACAGAATATGTAAACGAACCGTTTTCAGCTAATGCAAATGATGGGATCGTAACCTCCATATAGTTTCCAACTCCATCAAAACTGGAGGCAGAATTTGGATTCCCGTTACGATCAGTTACAAAAGTCGCCCCGAAATTAGTAGCATTGTTTGCATTGACACTGAGGTCATTTCCATTTCCGTCAAAAGGCCACCAACCCTGGAGCCCATTTGTCGGGACATATGAAGGAACCTGGGCGAAGGACAAAACAGAGAATCCCAGGATTACAAATGCGCTGATAAGTAGAGTTCTAATTTTCATTTTGTTGTTAGTGAAAATAAATATCAAAAAAAGACAAAACCCAGATCAAAAACAATCAAATTTAACACAAAACAACAAAGATAACAGATGACATGAAAAATTTTCATGTCATCTGTTATTGGGTTCAGCCCTTTATCACCGCAAGCGGGTTTAACGTTACCAAAATCCCGACAAGATCCTGTTGGTTTTCCATAACAAGATCTATGTTTTTATAGGCACCAGGAGCCTCGTCAAGATCTTTATTTGTCCTGATTGAATGGACTATCCCTTTTTTATCAAGTTTAGTAATCTCATCTGCAAGATCAAGTTCTCGCTGTGCCTGCTTTCTTCCCATTAAACGACCAGCACCATGCGAACAACTTTCGAAACTTTCAGGGTGCCGATTTGCTTACGTGCCGAAACGTATTGTTTCGATACAATTCCATTTTCGGGAACAGTTTCCAGAGAAGGCATGAGACTCTCATCCTGTTTGTCTTTATGATGATCAAATCCCAATGGAACAAACGCCCGGATTCCAGACATTATCAGTTTAATTTTCTCAATGTTAATGTCCTCGAGGGAAGTTTTAACAGCACACATTCCGCATCCAATATCCACACCAACAGCATTGGGGATAATGACTCCTTTAGCAGCTAAAACCCCACCGATTGGCATGCCATAGCCAGAATGACAATCGGGCATAAGAGCAATGTGCTTAAATGCAAATGGCAAATTGGCAAGGTTTCTTGCCTGTGCCAGGGCATTTGGTTCTACATCCTCCAGCCACATCTTAATTGGGATTCTGCATTCTTCAGAAATTACTTTTTTCATTTTTAGTTTCTTTTATATCAATCTAAAGATCAGTCAATTTACAAATCTTAACTATTACTTAGCGGATTTTCGTTATTAATGCACAAAGATTTATACACAACTACGCAGTCTATTTGCGCAATTGAAAAAAAGATGATATTTTTATAAAAATATTTTATGCCGGCAAATAGAAATGCGTTAATACGCTATAAAACAATCGATTTGTGTCTTCAGAACAAATACAGGAAATGGACGCTGGAAGATCTGATAACAGCTTGCTCAGAAACTTTATATGAATATGAGGGCAATCGAAAAGGTGTTAGCCGGCGAACCATACAGCTCGATATACAGATGATGCGCAGCGACAAACTGGGCTACAATGCACCAATTGTTGTTACGGACAAAAAGTTTTACACCTATGAAGACACTGCATACAGCATAATGAATATCCCATTGTCTGAAAATGACCTGGATAAATTGATGGAAACAGTTGAGTTTCTGAAGCAATTCAAGGGATTTTCTCATTTCAGGGAACTAGAAGGCATGGTTCAAAAGCTGGAAGACCACGTTTATTCAAGCAAAGTACACCGGAATCCAGTTATTGATTTTGAAAAGAATGAGGACCTGAAAGGACTGGAATATCTGGATATTCTTTACACAGCCATAGTTAATGAGCAGGTAATTTTGTTTATTAATCGTCAGCATGCACCTTACGTAATTACCAAGCCTTTCCATCATTCTCAGCAGGTCATCGAAAGCAATGAAAACGGAATAACTATTTCATTAGAAGTACAACATAACTTTGAGCTGGAGAAAGAAATTCTGGGGCTGGGCGATGGAGCGGTGGTAATTGCCCCATCCCGGCTTAGAAGAAGCATAAAAAAAAGGCTTAGAACAGCTGCTGAATTATACAATTAAATTGTCCGTTTAATCCTATTTTTCAATTCTGGCATAAGTTTGAAACTATATGCTGATTGATAAACTTATCCCCATATTTGTAACAATTAACTTGAATATTATGCCACGATTTGTTACAAATTAATCAGTTTTTCACAAATCGGTCTTTTTTCAAAAAACCGGAACCTTCAATCTGATATTGATATATCCCGCTTTCTAACTGCTGGATATCAATAGTTTGCGAAAATGAATTGTTAAGTGATTTTTCTAAACATTTACGTCCGCTTAAATCGAAAACGGAGAATCTCAGGTTTTTGGTATTGCAATTCTTTAGTTGAATATTTAATTGTTGTGAAGTCGGATTCGGGAATATTTTAATTTCTGCCTCACCTGGAACCACAGAAGCTATACTTGTTACAGTACTTCCTCTGTAAAGAAAAATAAGCCAGCGGGCAGGAACAGGGTTAAATATTCCCTGGGAAGGAGCATACCCAAGAAATCCCACTCTCATGTGACTTCCAGCGGCAAAATCATGAACAAGCTGAAGGTTTGAAACCGCATTCCACATGGTATCCGATTTTGCTTTAAAATACGGAAACCCACCCATACTCGGGAATATAGGCCAGTAAAGGTATTGCGCATTTGATGGCAAAGGTGTAATCTCCGCACTTAAAGGGAAAGAGGAGGAAGGAGCAAAGGAATCAGGATAATATATTGCCCCCTCTCCCATCCATACCAGGGTTGCACCAAAAAGTAACTGGTTATTAAGGGAATAATAGAACTGCATTTCTCCGAAATCCATAGGAGGCAAATATGTCCAGAGGAATGGCAGGCTATCCAGATCGCAGGTGCTGCATAATGGATAATGTTTAACACTCGCCCTGATAAACTGGTTGGAAAGAAAATCCATTTCAAGAATGGCAAGATTCAATGAGTCATTGGAAATCAGGGTGTCTGTTTCCAGTTGAGGATTATTATATCCAAAACCTGCAAATGAAGTAAAGAATATTATTAATAAGATGCTGAGTCCTTTGATGATATGTGTTTTCATGTTTAAAAAATCATTAATCAGTTCAGAAACATCTTGTATGTTTTTATACTCTTTTAGAGTGATTTCCTTACAGCCACTGATCATAGCCGAAAGTCTGCTTCCTGATTGCGGTCTGAAAAGGCAAAGAATTTTTTTATTCAAACTGATAGCTTTGGCGATCTCAAATCCTACTCCAAGGCTGGGGTTTGTAACCTCCGCTATCACCACATCAGCGTTTGATAGCCACTCTATATCACGGGCATAAATCTCATCATCAGATAAAGCAGTTTCACCTCTTTCTGAGAGTTCATTAAAACCGATGTGCTCAGTAAGAACCTCGCCATATTTTTGAAGGTAACTGATGATTTCAGAATACAAATCAGCATCATTCCGGCCACCACGGATTGAGCCTGCAAAATAGATTTTAAGTTCAGACATAATTGAAATTGAGTTTGTTATTCAAGATTAAATTTCAAAATGAATCTCGTTTTGTGCTCACCCAAATTTACAAAATAAAGTACTCTGACCTTCATCCGGACAAAAACCGGTATCTTTGCAGCTTCATCAAAAAACATTTATGATTTCAGTTGACGGGCTAACGGTAGAGTTTGGCGGGACCACACTATTTAAAGACATCACTTTTGCGATAAACGATAAGGATAGAATTGCACTCATGGGCAAGAACGGGGCCGGCAAATCGACCATGCTAAAAATTATTGCCGGTGTTAAAACCGCTAGCCGCGGGAAAGTAGTGGCTCCAAAGGAAGCAGTGATTGCATATTTGCCTCAGCACTTACTTACAGTGGACAGCCGTACTGTTTTTGAGGAGGCATCGCAGGCCTTTGCCCAGATAGCCGAAATGCAGCAGGAAATAGATTCAATAAATGCGCAGCTAACTTCCCGGACTGATTATGAATCGGATGAATATTACGAACTAATAGAGCGATTATCGGTTCTTAGTGAAAAATTTTACTCAATTGAGGAGACTAATTATGACGCTGAAATAGAAAAAATACTTTTGGGACTTGGCTTTCTCCGCAGCGATTTTCACCGTCCTACCGGGGAGTTTAGCGGGGGATGGCGTATGCGCATTGAACTGGCCAAGATCTTGCTTCAGAAACCCGACCTTCTCCTTCTCGATGAGCCCACCAACCACATGGATATTGAATCCATCCAATGGTTTGAGGATTTTCTGATTAACAGCGCAAAAGCAGTAATTTTGATCTCTCACGACAAGGCCTTTGTCGACAATATCACAACCCGGACCATTGAAGTTACAATGGGACGTATTTATGATTACAAGGTTAATTATTCCACTTATCTGCAACTGCGCAAAGAACGCCGCGAACAACAGCAGAAACAGTTTGATGAACAGAAAAAATTTATTGAAGATAACCAGGACTTCATCGACCGTTTCAGGGGCACTTTTTCGAAGACCAACCAGGTACAGTCGAGGGTAAAAATGCTAGAGAAGATCGATATCATTCAGGTTGATGAACTCGATAATTCGGCACTGCGTTTAAAGTTTCCACCTTCGCCGCGCTCTGGTAATTTTCCTGTAATTGTTGAAGAACTAACGAAGAAGTATGGCGACCACACTGTCTTTTCAAAGGCTTCCTTAACGATTCACCGTGGCGAACGTGTGGCTTTCGTTGGTAAAAACGGCGAAGGTAAATCAACGATGGTAAAATGCCTGATGAATGAAATTGATTATTCAGGATCGATGGTACTCGGACACAATACACTTATAGGTTATTTTGCACAGAACGAGGCTTCACTGCTTGATGAGGAGGCAACAGTATTTCAGACGATTGACGATGTAGCCGTTGGCGAAATCCGAACAAAAATAAAGGATATCCTCGGTGCATTTATGTTTGGTGGCGACGACTGGAACAAAAAGGTGAAAGTCCTTTCCGGAGGCGAACGTACCCGGCTTGCCATGATTAAACTCCTGCTCGAACCTGTCAATCTGCTTATCCTCGATGAGCCCACCAATCACCTGGATATGCGAACGAAAGACATCCTGAAAAGTGCCCTGATGGATTACGATGGCACCCTCATCCTTGTATCGCACGATCGTGATTTTCTGGACGGAATGGTGAGCAAGGTCTTCGAATTCGGTAATAAGCAGGTGAAAGAACATATTGGTGATATCAGCAGTTTCCTTGCTAAAAAGAAAATGGAGAACATGCGCGAAATAGAAAAGAATCTCAGCGCGAAATAGACACTTACTTTATTTTGTAAGATACTTGAATTTTTCTACGATTTCCCTGCGAAGGAAAAGCACAAGAATAAGAATAATTGTAATCGTACAATAGAAGTGGAACCAGAAAAATGATCCCGAATTCAGGCAATAAGTACCTTTGTCAATCACAACCTTTTTGTTTACTTCCTGCATACGGGTCCATGCAATAAATGCATCAGCAATGGGCAGACTTCCGAATAAATATCTCTTTGAATTCTTACAGCAAATTGGAAATCCGAAACTTTCAACTGAAGCAGATAGTTTTTCCGCTGCCCTTTTCTCTCCAAATTTCTTAAAAGTACCTACTGATACAATTGTAGCCGCTAAACCGATATCCATAATTACTGGTCCTGAATCAATATCTCCTTTACCTGAATGGCCATTAGGATACTCCATAATAGCTGGTAAACCAAATCGGGTTAATTGAAAGGAACTTGAAAATAATTTGAATTGGTTTGACGCAAATACAGGGTCAATGTCTGCCAGGAAAATCAATATCAGAGATGATGATGAGCCTCTGGCTATTTCACGCTGATCGCCAGTTATAGCATCAACAGAATGGGGAATCATTGGATTGCCGGCATCTAACTTTTTCTTTACACGATCGACCCAGATATGAATAATCGTTTCGTAATTGGCACCAAATAATTCATCATATTGCTTTAATGAAGCCACTGCCACAAAAGCATCTGCGGGCCAGGCAGCATTAGGATAGGATTCCGGGTAAGGACTCCTGCATGCCTGAATAGCATTTGATATCTCAAGACAATTCTGTTTATAACTAATTGTTAGATTTGAATCCCTATCTGGTTGTACCTTAAGTATTTGAGAGAGCAGAAAATTTTCCCATCCACGGTAATACATTCCGTATTCAGGATTTAGTCCCTTTTCAAATACCGACCTTCCATATTCTGAGTTGATCTCATTATAGGCATATATGGCTTCCGATAAAGAATGGTCATACAATGGCGAACCAGGATTTGCGGACATTGCAACCTCAGTCCAGGTGAGTCCGTATAGCGCATGAATGAAAACAAAACCTTCCGGATAAATCTGTTGCATCCTGATTCCAAGGTTTTCGTTTTTTAATTCATTCTCCAGAAAATTCAATTGTTTGACTACATCGTTTGTGACTTCACCCTGATGATTAAAATCAGGAGCACTGTAGAGTTTTAAGTTAAAATATAAAATTATTCCAAGGAAAGGTATTAGGGCAAGCGAGATGTATATTATCTTCTTCTTTTTAAACATTTGTCTATTTTAAAACTTCTTTTACTCATTAATCATAATGATACCGGCAACTGTAAATAAACAGCTCATCGCCAACTACCTGGTAAACCAGGCGGTGTTCTCTGTCGATCCGCCGCGACCAGAAACCTGCTAAGTCATATTTTAGAGGTTCTGGTTTTCCCAGGCCCTCGCCTGGTGTTCGCAGAATATCCATTATAAGGGTGTTTATCCTGATAATTATTTTTCCGTCCTCGGAAAGCCATGAAATGTAGTCCTCCCAAGCGTTTTTTGAAAAAACTATCCTCATATTTCTTCCACAAGTTCTTTCTGAAACGATTGGCCAGACTTCATTTGCTGGATCGATTCATAGAGCCTGTCGGCATTTGCTTTTGAACTAAGCAGATGCACAGTTTCCAGAATCGAATTGTACTCGTCCAGAGATATCAATACAGCACCATGACCTGTAGTTCTTTTAATGATTAGCGTATCATTGTTATTTTCCACATCATCAAGATATTGTTTCAGGTTGGATCTGAACTCAGTGAAATTTGCTGCCTTCATTTTTTATTAAATTACGTTCTTAATTAAGTACAAATATAAGTACTTTATTGATAAATTAGGTCAAATTTATCATTATAATTCTTCTCCTTTATAATTATCATGTTTTGGTTTCATCTCAGTAAGGGTGCTGCTTATGCCTTGAACATGTTATAGACTGCAGGTTTACTATTATGTTGGAAACCGATTCATAAAGCCGGCTTCCTATTAATTTGTAGTTTTGATTTGACAAAAAATAATCAAAACATTTCGCAAAACTATTTTTTTCGGACAACTGATAAATATGGAATTCTTCAAGAGCAATTTGTTGTGAGCGTGTTTAATAATACAAGACAATGAGGTTACTTTTGTGAGCTGGAAAGTAGGTTAGTGGCATACTATAAAGAGGACAGGAAAGATGGAAAATAAGGTTGAAATATTTCAGAGTCATGATAATCAAATTGAGTTAAAAGTTCAATTTGATGAGGATACTGTTTGGCTTTCACAAGAACAAATGGAACTTTTGTTTCAAACAACCAAGCAAAATATCAGCCTTCATATTAGAAATGTATTTGAAGAAGGTGAACTACAAGAAATTTCAACTGTCAAGGAATCCTTGACAGTTCGAATGGAGGGAAATCGGCACGTACAAAGAAAACTTCAATATTATAACCTCGATGTAATTATCTCGGTTGGCTATAGAGTTAAATCGAAATGTGGCACGCAATTTCGCCAGTGGGCTACCCGGCAGCTTAAAGATTATCTGGTTCAGGGCTACGCCATCAATGAAAAGCGTTTGGCACAGAAACAGCAGGAAGTGGAATACCTCAAAACCGGTATCCGCATTCTTAACCGCGCTATTGAACAACAGGCTAATGCTGAAGATAGTCAAATGCTAAAAACCTTTGCCAAAGGCCTGGAGCTGCTCGATGCTTATGACCATGAAACACTTGATTTTAAAGGGCTTACCAGAGTGGAAACCGTGTATCCTGATTTCGACCAGTATATGCAGCTCATTCAATCGATGTTTTCCGAATTTGAATCGGAAGTTTTTGCAAAACCCAAAGACGAAAGTTTCAATAGCTCCATCAACCAGATTGCGCAGTGTTTTGCTGGTGTAGAACTATATCCTAGCATTGAGGAAAAAGCTGCTAACTTGCTCTATTTCATTACTAAAAACCATTCTTTTGTTGATGGCAATAAACGGATTGCCGCTGCCTGCTTTTTGTATTTCCTCGAAAAAAACAATGCGCTTTACAATAACGACTGCAACCCAATTATCAGTAATGAAGCTTTGGCATCACTTACCCTATTCCTTGCCACTAGCAAAACAGATGAATCTGATATTGTTAAACGATTGGTTATTAGTATTTTAAATCGAAATAAACAATAAAGATTCGACCCGAAGCTTACAAATAAATCAGTTTCAATTTTTTAATTACACTAAACTGGGAGCATTTGGTTTGTTAGGACTTTAATAGACAAATATTTCTGTCTACACTGATTCGAATTTACAACTAAAATGCTCATTTTCAAAACGTAGCACAAATTTATATAAGGTGTAATAGGGCTTATTTCTTTTCTTTTGATTTATAAATTAGGAAAACTCCTCCTCCATGATATCCTTCTTCGCACTTTATAGTTATATTATTCCTTATTGCAAAGTTTTTCATTTCTTGTTCACTAATTTCTTTAGATTTAATATTAAATTGACGATTGTTAGATATAATATAAAAACCTAATAATTTTCCCTCAATTTTTGAAATGAATATTTCATCAATAGAGTCTCTATTAAATCCTACAACCCTAAATTTCCATGAAAATTCAATCTCATCATCTGAGATTCCAATAAACTGTGAATGGTTATATCTAGCTACGATTCCAGCAATTACTATTAATCCAATTATGATAATTAACAAATTCAAAGTTGGTGTCTTATTATACTTTTGCAATAAACAAAAGTAGGGTGTAAATTGTTACTTGACAATGTTTTATGCCATGAATGTAGGTATTTCCAAAAAAGGAATTATGGTTGAAGAGCAATGGCAAGATTCTCAATATGACTGCAGTTTCACAAATTTTGACCGGAATATTTTCCCGGCTGACTCAAGCTGCAAGAAATAAACACCGCTTTCGAGAATCCTGGTTTCAATACGAACCGGATTTTCTGAGTTCCAAGAGTCCTTTCTGATTAATCTTCCGCTGACATCAATAATTGAGATTTCTTTTGTTATTCCTGTGCTTTCAGGCAAAAGAACAAAAAGCTCATCTGTGACTGGATTTGGATAGATTTGAAGATCCTGAATTCTGTGGGGAATTTCGTTTTCTGATAAAATTATATTGACAAAGCAATTCAGGTAATCCGGATTATTCCAGACGATTGTGTCATTACTTTTATAGCATGTGAGCAACAATGAATCGGGAATTTCATGCGGAAAAAAGACCAACGGATTGGCTGGGAATAAGGGTCCGTGAATGCTTCCGATGCCTTCAATCCAGGTTTCTTCGAGAAAGTTGAATCCCCATCCTTCTATGGGCGAGAAATTGATTCGTTTATGAAAGGCATTGCCATAGTATATGCTGTCAACACTCAAAACATAGAGGTCATTGGTGCCCATCTGATGCGTATAAGTGAGGGTATCGCCGGCCTGCATATTGAAATTGTAAAGTACTTTCGGGGTATTCACAGAATCCTTAAAAAAGACCTGGCCATTTTCCTCGCGAAGCAATCCCAGAAACTTAAAGTTGATGGAAAAGCTGGTGTCGGAAGTACTGAATAATTTACCCCAACTTTTATTACTCCAGATACTGTCGCCCCGGAAACCATAAACCAGGGTAGTTGTTTGTACAAAGTTCGGATTTTGACTGGTGACAAAAGGATACGTTCGGGCTACACTCCATCTGGCGTTGGAATCGACAAAACCAGCCTGGCTTTGACCAAAGCAGCTTAACGAAATGAACAGGGAAAAGAGGATACAGTATTTCAAGTGTTGAACGTATTAGTCATTCGGTTAATTGATTCAAAATCCATCAGAAGATTGCAGGCGCTTTAATTATCCTTCCTGCGAAACTGATATTATTTTTCCAGCAATGTCTTCAGATTCCCCAGGCTTTTCTGCAGATCTTTACCAAGCATTTTCTGAAAAACCGTTTTCATAATGCTCATCGGAAATTTTGATTTGCTGTAAAAACCCCAAAGAACTGTGGTTTGATCAGCAGAAACAGCGGTAACAGCAAATTTGGCTTTTGCCACATTCTGCATTGGTCGTTTAAACCTGATTTCGTATTCAATAGTTTTCCATTCCTCAATTTTGAGGATTTCCTGTTCGCCGGCACCTACATTTTTGTTGGTACTGCTGTCCCATGCATACGTACAACCAACTGTGCCGTCGGTTCCCATAAACGTCTTTTTCATATTCGGATCGGCCATATTCCATACGCTGAAATTGTCCTGATTTTTCATCAGCTTGAGGTAGTTAAAAACCTGCTGGAGTGGTTTATTAATGATTACAGACCGTTCAATGATCATATCGCCAGTCATAACAAGAGCAATAATTGTAAGGATTGCGAGTATTACAGCAAATAATATTAATGCAGTTATCATACGAAATTTTTATTATAGTTTATCCTGATTTTTTCAGGCCTAAAATTAGCAGTTTTTTAACTTCAGACTAAAAAGTTCTGTAAAATCAGTGAATGCGAAAAAATCTATGCTTTCTTCTTTCGTATCAAATATTTTATTCCAATAGCAAAAGAAAGAATACCCTTCACCTCATTCACAATTTCAGCACTCCCAAAATGAGAGGGATAGTATTTACGCTGTGGTATAAAAAAGCCACTAAAGTCAGTAAAAACAGCGTAGGAATTCATGCAATAATATTCAAACCCAAAGCCAACTTGTTTTGCAAGTACTAAGGTTCTGTCCGGGGCTGTTGTATGAATTCTGTATAAAGGGCATAAAGCCCCTTTTACATTAACCTGAAATTTCTTGCCAAGAAATATTTTAAGTGCAATTGGCAGCATAACATATTTATATTCTGAAAAATAGGTTATTCCTGTTGAAATAGAAAATCTTGCTTTGTATGGAATATACTCAGCCTGTAATCCCAGCAACCAGGCTCTGTCTGAAAATAAACCCGAATAATTACTTCCGTGGGGATGAAAACTTGTAATTCCATAAGTAATCCCGATATTCTTTTCTTGTGCCTCCAGACTGCAGGAAAAGAAAAGCATTATGATAATAATATTTTTAATGTCTTTTTTTACCAAATATAACATGGAGCTTATGGTGTTAGTAGGCCTCAAACCGACCTGATTCCAGAATTAGTTTCTGTAAATTTTCGTTAAAACCAGAAAGCTCCAGGAGATCTTCCAGGTTTAAATGAAGTCTGTATCTCCAGTAATGATTCGGATTTGAGGGTTGATTGATTCTTTCTGCAAAAGGATCGGCAAGGCGGATTTTATCATCCATTCCCAGCAAATCCTGTAGTGGAAATACCGCCAACATACTTGGTGAATACAGATGCTGAACAATAATCTGCCTTACAATATCAGGATTGCAGACTGCTGGTGCTGCTCCATAGTTTCCAAGGATTTCGTTGTAGAACTTCTGCGTTCTGAAACGGTCCTCCTCCCACCATCCGCGGATCGTGGAGGTGTCGTGCGATGAAGGTGTTGCTACCGACAAGTAGGGATAAGAGGCAGGATGTCCGAAACTTATCTTTGGATCTTTTGGCATACGCTGCACTTCGAGGCTGAGGATGCCAAGTTCATTCATAACCTCGGGCACGCAGGCAGGGACCATTCCGAGGTCTTCGCCGCAGAGTAACATATTTGTAGCCTTTTTGATAACAGGAAGCTTCTCCATGGCTTTGCCACGCCAGAATTCCTCATTCCTGCTGTAGAAATAATCCAGGTAAATCTCACTGATAACGTGTTTTGCATTGTCATCCAGCTCGCGGTACGAATTTGTAAAGTGAAGGGCATTGCGCGGAAAAAATGCATTCCCCTCACCTCCTGCTGACTGTATAAATAAAACCTCAGAAATAAGCGAATATAAGCCCTGTACAATCCTTTCCAGGCGGTTCCGGGTATCCGGACTGCTATCAGGATCGGGTGTGAGTCTTGTTTCTACTTTTCGCTGTGTATCGTAGTCGGAGTGGAGGTTGTAACATCCTTGTTCATATTCAATAAGGTAATTAGCCTTTACAAACTCCGTGAGGTCGCCAAAACGTTCATGCAGAAAATGCTCGCGAATGTATGGTCTGCAATGGCGCTGCTCATCCAGCCACAGCCCGCGGTTCTGGATTTCATCGCGCGAATACGCCAGGCTGGGATTGAAATAACCCATCAGCCCTTCAACCTGTGTGTCAGGAATCTCCCAAATCCTGAAAAAGCCAAGAATATGGTCTATCCTGAAGGCATCAAAATACGCTGTAAGCTGGTTCAGACGATCCTGCCACCAGGCATAATTGTCCTTTGCCATTTCTTCCCAATTATAGGTTGGAAAACGCCAGTTCTGCCCTTTCACCGAAAAGTCATCCGGTGGTGCCCCAGCCTGACAATTCATATTATAAAGATGCGGATGTATCCATGCATCTACGCTATTGCGGAAAATTCCGATTGGAATATCTCCTTTCAGAACAACACCTTTGGAACGTGCATAATCTGCTGCAGCGCTAAGTTGCAAATGAGCGTGATATTGCTGGAAATAATGAACAGCAATGTCGTCGAAATGCGGCGATGATTCAGAGGTAAGCTGGGTCATCAGTTCGGCAGCGGGCTTGCTGTATTCTCCCCAGCGACTGAAATCGGTGGTATTAAACAAGTCGCGGAGATAGGAAAACGCTGCATACGGCCGCAGCCAATATTCATTCTTTTTGAAAAATGACTTATAATTTATATCCTTCAGAAATTCCTGTTTTTTCTGATCGTAAATGAGTTTGAAGAAACGGGCCTTCAGCACCATTACAGCCTCATAATCAATTTTATCCAGCGAATTCAGGTAAGCGCCCTGGGCTTCTATAATCTGCTGACTGATGTCGGCTTCCAGTACTCCGATTTCGAGAAGATTGATGTAAACCGGATGAAGTGCATACACCGAAATTGCAGCGTAAGGATAGGAATCCTGCCAATTGTGTTTTGCAACAGTATCATTTACCGGCAGGATCTGAATCAAACGAAGACCTGTTTTCACAGCCCAGTCGACTAGGATCTTCAGATCAGTAAACTCCCCTACCCCAAATCCATCTTTGCGCCGCAGCGAAAAAACAGGAATTGCCACTCCCGCACCTTTCCATGGAAAGCGTGGAAAACTGAATCGCTCATCACCAAGTTCTATACTATCAATCGATTCTCCTTCAGGCAAATGAATAACATGATTTACCGAATCTTCCCAGAAGAGCAGTTCATCTTTTTCGTCGCGAATGAGATATTTGTATTCTATTGGGAAATCTGTTTTTGAAACACATATTTCACCCCTCCACTGAGGATAATCCGGATTGCCAAGAAGAACTGCCTGCTTCTCATCCCAGGCGCCCAGGCTGCCTGCAGACCCGCACACAGCAAGGCGGTGATTTGTTTTTACCCTTGGCACTACCGGTTTAAAACGCAGAATAACTGTATCTTTTTCCTTTGCTGTATTTAAACTATTGAAGCTTATCTCAGGTTTCAGAATTGCATTTACAAAAGCAGACGATTGAAGCGCGAATTCAGGATCTGACAGTGATTTCCAGCGATCAATTAACACAACAAAGTGTAGCGGAGATTTTTCATTTCTGAATTGCCGAAAAGGTCCCCATTCTTCAATAAAACTATTATGATTTTCATCCTTTATAAAATAGCGATACTGAAATTCAGAAAGGCTGTCTTCCTCAAGATCAAAAACCCATAAACCTGATTCGTGATCTTTCAAAACCATTGACACAGCATCCTGAGGTTGGTTGTAACCCAATGATGGAATGGAGCCCATCAGCATCATGCTTTGACCAAAATGTGTCTTATATTCAATCTGAAAACGAACTTTCATATAAAGAATAGAGATTGAGATTAGCAAATATACTTAGCAATCATAGCAATAAGTTTCTCCGCCTCAAAAGGTTTTGATAGAAAATCATTCATCCCGGCTTCAAAACAATTATCCATTTCTGATTTTAAAGCATGTGCTGTAAGTGCAATAACAGGGATAGACTCATTGATTTCACTTCGTATAAGTTTTGTTGCCGTTAGGCCATCCATAACCGGCATCTGAATATCCATCAATACCAGGTCAAAAGATAAAGTTCTAAGCATCTCTATAGCAATTTCACCATTACCGGCCTCGGTAACAATTATTCCTTCTTTACTGAGGATTGTTTTTGCGATAAGCCTGTTAATTTTATTGTCATCAACCAGTAAGATTCTCTTAGCCTTCAAATTTTTCATAAAATTATTTTCTTTCCCGTCAACACTTTCTTCAGATAGCAAACCAATAGGCAATGTAATAAGGATGGTTACCTTAGTACCGACATTTTTTTCGCTTTCAATGGTAATTTTCCCATCCATCAAATCAATAAGCTGCTTGGTTATTGCTACGCCCAGACCAGTTCCCCCATATTTTCTGGCCACACTTACATTTTCCTGAGAGAATTTCTCAAAAATCTTTTTCTGATATTCTTTTTCTATTCCTGTTCCAGTATCGGTTACTGTTATTTCAAGGCACTGGTTCAAATCATTACTTTCAACAAGCCTGCAATCAACAGAGATACTCCCCTTTTCAGTAAACTTTATTGAATTACTGAGTAGATTCAGCAGGATTTGATTGATCCTGTATGGATCTCCAACAAGAACAGGGGAAATTTTAGTGTCGATGTGTACATTAAACTGCAAGCCTTTCTCCTCGGTTTGCAATACCAGCATTTTACAGATCTGATTCAGAAGCTTTGGCATATTGAAACTTATTGACTCCAGGCTAAGTTTTCCGGATTCAATTTTTGAAAAATCAAGAATATCATTTATTACAATCAGCAGATTTTCTGCAGCAGTATTTATTGATTCCAGAAACGACCTTTGATAGGTTGTAAGATCAGTATTCAAAACAAGCTTTCCGAGGCCAAGAATTGCATTCATCGGAGTTCTGATTTCATGACTCATATTAGCCAGAAAAATCTCCTTTGCCTTTGCCGTATTCTCAGCCAGCTGTTTAGCATGTCTAAGCGTGAATTCCAACTGTTTCTGCTCTGTAATATCAAGATGTATGCCTGTAGATCCAATTTGGTTGCCATCCTTATCGTGCAAGGCTGCACCAGATATCATCCACCATTTTTTAAGGCCTTGCTTATTCGTAATTTCCAACTCATAAGCATCAACCATTCCCTTGTTTCTTGATTCTGTTTTATTGCGGACCAATTTCCGATTCTTAGCCTCTGTGAAGATATTTTCTGCAATCTTTCCATAAATCTCCTCCCGTTCAAATCCAGACATAATACAAAAGCTCTGGTTTGCATACCTGATTTTTCCCTTAAGGTCGACCTCAAGCAATCCCAGATTCATATTCTCAATAAGCAGTCTGTATTTCTCCTCACTTCGGATCAGCGCATCTTCATATTTCTGCTGAACAGTAATATCACTGTATTTCCAAAAATGACCCCGGTACGCACTATCAATAATTATCGGGACATAATCCCTTGAAAACGTTCTTCCATCTAAAAGTAGAAGAATATCTCCTATAACTTTTACCCTGTTTTTTAGAATTATTTCAATACCTCTGACAAAAGATTCCGGATCAGAAAAAAAATGTTTCGACTGCTCAGCAGATTCAGTGCAATCTGCACCAACAAGCAGATCAGGTAATACCGGAATGGCGAACATAGTACAGAATTCCTGATTCACAAGAATAATTTTCCTGTTCTCATCCTCAACCAGAACACCCTCGAGCATATTGGCAATCAGATACGACAAACGCATGGCTGAGCTCGAAAGTTCTGATGCTTTGCTTTCAATAACAACTTCCAGTTTTTTCTCTGCTTCCAAACGCGCTGCACGTTCAGTTTCAAGTTGTTCAAGAAGTTCCTGCTCACGAGTCATTTTAAACCATTTGGTACTAATTATTGCTATTAATTGATGTTTGCAATATTAACAAATAAAACATCTCTTTTAAAAGCACTTAGTGAAATAATTTAAGAAGAGACATATAGTATATTTCCACATATTAATAATTTGTATTTCAACTTCTTATCCCCTTGGGCAAAGTTGTTTAAATAACTTCATTAACGGAGCAGATGAAGTATCTTTTAAATGTCCGTTACGTTCATTGCACCTTCATTGCATCCATTGCGTTTAATTGAAAGTTAACGGCAAGTTAAGCACTTTTGATATTCCGGCCCAATATGTTTTTATTGTTATAGATTTTTCTATTTTTACCGTAATGAATGACCTTGACTGCAATCACAAGAAATGATCTTAAACTCTTAAACTGCTCATTGTACAAACAGATGTCCATTATTAATCAGAATACAAATCAAATCTTTTCTTTTATTGACACAGTTGACCAGGTAATAGTTGGACAAAACAATTCTGTTGTTTGTCCGGCAAGGAATCAGAAATCTGTTACTGTTTCCGGATGGGTGGTTGACAGTGCTTTGGAAAATAAAGTTGAGGACGTTTTTGTATGCATCAAAAATACTGAATTTAAAGCTATTTACGGATCTGCAAGACCTGACGTTGCAATTAATTTACAGAAATCAACTTTATTAAATACAGGTTATTCCTGCTTTATTCCGGTTCAAATGCTCGATGAAGGATTAAATACGCTTTCATTAAAAATTATTTTTAAAAATGGGGAAGGAACCTTTTACAACATAAATGCTACAAATTTCCAGGTTAATTTACCCGTTATAACACCTTTTTCTCTTGAATTGACGAATACAAGATCAATTGAATATACAAAAGATGAAGTACTGATTTCAATAATAATTCCATGCTATAATGACGGGAAATATTTACCCGAAGCTCTGGCGAGTATTGATGAATTACAAAACATTAGATATGAAGTCATTCTGATAAATGACGGATCAACCGATACTTTTACTCTGGATTTCCTCAATAAGCTTGATAAAAACAGATATACGGTTCTGCATCAGGAAAATAAAGGTGTTTCTGCTGCCCGCAATGCAGGTATAAAAATCGCGAAGGCTGAATATATTTTACCTCTCGATTCAGACAACAAATTAATTCCCGAATATCTATACAGTGGTTTAGCCTTTTTGGATAGCAACCCTGATTATGCAGTATTCTACAGCGACCAGTTTCATTTTGGGGAACAAGATGGGATTTTTGCAAGTACTGGATTCGATATTGTTGCGCTGATAACCGATAATTGTGTTGATACCTGTGCCTTATTTCGCAAAGAATTATGGGAGCAATGTGGCGGCTACGACGAAAACATGGTAGGTTTTGAAGATTGGGAATTGTGGATGAAGGCATATGCGATGGGGTTCCGGTTTTATCATCACCCTGAACCTTTGTTTTATTATAGAGTAAAATCGAAAGAGGAATCCTTAAACCTTAAATGTCAGAATCCTGCAAATTATTCGAAATTACTGAGTTATATCTATTCAAAACATTCGCGCCTAATACGCCAGACCTTAAAGGATCAGAAGTCATTAGGGCAACATCTACTGCTTGAAATACAAAATAAAGAAGCTGAAATTCAGAAACTTAAGAAATCTTCAGTAACTAACAATGATTCATTACAACTTGATACTAAAATAAATATTAGTGCTCTGTCTGAATTGTTTACCGGGCATTACAAGGACGATACTGCAAGGATAAATACCGGAGTTTTCACTGTTTCCATCATTATTTGCACATACAACAGGTGGTCTCATCTGCGCAAGTTGATGGCTGCCCTGGAAAAACAAGATTATCCCCATTTCGAAGTAATTGTTGTTAATGGGCCATCAACTGATGAATCATTCCGGATAAAGGAATTATTCCCAAGAGTCAGGTACGTTGAAATTAAACAAAGAAACATTTCAATATCCAGGAATACAGGAATAAATGCAGAATCAGGAAAACTTGCTCATGAAGTATTTCTTTGCATTCAGGATAAAAGATTTAAAGCCACCTATGGAAAAATGCGGCCTGATGTTGCCATCTATTTCAATGATGATACTTTTACGAATTGTGGTTTTGAATGCGAACTTCCAATTCACATGCTTGAAGCAGGAATTAATACTATTAAACTTGAAATACTATCCCGAAAAAAGATAGTTTCCGATACAATTCAATTCACATTTACGTTGGATTCTTCAAACTGTTTCAGAACAGGAATAAAGGAACCTTACACCAATTTAAGCAATAGTTCTTACCCGATTGTCTTCCCGGAAACAAAATTTCCCCTGGTATCAATTATAGTATCAGGAACTCATCCCTGGAATTATTCACTCAACTGTTTTCTGTCAATCCTGAGAAAACCAATAATTGCTGATTACGAAGTTATTTTTATTGAGAATGGCAATTCTGAGGAAATGAGTTCGAACCAAAATATTTTAAAAAATGTACAAATTGTTAAGTATGGATCTGGAACTAATATATCAATGTATCGTAACAGAGCAGCAGCTCTGGCAAAAGGCAGCTATTTAGTATTTATTGAAAACAATGTTTTTGTTTTAAAGGGATGGTTGGATGCCCTCATCCATACATTAAATAAAAATGTGAATGCAGGAGCAATTGGTTCAAAAATTATCGCCCGCAATGGGAATCTTGTTGAATCGGGAAGTATTTTATGGAAGAATCAGCCTGACAATCCATCTCATTTTTACAGAAATCCAGAAGGATTTGAGTACAACTATGTTAAGGAAGTTGATTATTGCTCCTCGAAATCATTCGCAATAAAAAAAGATCTTTTTAGCAGCTTGAATGGTTTTGACGAGAATTTCACTCCGGGAACATATGAAGATGCCGACATGGCAATTCGAATCAGGGCTTTAGGTTTGAACGTAATTTATCAACCCAAATCAGAAGTTATTCTTGAATATTGCCCTCCTGACCAATTGGCAGAACATGAAATCAAATTGAAATCAAATTTGAACTTATTTTCCGATAAATGGGACAAGTGTCATCCCTCTGTATTTAAATATCATTCTTCTGGCGAATATCTGGAAAGAGAGCGCTTAGAATCAGACAAGATTGTACTTTATATCGACCATTGCATTCCGCTTATTGATCAGGATGGCGCTTCCTTTATTACCTTTCAGTACCTCCGTGCACTAAGGAGTATGGGGTGTAAAATTGTATTCTGGTCGCAGGAATTGCTGGCTACCGAGCCCTATACCGGCATTTTGCAGCAACTTGGAATAGAAGTAATCTATGGGGAGGTCTCCTTCGAAGAATATCTTAAGAAATACGGTTCATTTATTACATTTTCATTTGTTTCACAACCAATGGGCTCCCTGCCTTACGTTAAATCAATCCGAAAATATACAAAAGCAAAGATCTTCTATATGGCTCATGATCTTCATTTTTTACGCGAAATCAGAGCCAAGTCATCTATAAATTACGAAGATGAAAAGGGAATTGAAAAAACAAGGAATATTGAGCTGGAAATTATGAAAAACTCTGATATTTCTCTTTTCTTCAGTGAACATGAAGTTCAGTATCTTAAAATTCATTATCCTGAAATTCAAGCAATTAGTATTCCATGGATACAAACTGTAAATGCCTTAGAAATTCCAGTAAAGATAGAAGACAGAAAAGATTTGGTTTTTGTAGGAGCATTCGGACATTTACCAAACTTTGATGCTGTTTTATGGTTCCATAATGAAATTTTACCTATTGTTTCCGTTGAAATTCCAGGTATTAAAACCATTATTTTAGGAAGTAATCCCCCCGAAACTATATTAAAGCTACACAGCGATACATTTATTGTAACTGGTTATGTAAAAGAAATTGACCCTTATTTCGAAAATGCCAGGGTTTTTATCTCACCTCTGCGGTTTGGAGCAGGTTTTAAAACAAAAAATGCACTCGCTATGAGTCATGGATTGCCTTTAGTGACTACATCAACAGGAGCAGAGGGAATGAAGCTTACAGAAGGCGTAAATGTTCTGATTGCTGAAGATGCACTGCAATTTGCACAAAAAATAATTGAAATTTACCAGGATCCTAAGCTCTGGAAAATTCTCTCAATCAATTCCGTTGAACATGTTGCAAAACACTATTCACCTGAGGGTGCAAAGGATTTTATTTCAACACATTTATTTAACCCATTTTGAAGACAGCGAAAATTATACGAAGTCTTTAATCGGAATCATTCACGTTTTCCTCTCATATGAATTACAAGTCCGTTAAGAAAATTGCGAAGGATCTGATCTCCGCATTCTTTATAGTTCGGATGATCTTCGGCGCGAAAAAAGGAGCCCAGCTCGGTTTTGGTAACTTTGAAATCGACCAATTCTAAAATTTTGATAATATCATCATCTCTGAGGCTTAACGCGACCCGTAATTTTTTAAATATGTCGTTATTCGTCATTTCATAATCGAATTAGCGGTTAAAATTACAAAATGCAGGGAATTATTCATCGATTTGATTTGAAAGCCTGAGATTTGCGAGGTAGAAAATTTTCCCGTAGGTTTGATTACGCAAATTCCAGACTATGAAAAAAATTCTACCCTTTTTCCTATTCTTAATTATAGTTTCCTTTGTCGCTAAAGCTCAAACACTTACAGTTTCGGGCAAAGTAATTTCCGGGAGCGACAATCAAACAATTCCGGGAGCGACAGTACAGGTTAAGAACAAAACTAACGCTACTGCAACAGATATTAACGGAACATATACCCTGAAAGGAATAAAATCAGATGATACACTGGTATTTTCTTTTATCGGCTATGTAAAACAAAATGTGGCTGTCGACGGAAAAACCAGCATTGATGTTGTTTTGCAGGTAACATCCCTCGAACTGAAAGAAGTGGTTGTTACAGCCTTAGGAATAAACAGGCAGAAACGCGAACTTGGTTTTGCCACCGAAAAACTGAGTGGTGATATTGTAGTGCGCTCGAATGCGCCGAATATAATCAGTGCGATGACAGGCCGTTCGGCAGGCGTTGTGGTTTCCAACAACGACGGTGTGGAAGGCGGAACCACGCGCATCATTATCAGGGGAAATAACAGCCTCTCAAAAGATAACCAGCCACTTATTATCATCGACGGAGTTCCCATCGAAAATACTCCCGGACAAACCAACATTGGTCGCGGACAGGACTGGGGAAACGCTGCAAATAACATAAATTCTTTTGACATAGAGAGTTATAATATTCTTAAAGGTGGAGCAGCAACAGCTCTTTATGGATCCAGAGGTGGAAATGGTGTAATACTAATCACTACAAAGAGAGGTAAACAGCAAAAAGGTATTGGTATCACGTATAACATGACTGAAAAAATGGTTCATCCCTACCGTTACAGGGCTGTACAAAATAAGTACGGTGCAGGCGGACCCATTTCTTTTACACCGCCAAGCTTCCCGATCAGTTCTGTTGGGGATACACTCCTTTACCCCGGTATTTACGGAAACGAAACCCTCATTATAAACCAGCAGGGTCAAACTTCGTCGACATCGGCAGAATTCGGCTATTATGGTTCTGCAGTTTCATGGGGTCCCGAAATGAATGGAGAAATGGTAAAATGGTGGGATGGCAAAATGCGGTCGTATTCTCCTCAGCCTGACAATGTAAAAATTCCCTTCCAGGATGGCTATACCACCTCTCACAATATTTCTGCCTCAGGAGGAAACGACAACGGAACGCTCAGAGTTTCCTTAACCCGTATGGACCAAAAGCCTGTCGTTGACAATAGCGACCTCAACCAAACAACTGTAAACCTTGCAGGCAATATGAAGGTTTCATCAAAAGTGAGAGCCGACCTTTCGGTGAGTTATGTAAGCTATAAAAGGCTGAACAGCATTATGACCGGCGAGGACGGCAGCTCATTAAATAAAGGTTTATTATATTCATGGCCAAGAAGTTACCAGGGTGAAGACAGAGAAAATTACACAAATCCTGATGGCTCACAGAATCAAATGTTCGGATATCCTTATATGTACATCAGTCAGACTATCTGGTGGGATTATTACAACCACAACACAACTTTAAACAGGGATAAATACCTGGGTTCCATGTCGTTAATATATGATGTTACTCCCTGGTTAAATGTTGTATTGAGAACAGGAAGGGATTTTACCTTAAGCCAGTTCGAAACAAAGAATAAGCCAATAGATGTTGTTGGTGTTAAATCCGGATATTATTCGAACCTGCTCAAGCGCAATTATTCAAATACAAGCGAATACCTGGCAACAGCTACTAAAGATAACTTTTTAAATTCCGGCATTAATGTAAAATGGTCGGTTGGTGCGAGTTCATGGAGTTCGAATGAATACGGTATTGGTGGCTCGAGCGGAACCTGGTACTTCCCGAATATGTATTCCCTGGCAAATTATACTACTCCGACTTACATCGACAGTGCAAATCATATTTATATCGACAGATTGGGAGATGATCTTAGTAAAGTTTCAGCAAAAGATTATGTAATCAGAAAAAAGATAAATTCAGTATATTCTTTTATGAATCTGGGTTACAAAGGCTATTTGTTCGTCGACCTTACCGGAAGAAACGACTGGGCATCTTCCTTGCCAAAATCCAGTAACTCCTATTTTTATCCATCAGCAACCATTAGTTTTATTGTAAGCGACGCTTTTAAACTTCCGGAAAAATACAAATGGCTGAATTTTCTGAAAGTCCGTGCATGCATTGCCCAGACTGCTACCGATGACGAGCCTTTTCAAACCGAGTTTTATTATGGTACCGGTTTTTTCGGAGGACAGCAAACTTCAACCTTTCCTGATATTATTCCTCCTTTTCAACTTGTACCTCAAAGGGTTAATAATTATGAAGGAGGTTTAAATTTCAGTATTTTAAACAATAAGATCGACATGGACATAAGTTATTATTATGCCTATTCGTTCGACCAGATTATGAAATTACCAGTTCCAATTTCATCAGGAGCTCATTATATCAAAATTAATGAAGGAACATTGTCGAATAAGGGTCTTGAAATTTCTATCAATACCGTGCCCTATGAATCAAAAAAACTGGTAATAAAATCTGGTATAAACTTCGCAAGAAACAGGAGTAAAATTATTAGTCTGGGTGCGAACAACGATACCTGGCCTCTTGCGGATATCTGGGGACTTAACGGACCTGCAATGGAGGTAAGGGTAGGTGAGCAATTCGGAACCATAATTGGCTGGGATTATTTGTATGATAAAAACGGGCAACGTATTGTAAATAATGCTGGTACAAAATACTTAACCACTAAGGACAGGGTTCCGATTGGAAATGCATCTCCATCGTTTACCGCTGGCTGGACAACTGAAATCACCTGGAAAAACTTCCGGCTCAGCACTTTGGTTGATACCAAATGGGGAGGCGATATTTACTGCGGATCCTATGTAATCGGACTGCAATCGGGACAGAGTCCTGAAACGCTGATTGAGCGCGATGGTGGTGGACTTCCATATACAGATCCATCAGGACACACCAGCAATATCGGGGTTATTCTTGAAGGAGTTCATGAAGACGGAACTCCGAATACTACAGTTGTGCATTACTACTACAAATATCTGCCAAATGCAGGAGGTTGGGGCCCGCTCATTTCAAAGCCGGGAATCCTCGAAAATACCTGGGTAAAAATGCGGGAAATAGCGCTGGCATACACCTTCACACAAAAGAATCTTAAAAAGATGAAGGCATTTCAAAGCCTTACCATTACACTCACAGGCAGAGATTTATTTTACCTCTACACCACCCTGCCCGACAAAATAAATCCGGAAGGGATTATGGGGTCGGGCAATGCGCAGGGCTTCGAATGGGCTTCGTTCCCTGGCACACGCTCGTTTATTTTCGCAATAAATGCTAACTTCTAATCCTTCAAAGCGCTTATCATGAAATCAAGATATATCCTGATCGTTTTTATTTTGCTGATCCTGCCTTTCACGTTCTCCTGCAGGAAGGGATTTGAGGAGCTTAACAGCGACCCTAACCAATTTACAAAGGCAAGCGATGGTTCCTTGTTCAATGGATTAGTTGAATCTTTAATTCCAACAGGAAATGAGCAATTTTATGTAGATAATGAAGTGCTTTATGCCCAAACGCAGCAGGCAGCCCTTACTCAAAATGCTTGGGGGAATACTGCTATCGGGATAGAGGATATTTGGGGAAATTACTATGGATCCCTTGCTGAAATCAGGGAACTTGAACGACGTTTCAGCGAAAAGGATATTTCTACTCCCGGTCTCAACAATATGAAGGCAATGGTAAAAATAATCCTGGCGTATAAAACCTTCAAAGTCACCGATTTATTTGGTGATATTCCATACAGTTATGCAGGCTATGGTTTCCAGAACCTTGAATATTTACGACCAAAATTTGATTTACAGCGTGATATTTATATTTCGCTGTTGAATGATCTTAAGTGGGCTGATGAAAATATCGATCCTACAGATATTCAGGAACCGTTTAAGTCATTCACAACTTTCGATAAGTTGTTTGCGGGTGATCTTACCAAATGGCGAAAAATGGCAAATTCACTCCGATTGAGACATGCCATGCGAATGGAAGCAAAAGAGCCTCAGCTGGCCGCAGAAATTATCAAAGATATTTTGGATAATAATAAGCCGGTTTTTATGGGTTACAATATCGTTGCATTGCTTGAAAGCGCCTGTTTATGGCCGGCTGCAACGGGGTTTACAAATTCAAGTGTAAGCTGGTCGTTCAGGGAGCACAAGAATTTGCGGATGGGTTCAAATATCTGGCATCAGATGAGTGCTAACGACAGCATGAATGGCAGCGGCATTTATGATCCCAGGATGTATATCTTCTTTGAAGGCAACAAGGATAATAAATGGAAGCCCTATCCTCAGATTCCCGACAACCTCACTCCTGCTTCAGGGGGGATCCCTTATGGCGATCATAGAGATGATGCTGCAAATTTCAGTTTTAAGGGCAATGAATGTTTATATTCTCCTTTTAACTTCTTCATTATCAAGGATGAAAACTATATGCCGATAGTGTTAATTACTGGTGCTGAAATGCATTTTATCAAGGCTGAAGCCTATTTCAGGGGTATTGGAGTTGCAATGGACAAATCCAAAGCTGATGTGGAATATATGAATGGGCTGAATTCTTCAGTTGAATGGTGGAGAATGGTTTCCAATAGTCTGACACTTCCCCTTTCAAAACTGAAATTCAACGATATGGTGCATATCCCTGTGAATCTGAGTTCTGCAACCGTTCTCGATCATTTTGGATCCTGGAATGCAGCAAATGAAGATGAAAAACTTAAATTTATGTATACACAGCGATGGATTGATGCATTCCGACAACCACAGCAGGCGTATGCAGAAGCCAGGCGAACATTCAAAACACCCAGGGAAGGTGCACCGATTCAACATTTTCGACTCCCCTATCCACAAACCGAACTAACTTACAATGCTGCAAATTGCCAGGAGGCTATTCAGCGACAGGGAGGAGATTTTCCTTCTTCAAAAATCTGGTGGATACCAAATTAACAATCTAATTTGTAACTTCGTGTCCGTTAATATTATTAACAAACAGAAAAAGGACATGCCATGGCATGTCCATACGGAACAATGGATGAGACAATAAATTAAAACCAAATAATATGAAAAAACTTTACAAAAAGATCTGCACTTTTCTTGTTATGATGCTGTTCCCTGTTTTGCTGTTTTCTCAGTCGAACCAATACCTGCATTTCGACAAAGTTGATGATTACGTCCAGCTGGATAATGCATCGCAATACGTTCTTAACGCCACTGGTCTCTCATTGACTGGTTGGTTTTATACAGATGCACTTGCTTACGGACAGGGAATGTTCGGCTTCCGTTCAGGTAACCAGGGCTTTTATATGATCATTCTGAACAATGGCACTATTGAATGCCGTTTGCGCAGTTCGACAGGATTGTATGAATATGTTGCACCTGCAAATTCTATTGTTCCTCAAATGTGGCAGCATGTGGCATGGATTTATGATGGAACAACTGTTAAACTTTACATGAATGGGGTACTGAAAGGAAGTTCAGCCGCTACTGGTGTGATCAACCAGAATAATGTTCCTTTTGGAATTGGAAAGAGTTTGCTTGGCGGTTTTAATTTTGTTTACGGTGGTCGTATCGACGAAGTAAGCGTATGGGACAAAGCTCTCACACAAACGGAGGTTCAGGATATTATGGCTAATGAAATTACCGGCACTGATCCTAATTTGCAGTTATATTACAAATTTAACCAGGGTGTTCCCGGTGGTAACAACACTTCCATTACCAACCTGTTAAGTGAAGTCGGAGGCGGTACACGAGACGCTACACTTTATAACTTCGCACTAACAGGAGATTCATCAAATTTTGGAGGCACTTTGAATCCAGGGTTTCAGGCTATTTCCTTCCCTCAGATTGCTCCGAAATTAACTACAGATCCAGCATTTAACCTCACCGCTACGGCCAGTTCAGGCTTAGCTGTTGATTTCACAATCATGTCGGGACCTGCCACTGTTAATGGCAGCACAATTACGCTGGCCGGCACTGCCGGAGATGTTGTGGTAAAAGCAAATCAGCCAGGCAATGGCACATATACTCCTGCCGCACCGGTTATAAACTCCTTTACTGTTTACGATCCTGCAACTCATGTACCGGATATTGATGTACGCAGTCCGCTAACAGGGAATGTACTAATGCCTGCCTTAAAGAAAATGCAGCTTGCGGCCATCGCTACTATAACAGTTCCGGAACTATTTCAGGTAACAGGGCTTCATTTTGTTATTGATGGTGTAAATATTACTGCTACCAATAACCTGAACGGACATTATACCGCATGGTGGACACCACCTACTTACGGGAACTACGCTATGTCCGTTGTTTCTACAAATAATTTCGGTGCTACAGCAACATCAACAGTTAATTTCACAGTAGTTCCTGATACAGCCGATCAGGATATAATCGCTGCCCAGGGACTCTGGCTCAATACGGATGTACCAACCTTAACCGTTGATGCAGAACTGCCGGTATTTGTGGGTGCTTTCGACCAGATTACTGCTACTTTGCAGGTTAGCTGTCCTACCGGAGGCTGCGGGGCCTGGGACAGGGTTGCCAGTGTTGATGCTAAAGGTCATGATGGTAAGTGGTTTGAGATTATCCGCTACATCACTCCTTACGGAGTTGCCTGTTCTCACAACATTGACGTAACCGATTATATGTCGCTGATGAGTGGCAAGATCAGTTTCAGGTTTAATTGTGCTACCCTCGATAATGGATATCTCTATAAACTAACCATTCATTATAAAGCCGGTATCCCTGCACATTGTTACAGCAATATTTATGAGGTTTGGAACCAGGTTTACCAATTCGGCGATTATGCCAACCTTCAGCCTGTTCAGCCTGCTAATTTCACTTTCCCCGGACAAGCATTGGGATCAAAACTAAAACTGGTTTCAACCGGACATGGTTGGGGCGACCTCAACACTTCCAATGCGGCAGAGTTTTATGAAGCCACACATCACATCTGGGTTAACAATGCCGAAACGTTTACACAACACAACTGGTACACCTGTAACCCGAATCCCGATGGCTGTCAGCCTCAGAGCGGTACCTGGTACTACAACCGTGCCGGCTGGTGCCCGGGAGCAATTGCCCAATGGTACGATTATGACATGACACCATATATTAACGGACCAGATCTGGAGCTTAAATACGTATTTTTTCCAACCTATGTGGATCAGTGTCATCCGAACAATCCAAATTGTGTAACCGGAGTAACCTGCACCAACTGCGCTGATGGCTACAATCCTATGCTTGATGTGGCCTGCAACCTGGTTGTTTTCGGTGATAACCCAATTACCGAAGGCATTGAAGACCATACATCTCCGCTTTCGGGCAATATCAAGGTTTACCCTAATCCTTCCAACGGTCTTATTAATCTTACTTCAAATAAACCGGAGTATTTTAAATCCTCCACAGTTCGGCTATACACTCCTTCCGGAACGCTGATTGAAGAATTTAAATGGAATGGGGAAAACATGCAGCTTGATCTTTCAAAACAAAGCAAGGGTGTCTATTTCATGAAAATTATGTCGCCACAGGGAATCGGAATGAAGAAATTTGTAGTAATGTGATACATTGATGATGAATAATTCAAACAATTCAGGGCAGCTGTTTTATAAAGTAATAGTTGTGGATGATGAACCTGATGCCAGGGACCTGGTCAAGTCCCTGGTGTCAGAGCATCAGGATATGCAGGTAATTGCAGAATGTAAAAGTGTTGATGAAGCATTGCCGGTTATTTTGAAGGAGCACCCTGAATTAATATTTCTTGATATACAGATGCCTCAGAAAAGTGGGTTTGAGCTTGTTTCTGAACTTCATGATTTAAATATTGATATTCCGGTTATTTTCGTAACAGCATTCGATGAGTTTGCCATTCAGGCAATAAAGGCTTCTGCTCTCGAATACCTGTTAAAACCTATCGATCACTTTGAATTGGCAAAAGCAATTGAGAAATTTCGTTTTATAAAAGAAAAAGATACATATAAAGAAAAGCTCGACGAGCTTCTGATAAAAATTAGACAACCCCTCTCATCAAGCAGCAGGATCCGTTTTAATATACGGACAGGCTACATACTTGTAGACCCGATTGATATTCTTTACCTCGAAGCAGACGGAAATTACACGCATTTATTTCTCCGCGGAGATAAAAAAGAAACCATTTCGAGCAATATGGGAACCATAGAAAAG
This sequence comes from uncultured Bacteroidales bacterium, assembly GCA_903923925.1. Taxonomy (GTDB): domain Bacteria; phylum Bacteroidota; class Bacteroidia; order Bacteroidales; family CAIXZF01; genus CAIXZF01. The sequence continues at coordinate 41,696 of CAIXZF010000015.1, forward strand.
ACTCTTCCTGAACTTGATTTTAAGCGTATCAGCCGATCGCTGATACTGAATTCCAGATATCTCACCAAAGTCGATCGTTTTACGCATCAATGCCAGCTAGCTGTTGATGGTAAAGTAATTTACCTTAAATTTTCAGGAAACGATATTGATTAAGGACCAGAAACAGGTATAAACTTCAATACCTTTCATCGAATTGTTTTTCCTGCACCCAACTTCAGACGAATACTCTTCGTTCGGGGAAGTAGTGTGTTCATTTGCCTGAATGGTTCATCCGTTTCCTGGAACAGCTGCTTCATACATTAAGTAGTGGTTTGTTTTTATCAGCCTTATTCTTACTCTATTTTTGTACCTCTTGCATTGCTTAGCAAGCAAATATTTTTAGTTGACTTAACCATTATGACTCAACCTAGAACTTTTATGAAGAATATTAACCTTTCCATTTTTTATGGTCTACTTTTTACAGTTCTGATCTTAATGTTATTGAACCATTCGGTAATTGGTCAATGTCAATATAAACTTCCTTTTCAAATTGGAAGCAGCTACCTGTGTACTCAAGGAAACGGAGGATCGACCTCACACAGTGGAATTGAACAGTATGCATGGGATTTTCAAATGAACACAGGCACAACCGTTGTTGCATCCCGAGGTGGAACTGTAAGTATTGTTGTTGAAAGTTGGTCGAATGGGAATTGCCCCTACCCAAATTGTACTTCTTGTGTGAACAACGTGAACAGAATTGTAATAAATCATGGCGATGGAACTTATGCATTATATTTACATTTAACATATAACGGTTCTTCCGTCAGTGTCGGTGATGTCGTTTCACAAGGTCAAATAATTGGATATAGTGGAAATACTGGTTGTTCAACCGGACCACATTTACATTTTATGGTAATGAATTCAGGAGCAAGTTGGTATACTCAATCAATCCCAATAAGTTTTTGCGATGTGACAAGTAACAGCGGCATACCTGTTTCAGGCAGTACTTATACATCTTCAACATGCATATCAGGTCCACCTGTAACCGTAACTCCATCAAGCAGTCAAACAAATGTATCTATTCCAGTTAATTTTGATTGGAGTATCGTTAGCGGTATAAATCCACAATACAGAATACAGGTCTCTACATCAAATAGCGGCTGGACTGCGGCTAGTGGATTTACTACCAGCACATTAGAATCAACTTCTATTCGGGTGAATCAAAACACAACTGCAACATCTTCATACGCATGGTCCTCATCTTCCGCTTACCCACCTCAGGCTGGTACAACATATTATTGGACAGTTAAATCCTATGTTTGTAATTTATCATCCAATTATTCAACTGTTAAAAGCTTTACAACTGCTTCAGCTATAACGAATTATACTATCTTCACTTCATCAAGTCCATCGGCGGGTGGCACTACCAGCGGAGGAGGAACTTATACAAGCGGATCAAGCAGAACAGTAACAGCAACCTCAAATACCGGATACAACTTTACAAACTGGACTGATGGGGGCACACAAGTTTCAACAAGTTCTAGTTATACTTTCATGTTAACCAGTGATAGGACGCTGGTGGCTAATTTCACACAACAAGCCGGAACTTGCAATTCTTGTCCTTCCTATGATTTTGTTTATCTACCTTCTTCTTCCTGGAATACTCACTCTTCAAGCATCGGTTTAAATGGATGCAAGATGTATCGATTCCCTGTAGTTCAAGGACCTACTTACACCTTTAAAACGGGATGTGGTGATGGAGCAACAGCTGATTTTGATACACAACTGTATTTGTATGATAACAATTGCAATCTTATTACTTCAGACGATGACGGCTGTGAAACTGCACGAAGTACAATAACCTGGACCTGCGATTATTCTTCAGTGAACTATGTCTACTTAAAAGTCAAAGGATACAGCAGTTATTATGGGAATTATACATTAGCTTACAACAAAATATGCAATACGCCAGTCCAACCGGGTTCAATTACAGGGAGCAATACTGTATGTCAGGGCACATCTCAACTTTACTACATTTCATCTGTGTCCGGAGCGACAGATTATACCTGGACTACTCCATCAGGATGGTCAGGAAGTTCAACTTCGACTTCAATAACATGTACAACTGGTACAAGTGGCGGAACAATCTCTGTCGTTGCAAACAATGGCTGCGGTTCAAGCTCTTCAAGTACTTTATCAGTAAATACAACCCAAATTCCAGGCACACCAGGTACTATTTATGGAAGTTCAGCCCCATGCCAGAATGGTGGTAATAATTATTATATCAATTCAGTTTCCGATGCAACATCTTACACCTGGACATTACCCTCCGGATGGAGCGGAAGTTCAACCTCATCTTCAATAACCGGCACAGCAGGGACATCCGGAGGTACAATTTCAGTAACAGCAAACAACTCCTGTGGTACAAGTTCTGCCAGTACACTCAATGTTGGCATTACACTGGTTCCAGTGCAGCCTGGTGCAATTTCCGGCAACACTTCAGTTTGCCAAGGTAGCAGTCAAACTTACAGCATATCAGCTGTTTCCGGTGCTTCATCCTATTCATGGACTTTACCATCGGGTTGGGCCGGAAGTTCTACCTCATCTTCAATAACCGGCATAGCAGGGACATCCGGAGGAACAATTTCTGTAGTGGCAAATGGAGTTTGTGGTACGAGTGTGCAAAGAACGCTTTCAATTACTGCTGCTGCTCTTCCAGATATAGCAACAGCAGGTTCTGATTATTCCAATTGCAACTCTGGAATTGCATCACTTACAGCAATGTCCATTACAGTTGGTACTGGAACATGGTCTCAGATTTCAGGACCTTCCTCTTCAATTCAAAATATTAATTCATTTGCAACTTTCGCAACTCTTTCAGGTGCCGGAATATATGTTTATCAGTGGACAGTTGAAAATGCCCCTTGTCCAGGTAATTCAGATCAGGTTATTATTACAAATGCGGCATTACCAAGTCCTGCATATGCCGGTCCTGATGCTATCTTATGTGAAGCAACTACTTATATCCTGAATGCGAATACCCCAACTAATGGAACCGGCACATGGTCACAATCCTCGGGATCTTCATGCACAATGTCTAATATTCATAGTCCCACTCAAACTGTAAACCTTACTGGTGGTGTTGGTCAATATCAATTAGTTTGGAGTGTTTCCAACAGTCCTTGCCAGCCTAGTGTAAGCTCAATGGTCATCTTTAATGAAGCAATTCCCGGACTTGGATTAATAAGTGGTGCTTCAAGTCCATGTTTGAACTCCACGTATACGTATTCTACGACAAACATTCTGAATGCTACGAGCTATATCTGGAATTATTCAGGACAGGGAGCTACAATCACCGGTAGTGGCAGCAGTGTTCAGGTATCATTTTCATCAAATGCTGGCATTGGAACCCTTAGTGTTAAAGGTCAAAACTCCAATTGTGAGGGACCACTATCAACAATGTTAATCAGTGGTTTTGGAAGCAGTTCAACTGCCCCAACCTCTGCAACTGCAAATCCTGCCAGTATTCTTCTTGGAGCGAGTACCGTTCTAACCTATTCCGGCGGAACTTTAGGAACAGCGGCAACTGCTAAATGGTATTCAGCTTCTTGTGGGGGAACGCTGCTG
>CAIXZF010000016.1 GCA_903923925.1 uncultured Bacteroidales bacterium
ATGACCCTGTAAGGGTCGGCACGAAACAACGGCTGATGCTGGAAATGATTAACCAGCCCACCAAAAGAACAATGCCCTGTTAGAGCGGTCCTCCTGAAGGTAGACCGCCCCTACAGGGCTCATATGTTGTTAGTCAGCATTTCACACGATGGGCGCTGCCCATCGCTAATGGAAATTGCCCTTTCAGGGCTAGTTTGCAAAAATATCGGCACACTAGCACACTAGCAAACCATTACACTAGCAAACCAGCAAATTAGCACACTAAAAATTCACAAAAACCGCGTTTAAACCGGCCGGATTTAAATTTTATCACTTTATCGCAGGTAATCGCTAACAGCAGCCTGTATCCCCTTTTTAACGTTATTCCAGGTCTGTTCTTTGAAACTTTTGGGAGTATCTGTATCTTCTGCATCTACATAATATGTAATTGCATGAGGAATGCTTATTAATAACATCTGACTGGGAAACTTTTGTTTGTGCCAGGAAATTATTTGTTCCAACGAATAGTGTTTAAGTAATTCGAACAAATCCCAAAAATCTTTTTTTTGTCCACGTCCTAACATAGCTTGTATTTTCATTGCGACAATGTCTTCACTGCTATACATTCTAATCTCATCCTCAACTTCTATAGGCTTAATCGGCAGGTGTGGATAGTGAACAATATCCACCTTAACATCATCAATAAAGCAAAATATTCCGAATTGGGTATGCTGTGCTTTATAAAAGAATCTGCTTTTGAAATAGGATTCAAACAAGGCAACTATTTTTTTTATTTCAAATTTTTCGTGATAAAACAAATCCAGATCCACCGAGCTCCTATGCCCGTAACGAAGAGATAAAGCTGTTCCTCCAACTAATGAAAATTCCTGAAGTTCAGGCAGTTTCATTAGTTCTTTTAATAAGGATAAAGTCCTGGGTTCAACTGTCTCAAAATGTAACATCTGAATTCATTAAGTGGTTTCCCGATAACTGCACTGGCTAAATAAATAGTATGTTCAGGCAGGTATTTTGCCTTTAGCAATGCCTCAGTAACTTTTTCATCCCCGTAATACCTGCGGCACTGCCGTATATCCTCCACATCGCCGCGCGAAAAAACCCGCTCAATTACGAAATTCGCTTTTGCGTCATAATCGATCTTCTCGAAGTCTACGTCCCAGAAAATCCGCTTTTCAAATATTGGCTTATTTTTCTTCATCATGCAAATTTACAAAACATCAATGCGATAATGGCTTAAGCCTTCAGAATTAGTTCATGCAGCTGTTCAAGGCTGATAAATATTCTTCTGAAAAACTGATACCGCTGTTTCTGTGCCACTCCGCTGATCAGACTCGCCTGCTTTTTAATATTATTCAACCACTGTTCTGTCTGAACACAAAAATCATGATTGCTGGTATACATCCTGTTAAAGGTGTGAAATGTATTGTAAACCACGAAATTATTCCCCAGCGAAACAAGAATTGTGTTATTTCCGATTTCAATATCGGTTTGATACAGATGAAATGTCGGACTCAATGAGCCTGGGCTTCCATTGAAGAGGAATTTAATATTCAACTCAGCTTCTTTCTGCACCAGTTCCAAACTTTCCCTGATTTTATCTACCAAAACCAGTGCATCCGATTTATCAGCAAAAAGTCCTGCCAGCCACGAATATTCGATCTGCTTTATGGTGCTGACCAAAACACTATCAGCCCAAAGTTCGGTGGAGGGAATATTCGCGTAAAGATCGAGCATTTCGATGGCTATTGCTGTCATCTCATCATCAAGATCCTTAACGCTGAATTTCATATTAACATACTCCGGATCCTTAGCAATGGAATGAATCCAGTAAAACATCTTAAAATGAAAATACTCCGGTTTCTTAAAAATGTGAAAGATAGGAACATCCACTGAGGCGTAGGTAATATTGCTATTCGGAGCCTGGAAAATCCTGGTCATATCATCACGAATACCTCTGAGGTACCTGATCAGGTCGGCTTTTTCGCGAATGGGAGAATAATTAAAGCTTGCAGCATTCGACTCCTGTTTTATCAGGCTGTCGAAAGAGATTTTAAACTGTTTGCAGATCTTCTCTACTTCATCAATAGAAAGTGCACTTTCGCAGCGAATACGACGGTAAGCACTGTCTGTACTTATCCCCAGTATCTCCGGAAGCTCCTGAGCCAAAGACAGATGTGGGGGTAAAAGGTCTTTCAGCTTTTGCATCAGCCGACCTTGTATCTCTAAGAATCCCGGTTCATTCATATTTGCATTTTTTGCAATTTCGTATACAAAGAAAAGAAATAAATGCAAAAAATCAAGTGTCTTACGCATTTTTTGCAATTCTTACTCTTGTTTACACTTTCTCACAGTCATTTTTGCACAAATTGCAGCGATTGAAAATTCGCTGAATCCAATCAATTTTAGAACAAGGCCGGTCAGATATACTTTTGCTTCATCAACTAAAAACCTAAAAGCCATGAAAACAACGACAATTAAATTATTTTTATGCATTTCATTATTTTATATGCTTGCGATTATTCCGGCATTTTCACAGAATAAACCTATCGCGGCTCTATTGGCTGTTGAAAGTAAAGGTGTTATTCAGGATCAGGAGGCAGTAAATTTTATGCTAAACCTTGAGCTGGAGAAAGCAGGAATCTATTCTTTACTTGATAAATATGAAACATCAGATATTCTGAAAAAGAATAATCTTGAAACAAAGAACTGTTTTGGAAGAAGCTGTGTTATTGCAGCAGGCAAGGCCCTTAAAACAGATAAAATTATTACTGCGAATATCGACCGCTTTGGAGAGAAAATAATTATTACGCTGAAAGTTTTCGACATTAAAACAGAATCACTGGAAAAAACGGATGTCACTGAATATCTGAACCTTCAACCCGAACTACAGAAAATGATTGAAATTTCTGTTCAGAAACTTGCAGGGATCAAACCCGATCCGAACATTGCTGATTTACTTGTGAATTATGACATGCCGATTGAAAGTCCGAAAACCAGGCTAAGGCTGAATGGGCCAAGAATGGGAGCTTCGCTGGCCTTTGGTGATGCAGCCAGTGTTATGACAGCCAAAGAAGGCGATGGTGGTTTCAATATGTATCCTGCAATGTTTAATTTTGGTTGGCAGCATGAGTGGCAATACCTCAGTTCTGGTAATTTCCAGGCACTTATTGAAGGTGTAGCCCTTATTGGAGGTCTTGAATCAGGAAAAATGATTCCTTCGCTCAGCATTCTCAACGGTTTCAGGGTTGGAAAAAATGGATGGGAATTCGCCTTCGGCCCAAGTTTCAGGGTAGTTAAAAAAGCCAGCGGATTCTTCGGTGATGGAAACCATGGAACTGAAGATGGTAAATGGTATTACGATGGCGATCCCCAGTTTAATAACTTCTATAATCCATTGTGGTATTCAAGAGAAGAGAGAGTGGACAGCCGCGGACAAAATGCACTGTCAACAAGCCTTATACTTGCAGCTGGAAAGACCTTTAAATCGGGTTATCTGAATATTCCGGTTAATGTTTATATTTCACCACGAAAAGAAGGAACAATTGTTGGTTTCTCCTTTGGTTTCAATGTTTACCGTAAACCCAAATCTCAATAATCAGTTTTTCTACACTAAATTATGCATCTAAAACCGGGAAATCATGAAAGCAACTTTATTGTTCTTAAGTCTACTGTTCCTAATGATTCCAGGCAATCCCCAAAAAGAAAAGCTGCCAGATCTTACTCAAAAAAAGGATCTTACAGAACTTGGGCCAGGGAAAATAATTGAAACAGATTACACTACTATTAAGGATATTACGATGAACGAAATTAAAACATATTCAATTGTATATGAAAAGAATGGCAGTCTTCACGACTTATATATTGACAATATCAGCAGCATCGAATTTCAGGATAGCAAATGGGGCCCTGTGAAAATTCAATTCAGAGACTTTAAACCCATTATTTCCAGGATCCCCTAAAATTTTAAAATCATTAGCAAATGAAAAACCTGAACTTTATAATAGCAATTCTTTTGCCTGTTGTGTGTTTTGCACAGGACATACCTGATAAATTGAATGAAAACAGCATCCTGCTGAAAACCGGGAAATATATAAATAAACTACAGATCCGAAGCTTTGATTCGGTGAAATTGGAATATATAAAGGGTGGAAATCTTTGTGATCTGCCGATTTCGCAAATAGAGGAAATAGTAAGCGATTCAGGAACTATTTGGTTTAATGAATTTGGAAAACCAGCTATAAGAAATCAGTACAGCACAAAAATCGGGCTTGAAAAAGACAGAGTGGCAAAAGATTCTGTACTTATTGCAATACCTAACATAAACATTCCGGATGATGGAAATTACTACTTCAGAAGTTATGAAAAAGGTGTTGAAACCGCCCGGCATGAAGATTGCGCGGGATGGGGAATAGGAACATTTCTACTTGGCTGGATGTACGGCTCACCTTATCTGGTTTCAATGGCTGCAGGACAGCCTGTTACCGCGCCAGTTCCACCAAAGGGAGTTGATGTTAAACTTTACACCGAAGGGTATAAACAACAGAAGATTATTGAGCGGACAAAAGCCGCTGCCAGAGGCTCTTCCATTGCAAAAGCATCAGTAACAGCTTTCGTGCTCTATCTGATAATGAGTATAAATTAGAGAATAGGGAAATCTATTCCGAAGTTTCCTCAGATTTTGATTTTCTGAGAATCTTTTTGGTGTAATAAAGTGATGCTCCAATTGATACAACTGCAAGGAAAAGAAATGCAATTACCCTATAGCCTACTTCCATGTTTTTCAGATCCACAAAGAAGAGATAAAAGGCAGTTACGGCCAGCGTACTTATAGCCATCCAGCGGTATTTTATATTGTGAAGAATCACACTGAAAATGAAATACGCTACTGCAGCACACGACCATGATAAGGTAACATATTGCGGTGGAACAGCAAAATAAAGGGCATAGAGAACTGTAAAGAAAGCCACTAAGAGGTAGGTATTTCTAACACTTTCTGTTTTAAGATCAAGGCCTTGTTTCTTCCAGTTTATAATTCTGGCACTGGCAATTGCCGTAAAAGCAAGTGTAAAATTAATCTTGTCGATTGGAATGGATGTAAAAAGGTAGGCCAGAGTAATACTCACAAACATCAGGGTATTCATCATAACAATAATCCTTGATCTGTACCAAAGTGACATTGATAATACCAGCAAACTCTGAAGTGAAAGCAAATAATATCCGTCAGGAAGTTTCACCAGGCCGTAAATCACAGCACTTAGCGCCATGTAACTGAAAACAGCAAAGAACGACTGATCTACCAGTCTGTTAACCTTGAATTTCAGGATAACAGAATACGAAAGGCACATTACAGATATTGCAGCAAACACAGGAACATAGGATTTTTCGAAGAAGGTAAGGATATTCAGCATCATTACAGAAGAGAAGAGTACTCCTGTAAGTATAATAGTGGTGGTATAAATTCCATCCTTAAACAAACCCTTATTAGGAACAAATGATGTTAATGAGAAAATCATTGCATAGGCAAAAAGGTAGGCGAAGTTAAACTGATGAGCAGTAACAATTCCAAATGGATTGCCGAGTAATGGATTGCCGAAAAACCATTCGATATGGGCACCATAGCAGAGAAACATACTAACAATCAGCAGTATTGACCAGCCTTTTTTGATAAACAGGTACATAGAAGTGGCCGTAGCCAGGATAATAACCGGGAAAGTCAGGTATGGCTTATCGCAGAGAAGTGCTGTAAAAAGAATAAGAACAATGGCTATTCCCGCTTCCAGTTGCGATTCTCTCCGGATGGCATAATACAGGTGGGTAAAAATTGCAGCAAGTACAAGTACCAGAACAATCGTCTGGCTGGGAATCAGAGGTGTGACGGAGAAGAAGAAGAGCCTTAATGTTGTATAATATGCCAGAAGGTGAGCGCTTATTGTTAACATGTAAGCCATGTGTTTAAATGAGGCCTTTAGGTAGCCTGCCATAAAAAATACGGCGGCAACAGATCCGAAGCCCATCAAAGTTGAGAGCAAGCTATTCCAATGATTTTGGGTAAAAATCATCAGGAAGGTAATCCCGAAAATAAGTACCAGGCTGCCAAGTCCGGCTAAACCGTATTCCACAACCTTTGATTCAATAACCGTTTTATCGATGGTAATAAAATCTTCATCCATCGGCTGGGTTCTATTCTGCATTGCTGCAGAAGCAGACCCGGCCTGACCGGCAAAATGCCGGTCGGGGGTCAAATTATTTTCCATTTTCGAAATGCGTTTTTCCAGGATCTCTATTCTGGAAAGCAGCTGCTCATATCCCTGGTCTTCCTGCTTACCAGGATTTAAGTTCTCTTCCATCTTTTGTTTTTATTTTGTGTTTTAAACCGCAGAATTCGCCGTATTCCTGAGCATTTTCTTCCCGATTGAATTTATTCTCAGCATCAGGAAGATAATGTAGGAAAAGTGAAACCAAACAGCTGAGAGCAATACTATCAGAGTATAAACCATCCAAAGCGGAGCATCAGTATCTCCCAATCCTCTGTGTAATTTTAATTCTGGAATAAAAGGTACTCCCCATTTAACCGATTTGCGGGTTTCAACATTGGCGTATGTGTCGTTATCCATAATTCTTGCAACAAGAACTACTTCCCCAACGGAATCTCCCGGCAATGTTCTGGGAAATGCCACACTGCACTGACCTGTTGAATCGGTTTTTGCAGTTCCAAAAGGATATAAACAGAAAATTCTGGTTACACAGAAATCAACATCCAGGTTAGGTACCATTATCTTCTCTCCTTTTGCACCAATTTCATAAGCGAAGACATGCGCAATCTTAGCTGTATCCAAAGGATCGAAGTTTAACTCAAGAGTTATATCCTTTACTTTCACAGAGCCGTCGACAGCGGCGAATTTTCCATAGCCGTCAAAATTGGCGAGGAAAGAGTAAAAGCCATCACTTCCTTTCGCCACCGTCCTGCCAGCAGGAATTTCAAATGTTGCCTTACCCTTCCAGTCTGTTGATACTGTTCCCAATTTAACTTTTGCTGAATCCTTTTCAGCAGAAACAGTGATGATAACACCCTCCGGGTAAACCTTTACTCCACTGTCGGAAGCTGAAACAGAAACCGTAATCTTTCTGGTTCCGTCGGTAACCTTCTTATAGGTTATTTTCATCTTAGGTTGTAACTGATCTGCAGTATTTCCCCTGAAAGGGAGAATGAGAATCAGAACAAAAAGCACTATTATATGTCTTATGTATTTTAGTTGCATAATATTAAAGTTTTTCGGTGATAAAATCCTCATGATCATTTACTTCTACAATATCGGCTACTGGAATAATCGGCATGAACCGGATGAAGATCATAAAGAATAAAAAGAAAACTGCAACACCGCCGAACGTAAGAAACCATTCGACCCATGTAATTGAGTAGTTCACATATTCCGGACGTGTATCCTGAATAGGAAGCAGTGGAGTTTCCAAAGTTGGTACAACAATAAGGTAACGTTTAATCCACATACCGGCTACAGCAATAACAGATGCGATAGTGATTGTATTAATATTACGGATAAACGGAACTCCGGCAAGGATCATTGGGAATAATACGCCACCAACAGCTGCAAAATAGAACCACGGGCCATAGCTATTCATATCAAAAAGTTTGTAAACTACTTCTAGTTCCCAGGATTCAGATCCATACCATACTGTAAGGTATTCGCTGAAGGTAAAGTAGCCATAAATTCCGGCCAGTACAAGCAGGATAATCCCCAGATATTTGAAATGTTTTTCCTGCAGATATTCTTCCAGATGATAGTATTTTCTGAATATCCACATGGCAATAATGAGGACTGCTGTTCCCGAATAAACTGCTGCAATAACAAAATAGGGCGCAAAAATTGTACTATGCCATCCTGGTCTGATTGTCATACCAAAAATCCAGGCTAACACAGAGTGAACGATAACAGCAAGAGGAATAATAATGGCCGACATTATGGTCAAAGCTCTGTCGAGAAGTTTTTTCTGTTCAGGTAAACCATAATAAGAAGCTGCCAGTTTGCGGTAAATATTCCTTCTCCAATTGGGGATCTTCATTCCTTCATTATCTCTCATAAGAGCATAATCTCTCACCAAAGCAAGATACAAGAAAAGGATACTTCCTGAAAGATAGGTGGTTATGGCCATTACGTCCCAGGTAATCGGTGATTGAATTCTTCCGTGCAAAGGAATATTCTGGAGCCTGTCCAACCGACCTACACATAATAATATATAAACTGGACCTATCATTGTAGAAATAACCGTGATCATTTCAGCAATTCTGATAATTGGTTTTCTCCATTCCACATGTAAAAGATGCAGAATCCCTGAAATCATAGCACCGGCATAACTGATTCCGATAAAAAATATAAAATTTACTATATAAATACCCCATACTACATTATCCCTCATACCTGTTACAATATGACCCTCAACAATCTGAGTATACAAGGCATAAAGTGCACCAATGCATACCAATCCAAATAAAACGAACAGAATTTTTTCTTTTCCACTGGGTTTGCCAAAGTGGGAGAATATTTCTTCAAGCTTATTCTGTGCAATTTTTTGATATTCCATGAGATTTCCCCTTCTTAAACGTTAAATTTCTTGATGTGAGCTCTTCTTACTTCATAAGCCTTGCGTGTTTCCTCCGGCATATCTTCAAATCCTTTTTCAACTGGATAAAGCCGGTCGACAGGTGGCAGATAATATACGCTGGGCCTTGTTCCAAGTTCTTCCATATAGCGGAAGGCCGATTTATTTTTAACCAGCTCACTGAACCTGAACGACTCAATACCATTGGTTACCACATCTTCATTTTTGTCCCCGTAAAAGAAAACTCCGTTGGGACAAGCCATTACGCAATCAGGTAATTCTCCGCGTTTGAAAAAATCGGGACAAAAATCACATTTCCCCACAGTACCAACTCTTTGTGGCACACTCGACTCAGGAGAATAAACTGCATTCGGCGATTTGGGCTCATCCCAGTTGAAAACTCTCGACGAATATGGGCAGGCAGCCATACAGAACTTACAACCGATGCATCTTTCATTATCGATAAGAACGAGACCATCTTCCCTTTTAAAGGTTGCGCCAACAGGACAAACATTCACGCAGGCAGGAGTGTCGCAATGAAAACATGGTTTTGGAAACCAATATGATGAAGTATCCTCAGAATCCTGCATCAAAAATACTTTCAGCCACTCATGGTGAGGTGGCAGGTAATGCATTGAATTACAAGCATCAACACATCTTCGTGCATTCCTGCATCTGGAAAGGTCAATTACCATAACAAAGTGACGTCCCGGCATCCCTTTACGCACTTCTTTTGAGCCTGGTGCACTACAACAAAGCATATGCCCTTTGTCTACTTCTACAAGGTTACCATTTGTATCCAGAAGTTTTACCTTCTCACCTGTAGCTTCCAAGTCGTCCTTCTTGGTACACATGGATAGCAAGCCCCCGGCCAATACCGTTCCAACGGCCGCTGTAGCACCTTTTACCAGGAAATCCCTGCGAGAGTTTTTTTTCATTTCTCTGTTTTTAGTTTTTAAAAATATACAGATATATATCGATTAGTAAATGTAGAAGGCTTAATTTAAAAAGTCAAATAAATAATTCATTCCTAATTCCCTGATTGTTAATTATATTTACAAAATTACTTTCTTGTATATAATTAGTCTAAATAAAATTAAAGTATATACATACAAAAATGAACATTTGTACAGTATATTTAGCCGTCAAAGAAAATATGGTCTGTTTTTAAATTAGTCGGGATTTATGAGATTACCAAGTTCAATTTACAACTGGCTCAGTATAACAGGGTTTATAGTTGTATTCAACAGCCTGATACTTATGCTGTTTATTCATGTGTTTACACTTCTTTACAATAACCATTCCAGCTATCTTGATGTATACATATATGTGATCCTGCCATTGTCGCTGGTTCTGGGCGTAATCCTCATTCTTTGCGGGATGTATATCAGGATTAAAAAGGATAGAAAAGGGAATCCAAAAGAACGCAATCTACCAGTAATAGATTTCAATGAAAAGCCAGACCAAATTATTATGGCGAAGATTGGAACAATTACAGTTATTTTTTTAATTGCCTCTTTTCTTGGTAGTTATAAGGCGTACTTATATACAAATTCTTCTGAATTCTGTGGAGAGCTTTGTCATAATACCATGAAGCCTGAGTATACTACTTATCTGAACTCTTCTCATGCCAAAGTATCCTGTATGGGCTGCCATGCAGGCGAAGGAGCTGGTTGGTTTGTTCAGTCAAGATTATCTATTGTAGGAATGGCATATTCCATGTTTACAAATAATTTTCCCAGACCCATCCCTGCCTCTGCTGAAACACTCAGGCCCGATCGGAAAACTTGTGAAAACTGTCACTGGCCACAGAAATTTTATACGAGAAAACTTCTAAATCAAGTAAGCTACCTGGCCGACTCGGCAAATACAGAATGGAATATTTCCCTTCTGCTTAAGTTAGGTCCGAAAAATACTGCAAGAGGTTTGAAAGAAGGAATTCACTGGCATATTAATCCTGATGTACGAATTGAATACTCCCCTACAAACGAATCAAGAGAAATAATACCATGGATAAGGTATACAAATCTGAAAACCGGTGTTGTGAAAATTTTTACCAACCCAGAACAACTGCCTGCTGCGAAAAATGAGGACCCAGATAAAATTCTAACAATGGACTGTATGGATTGCCATAACAGGCCATCCCATCTTTTCCTATCAGCTCCCGATTTTATTGATCATGCCTTAAGCGCAGGGATACTATCTCCTCAATTGCCCTACATCAAAAAAGCTGCGATGGAAGCTTTGAAACAAGCTTTTGAAACAACAGCTTCGGCCCGTGAATATATACCAAAGAGTATTTGTAATTTTTATTCTATTGGACATAAAGAAATCTGGAAATCGAGAAAAGACCTGATTGAAGCCTCCGCAAGAAAAATTGTTCAGGAATATGAAAAGAATAATTTCCCTGAAATGAAGGTTGATGCCTCTTGCTACCCAAGTCACCTCGGCCATATGGAATCAAACGGATGTTTCCGCTGTCATTCCGGAAAACACATCACTAAATCCGGGGAACTTATACCGTCGAACTGCAATCTTTGTCATTCGATTATAGAACAGGGATCTTCCGCAAACTTCAATTTTACTAATCTTAAAGATACGCTTGAATTCGTGCATCCGGTTCCATTGAAAAAAGGAGCTGCAAATAAGGCTTGCAGCGATTGTCATAAGGCTTTATACAACTGATATTTTAAACTAATTTCAGAATCAAATTAAACAATCCTAACAATCCATTATTTAAGTGCATTAAGTACCTAAGTGGTAGAAATACAACTACTTAGGTACTTAGTACACATTAGGTAAAAGGCGGAATGAAGATAACATTATTGATGCAAATCGATCATTAATTTTCATTATATTTGTTGGACACCAATACCTGAACAAAATGAAAAAACTTATCTTATTCGCTTCCTTTGGTTTGCTGGGATTTTTTTTAGCCTGCACAAATACTAAAACAAATGAGCAGGCAACAGAAAAACTAAAAAATGACAGCATCCGTAAAGTTGTTTCCGTAATCTTTGCTGCTCTGCCAGCAGAAGCACCAAACCCTGAAAACCAGGTGACCGCTGAAAAAACAGCACTCGGTAAAATCCTTTATTTTGAAACACGTTTGTCGAAAAAAGGAAACAATAGCTGCAACAGCTGCCATAACCTCAATACATATGGAGTTGACAACAAGTCCACTTCGCCGGGTGATGAGGGAAAGTTGGGCGGCAGAAACTCACCTACCTCTTTTAATTCCGCATTACAGTTTGTTCAATTCTGGGATGGTCGTGCAAAAGATGTTGAAGAACAGGCTGGTGGTCCTGTTCTGAATCCAGTTGAAATGAATATGCCCGACAAGGCATTTGTTGAAAAGAAATTAGCCTCGATTAAAGGTTATAAGGAATTATTTGCCGCAGCATTTCCAACGGATAAAAATCCAATTACCTACGAAAACCTGAAAAAAGCGATCGGAGCTTTTGAGCGTACATTGCTGACACCTTCACCCTATGATGCCTGGCTTGCCGGTAACGACAGCGCAATTACAGCTCAGGAGATAAAAGGACTGCAAACTTTTATGAGTTCGGGCTGCAATGCCTGCCACATGGGATCTTTATTCGGAGGCAGTATGTATCAGAAATTCCCGCTGTTTGGCGATCAGAAAACATGGCTGAAAACAGAAAAGGCTGATGAGGGTCGCTTTGCTGTTACAAAAGCAGAGGCCGATAAATACATGTTTAAGGTTCCTATTCTAAGAAATATTACTGAAACCTGGCCTTATTTCCATGATGGATCGGTAAAGGAGCTACACGTGGCAATTGATATCATGGCTCAGTCGGAGTTAAATAAAAAGCTTACTCCTGAAGAAATAACAAATATTGCTGCTTTTCTGAAAACCTTAAAAGGAAATCTTTCCGATGAGGTTAAAAAAGCCCCTGCTTTGCCAGGGATTTAAAAACAAGGTTTTTTCTCGAAAGTGGGCATGGCTTTAAGCATGCCCACTTTTGTATTAATGCCCATCAAAACCGAATACTAAAAAGGTAGTATTGCCTTAAAACCTATGTCCAGACTTTTATTTTTTCTCCTGTGTTTGTATTTTGCCAGTTACGGGGCACGTTTTGTGCACCTTGCACTTATGGGCGATCCAAGTCTCAGGAACGATGTTCTTGCTCCGGTCACTGCTCTTGAAGCTTCATTTGCTGGTCCATCATCCACTATAAGCTGGACAGCCTCCTCTGATACAGTATCCGGTTATTATATCTACCGTAAAAATCCCGGTACAAAGGAAATATTAATTCCACAGATGCGCTGATGATCAGCAAGAAATTCACAGGTCAATTGCTGGCTTTTCCGGCCGGTGAATGGTATTTTGAGCATCCTGCTGTACATCTATCAGGGTATACAGCATTCACTCAGAATCTGAAAGGCATCTGCATTGGCGACTGTAATGCATCATATGTGCCATAAAGAGATGAGATGTTACAGAATCAAACATTACCTTTGTTGCTAAAATTTACGTCGAACATAGACCTGAACTGGTCATAAACAATTAGAAAAATGGGTAAACAAGCAGAAATCCATACCGAAAAAGGTATTATGAAACTTCATTTTTATGAAGAAGATGCACCGAATACTGTAGCAAATTTCATCAAATTGGCGGAACAAGGGTTTTATGATGGCCTTACTTTCCACAGGGTTATTCCTGATTTCGTTATCCAGGGCGGATGTCCGAACGGAACAGGAGCAGGCGGCCCGGGTTACAATATTAAATGCGAACTTACCGGAAACAATCAATACCACGACCGCGGAGTTTTATCGATGGCACATGCCGGCCGTAACACCGGCGGTTCACAGTTTTTTGTCTGTCATAGCCGCACTAACACCAGTCATCTCGATCGCAACCATACCTGTTTCGGTAAAGTTTACGAGGGCCTTGAGGTTATCGATGCCATCCGTCAGGGTGATCAAATTGAAAAAATTGTAATTATCGAAGAATAAATGCATTCAAGGTGATAATCTTGCCTGTCTCGTGGCAAGATTATCACCTTACATATGCGGGATTGGTTTAAAATGTCTGTGATGAAATTAAACCTCTGTACAAAACCTAGAATTTTTAGTATCTGTCAGCTTTTGGTTTTTACAATTATTCTGAGCCTCCCTTTCATCTGCAAGTCGCAGACCTATATAATAAATTTCATAAACCCCCGGCTGATAACCAAAGATCTCTGGAATGTGAGTTTCGAATACAGACCCACAACCGGAATGCGGAGTTATGGAATTAATAATTCACTATATTTTAATTCTTTAGAACCAAAATACAACGGAATTAAAATCAGTCCCTTCATCAGTTTTAGAATGCCTGGGTTAGCTGTCAATAAAGAGAAAGTCAGTAGTAATTTTTATGGAAAATTAAAGCTGACAACTGGGTTTTTTAATTCCAAAGTCAAGTATTACAGATATGATGATCCGGTTGATAAATCAGTTGTAAGTCATTATGTTAAGAATAATTATTTTGTGGGCGGCATTGGTGCTTCAATTGGCTTCCAGGCAATATTGAAAAATCTGATTTCTCTTGATTTTAGCATAGGAACACAATATGTTTATCAATTTGTAGAACGGTCTGTAACTCTTGCAAATAAAACAACATATGTGTATAGCCTCGAAGGAGATGATTTTCATATAAATAGGTGGTATAGCTGGGATCCGGGAAGTATGGTAGAAGTCCGGATAGGTATGGGGCTGGTTTTTCATTAAAAAATGAACTTATTTAGAATGATTCTTGTTTATTAACAAATAAGTATCACTTTAATAAAGTTCCGATGAAGAAAATTTACACTGTATTACTTTCCATTCTGCTGATTGGGGTAATATTCCAGGCAAATGCACAAATCACAGGTAGCATTTCAGTTTGTACCGGCGATATAGTTACCTACACTGTGCCGGTTTCTATCGGGGCGGGTTATTCATGGAATGTAACAGGTGGCAACATTATCGGACCAGCCAATGCCGACTCAGTAGTAATTTCATGGGGCATGCCGGGAACAGGAATGCTAATTGCAACGATTATTATACCGAATAGCCCTCCGGTTTATTATTTTCTGAATGTAACTATTCATCCGAAGCCAGGTCCTAAAATCACCCATGCCCCTTATCCAAGCTGTCCATCAGAGCAGCATGAGCAGGGTGTTGGAACAAATCCTGACCATGGAGGTAAAGATAATTGCGAAAATGTCTGTAAATATTCTATCATAACTTATTCAACTTTATTAAATCCCGGCAGCAGCTACTTATGGGGAGTCAATGGTGGTCTTGTTTTAACAGGACAATTTACAAATTCAGCTACAGTAAGCTGGGATTCATCACCTTATGGAAGTATCACTGTTTATGAAACTAACCAATGGGGATGCATGGATTCGAGTACACTCTGTATTAACAAAGTTGATCTTCCTGTAGCACAATTTACGCATCAGATGAGTGTTTGCAAGGGATCTACCGTATTATTCCACAATTTATCGACGGGGGCAATTTCCTATCAGTGGTATTTTGGAGACGGGGGCACATCAACACTTACTGATCCATCGCATATTTATCAGAATGGCGGAACTTACACGATAACACTTATCGCAACAAATAAGTGTTTTTGTAAGGATACTATTCAAAGTATTATACAAGTCGATTCCTTGCCAGGTCCAGATATTTCATGTCCTTCTACGGTTTGTGCATTTGACACTGCTATGTATACTACTTCACAGCCTGGTTGCACCTATAACTGGTTTGTAACCGGTGGTGTTATTATCGGGCCTTCGAATCAGCAGAGCGTTTCAATTGCCTGGGGAGCAGGACAAATGGGAGTTTTGGGCTTATATGTAAGCGGTTGTGCTACAGTATGCAGTGATACAACATGGATTTATATTCCTATTATACCCGCAGTGGGACAGATTGCCGGACCACAGAAAGTTTGCCCGGGTGATTGTGTAACTTACACATTACCTCATTTTAGCGGTACTACCTACAACTGGAGTCTTGCCAGCGGCAGCTGCGGCACTTTTACGGATACCTGTCACTGTGAACATATTGAAATTTGTTTCAATCCTTATGTTCCATTCTGCAATGATACACTTAAGGTGAATTACTTTAATCCAACGTTGGGTTGCGGAGGTACTGCCTTCCTGACTCTGCATGTACGTCCGAAACTAAGTATTTTCGGTAATACAATGGCTTGCGCAAATGGCAGCTCTAATTTCTTCACCTCTCCGGCGGTAAATTGCAACTGGACAGTAAGTCCTGCAGGTCCGGTTTTATCAACAATGCCATCTTCCAATTTAAGTGTGAACTGGAATAACTTAACAGGTAATTTTGTGCTTACAGCTATTCCTGTTAATCCGAATCAGGTATGCAATGATTCTGCGAGCATTAAAGTTAATGTTATCGCTCCTCCTGCAGCACCAGTAATCAGTGGTGATACGCTGGTTTGTCCTAACTCCACTTTCCAGTATTGCGCCACAGGAACAGGAAATATTCAGTGGGTAATCGTCGGTGGTACTCCTGTTAATGGCAGCGGCAATTGTATTACGGTAAACTGGGGAAACACACCTCCTTTCCAGGTAAAATCTTTTATTCAAATGGCTGGAACCCCATTTTGCAGTTCAGATACGACTGTCCAGAATGTAACTCCTTTCATTTCATTGCCAATACCGGCAATTAACGGTAATAATTCAGCATGCGCCAACGCTACCAGCAATTATTCAACAGCTGTGGTTTACCCTGCAGGTGTAAACTATAACTGGACACTTTCTCCTGCAAATTCAGGAACTATTCTTTCAGGTCAAGGGAGTAATGGCATTCAGGTTGAATGGGGGAATAATGCTCCTCAAACTGTTGTAATTACCTTAAATGTTAGTATTTGTGGTCTTATTTCCAGCGACACAATACAGGTTCACCTTCATAATCCGCCTACACCTGTAATTACACAAATCGGGAATCTTTGTCCTGGTGTAACGGCACAATTAACAGTGAGCGGTGGAGTATTTGTTGGATATAACTGGACAGGGCCAAGTTTCAGTTCAACCTCAAATCCAGTAACAATTTCATTAAAAGGTCTTTACCAGGTAACAGTTACAGATGCGGGAGGATGTACAGCGCTCACACAAATCACAACAAATTATGTTGGAGCACCCGTTGCAAGCATCAGTTCTCCGAATATTCTCACACATTGTGCAGGAAGTATTTATTCAGATAATCTTTGCGCACTCGGAAACGGGAGTTATACCTATTTATGGTCGAATGCGGCAACTTCTCAGTGCAATCCTGTAAGTGTTCCCGGAACATACAACGTAACTGTTACCGATCCTTTTACCGGCTGTTATTCAATTTCAAACCTGCTAACAGTTTCAGAAATCCCCTGTCTTCCAGATACCGGACAGCCATGTATCCCCAATGGAAGCATCAGTTTTACCCATTCCTTCTGCAATCCGAAAGTTTTTACCAATACCTCTGTGAATGGCGGAAGTTTTTTCTGGAATTTTGGCGATTTCACCTACTCAAACGCTACAAATCCCACACATACTTATACTCAGGCTGCATTTTATATTGTGAGCCTCACTGGCTTAGTACCTAACGCAGCCGGAACAGATTCCTGTATGCTGAATGACACAGCATTAATAGAAATTCCTTTGCTGGCAAAATACAGTTTCTCAACCGGATGTTACGGAAGTCCCGCATGCTTTACCGACAATAGTGCCACAACAGCAGGAAATTCAATTACTTCATGGTATTGGGATTTTGGCGATGGGAATAATTCCGGAATCCAAAATCCATGTCATGTTTACACATCTGCCGGTCAGTTCTTTGTGACCCTCACCATTTCAAACGGTAGTTGTACAACTTCAATTATTGATACAGTAAACATACCTCCACAAGTAATTGCCGCTTTCACTATCAGCAATACAAGCTGCCTCAACAGTCCGGTTGCTTTTACTGATAATTCGACAACAAATATTAATTACTGGAACTGGAATTTCGGGAATGGCGGCACATCGCTAAACCAGAATCCTTCGCAATCATACGGGCTGCCAGGTTCTTACCTGGTAACACTTACTGTGCACGATATCAATGGTTGTTACGCAACTGTTACAGATACTGTGAACATTACCGCTCCTTTAGTTTCGGGTAATATTACCGCTTATCCTGACACTATTGTGTGCGCAGGAACACCGGTATTGCTTGTTGCACCTTTCTGCCCAAGCTGTTCATACCTTTGGAACAACGGTTCCACCAACGACAGCATAACAGTTACATCAACAGGCATATATGCTGTAAACATCACAGATATCAATGGATGCATCTATTCAACCTTCATTAAAATCATCGTTAATCAGGGGCCATTTGCTGTAATCAGTGGAAGCAAACATAATTTATGCCTGGGCGATTTCACAAATCTTTATGTTCCGTATAACCTGAACTGGACCTATAACTGGATCAGTAATGATACCTTAGTGAATGGGAATATCTATTCGGGAGTTAACATTTTTCCATATGCAGCCGGAACGTATACTTACCAGGTAATTATTACCGATACCACCACAGGCTGCAGTGATACCACCGCTGCTTTTGTTATTAATGTTCATATTCCACCAGTTCCTCCAACTATCTGGGCTATTGGACCAACAACAGTTTGCCAGGGCGACAGTATTCAGCTTGTGGTTTCACATCCCGATTCAACAGTGAGTATTTCCTGGAATACCGGTGAAGTGAATGATACTATTTCGGTAGGCAAGAATGGATGCTACTCTGCAACTGTTACAGATACAAACGGCTGTACCTCACAGGCAACTTTCTGTGTTACAGTAAATCCGCTTCCAGAGCTCTGTGCATTTTACGAAGGATGTCTCGACACCTGTGCACCATACACGATACTTGGTCCTCCGGGTGCAGCTACATATCAATGGGTATTAAATGGGACCCCGATTGCAGGAGCAACTTCACAAAACTATGTGGCAAATGTAAGCGGCGTTTATTCCCTTATTTTAACTAACTCATTCGGTTGTACCGACACTACTGGCAATCTGAATCTTAGTGTTTACCATTGTGGCGATAGTCTTTGTGCCGAATTTGTAATTGACAGCATTTTCTGCAACCCTGAAAATGGCAGTTATGTTTTAAATTATCATGTAATTAACCTTTCTCCTGTTTTTGTTTCTGAAGTCAACCTACAGGTTCTTCCACCAAATCTCTATGTGGCATATGCACCAAACCTATTATTCCTTAACCTGCCTCCGGGCGACACCTCTCTTCCGTTAAGCACTACAATTTTCAATGGAACCGCTGGAAGTACGCTTTGTTTCAGGGTTCATATTTCATCTTTCGATGAGATGGGAAATGAAATTTTATGTTGTACCTCCGATACTGCCTGTGTAACATTACCGGAATGCGGAGCTGATACAAGCTGTTGTTACCTGAATATTATCCATGATTCTATATGGTGCGTTCCGGCTGAGTTTGGAATGAAGCAATATCATTTCAATATTGTTACAGAAGGTTGTGGCGAACTCACAGTTCTATCAACTGGAAATGGCCCGATCAGCATGGAAAACCAGTATTTCATGAACGGTGGGCTCACCTCAATAAGCGGAAGTTATTATTCGAACGAGGACAGTGTATTATGCCTCACATTCCTCGTTTTCAGCGGTTGTGGTTTCTGCGTTGATACTACTATTTGCTTCGAACTTCCTGATTGTCCGCCGGTAACTCCTTGCGATAATCTCTTTGCTGATTATGTATTTAATTCGAATGGACTTACAGTTAACTTTAACAATCAAAGTGTTGGAGTCGGGGGAATGGTAATTATTGCCTATTCATGGAACTTTGGTGATCCTGCTTCTGGGCCCAATAATGTTTCAGCTCTGATAAATCCAAGTCATACCTTTAGTGCTGCGGGTACCTACACTGTTTGCCTTGTTGTAGTTGGAATGATACCGGGTACAAGTATTATCTGCACTAAAATGATTTGCCATACTGTTGTTGTTGAAGATGTTGCAACTGATCCTTGTGCAAGTCTTCTTGCCAATTTTGCATACACCTTAAGCGGCCTTAACGCAAGTTTTACTAATCTCAGCACTACAGGCCCAGGCCTTTATATTGGCAGTTGGTCGTGGAATTTCGGGGATCCTGCATCAGGAGTTTTTAACAACTCAAATTTGCAGAATCCTAACCATATTTTTTCAGTTGCAGGTTCATATACTGTTTGTCTGATTATTTTTGCTAAAACAATTGACGGCACTTATTGCTACGATACCATCTGCAAGACCTTCTTTGTTGAAGGTGTAAGTAATCCTTGTGATAACCTTGTTGGCAGCTATTCCTTCAATACAAACGGACTTACAGCAAACTTCACGAATACCAGCACTGCCGGTGGCGGCCTTGTATTCAGCAGTATTGCCTGGAATTTCGGAGATCCTCTTTCTGGTGCAAACAACGTTTCAAACCTGCAAAATCCTTCTCACACTTTCACAAGCAGCGGCTGGTACGATGTATGCATGATAGTGGAAGCTTACCTGCCAGGCTCAAACCTGAAATGTGCTGATACAATCTGTGATCATATATTTGTGGAAGGTGTTACAAACCCTGATCCTTGCGACAGCGTTTCAGCTAACTTCAGCCATACTTCCTTTGGCCTGAACACTAATTTCAATGAGATCAGTGTTCTGCCGGTTGGAATCAGCATTACAGCATGGTCGTGGAAC
>CAIXZF010000017.1 GCA_903923925.1 uncultured Bacteroidales bacterium
CTTCTGCAATAACCTATACCGTACCTGCAATAAGCGGGGCAACTTCTTATGTCTGGACGCTTCCGACAGGGGCTACTGGTTCCAGCACGACTAACAGCATTAATGTAACATTCGGCAGTTCTGCTGTTTCCGGCAACATTACGGTGAAAGGAACAAATTCATGCGGGAATGGTACTGCCTCTACATTTGCTGTTACAGTCAGCAGTTTACCAACTGCTGCCGGAACAATCACCGGAATCGCAAGTGTTTGCCAGGGAACATCAGCAATAACCTATACCGTACCTGCAATAAGCGGTGCAACTTCTTATGTCTGGACGCTTCCGACAGGGGCTACTGGTAACAGTACAACAAACAGCATCAGTGTAGTATTCGGCAGTTCTGCTGTTTCCGGCAACATTACGGTGAAAGGAACAAATTCATGCGGGAATGGCACTGCCTCTACATTTGCTGTTACAGTCAGCAGTTTACCTACTGCAGCCGGAACAATCACAGGAAATGTAAGTGTTTGCCAGGGAGCTTCTGCAATAACCTATACCGTACCTGCAATAAGCGGGGCAACTTCTTATGTCTGGACGCTTCCGACAGGGGCTACTGGTTCCAGCACGACTAACAGCATTAATGTAACATTCGGCAGTTCTGCGGTTTCCGGCAGCATTACGGTGAAAGGAACAAATTCATGCGGGAATGGCATTTCGTCAAACCTTACAATTTCAGTTCATCAACCTCCAATTGCTAACGCAGGTTCTGACCAAAGTATAACCACAGGCAACAGTGCTACTCTTTCTGCAACTGCTTCTGGTGGAAGTGCACCGTACAACTATCTTTGGAGCAATGGAGCAAGTACCCAAAGTATTACTGTAAGCCCCTCATTAACTACCACATACACTGTAATAATAACAGATTCATATGGATGCTCAGGGACAGATCAGGTAGTGGTTATAGTAACTGCCAATACACAATTAACAACAACTGCTCCAACAATGAATGCTTGTCCTGGAAATGTCATTGTTCCAATCGCAGTTTCAAACCTTAATGGTATTGCAGCAATTTCACTTAATCTGGCTTACAATACAAACATACTTACTTACACAGGATATCAGAATCCTGACCCACAACTTACTGCTGGAATTTTACTTGTTAATGCATCAAACAGTAAGGTACAGATTGCATGGTTCAGTATGACCCCGGCAACTATTGAAAACGGCACTTTAATGGAGATTAAATTCAATGGGATATTAGGTACCAGCACATTGACCTGGGATATAGTAATACCAGGTGCATGCATGTATAGCGATATTAACAACAATACTATTCTTTCAACTTATATCAATGGAAATATCATTGTTGGAAACTGTGCAAACCTTGCTGGAGTGATGAACTATGACAATACATCAGGAACCACAATGAATAACACGACTGTTTACCTGAAACAAGGTAATACTACAATAAGCCAAACTACAACTAACGGTCAGGGGTACTATTTATTTGGCAACCTTGCAAACGGAACCTATACCCTTAATGGTTCATCAAATAAGCCTTGGGGAGGAGTCAATTCCTCAGATGCACTGCTTGTAATGAAACATTTTGTTAATACAATTACATTAACAGGAATCCGTTTGGCTGCCAGTGATGTAGATGGTTCAGGCTATGTGAATTCATTAGATGCCCTTATTGTGGCTAAACGCTTCGTGAATATAATAAATTCCTTTACAGTGGGTGATTGGGTATTTACAAAAGATACAGTTGTGGTAAGTGGAACTGGGACAATTATTAAGAATATTAAGGCATTAACTTATGGTGATGTCGACGGTTCATTTACACCTGCAGCAAAGCTTTATCCAACAATTTCCATTGAGCACAAAGGTATTCTTCTGACAGATAAAGACTTTGAATTTAACCTCCCTATAAGTGTAACATGTGACATGAAAATGGGTGCCATTTCTCTTGTTTTGAAGAACAATAATGCTGGATATAATGTAGAAGATGTAATATTCGATAGAGAAGGGAACCTTTTATATAATATCATAGGAGATGAAATAAGAATTTCCTGGTATGATACCAAACCAATGTATTTGATTGCAGGAGAAAACCTTCTTACCCTAAAATGCAGAATGAATGGCAAACATATAAATGAAACCAGTGATTGGGTTATTGATGCTACAAGTGTAATTGCTGATGAAAATGCTTCTACAATTAGTAATATTCAACTTGTTATTCCAGAACTGATTTCAAAAAATGGTGATTTTTTTCTCGGACAGAATGTTCCAAACCCATTCGTAAAGACTAGTAACATTTCTTACTTTCTGCCTGAATCAGGAATTGTTGTTATTAAAGTTTATGATCTCCTTGGCAATGAAGTAAATACCCTTGTAAATCAATACCAACAAACGGGTAATTATTCTCTAACCTTGCAATCGGAAAACTATTCTTCCGGAATTTATAGTTATTCCATGAGAGTAAAAGGGGTAACCAGAAACTATTACAAAACCAAACAAATGATTATTAGACACTAATATTTTCAGAAATGTTATTATGATAAAAAGATGATGTCTCAAACTTTTGAGACATCATCTTTTTTTATTTTTCAAAGGAAATTAATATCATAAATTGTAGTATTAAACAATTTCACCTCAGAATTATTAAAGCGCTGAATTTCAGTAATCACATTCGTTTGACTTCCAATATTCCTGATTTCAACCCTCATCTCGCTGCCGGCATCTTCAAAAGTGCAGCTTAGATTAATTGATTTTGGAGCATTGTCAGGATTTTTTACCTGGATACCACCGGCACCAATATGAATACGGTCTTTCTGATCCAAAGAAGTCCCGGAACGTGTGTATTCATAAGAAGTAGTAGCATTAAAAACAGTGAATCTTACACTTTGCTTGCTGAAACTCCTCATTTCTGCATCATATTGATTATCAGGCAAAAAATAACCTTTTGGCGAAAGTTCATCAAGCGAAAAATATCGTAATGCCAGGGCATTGGGGATGGTATTCATTATCGTTCCACCAACACATCCAATATTTTGCCCCGAAGAATTTGCTATCGAGATATCACAGGAATCAGAATTGTACACTTCAATAGTTCCTGTAGCTGGCAATAACTTCATAGGTTGTTTTTTGCCAATATTTCCCAGTGCTATTGGCTGATACCAATACCTTACTGTGGTATCAAGGTTCAATCCCTTGTGACAATCAGGTCCACCCCATTCCCTGGAAGCAACACCCGAATTCACCGAAAGGTTGTAGTACCAGGCATTCTGTGCCGTATTAATCCATACTTTCCGTGTTGTATCATTCGGGAAATTATTATCATAAACATAGATGTATTCAAGGTCGGGCTCAACAGGATCTTTTGTAACCTTATACGGATTTACAATGTGCGCGCCTTTACCATGCTGGTTGTAAAGATTCAAACCCTTAAGATTTTTCGTATCCGATTTTAGCATAACCTTCAAATCGGCGAGTGTCTGATTCGGAGTAACATTTATCCTTGAATTCGAAAAAGCATAATACGGAGTCTGATTCTGGCTGATCATCAGTTTATTAATGACTTTACGGTTTTCATCATTTATCGGAAGGTCATAAAGCCTGTCAGAAGTCCAGGGTCCAACAGCTGGATATTTATTTCTGAAATAATCGATACTATCCCAAACCATAAAACTGGTCTCCACAAATCCCTGGCAGCTTCCACCCCAGTTGCCAATCATTGCGAAATACTTGTTCCTGGCAAGGGTTCGTACATATTTTACCCCACCCGATACAAAATAGCACTGATCCTCTCCCAGTAAATCAACAAATAAGGGCCAGTCGGGAAAGGAACTGCTTGCAATAACATTCCCGCCATTCAACGGAAATGGCGCTGTACCTCCCAAATAAGGATCAAAATTATAATCATAGGCAGCCCATAAACTCATTGGCCACATATTAGTCCTTGAATTCGAGAACCGCCATCCATTCGGGTTAGGCAGAAAGCTTTCCTCCATTTTTACAATGCCTGCTGCTGTGGTAACCCAGGTCGTTTTCAGATCGTAGCTCTCGATTCCGGTAACATTATTTGAAGGCAACCCATTTGCAGTAGTATACAGTGTGTATGAAGTTGGGTTGCTTACCGGACCACCTTTGTAAACCAGCAGCCCCATTGTTGTTCCAATGTACACCCTTCCTGAGCGGTCTGATTTTATAGCATTGGCATTGATGGCACAACCTGCTGGCAGAATACTGCCGCCGGTAGTAATATAGGTCCATACACCACCATCATTTACGGCAAAACCTCCGTTTGTATTAAATCCAACCCAGGCATTTCCGGCCGGAGTAAAACATATTGCTCTTACAATAATATTGGTAGTTGCAAAAGGGATGGAGAATTTGTAGTATCAATCTTCCCAATAAAATTACCCTGCATCGAATAAATCAGTATCCCTGGCGAAATACAGCCTCCCGGAGGGCAAGCCCTGTCGATGCCAGCCCATACCTCGGTATTGCTGCAGCCAATAGCCATAATCCTTATATCACTCGCCGGAAGACCGGCTGTAATCTTGGTGAAGGATGAGGCCCCGGCAGGCATATAGGCAACTCCGCCTTCATCGGTAGTTGAACCCGTAAGATCCTGGCCGTTTCCCGCCCAGATAGTGCCGTTATTACTGATACACAGGCCATTCACATACCTGCTTGGCAGGCCGTTGCCCATACCATAATGCGTATTGGTAAAGGCAGTGGTCGTAAACCTGTCGACACCACCATTGGTGGCCTGCACAGCATTGTAGCCCGACTGCCCGATAACGATACTGCTATCAGGTGCCCGCATGATAGTTCTCATACTGTGTGTAAGCAAAACCGGCGCTTTTGCCCAACTGGTACCATCAAATCTGTACAAACCGCTTCCGGCTGTTCCAACCCAGATAGTGCTGTCTTTTCCAACAGCAACCTGCCTGAATGAATTTGTAGTGAATGCAGGGGTATTCGCCATGTTGTATAAAGTGAACTTGATATTCTGTCCGAAAAGTGAAGAACTCACTAATAACATCAATAAAATTCGTACGATTGTCTTCATAAAGTGAAATTAAAATAATCTGTTAAAAACAGCATCAATCAATTTATTAGCTATTCATATAAAACAACCAAAATGTTTATATTGTTTTATTTTGAATTTTCGCTTTTACCTGAAGAGTAAAGATCGAAAACTAAACGGGAATCTGTGAGTTTCTTCGTATTTTAATAATTTGACAATCAAATATTCATATATTCGCATCTGTCTAATATTATTAACTCTATCAATATTCAATAAAACCAAATATGAAATCATCATTTATTAACTGCCTGAATAAATCAATTGCCGTTTATGAATATGGTAGTAATAATCATCCAGCTCTTTTCATGATCCATGGGAACTCCGTTGATGCTGGTTTTTTTGAACCATTAATCAATCTGCTTGAGCTAAAATATCATGTAATAATTCTTGACCTTCCCGGGCATAGGCAATCAGAACCCTGGAAAAAGGAAGAATTCGGCAGGGAGAACCTGGCATTGTTATTTAATGCAGTATTGGATAATTACAAGATCAGAGAAACGAATGCTTTTGGATTTTCGATGGGTGGATTTATGTTGCTGGAATGTTTTGACCTCGTACCGGCAATAAAGAAGATTGCCATTGCCGGCCACCCTCCCCTTCATTCAATGGAAGATATGTCTAAAGCTTATTATTTAAATGAAGATTCATCACTTTTCCTGAAAGGACCACTCTCGGACGAAGAAATTGAACGACTTTATAATTCTGTGATTTCACTCAATGATGAACAATTAAAAGGAAAGATCATAGAATCTATACGAAATACAAGTCCGGAATTCCGGGAAGGCTGTTTAAATATGGCTCAACAAACCGGGGATCAAGTTGCAAGGCTAAACAAATCCCGGATGCCAATTGCTGTAATACACGCATCCGAGGATAAGGCCGTTCAGTTTGACTACCTTCAAAGCTTACAAATTCACAACCTTTGGGAGCAAAAAATACAAACAATTTCAGGTTGCGGCCATTTCTGTATTACTGATAAAACTGAGGAACTGGCAACTATGCTTGATAAATTTTACGCCAGCAAAGATTAAATCCAATTGCTTTCGATGCTAAATTTAATCAATTCGGCAGTATTCCTGGCAGAAGTTCTCTGCTGCATGTTACGCTTGTGGTTTTTGACAGTCTGAATGCTTAAACACAATTTGTCAGCAATCATTTTACTGCTCAATCCATCCAGGCAAAGCAGAAGAATCTCAGATTCTCTTTTAGACAGCACTTTATTCTGCTGTTGAGGATACGATTTCGTAAACACCTTTACATAGCCATGCCCATTTATAAGTCGGGAAACAGTTAAAACCAGGTTGTTATCAGTTTTAAAATCACCAATATCGGTAAATGTCAATAAGTTTAATACTGGAACTCCTAGGCTATTTGGTTCGAGATAAGTGCTTTGCTGCAGCATTTGGGATATTGTTCCATCCTTACGGAAGTACCTATGAGAAAATGAAAACCTGTATTTATTAATATCAGATGTTTTGATAGTCTTCCAAAACTCCTTTATATCATAGAAAAGTTTATGATAAAAAATATTCCTGTCGTCGGGATGAAATGTCTTAGCATGGAAATCAAATCCACCTGATTCATAACTCTGCTTTGAATAGGATAAAATTTTATCACAATGCTCGCTAATGAATGAGTATTCTTTGGAAGAATAATCCATCAGGCAGGTACCAAAAGGTAAATATATATTACTACTATTATTCTCTTTTTTCAGGTTATTCCGAAGTTGAACCAAGCCAATTGCCGAAGATAGAGAGTAACAAACTTCAAGATACTCATCATAATAATTTTTGAAACATTCTTTTCTATTCATTTATCGGGTAATTTGAAAAGGAAATTCCTACACAGAATTGTGACAAATTATGCTTTTGGAGACTTATTAAAAAACGTACAGATTATCATATATAGATCGTTGATTAAATCAATCGTAGAGAGTCATTCAGAACATTAAATTTAACAAATAATAGTCAAATAATGTTTTTAGTCGACGAAAATAATAAAATAAATGGTACTTAAGTACTATTGTAAAAAACAAAAGCTGTATCTATAATTGCAGGGACAAAAATTGATGTGAAACTTGAGTTCATATCCAAATTAAGAATAATGATAAAATCCGTTACAGTTTTCTTCCTTCTATGTATACTTATTACATACGACGTAAATTCTCAGGTAAAAAAGGGAACATGGCTTCAAGAGGATGTTACAATTACATATTGGGAACAATACAATCCATTTCTTTATTACAATGCATCTGTTATAGCATTCATTTCCAATAGGAAAGGCGAACATAACAAGACCGGCCGGTCTGTCACAATTATTAATAACAGTTCAGATACAATATATTACAAGTATTCGGCTAATATATTTAATGGCTATGTCTCTTCTCGTAATCCTGAACCAGAATTTACAACAACTCTTGCGAACATCATGTCGTATTTTGCGGTTGCACCCGATCGGCAAAGGATTATAGACCTTGAATTCTATGAAACGGCCCTTCATGCAAAATCGAAAATGAATGTAAAAATTGATTTTAAATATTTCCAATCAGATTCAATTAAAAAGAAAAGTCAGGATGATTTTTCAAAAGTTAAACCATCAGAACAAAATACTGTTAACACCAGTCCAAATCCTTCCAAACCAAAGCCAATCCCAGAAAAACTTCAAATTAGCTTCTATGTTTTTTTAACAACAGAATATATAATAGATAGAAAACAGGGAAATCTATCAGGTTTACAATCTCCGAAAGACCTGCATATTATTTCTAAGCCAATACTTCATTACGGAAATTTAACCGATGGATTTAATGATGACAAAGAACAATTTGTGCAGGATATCGATAAACAACTAAAGGAAAAGCCCGACGATCTTAAAGCCATATTGCGCAATAACAATTTCGAAAAAATAACATTGCACTATGGGAAGCCCTATTCAACAGAACTATTAAAAACAAATGAGGCAACATTGGAAGCAATTGAAGCATATAAAAACTCAACAAAAGAATTACTTGAAGGTTTAGCTGAATTTGATTTTTTTCAACTGAAATAGCAACTTAATACATTGATAATGAGAATAAATATATTTATCTCTTGTGCAATATCTCTGATATTTTTTCTAAATATTAATGATTCCTATTGCCAGATGGCTGCAACATATTCCAGAGCAGAGAAACTATGTTTGGAAGCTGCAAACAAGTATGACCGGTTAAATTGCATTGAGAGCGCAAATTATTGCCGAAAGATGGCGGCATGGAATCATTGTATGGTGAGTGCACTTGCTGGCAACACGAATCCATGTGGAATCGAACCACTTCCTCAAAATGCGCCAAAGTGTGACGCTGCCACAACAGGAGGATCTGGCAGTGGGACAAGTTCAGCTGCAACATCTGCAGGAAAATCAGACCCTGTTAAGGAAATCCAGGCCCAACAACAAAAAACAGAGTCAGAAATAAATAGTGCTCAAAATATTGCAAAAACTACATTTGAAAATTCGGTTAAAAGTGAAAAAAAGGAATCAACATCCATGGTGGATGCAACATTGGCCGGTGCGCAATACATTAATGACCCTAAAATGTCGTTGGTATATTCAGCAG
The DNA here is from genome assembly GCA_903923925.1 of uncultured Bacteroidales bacterium. GTDB lineage: Bacteria > Bacteroidota > Bacteroidia > Bacteroidales > CAIXZF01 > CAIXZF01. The sequence continues at coordinate 8,663 of CAIXZF010000017.1, forward strand.
CAGGATTGGGTGTTGCTGGATTAATGGCTCTTGGTGAAAAGAAAGATGCCAATAATCTAGCCAGATTACAGGAACTAAAAACGTTTAAAGAATCGCTGCCAACCTCTTCAACACTTTTTAGTTTTTTAAGGGGAACAACCGACTATCATATCACAAAGCTTAAAGTTATCAAGGGATCGAACGGAAGAATTCAGAACGTAATCCGAACCGATTTATACGATATTTCAGTCAGTCTTATCAAAATTAGCAACACTGAAGACATTATAACTATTTATGAATCAGTATCTTTTAAAAATTTAGTTTCATCAAATGATAGTTGTGTAATCAGTAAAATAACAATACCAATTCAAAATATAAAAAATGCGGTTGCCTACAATGGGAATTATACAAATAGTTATAATTACACTTCAAATTCTTACGACAACTTCAGGTATAAAGTACTGAGAAACAGCACTATTAAATATGCATTTTCAATGGATGGAGAATATCCTACACTGCCTTCTGGTCTTTCTGATGTATACATTGAAACGAAATCACAAAGCATTAACATCACTAAAAAATCCTTTGCGGCCAAAACAGACAAGTCGCTCTTGAATGATCAGGACTTTAATGATGGTTATACCTATTCAACCAACAGTTACATGCTTGTATTAGAAGAAGATAGCTATAAAGTTAAGGATATTGTCGATTATTTAAATTACATTAAGATTAAATAACTTCTTATGAAAAAGTACATTTTTACGCTATTATTGTTTTCTGCCACTTTTGCAATCGCACAAACGAGTCAGACCATCAATATTAATAACTCGGCTCTAGCCATTAGTTTTGAAACGAATCTAATTAACTCAAGGATTCGAACCAAAGATGGCGATTCAAAGTACTATACTTTGGCAAACTATACTGATGGAACTACCTACAAAACCGGACCAGGGAGTGGTTTTTCAATGGGTCCTAATTTTGAATTCAATTTAGGAAAAAACAGCAGGGCTCTTTTTTTTCTTATTGGATTACACTATATAAAACATGGCGGACCTGTTTTTGTAAGTCAGAGTAAAACGTCTAGTATTTGGTCACTATATGATGTCAAAAAAAGTGATCCTCAAGCAGAGTTTAAAATTCATTCCTTAAGATTTCCTATATCCTTAAACTACTATTTTTTAAGATTTGGTAAGATGAAACAACAGTCTATTGGAATTCAATTTGGTTGTCATATGGATTATCTTCTTAATGCTAAACTTGACGGCCAGAATGCAAATGATGTTATTAGAAAACTCTATATGACATATTTTTATGGAGGATTAAAATACAGGGCTGGTAGTTTCTATGGGCACTTAGATTGTACATTTATTGATGCACATAACCTGTTTACAAAAAACTATGCAGTATATAGTGATATGGGGTCTGAGCAATATAAAGAATCATTTACGACGATTGGAATAGGGTATTATATTAAAAACTAGCGGTTGCGGATGTAGGAAACTCTGAAGATCCCTAAAAACAAAATGATCATGGCAACAAAAAAAAGTAACCGAATTTATTCGATAATTGTAATCTGCTTAGTACTAATCCTTTCCTCTGGTTGTAAAAAAAATGACACTAATACAGAGAATGTACCGACAGATATAACCGATTTCGACGGGAATGTTTATCATAGCGTGACTATTGGCCCACAAACCTGGATGGTAGAAAACCTTAAGGTCACACATTTTCGCAATGGGGATCAAATTCCTAACATTACAGATTTCACCTTATGGGAGCAACAAAGCTCTCCTGCATATTGCTGGTATAATAATAATAGTACGAATAAAAATCCTTACGGGGCCTTGTATAATTGGTTCACTGTAAGCGACAGTAGAGTAATTGCACCAATAGGATGGCATATTCCAACTGATGATGAATGGACAACATTAATTACCTTCCTTGGTGGCGAAAATCTTGCCGGGGGGCCGATGAAAGAAACTGGTTTTACACATTGGAATCAGCCAAATGCCGGAGCCACAAATTCAAGTGGCTTTACAGCTGAACCTGCTGGCTTCCGCTCGGGAAACGACTTTGTGGAATTAAATATCGGAACCGATTTCTGGACATCTACAGAAAGCTCAGCCTATCTTGCATGGAACAGGTACCTATATTACAACAAAACCCAGGTTGACCGCGGATATAATGGCTTTGGTGTTGATAAAACCGATGGAAAAACGATTCGATGTATAAAGGACTAAGAAGATAATAAACCTTTTAAGTATGCATACCTGGCTGTACTGCTCCCAAATTATTAAAGAAAACGCCCTTCATACATTAAAAAATATAAAAGCTTTAACGGATGGTGATGCGGATAGCTCATCTCCAGTCATTAAACTTCCCGGTTGGTGTTTATTATTATAAAATTGAAGTGAAGGGAGTTTCCAAATATTTTACAAAAACCAAACAAATGGTGATAGGAAAATAGATTTTATTATTGAATTTGTTATTTTTTGTATTTTTGAATTTCTTGTTGTCCGTAACTGTCACAATAACCATATCTCTGAAACTATGAAAACACAGATTTATGTACTATTATTGACGATATCGCTTTTTTCGAAGATTCTGCAGGTTTCTGCACAACCTGCAATTATTCTATCGGATACCGGTTCTCTTAAACATATCGGAAAGCTCATTGATATATATGAAGACAAAAGTGGATGCCTTAAACTGGAAGAAATCCTGTTGCCTGAATATCAATCAAAATTTAAACGCAGTGAAAGGGACGTACCGAATTTAGGTTCAACAAAGTCCGCTTTATGGTGCAGATTTGCTTTACAGAAGAAGGCAGGAAGTCAATGGTTTATCCGAATGGACAATGCCTACCTTGATACATTCCAGCTCTTTGTACAAACTGGAAGTGGATTTAAGAAAAAGGAATCCGGGAGAGATTATTCCTATACTGCAAGAGAAATAAAATCCGTCAATATCATCTTTCCTCTCAATCTGCCAAAGGATTCCCTTACCTATGTATACGTAAGGGCAAAACACTATATAATTCATGTTCCACTTGAAATTGGACAGATAACACCAATGCTTAATGCAGAAGGTGAGTACAATTTTTATTACGGAATATTTTTCGGAATTGTTGGAATAATGCTCATCATGAATTTAATCATGTATTTTTCGATGCGTGACATCTCCCTGATCTATTATATTTTCTATACCGCTTGTTTTGGGTTATATACCTTCATCACTAAAGGTTATGAATCTCAACTTTTACCGGATTCATTTCTTTGGCTTAATCCATATGCACCTCTTGCAATTTATGCCAACGGTTTTTTTGTTCCGCTGTTTGGAATAACTTTCTTAAAAGCTAAGGAAACGTCGCCTTTATTTTACAAAATCTGCATAGGCTTTGTCATCTATATGGTTATTACTATACTGATCTATTTGTTTGGTATGCCAGCTCTTGCATCTCAAAGCATAGTTATATGGTCAATAATAGTCGCACTATTGAACCTTGTATTTGGAATAATAATCTATAAAAATGGATATAAACCCGCAAGGTTTTTTGCAATAGCCTATTCATTCACCATTCTGAGTTTTATAGCCTTCACTCTTGAAACTAATGGAATAATCTCCTCAAACTTCTTCTCGCAAAATTCGCTTCAATTCTCAACAATCTGGGAAATAATATTTTTTACCGTTGCTATTGGTGATAAAGCCAACATTCTCAGAATAGAAAAAGAAAAGGCCCAGCAGGAAGTTATCAAATCGGTCATGGAAAATGAGTTGATATTACAAAACCAGAATGTTATTCTTGAGCAGAAAGTCAATGACCGCACGCATGAGCTGGAGATCGAAAAGATAAAATCTGAGGATTTGCTGCTTAATATCCTTCCCGCTGAAGTTGCAGAAGAGATTAAAAAGAACGGGCATTCAAAAGCAAAAACATTCAGCATGGTAACAGTGATGTTTACCGATTTTAAGGATTTTACCTTAGTGAGTGAAAAAGTAAGCGCTGAATTACTTGTGGCCGAAATTGATTATTGTTTCAGTGCATTCGATAAAATAATTCAGAACTATAATATTGAAAAAATTAAAACTTCAGGTGATGCATATATTTGTGTTGGAGGTCTGCCAAATCTTACCCTAACCCATGCAGCTGATATTGTAAATGCCGCTATTGAGATTCGAAATTTCATCGGTGATCGCAAAAAGGAAAAAGAGTCAAAAGAAGAAATAGCATTTGAAATCAGAATCGGCATTCATACCGGGCCGGTTGTTGCAGGAGTTGTCGGGTTAAAGAAATTCGCCTATGATATCTGGGGCGACACTGTAAACCTTGCTTCAAGAATGGAATCTCTGAGCGATGCCGGGAAAATAAACATCAGTGGAAGCACATATAAATTGGTAAAGGAAAGATTCTCATGTCATTACAGAGGTCAAATAGAAGCTAAAAATAAAGGAATGGTGGATATGTATTTCGTTGAGGCCTCCAATGTCTGACATTATGTGTACAGTTATGTACACATTAAAAAAGCCACCTACAAAACATCAGTTGTAAGTGGCTGATAATTCAAGTGAAAATTGCCGGCATTGAAAAATTACGACATAAGTGCAATGATGAATAGGATTTATTCTGGATTACAATGCGATGAAACAAAAAGTAAGGATACCACCTGAGTCTTTGATATTTGTTTGATGGAGATTTTATTAATATCGGAGAACGATTCTGTAATTTTCTTATTGATCTTGCCGGTCTGCAAAAGAGCCATCATGTGTTAGACGCAGGTTGCGGAATTGGGAGAATTGCAATACCATTAACAAAGTATTTGTTGGCAAATGGAGAATATTGGAGATTCGATATCGTAAAAAGTGGAATTAATTGGTGTATTGACTATGCTCCCAATACCCTTCAGTGTTGTAATGATCGACCTGCATAAGATTGTTACCCAGGTAGGCTCCATAATTACAAATAAGGTTGGCAACCAATGAAGTCCCGGATCTGTGCATTCCTAACACAATAATTATTTTGGGCTTAGAATATCTGTCTGCCATTTTTCTCCAGGCCTTTTTTTATAATAGGATTCAAATAGTTCATCAATTGGTTTATACTCTCATCAACAGAAAAGATATCAGTATTTATTTCCAGTTCTGGATTAACAGTTGCTTCATAAACAGAACTGATACCGGTAAATTCATTAATTTCCCCAGATCGCGC
>CAIXZF010000018.1 GCA_903923925.1 uncultured Bacteroidales bacterium
CACTCTACCAAAGCCTGAAAACGCTGCTCACTTTGCTTAAGTTTTTCCTGCTGCAACCGATAATCGGTTAAATCAGTTATTGTTACAAGGCATTGCTCGCCATTATTCTGAATGATGCCGGTAAGGTGAACATATTCGTATGATCTGTCAAATACTGATAGAATTACTTCACATGTTGAAGATTCTGCCTGGCAGTTAAACACGTTTTCCAAAAATCGATTAAAATCTGGCTTGGTATCATCGGAAACAAAGAAACCAAACCTTGCACCTTTTAACCGAAATTTTTCTTTACCAAGTATTTTTACCCCTTTCAGGTTTATGTCAATAATTTCACCAAAAGCAGAAAGTATAACATACCCAATTGGTGCAAAATTAAAAAGTTCGGAATATTTCTCTACTACAATCATCGCATTGGATGTTGATTTATGTAGTTCCTCATTCTGGGTTTTGACCTCTATCTGCTGGGCTTTAATTTCTTCAACAAATCTCAGCACTTTATTATTTGCACTGATCAGCTCATCGACCCGCTTTGCCTTCTCCTCATTTTGAACAGACAGTTCCAGAATAAGCTCAAGTATTTCGGTATCTGAATTTTCTATCAGTAATTCTTTGGCTTTCTGGTAAATGATTTCAGGCAAATACCTCTTATCAGTGATTTTTTCCATACACTAAGAATAGCAATAATAAAAACTGGGACTTGCCAAGGGTCATGATTCAGCCCAAAATTCACCTCGCTAATTGCTGAGGCAGGATGGAGAAGGCTATTATATTCTAAATTGGGATGCTCAGTTTTTGAGTATGAAGAGGCTGCAATTCAAAAAGGAATATCGTATAAAATTAAACAAAAAACAGTTCTGTTAGAAAATACAAACATTTATTCATGACACTCCGGAATTAAGCCTGTCGGGGCTTCAAGCCCCCGACAGGCTTAGCGACGGTCCTTTAATATTCTAAAACAGAGCCTTTGATTTCATCACCCTCATCCAGAAGAACAGCAGCGCATTAAAAAAGCTGTAAAAAACGATTCCGGCCTGTCGCTCAAACATCGATTCAACAAGCAAGTTGAAGGCCACAATTAGAATAAAAAGGAAAACCAGGATATTCTTCTGTCGTAATGCCTCATATAATGGAAGAAACAAACAGCCAAGAACAACTAACAAACCCAGTATCCCCAGAGCAATCGTAGTTTGTAAATACTGATTATGCGCATTCAGGCGTAAGAGGTAAGCATTCGTAATTCCCTTCTCCTGATACTTCTGTAACAATACATCTTTTACATCACCTGTACCTACGCCCAATATTGGATTTTTACGAACCAGTTCGAGTGAAGCTCCCCAGATCAGGAGTCGCTCCCCTGTGCCTTCCGAAGTATTTGAATCGTACTGACTGGCACCGGTTACAACATCCGTTGTTTTGTTAATTCGTGTAAACGTATTCGGAAAAACATAATAAGCGCCAATAAATGAAAAAGGCACAATAAACAAAAACAGCAATCCAATAACATAATCCTTCCTGTAAATAATAATGGATGCAATACTAAATACAAGCACCATTAGCAGGCTGATAATGCCAGCTTTTGAAGCTAACATTATAATGATTGCAAAGAAATACACAATCAACATTATCAATAGTTTACGTAGCCTTTTGCTGAGGTCTTTCCCTTTACTTAATAAGATAAAGATAATACCTGCCACAGCAAAATCAAGGTTCATTGCCAGATAACTTGGATGCTGAAATGCCGACAAATACTTATAATAGAAGACCTCTGTAGAATTTGTACGTGTAAAATTCATGAAAGCCCATACCAGAACAACGAGTGTAACTCCAACAGAACCGATAAGATAGGAATAAAATATCCGATATAGTCCTTTCTCGTCGATAACATCATCCTCCATTGTAGCAAATAGCAGCGGAAAAATCAGAAGCGATAACTTCATACCAAGATCCATTAATGCGTATGAAAAATTACTGGTATAAAGCAGGCCAATACAGTAGGCAAAATATATTGAAGAAAATGCAAGCAGATACCTTCTCGACGTATTTTTGCGGATCAGATTATATCTTTTTCTCCAGCCTCCACCGATTAACCAATTTAATAAAATCAGGGAGATGATATACACGACCAGCTTGTCGTACAAAGGAATTGCAAATGCAAGTACTACCAGAAAACCGGCAGTAATGGCTGATTGATTACGTTTATAATATGATTGAATATCAAACAACTAAAATGAATTAAAGCGTGAATTTATGAAAGTTTTATAAATTTATTGATAGTCGTCTTACCTTAGGTATTTTAAACCGCAACCAGTATCTCAATATCCCCGTTAAGTAACCCCAGCCTGAGCTTCCATGCACAATAAAATAAACATACGGCATAATGCCAAGCAGTCCGAATTTGCGATAATGCTTATAGGATGCAATAGAGCGCAAAAAACCATAAATGAAATAAACCAGGAATATTCCAAAAAACATTAAAAGGTATAGCTGATAAAAAAGGCCTGCTGTCCATAAAATCAGTAATAAAAAAACAAATACAGGAGCAAATATATTCCGGACACTAGTTGCCTTTGAATTAATGCGAAGCAGAAGTGGTTTGTAGTAGCTATTCCGTAGCTCCATTGCAGCTAGTTTCGACACTGTTTCAGGAACATAGCGGATAATTTTTATCTCAGGGCAGATTACTACTCTCAAATTTTTCGCTGACATACGTTCAAAATAGTCCTCGTAATAAGCTTCAGGGAGTTCTTCTGAGAAGTGTCCGGCCACATCAAAGCAACTTCTGCGGTAACATCCAAAAGGATGCGTGAAGTCCTCTTTAAACGATTTTAACGATCTCAGGTATGAATCCCAATTACCATAGGCTGATGAAAGACATTCCTTAATTGCCAGCTGAACAATTCCTTGTGTGCTTGCAGTAAGCATAGAATTCCCATAAACGCAATCGATCTCCTTATCTCTGAATTTCTGTACAATCTCACTCACCAAATCCTTGTAACATCTGACATTATTATCAAGAATAATGATGACATCTCCCTGCGACTGCTGAATTCCAAGATTTATGCCCTGGGGAACACTTTTGCCAGGACTTCTTACAAATTCAACACCTTGGTATTCTGTTGCATAGTATTGAATATTTGTATTATTTACATCTTTTCCTTCCTCACCAATAAGGATAATTTCAAGTAATTCGGAGGGATAATCCTGACGCAGCAAGTCGTCGACCAGATTGTTTAAATGATTACTGTCGTATTCACAGGAAACTAAAACCGATACCCTTATTTTACCTGGTTTCATTCCCCTTGAGGTTTATTTACAACTTTAAACTGGTATTCGAGTTTCGCCAGTAATTCTTTGGCAATTTCTTCTCTTGAGAAATTTGCAACAACATACTGATATGCATTTTCAGCAAATTGTGCATATTCAATTGGATTTTCCCGGAGATCTGTAATTTTCTCAGCAAGGTCAACGGCATTTTCAGGTTCGAAATACAAACCACAGCGGCCTTTATCAATAAAGAGTTCCCTTGCTTCACCATCAACACCTAACAGCAATGGTTTTCTCATGATCAGGCTTTCAAAGATCTTAGACGGAATAGCACCTTTAAACAAATCAATTTTTCGAAGAGGAATCACTGAAGCATCAGCGCAAGCAAGCACTTCCGACATTCTGGAGCGACTAATCACATCACAAAAAATCACGTTTTTAAGGCCCATACTCTCCTTCAAAGCCATAATTCTTTGCTTCTCAGGGCCATCACCAACAAGGAAGAATTTCACCTTAGTCGCGGCGAGAATCCTGGCAGACTCAAGTAATACTTCGAGTCCCTGGGCATGCCCCAGAATACCAGCATAAAGAAGTACAAAATCATCAGCGGAAAAGCCAAATTCACTGCGTGCAGCAACCCGGCTTGCATCGGTACGAAAGCTATCCAGATCAATCCCATTTCTCCACCAATATGTTGGCACTTCAGGAAAACGTGCATTGATATTCTTGCAAATTCCCATTGTTTGTCCGCTTACCAGCATAGAACTCCTGTACATGAACCTCTCCAGACGTTCGGATATTCCGATTAGTGTTTTGTTGCTCACCAAACCTAGTTTAACAGCACTCTCTGGCCAGATATCAGAGACATTGAAAACAAGTTTTGCTGATTTAGCTTTGGCGAGAATCCATGCGCTTATCCCTAAAAATAAGGGAGGTGATTCGCAAATCAGAATATCAGCTTTCGGCAAAACAAAAATTCCGGTAATAATTGAGGTGATAAGGAAGGAAAAATAGGAAAATATTCTGCTGCCGAACGATCTGCGGCGGTTAGCATAAATCCAGCTGCGTTTTACCTCAATTCCGTTAATCGTTTCCCTGCTGTATACTTTACCTCTGTACTTTTCATGCACCGACATCTGCGGATAGTTCGGCATTGCCGTAAGAACGGTGACTGTATTTCCCAGTTTATTCAGCCGCTCTGCCATATCAGAGATACGGAACTGCGGAGCTCCCACTTCAGGTGGATAATATTGGGTTAATATCAGTATCTTCATAATTATCAGGCCTTCGGAATACCATCAGAGTTATTCCGAATTACAATTCCTTCTTCGTATTTTTTAATAATTCTAATTACCAGAACAATGCACAAGATAAAACACATAATTTCAACGATTACATAAAATGCAAGAAACTTTTCGATGCTGATTTTCGGCAATAAAAGCATCGAAAGTATTGCTATAAAATAAAATCCCTGCCAGAAACCACCGGTTTTTACTTTTTCGAACACATAAAATACCGGAATCGATGAAGATGCCAGTAACTTTATCGGTAAGGCAAAAACAAGTATTCTCGCATAAAGTCCAGATTCATAACCATTTTTACCAAAAACCAATCGAAATACTTCGCCTCCGAAAGGAATAATGACGATCATCGCTACAACTGCAATAATAAGCAAAACTCCATAAGTACGAAGCAACTCCCGCATAATTGGTTCGCCTTTTAGTTTACGGGCATTAAATCGCTCTGTAAAAACCTGGGCAATTGAGGCCGAAATGAGCGCCACCGGCACCAACAAAACCTGTCTGCTCAGGTCAAAATAACCAGTAATTGTTTCGCTGTAAATCCGGTTAATAATAAAAACCGGCAACAATGCACTAAAGGTATTTAACATTGATGGAAAGGCTCCATATCTTGCAAAATCAGCATATTCTTTCATTACGGATTTCATGCCCGACTTGCTTATCATACTGTATTTAAATCCTTTGCGATACATTTGATATGCACCACTGAGGAAATTCAGAAGGTGACCGGCCAAGGTTCCAATCATCATTCCTACAGGCATTTTTGTTATTCCCATAAAAAACTGAACACCCCCTTCAGCGCCTCTTCTCCACATTTTATTCCACGAAATAGCGCTGAATGCCTTCCGCCTGATTAGCCAGTAATTTATAGCCTGATAAAAACTGAACACCATCGAAATCAAGGGTATAAGATAAAACCACCATGCGTATTCTGGTGGAAAATTCAACAGTTTAATCAGAAATGGCTGAATGATAATAATAACAAACAGGAAGAAAACATTAATAAGGATGCTGATTATGAAGGATAATCCCAGGAGATTTGCAGCTGGCTCCTCTTTTTCGGGTAAAACGATGGCATTTTCATAGCGCAAGGTGCCAAATGCGACAATAATTTCGATAATGCTAACACAAACTGCCAGTGCCCCGAAAACCGCAGGAGCATATAATCTCCTCAATACCAATTGCATAAGTATAGCAATCATTTGAGCCAGCGTACTGGCTGAGATCAAAGCCAGAATGCTTCCGATGTATCCGCTACTTATTTTTCGTAGAACACTCAAAGATTGCCTCCGTGATTTTTTTGTTTAATTGGCTGCAAAGTACGCAAATCTGGAATAGTTCACAGCATTCAGGGCAATTGGCGAACAATTGGCTTAAGATATGAAGACGTAAAAAATGCTACTCCCCTTACATTCATATGATCGTGATTATAGAACAATTGCGGTTTGCGGATTACCATTGAATAATCATAAAACGGAACTCCGAATTTCTCTTTAAAAAACTTTAATCTGCCAAGAAGTTGAGGCTGCCCTGGCGTCCATCCCAGTAAAGTAGGCGGAATAATAAAAATCAGCCTGCAAGTGTGCCTTTGTGCAAATTTAATGGTCTTTTCAAGTTCATCAAGATAATTATTGAATACAGCAGGCTTAAATCCATCCGGATAGATTGCAGCAGTACGTTTCTCAACAGATTCCTGCACAATATGCTTCAAGCAATAGGTTGCATCCTCTGTAATCATTCCATGGTCTTTCTGCCAGGATTTCAGAAATTTCGATTTCACATAATTATAGATAACATCTGTCTCAATTCCATTTTTAAAGAGCAAGGGAAGAAATTCAAATTTAAAAGGTTCATCTGTGAGAAAATACAACCTCTCGTTCCATTTTACAGTTGACAAAGCAAAAGGATCAATGAAGTATACTATTGTTCTCGTTTTATTTCCTTTGAGATAGAAATACTCAAGGTAGGTTTGTTCAGGAACAACACCTGCTCCCGAGCGGGAAATATTTGCCATCTTCAGGCCGAGGATTCGCTCAACCTTAAGGTGATTGCCGCTTCTGCTGAAGATTCTCCCATGCGATGACCCCATGAGGAGAAGGTCATATTCTGTATCTGAAGGTGTGGATCCCAGAACAGACTCGGTTTGCGTGTAATGAAAGAAGATATGATCATCCTTACTGTATGCCTGGAAAAGAAAATACGAGGCAATCAACAGGTTGATTACAAGAAGTATACCGCCGCGTATAAAAAATTTCTTCATCAGAACTGAAAATAAATAAATTGCTGAATCCCAAAATTTCCGTAAATCATTATGAACCAAAAGAATATAACGTAAACCGGCCACCTGATCCAGATTCTTGCCCGGCCAATAAATTCAGCAATATCCTGCTTCTTCTGAAAATATTCAATTAAACCCATAATTAGTACCATGCCTAATGTTATTCTGAATTCTGTCATTTTTGGAATAAAATCCAGGTTCCACCACAAACTGTGAGTTGTAAAAATGTTATGGATAAAACCAATAGCTTCGCTCATACTTTGCGACCTGAAAAAGATCCAGGCGAAACTTGCAAGCAAAAACACCAGAATGGATTGAATAATCCTGTAAGCAACAGCCCAAATTTTGAGGAACAGCGTGGCAGGCTTTTTTTTCTTCTTTTTCAAAAGAAAGCTAACTACCATAAAAACAGCATGTAAGCCACCCCAAACTACAAATGTCCAATTGGCACCATGCCATAAACCGCAAAGCAGCATCGTAATGGCCGTTGCATAGATATAGACCCATTTATCTGTCCTCAAGCCCCAGTAATATTCCTTTTTCCATTTTCTGTTTACAGCATACGCAACAGGAAGAAAAAGGTAATCGCGGAACCAGGTCGACAAACTAATATGCCATCTGTGCCAGAAATCCTGAAAATCTTTCGCAAAATAAGGTCTGTCGAAGTTCTGCATGAGTTTAAATCCCATTACCCTGGCAGAACCAATCGCAATATCAGAATACCCGCTGAAATCAGCATAAATCTGTACGGCAAATAGCATTGTTGCCAGAATTACAGAAAATCCGTGATAGTTTCCGGGATGATTATAGACTTCATTTACCAGCGAAGCGATTCGATCTGCAATTACCATTTTCTTGAACAAACCCCACAACATGAGTTTCAAACCATCTGTTACACGCTGATAATCAAACTCATGCTTTTCACGGAATTGATGTAACAGATTTTGTGGCCGTTCAATCGGACCAGCAACCAATTGAGGATAGAACATCACATACAGTGCATAAATCCCGAAATGCCGTTCGGGTTGCTGTTTCCTTCTGTATACCTCGATGGTATACGACATGGCCTGAAATGTATGAAACGACAAGCCAATAGGCAGGAGAATCTCCAGGTATGAAACAGGATAATTCCAATGCAGCAAATGAGCTAGATCTTTAATATTACTATTTAAAAAATTGAAATACTTAAAGAATGCAAGTACTCCTATATTTGCTACCAGGCTGCATACCAGCCATATTTTTCTTTCTTTTCCCTCCGCTTTTGAAATTGCAATTCCGGCGAAATAATCAATAATGATAGTAAAAGCAAGTATAAGAATGTAAACCGGAACAAATGCCATGTAGAAATAGCAACTTGCGGCAAGCAGTAAAAACCACCTTAGCTTATGGGGCAACAGAAAATACAGGAATGTAACTGCCGGAAAAAAAAGTGCAAACTGTAGGGAGTTAAAAAGCATAGACTATGCGGTTTTAACGTTTTGCAGCTGTCCTAACGTTAACTGGCGGGGCTTTCAGGAAAAACTCCAGCGGTTTCAGAATATTATCGAACACAAAAAACTGGATAAGAACAAAATCCTTGTCATCATTTACCAGGGCATACATTCTGTCTCTGTCCCAGATTATCATATTGCCATTATCATCAATGGGGCCTCCCGGATTTTCCCGGTGAAAGGTCTTCACTACCAAAGTCTTTCCGGATTTTTCGGTAAGGCTTATATTATGGAATGGCTTGCTTGCCTTTATTGAATCCACTCTTGCTTTTGGCATATCCGGCAAAAGTGCTTCATATTTAATGCTGTAAAATGATGCCAGAAAATCGAGAAGTTTAGTTGTATCGTAATCATTTACAGAACGTTGATTGTACAAAGATTTTAGCGTAAAACTCCTGTCGTTATCATTTATTACTTCAACAGAATATGGAGGTGTTTCGAGAAATTCAATCTTAACCGACTTAATATCAGAAATCCTGTGATTAAAAATGGTATGATCCCTCCAATCTTCAAGCCTTGCACTGTACCTCACAGACACAAAGCCTTTAAAGCCTGGAAGATATACGACAAAAGGAACTGTCGACCCCTGCAAAAGCATATAAGTACCTATATTATCCTGAGTGTTTGAACCAACATAATAAACTTTAGTACGCTTTTCATGAGGAAATAATTTCAGCTTATCAAAAAGATTGATTCTGTACTTCTTCTGATAAATTTCAACTTTTACCGAATTGGTGGCAAGGTTTTTAATAACGCTGTTATGACCAGCCCTTTGTACCGGCTCGAGCACATCAATATTCAACATGGTTTTCATCAGAAGGTTAACAGCATCATTCCTGACTACAAATCCTTCAGCTGACTTCCATTCACCTGGCTTTTGTTTTTGAAGATCCACAGAATGATTTCCTTTGTCGACCATGAAAATGCGTGTAATATTGGTGGTGTCGTCCACAGCGAAATCGCGTAATTCTTTCTTAAAAGTACTTTTGGACCTGTTTACAATCAGCACTATCGCAAAAACAGCTAAAACTAGAGTAATCAGAATAATAATCCTGTTTTTTTTCATAAGTCCAATGCTACATTTTAACGTATTTCCGTTTTCTTAGGTATCCCTGTATCAGCCCGAAAAGCAGCACAATTATCACAGGAATAAGCACATTTACCAATTGAATTAGTACTTTCGATTTATTCACCCTGGTCATGTCGAGCATCCGTAATTTCAATTCTCTTGAGCGTACTGAAATTACACCGGCATCATCACAAAGATAATCTATTGCATTAAGGATCAGATCTTTATTTCCAAATGTTTCGCGGGTATACCTGTCATATCCCAGTGGATAAGGTGTCCCTTTGCTATAATCATAGAAATTCTTGATCACATCTCCGTCGGAAATTACAATCATTTTAGAAGGTTTGCCATCCGGTATAAAACCAATCTCCTTGTTCTCTGATATTTCAGGAGTTAGCCTGTGCTTATATAAGGATTGAAAAGAACCTTCAAGCAATACGCCTACACTTTGCGAAGGGCCGCGATAGAGCCTTTCATCCGGTTCTTTTTTCAGAATGTCAAGTGTTATCATTGCAGGAACATTAACCAGCCGGCTGTATTTTGAGGTCTGCAGCAACACTGTCTTCTTAATACCTTCAGCTTTAACAGTATCAAGACTGCTGATAAATTCAGTTTTAACAGCATTCAGACTACTTACGATGGGATGATTAATTGTAGGTGTAATTATGGGGAAGTAAAACCAGGGAAAGAAATCGAATTGAGGTTTATTACCCATTTGTCCTGTTCTGATGGGAATTGGAAGTGAACTAACATCCATCACAAGGTTTGAATTCAGCCTTACTCCATACTTAAATAGCTGATCTTCAATATTCAACGGCATTGCAACTCCCATTGTTTCGCTATGCACCTGCAAACTGTCCATGCTGGCAAAAACCGGGTCTATCAGCCATAAAACTTTGCCTCCCCGCATCACAAACTGGTCGATAATGAATTTATCTTTCTCGCTGAAAGCCGAATCAGGCTTTGCAATAATGATAGCATCGAACTTATTGCGGATTTTTACGTTGTTCGTATCCTTTGAATTCCTTTCGGTGAGGCTGTTCAACTTTTCATCAATCCTCACGCGTTCCACAGCATAATACTCTTCCAGGGCAGCAGTAATATCGGCAGTTTCGAACTTATTCACCTCTCCATGTCCTTCAATAAAGGCTATAGATGGCTTAAGCACTGAAGTAAGCTTCCTGATTGAGTTTGCCAGGTTGTATTCAAGAGATTGTACAGAAGTGTTCAGAACGGCTTCCGGCGGTGTATTTACCTGGGAAATAAGTAATTGAACAGGAATTTCTTTTTGCCGGTAACCAACTATTGCTCCTGGAAAAATTAACTGCTGAGAGCTGCCTTCTTCTTTTTTCACCTGTAACTGAGTGGGTACCAGCCCCTTTTCAACCAATTGGCGGTAAAGGCTATTCCTGTCTTTTTTGTCGCTTATTGCAGTTGGGTCAATGAATTCATATTGAATATTATCGCTGTAGGCTCTGAATTCATCCAGCATTTCCTTGGTTTCGTTTCTCAGCCTTTTGAAGCCGGCAGGAAATTCACCATCGAGGTAAATCTTGAAATACACAATATCATCCAGATCTTTGAGGATCTTTTTCGTTGCTGGTGAAAGTGAATAGCGTTTTTCGGATGTAAGGTCTATTCTGTGGAACACGAAAAAGGATATCACATTAAGCAAAATCAGCATCACTATTCCCAGCAGTAAGGCAGTAATATTCTGGCGTTTAACGCTTTTTTTCTTATCCCGATTTTTTCTCTCTTTTCCGGCCATAATTATTTTTCCCATTTGCGGCTTTCCAGCGATAGCCTGGTGAGTAGGATGAAGAAGCTGATAAAGCTTAGAAAATAAACAAGGTCGCGGGTATCAATAACGCCACGGCTCATTGATGTGAAATGGGCATTAATGCCAAGAGAGCGGATAAACAGATCTATTTTTCCAAAAAAGGCCATGTTATAGATAAACTCAAACCCAAGGTAACTGAACATGCAGAGAAATACGGCAATAAGGAATGAAATTATCTGATTATCAGTAAGTGATGAGGAGAAAATTCCGACCGACACAAAGGCAGCAGCCAGAAATAAAAGTCCAAGATAACTGCCCCAGGTGGCTCCCATATCCATATTCCCCTTTGGGAAACCCAGATAATAAACGGTGATGAAATATACTAAAGTGGGGATCAGTGAGAATATCACCAGAATTAATCCGGCCAGGTATTTAGCAAAGATGATCTGAAAATCGGTAAGTGGCTGTGTTAGAAGCAACTCTATAGTTCCACTTTTCTTTTCATCTGCAAAAGAACGCATGGTTATAGCCGGAATAAGGAAAAGGAATACAAAAGGTGCCAGCATAAAAAGACCGTTCAGGTTAGCATAGGATGTCTCCAAAACATTAAAGTCCATTGGGAACACCCACAAAAACAGGCCATTTGTGATGAGGAACACACAAATAACGATATAGCCAATCAGTGACGAAAGGAAACCCGATATTTCTTTACGCAATAATGTACGCATAAGAGCTGGATAAGGCGCTAGCCGATAAAAGAGGGGCAAAAGTACGAATTATTCAAATTCGATTCGAACGTAATCTCCGATATTCATTCCAAGCAGTCCGGCCGCATTTCCGCGGTTCAGAGCAATCTGCAGATAGCCTCCCGAACTGAATAGTGCAAGGAGTTCTCCCTCATTCACATCGCTGTAAGAGGTGCTGATCTTCTGAACTGAATATCCGTGCGCTCTTATATTTATTTTGAAGGGACGACCTTTGCCAGTTTCTTTGAATAAATTTTCAGTGATATTGATAAATAAATTCTGATAACTGTCGATGTGAATAACCTGGCCCCTGATCATATTCTGATCGATGAAGGCCTGGTACATCAGCATATTATTTATGTCTTTCCTTGGTTTGCCGAGACCTTCGATCGGTTTCCCTTCGGCCAGATAAACAGCCACCTTGGCGAAGAGATCTCTGGCCATAAAGGTGAAATATCCTGAATCCTGTGCTATTTCAATTTCATAGATTTTTTCCGGCACTTTGTCGAAAATCAACGCAAAAATTCCATTATCGGTGCCAATAAAATAATGCCCATCATATAAAACCACTTTATTAGGCATCTCAATTGAAGAGTCCGACAAAATATCCACCACATGAATGCTACCCTCGGGAAACATCTTGTAAGCACATTTTACAACAAAAGATGCATGCATCAGGTTATGATGTGGCACTTCATGCGTGATATCCACAATCGATGCATCGGGCTTCATCTTTAATATTGCAGCTTTTACACTGGCTACATAATGATCCTTTGTCCCCCAGTCACTCGTTAATGTAATTATCGCCATAGTATCTGATCCTGACCAACATTTACATGACACTGAGCGTATCACGTCCAAAAACTTCTACTTTTGTACCTCAAAAGTACGAATTATACTTAAACCAATTCATGTCAGAACGCATCTTCACCATAGATCCCTATAATCCTGTTGATATCTTTGGAGTTAACGACCATAATCTTGATATTCTTCGTGAATATTTTCCCAAGCTTAAAATAATTGTCAGGGGTGAAATGCTCAAAGCCATTGGTGATGAGCAGGAGCTAAGTGTTTTTACGGAGAAATATGATTTACTAATGATGCATTTCGACCGTTTTGGGAAGGTTACGCCTCCGGACATCAGTTTGATAATGGAGAATGAAGATAAAAGCTTTGCAGAGCGTGGCAGCAAAGGAAACGACATCCTCGTATTCGGCCGCGAAGGAATGCACATAAAGGCCAGGACTCAAAATCAGCAGCGGATGGTCGATAGCATTGCCGTTAACGATATGGTGATGGCGATCGGGCCTGCAGGTACAGGGAAGACCTATACGGCAGTTGCTCTTGCAGTACGTGCCTTGAAAAACAAGGAGGTGAAGCGGATTATCCTTACAAGACCCGCTGTAGAAGCAGGCGAAAATCTCGGTTTCCTGCCCGGCGACCTCCGCGACAAACTTGATCCATACCTTCAGCCACTTTACGATGCGCTTCGCGACATGCTGCCTCATCAGAAGCTTCTTACCTATTTCGAAGACAACACCATAGAGATTGCCCCGCTGGCATTTATGCGCGGACGAACACTCGACAACGCCTTTGTAATCCTTGATGAGGCCCAGAACGCCACTCAGGGCCAGCTTAAAATGTTTCTTACCAGAATGGGGAAATCGGCAAAATTCGTCGTCACCGGCGACATAACCCAGATCGATTTGCCAAAAAACCAGAAAAGCGGCCTTGTAGAAGCCTCTATCATTTTGAAAAACATCCCCGGAATCGAAATCATCTGGCTCGACGAAAAAGACATCATCCGCCACAAACTCGTAACCATGATTTTGCGGGCATACGACAGGAAAACAGAAGATTAGAGTCGTCGCCAAGCCTATGTCGCTAAGCCTATGTCGCTAAGCCTGTCGGGGCTTCAAGCCCCCGACAGGCTTAGCGACGACCTCCTAATATTCATCCCAGCTTCTAACCGGCAGCGTCTCATCAGGCAACAAACAAAACGCATGAATAAAAGCTGCAGCCAGTTGTGCATTTGTGATTAAGGGAATATTATAATCAATGGCACTGCGCCGGATGGTATAATCGTTGTGGAGTTCTGCCTTGCTGAGATCTTTCGGAATGTTGATAACAAGATGAAGTTCTCTGGCCTTGATGAAGTCCAGAACATTTGGCTTTTTATCCTCATCAGGCCAATGAAGCATCGTTGAAGGAATTCCGTAAAGCTCAAGAAAATGCTGAGTGCCACGTGTAGCAAAAAGATGAAAACCCTTTTTATGCAGCAAACTCGCACTCTCCAGCAATTCAGCCTTCGATTTTGGCGGCCCTGAAGAAATCAGGATGTTCTTAGCTGGTATTGTATAACCAACCGAAAGCATGGCTGTAAGTATCGCCTCGAAAAAACTCTCACCCAAACAGCCCACCTCACCCGTAGATGCCATCTCCACTCCAAGAACCGGATCAGCCTTCATCAACCTCGAGAAAGAAAACTGCGATGCCTTCACACCGACATAATCCAGATCAAAAATTGATTTCTGCGGCTTCTCAGCATCCATTCCGAGCATCGCCAGAGTGGCCATCTCGATGAAGTTCGTCTTCAGAACCTTCGAAACAAAGGGAAAACTGCGTGAAGCCCGCAAATTGCATTCTATTACTTTAATATCGTTATTCCTGGCCAGAAACTGAATATTGTAAGGCCCGGTAATATTGAGCGCCTGGGCAATCTGCCTGCTGATCTTCTTTATCCTGCGAATGGTTTCAATATACAACTTTTGCGCCGGGAACACGATTGTGGCATCTCCTGAATGTACACCTGCATACTCCACATGCTCAGATATCGCATATACCAATACCTCTCCGTTTCTCGCCACTGCGTCAATCTCAATCTCCTTGGCATTCTCTATAAATTCCGAAACCACCACCGGGTATTTCTTTGAAACACTGGTAGCCAGGGTCAGAAAGTGCTCCAGCTCATCCTTGTTGGAAACCACATTCATGGCCGCACCCGACAATACATAGGAAGGCCGTATCAGGACCGGAAATCCAACTAATTCCACAAAACGAAATATCTCATCTATGCTCGTAAGCTCCTTCCACCTTGGCTGATCAATCTCAAGCCCGTCGAGCATCTGCGAAAACTTATGCCTGTCCTCAGCATTATCGATACTTTCGGCACTTGTACCCATAATCCGAACCCCCGATTTATCGAGCCGCAAAGCAAGGTTGTTCGGAATCTGCCCGCCAACCGAAACGATTGTTCCCCTGGGGTTTTCAAGATCTACAATATCCATCACCCTTTCGAAGGTAAGTTCATCAAAATACAAGCGGTCGCATTCATCATAATCGGTACTAACCGTTTCAGGGTTGTAATTAATCATGATGGACGGAATCCCTTTTTCTTTCAGGGTTTTAATCGTATTTACGCTGCACCAGTCGAATTCAACACTACTCCCGATGCGGTAAGCTCCCGACCCAAGAACCATTACAGCACTTTTATCGGTAGCAAAGGGAATATCATGCGAGCTGCCATTATATGTAAGGTACAAATAATTGGTTTGAGCAGGATATTCAGCCGCAAGTGTATCTATTTGCTTAACATATGGTACTATGTTATGTTCCTTTCTGAAAGATCTGATCTTCAGCATTCCCTCTTCAATGTCTTCATCCGTGCTTTTAAGCAAGAGTCTGGCGATCTGAAAATCAGAAAAACCCTGTTTCTTGGCCTTGCTAAGAAGACTTAAGGGGATAGTGGTAAGCGAATCAAAGTCAGCGATCGCGATTTCGAGATCATGAATATTTTTTAGTTTATAGAGAAACCATAAGTCAATTTTGGTGAGGTCATGGATCTGCTCCGGAGTGTAGCCTTCGCTGAAGGCCTTAGCGATAACGAAAATGCGTTTATCAGTAGGCTCCGAAAGCTCACGCTCAATATTCTCGACCTGAATTTCCTTATTTGCGGCAAATCCATGCATCCCCTGCCCTATCATGCGCAGACCCTTCTGAATAGCTTCCTCAAAAGTCCTCCCGATTGACATAATCTCACCAACACTCTTCATGCTGCTTCCGATCTGCCTCGAAACCCCGATAAATTTATTAAGATCCCATCGTGGTATTTTACATACAATATAATCAAGAGCGGGTTCAAAACAGGCAGAGGTAGTAAGTGTGACAGAATTTTTCAACTCATGAAGCCCATAGCCCAGCCCAAGTTTTGCAGCCACAAAAGCCAGAGGATAGCCGGTGGCCTTGGAAGCAAGCGCGCTCGACCGCGACAACCTTGCATTTACTTCAATTACCCTGTAATCCTCCGAATCCGGATCCAAAGCAAATTGCACATTGCATTCTCCAACAATTCCAATATGCCGTATAATTTTGATCGACAAGGATCTTAACTTGTGAAACTCTGTATTGGTAAGGGTTTGAGAAGGTGCCACAACAATACTTTCTCCTGTATGCACACCCAATGGATCGAAGTTCTCCATATTGCAAACAGTGATACAGTTATCAAACCTGTCGCGAACAACCTCGTATTCTACTTCTTTCCATCCTTTCAGCGACTCTTCCACCAGCAATTGCGTGGAATATGAAAAGGCAGTGGCAGCAAGCTTTTCCAACTCATTTATGGTTGAACAGAAACCACTGCCCATTCCCCCCAAAGTAAAAGCAGCACGGACAATTACCGGAAAACCGAGGCTTATAGCCGCATTGCAGGCTTCTTCAACATTTCGGGCAGCAATACTCCTTGGCGTTCTTACATCTATCTCATTTAATTTATTAACAAATAGTTCTCTGTCTTCTGTATTCTGAATAGCTTCAACAGGGGTTCCCAGCACCCTCACTCCATATTTCGCCAAAACTCCGGAAGTATAGAGTGCAATTCCGCAATTCAAGGCAGTTTGTCCACCGAAAGAAAGAAATATGCCCTCAGGTTTTTCCTTCTGAATTATTTTCTCAACATAATGCGGAGTTACAGGGTAAAAATAAATCTTGTCGGCAACTCCTTCCGAGGTTTGAACAGTAGCTATATTTGGATTTACAAGTATGGTGGTGATGCCTTCTTCCTTAAGTGCTTTCAGAGCCTGGGAACCTGAATAGTCGAATTCGCCAGCCTCACCGATTTTCAGGGCACCGGAACCCAACACCAGTATTTTTTTCAGATCGCTGTTCATATCGATTTATCGCTTGATCATATTCAGAAATTCATCAAAAAGGAAATCCGTATCTGTAGGCCCGCTGGAAGCTTCAGGATGAAACTGCACCGAACAGAATGGCTTATGGCTGTGCCGGATCCCTTCGTTAGTGCCATCATTCAGGTTTACAAACCAGGGATTCCAGTCGGCCGGAAGCGTACTCTGATCAATGGCATACCCATGATTTTGTGAAGTAATATAGGCCTTATTCGTCCCAAGCTGCAAAACTGGCTGGTTGTGGCTCCTGTGCCCATATTTCAGCTTATAGGTTGTTGCTCCCGATGCCAGCGCAAGAAGCTGATTTCCAAGGCAAATTCCGAAAATAGGTTTATCTTCCTGTATAGCCTGTTTCAGGTTTTCAATGGTTTTAGTACAGTGAACAGGATTCCCAGGACCGTTTGATATAAGGATGCCATCGTATTCATCTTTTGAAAAGGGATAATCCCAGGGCACTCGTATTACTGTGGTATCCCGCTGCAGCAAACGGCGGATAATATTGTTCTTTACACCACAATCTACCAGAAGAATTCGTTTTGACCCCTTT
Source organism: uncultured Bacteroidales bacterium (assembly GCA_903923925.1). GTDB lineage: Bacteria > Bacteroidota > Bacteroidia > Bacteroidales > CAIXZF01 > CAIXZF01. The sequence goes on from CAIXZF010000018.1 coordinate 17,659, forward strand.
CCATAAACAACTTTCTCCCTTACACAAAGCCGGGCAGCCAGGTTTTCCTTATCCGGATCGTAAAACGCAATATCATTGTTATCGACAATCAGCTTGCCTTTCATCGCTCCCTGCTCGCGTATCATATGTGTAAGGGCGCGGGTGTCTACATCGCACATGCCGGGGATATTATGCTCTTCCAGCCATTTACCAAGGCTTTTTGTAGCATTCCAATGGTTATACTGTTCTGAATAATCAGCAACAATAAGTCCGCTGATCATCACTTTGTCTGATTCAAAATGTGTGTGAATGCCGTTTCTGATACTATCTTCGGGTACACCGTAATTGCCGATGAGGGGATAGGTAAGAACAAGGATTTGTCCGAAATATGAGGGATCAGAAAGGCTTTCGGGATAGCCTGTCATTGCAGTATTGAAGACAGTTTCGCCTGCAGCGGAAACTCTTGCACCAAAGGACTTGCCAGAGATGCTGCTGCCGTTATCAAGAACTAGGTTGATGCTCAAAGGATAAGAAGTTTTTTCAGATATCATCTATTTTTCATGTCCAATTATCTCAGTATTGTTCATTTCGACAATTGGGAGGCAAATGCTGAACAAGCCTTAATATCAGGAGTTTCTATTGCCGGGTAATCCAGCTTCTGATTAGCTTATCCATAATTTATTTTTACAAATGTAAGCATATTGAAAAAACAATTCTCAATAAATAGGACTTCTTGCGGCATCCCTTATTTAAAGATAATGCTGGTGAAATATGATTTTGAACAATGATTACTCTCAGTAAGGTAGATTCTATATGCACAACTACCATGTAATGAAGATGAGTCAAGCAGACCTGGCTTAGTTTAGAATCCATCGTTGTATTAAGCTTATGTTAAACATGCTGTTTAGCAAATTTAAGATAAATTCTGTTTTAAACTGCTTCCAGCGACGGCAAACAAAAGCTAAAAGTGCTCCCTTTATCTTCTTCACTTTCCACCCAAATCTTTCCACCATTCTTCTCAACAAAATCCTTGCAAATAATAAGTCCGAGCCCTGTACTGGCTTCACCTTCTGCCCCTCTGCGGTTTGCATGCCCACTCAACTTGAATATCTTATCTGCGATCACTTTATTCATTCCGATACCACTATCCTTTACAGAAATAGTTACCATATTGTGTTCAGTTTGAGTAACAGAAATAACAATTGTCCCTCCTTTAACACTAAACTTAATAGCATTGGAAACAAAATTTCTCAATATTGAGCAAAACATATTCCTGTCAACATAAACCTCTGCTTTGTCGGGAATAGAAAAGCTGATCATTATTCCTTTTTTATTCGCCACATCAAAAACAGCCTTTAGTGCCGAATAAATCTCAGGGTCCAGAAAATAAATCGCTGGATCAAAATGCATTATTCCCCTTTGCATAGTCGACCACTCCAGCAGGTTTTCCAGTAAACGGTAAAGATTGTCGGCAGAATCCCTCAGATTAACATTAATTTTCTGAATATCTTCAGGACTAAAGGATGAATACTCATCCACCATCATTCGTGTAAAACCAAGAAATGTATTGAATGGACTACGCAGATCATGTGCAATAATGCTGAAGAACTTATCCTTTTCTGCTATCACCTTCAGCAGTTCTTCATTTTTTTCGATAATCAACAATTCTGCCAGTTTCCGGTCTGAAATGTCGCGAACAATCGCTATAACGCTTTCATTGCTTCCCGCCACCATTCTTGCCTCATAATCGCCAATTTTTCCTCCAGGTAAAGGAAGTTGGTATTCAAAAATCTGCAATTCACCGGTTATTAAAGCTAAATTTGATTTTTCCTCAACTAAATCTGCAAATTCAGGTGAAACAAGGTTACGGTTTCTTTTACCGATTATTGATTCTGCCTGGTAAGCAAGGCTTTCCAATGGGGCTTTGTAATTTAGGTATACCCCGTCTTTGCTGAGTTGAAACATCATATCCGGAATTGCTTCAAGCAGCGCCCGTGCATTATTTTCACTCTTTGCCAGTGTTGTATTCGCCCACTTAAGTTCTGAGATATCCTTGGCAGTACCAAGTATTTTAATAGCTATACCTTCTTCGCTAACAAGTACATGACCTCTCGAATGGATATAACGTATAAACTTATCCGGCAAAATTATCCTGTAATCTATTGAAAAAGGAATCTTGTGTGCTATGCTTTGTAATACCACATCCTTATACTGTTCAAGATCTTCAGGATGAATGCGGGTATCGATTTCAATCCTCAGAATATCAATTCCTTTACTCACTGTTTCCTGTGAAATATCGAAAAGCCTGCACAATTCATCGCTCCATGAAACTTCGTTTGTAAGCAGATCCCACTCCCAGCTTCCCAGGTGGGCTATCAGCTGTGCTTCTGCAAGTCTGGCCTCACTTAACCTCAGATTTTCATAAGCCTTGTTACGTTCTGCCAATATAGCCAGGTCAAGTATTGCTTTATTAATTGCAACAGGAAGCCGGCTGAGATGATTTTTTGAAACATAGTCTATTGCTCCTTTTTTCAAAAGCTCTACAGCCGTTTCTTCACCGATTGCGCCGGAAATACATATAAACGGGACTTCCGGACAAATCTCCTGTACATATTTAAGTGCTTCGGAAGCATTAAAGCCCGGAAGCATGTAATCCGACAAAATCAAGTCGAATTTTTTGTCTGCAAGAGAAGCATAAAATGATGCCTTATCTGAAACCCATTTAAGCGATAGCTTAATCCCGGCATCCTCCAATACCTCCTTAACGAGGTCAACATCTTTGGGTGAATGTTCCAGATATAAAACGTGTATGGGCTCACCGCCATTAGAAATTTCATTCATGCTATTTATTATTTAAATGGTCGTTCATTAATTAATGCCCAGAACCCGCCTATAAGCTTAATTGCTTCAACAAATTCTTTAAAATCAACTGGTTTTACCACATATGCATTAGCTCCGAGCGAATACGACTGAATTAGATCGCTTTCTTCTCTTGAAGATGTAAGCATTATTACCGGCTGCATCTTTAATACCGGGTCGGTTTTAATTACTTTAAGTACCTCAATTCCTCGGATTGTCCTCAGCAAGTAAAATCGTTTTAATTTCCATTTTACATATTCTTTATGGCCATTTCAATGGTCGTTTCCCGTTTCCCGAAACAAGGTCATGTCTTGGCATGACCCTGGCTTTATCTTTTTGGTAAGGTGAAAAAGAAGGTTGCTCCTTGATTTGGCATTGCCCCTTGCTCTTTCAAGTTTAAATTGTCTACTTTTACTGAAATACAAAAAGCAGAAAATGGTTCAGAGAATACTGGAGAATTTAAAAATTGATACTTTAAACAGCATGCAGCTGTCAGTTATTGAGGCTGCTACAGCTGAAACCGACATTTTGTTGCTTTCGCCAACTGGTTCTGGCAAAACCCTAGGATATCTTTTGCCGGTTTTACATCGGTTTAACCCTGAAATCAAAGATGTACAGGCCATGATCCTAGTTCCTTCAAGGGAGCTGGGACTGCAGGTTGAACGTGTTTTCAGGCAGATGAATACAGGGTTTAAGGTGAATTGCTGTTACGGTGGCCATTCAACAAAAATGGAGAAAAAGAACTTCTCTGATCCACCTGCATTGCTCATTGGTACCCCCGGAAGAATTGCCTATCATATCCGTGCCGATAATTTTAACACAAAAACTATAGCAACATTGATTCTCGACGAATTTGACAAATCACTGGAATTCGGATTCAAAGAAGATATGTCGTTTATAATTTCAAACTTAAAAAAACTCAACAAACGCATTCTGACATCTGCTACAAGTATGGCAGAAATTCCTGCATTTACAGGCGTTACAAAACTCAAAGAGCTCAATTTCCTGGACAGCACTTCGCCAGTGGCAATAAGTTTAAAGGTGAAATACCTGCGATCGCCGGATCATGATAAAACGCAAATACTGTTTGCCCTGATTTGTGCCTTGAATAACAAATCAACACTGGTTTTCTGCAACCACAGAGATGCAGTAGAACGACTGTTTATCCTGTTAACAGAAAACACACTCGCAGCAGGTATCTATCATGGAGGGATGGAACAGGAAGAACGTGAAAGAGAGCTGATTAAGTTCCGGAATGGCAGTCACCGCGTTCTTATTACCACCGATCTTGCTTCGCGCGGGCTCGATATACCCGAAGTTGAGGCAGTAATCCATTATCAGCTGCCGCTTACAAAGGATGTTTTCACACACAGAAACGGGCGAACTGCCAGGATGAATGCCATTGGAACTGCATATCTTCTATTGTCTGCTACCGATCATTTACCACCTTTTATGGATGAAACACCCGAAGAAGAAATCCTGCCCGGAAGCATTCAGATTCCAGAAACATCACCATGGCGAACAGTATATATAGGGGCAGGAAGAAAGGATAAAATCAGCAAAATGGATATTGTTGGCATGCTCTCGCAGAAAGGTAATCTTTCCAGGGAAGAGCTTGGCCTTGTCGATGTACTCGATCATTCCGCTTATGCCGCTGTGAGCAGTAAGAAAGTCGATACTGTTCTGAGACTAGTCAGGAATGAAAAAATTAAAAACAAAAAAATTAAAATCGAAATTTCAAAATAGTAAATATCACTGATTGTTCTTTTCACTTATTGCGCATTTATTGCGCACTTATTGCGCACTTATTGCGCCTTCATTGCGCTCATCGCGTTAATTTTTTTTAAAGAAATCGGAACAATATTCCGCTGTCATTGTTAATGTTACGTATTTACGTTTAAATTATATCGCCATGACGAGACTATTTACACACATCAACTTGCTATGTTGTTTGTTTTTCATTTCAACAAATATCCAGGCGCAATACTGTCCCTCAGGATCGAATAGCTCCAATGGATATATCTCCCATGTCCAATTTGACTCGATTAACAATTCAAGTTTTTTTATTGCAGGCGGATATTCTGATTACTCGAATATCAGCGATTCTATGTATGCCTCAGAAACTGAGGAAGTAGTAATAACAAACGGAAATTCCTCCTTTCCTGCAAGTTGCGGTGTATGGGTCGACTGGAACCAAAATGGTGATTTTACGGATGAGGATGCGATTGTTATTACAGGTGGACCTGAGGTTTTTATTGCATTTATTACAGCACCAGCTAATTTAACACCAGGAAATGCCCGAATGCGAATTGTGATAAACAATAATACTTTAGCTGAACCCTGTGGCACGGAGCATTCAGGTGAAACTGAGGATTATACCCTTAATTTAAGGCAACCAATTCATCATGAAGTAGAGATTATCGATTATTCAACGAATCATATTGCCGCTTCGTATCCCCAAAATTTTTATCCGGAAATTACGGTTTACAATGTTGGAAACCAGATAGAGCCCTATACTCCCGTAACATTTAAATTTAACAATACAATAATACTGAATGATACTATTTTCGACACCTTATACCCCGATAATATTTTTCATTTTGAATTCACAAATTTTATTCCGCTAAATTCCTGCGGCATTTATCCAATTAAAATATATACTACTATACCGTATGTAAACGATTTGGATTATGACAATGATACCGTGATTACTAATTTTACTGCTTCAAAGTATTTATCAGTAAGTACAGCTGGTGATATTTCATCCAAGGTTTCTTTAGTTGCAGGAGATGGAATACTGTTTTCGAATTTGGCATATACTGGTGATGCAAATACAATAGGAACTTTTAATGCAGAATGTGCTGATTTTGGATTCGATTCCGGACTGATACTGGGAACCGGATTTGTTAGCAATGCAGTCGGGCCAAATAACAACACTGCTGCAGGAACTGTCTTTGGAATACCTGGTGATTCGCTTATTTCGTCAATAGCTGCTGCTGCTACTTTCGATGCTGCCAGCCTGGAATTCGACATTACACCAATGTTTGACACCCTAAAGCTTAGCTATATATTCGGATCTGAAGAATATCCGGAGTTCATCGGACAGAACAATGATGCAGTCGGAATTTTTGTCAGCGGTCCAAATCCGGATAGTGGCAGCTACGAGAATAGAAACATTGCGCTGGTTCCCGGAACACTTAATACCCCTGTTTCAGTGAATACGATAAACTACGGTTTCGACAATGCGGGAGCCTGCATGAATTGCGAATTCTATGTAAAAAATTACGGCAACACGATTCAACTCGACTCTTACACAAGCCCATTGACTGCAAGCGTCCCGACAGTTCCGGGGGCATCTTATCATGTTAAAATTGCCATCGCTGATGCTTCAGACGGCAACAGAGATTCAGACGTTTTCTTACGTTCAGGAAGTTTGACAAGTCCACACGGGAATGTCTCACTTACGGGTTTTATTCAATATGATAATTCAGCTGAAACAAGAATGCATGGTGTAACAGTAAAGTTAAAACATAACGACAGCATTATTGCACAGATGGTTTCCAATCAGAACGGGCAGTATATGTTTTCTGATATTCCTGCCGGGAATTACACGCTTCAGGCAGAAACAACTGCTGCCTGGGGTGGCGTAAATGCTGCTGACGGGCTTATGATACTGAAACATTTTGTAGGCGCTGTTGCATTAAGCGGACTGGCATTAAAGGCTGCAGATGTAAATGGCGATCAAACAATTAACTCAACAGATGCCCTGATTGTTGTTAAACGTTTCGCCGGACTGATCACTGAATTTCCTATACACAAGAATTGGGTTTTTGAAAATCCGGCAGTAAGCCTAACAAATTCAGGCTTAAGCATCCACTATATTAAAGGCCTTTGTTACGGAGATACAAACAAGTCGTATATCCCATAAATATTTACTGAGATCCGGGAATTCGGTTATATTTGTGGTAAAGAAACCTAATTCTCATTCTTATGAAGAAAATCTACAGATTCAGCATTATACTTTGCCTGGTATTTTTAATGAAAACCGGCAATTCCCAGACTCAGGTAACTTTTTATACCAGTTTTGGCAATTTTGTGGTTGAAACCTATGATACCTTAATGCCTATAACAGCGGGAAACTTTCTGGATCTGGTAACAGCAAAATTTTACGACCATGTGCAATTCCACAGGATAGTGCATAATTTCGTTGTGCAGGGTGGTGACCCTTCAGGTACAGGTAGCGGTGGCCCGGGTTATACAATTCCCGATGAATTCAGCCCCTATACCAGTAATGTGCAAAAGGCTCTCGGCATGGCCAATGCCGGTCCGAATACCGGCGGCAGCCAGTTCTTCATCAACCTGGTGAACAATACCTACCTTAATCCAAACTATCCCTGTTTCGGAATTGTAGTTACTGATTTCAGTGTAGTACAAACTATTGGACAGGTTGCAGTTAATGCCAGCAATCATCCCCTGGTAAACGTTTATATGGACAGCCTCAGGGTAACTTACTGGTCGCCTGCAGCAATTGCAGAACATCCGGATCAAAGCATGAAGCTCTCTGTTTTCCCGAATCCTGTAACTGTAAACAGTCACATTCAGATAAATATCAAATCCAGAAAAATTGTACAGCTTTCGATAATCAACCAGGATGGCCTTGAACTTTATTGTGGGAATAGAGAACTTCTGAATGGGTTTAACACTATCACATTCAACGAAATTCTCAAGCAAAAATTAGCAGCTGGAATGTACTTTCTAATCGTTAAAGACGGCAATTCAACTTCGAGACAAAAGTTTATTGTTGCCAATTAGGTCTTATCACGGCCCCAAAGTGACTTTTATTTTCTGGGTTATCATGTCTATAAATATGATATCCCTAAAGGGATAGATATTGTTTTGGGGAAGTTATTTTTACAATTCTCCTTATTCAACCGCCAGCATTTTTTTAAAGAGTTCTAAATAAGCAATCCTGTTTGCCTCCCAGGTGTATTTCATTGAATGTTTACGGAGTATTTCAGGTTTTAGTGGGTCCTTATTGAATATGTCAATGTTTGAAAGAAAAAGCTTACTCATATATTCAGGCTCAAAATTGTCCCAATAATAGGCATTGTCGCCGCTAACCTCAGGTATGCTCGACCAGGTTGATGCAAAAACAGGTTTTCCAAAGCGCATAGCCTCCACCGGAGGGAAACCCATTCCTTCGAATTTCGATGGAAAAAGCACGGCTTTACAGTTTTTATACAGCCAGAATTTATCTTCTTCAGAAATCAATCCCGGAAGGATAATCCGATCAGTAAGTCCAAGATCTCCGATTTCCTTCTGAAGAAAATCGGCGTACTCTGTTTTTTTATTCCCGGCACATACCAGCTTGTAGTTTTCAGGAAGTAATTTCATAAAAGGGATAAGAACCTCCAGGTTTTTTTTCTTCTGGATAACACCTACCGAAAACAAAACATCTCCTTCTGGAACATAGGAAGGCTTTGGTACATTTTCATAAGTTTTAACATGAACCCCACAGTAGATAACATGAATTGGAACCGACCCGGTGTTAAGGTTTTCCCTGACAACTGACTCAGTAAACTGTGATATTACAGTAATTGCAGCAGCCCTGTCGACTTTCTTTTGAAGACGGCGTAGGCGCAAGGCTGCTTTTTGCGGTGTTTTTTCACCAAGAAAATTCAGGTCATTGATTGTAATCACATACGGCGTTTGCCTTGATGAAGGAAAATAAAATGAATCCTGATGAATCGTATACCATAGATCATATTTCCTGCAGAGTGAAGGAAAAAGCTGACGTTTGAGGGAAACAACTTCATACTCCACATTAGTGCCGAAATACCCGACAAATTGTTTGGGAACGAGCAGGGTAAATTTCAGTGAATCATCCTTGGTTCTGCTTATTTCATTGCCAAAGAATTCGGCAACCTGCCCCAAACCGGTGTTCAGATCTTTCAGTCGGTCGAGGTCAATCAGAACGGAAAATTTCTTCATTATTTCCTAAGGATTAGAGGATAAATTCTTTAACAGCATCGGCAATAAATGCAACATCTTCATTCGTAAGGGCAGGATAACTGGGTAAATTTAAGCCCCGAAGACTTATATTTGCCACTACCGGAAAAGGCCCCTGCCCCGATGTTTCATACATTGGCATTGAATGAACAGGATAAAAAAGCGGCCTGGTTTCAATTCCTTTCTCAAGAAGAAAATCGCGAAGTGTTTCCCGTTTTGCGCCATCAGGAATAAGTATAGAATTCATCCAGTATGAATGCCTTGTTCCCGGTTGAGTTGCATGAAATTCAACAGCAGTGTTTTTGAAGGCTTTTCTGTAGCATTCGGAAATTCTTGCTTTGTCTGCGAGAATTTCATCGAGTCTTTCAAGCTGTGCGAGTCCGATAGCGGCACAAATATTCGTCATTTTGTAATTGTAACCAATCAGATCGTGCCAATAAACTGTCTTCGAAACACCCTGATTTTTAAGGTAATAAACAAGGTCTATTATTTCTTTTGAATGCGAAACAACCATACCACCTTCACCAGTGGTTATTGTTTTATTGCCGAAGAAACTGAAGGTGGCAACATCGCCAAAAGTACCAACATGGCTGTTGTTATAAGTTGTTCCAATGGCTTCGGCGCAATCTTCGATCATAAAGATGCCATTATCCTTACAGATTGCCTGCAGGGAAGTCATGTCGCAAGCCTGACCATAGAGGTGTACAGCAATAATAGCCTTAGTTTTAGGTGTTATCTTCCTTTTCACATCCTCCGGGTCCATCTGCCAGGAGTCTGCAAGCGAATCACAGAAAACCGGAGTAGCTCCCACATAGGTAATGGCGTTAACCGTGGCAATATAGGTAAGTGTTGGTACAATTACCTCATCGCCGGGTTTAACATTGAGTGCCAGCAGGGCAAGATGCAGCGCAACAGTTCCGTTGCATACAGCTGTAGCATTAGGTACGCCTATATAATCTGCAAATTGCTGTTCGAAAAGCTGTACATATTTACCCTTGGAGGAAATCCATGAGGACTCAATGCAGTCTGTAACATATTTTAGCTCATTACCGAGCAGGGAAGGCTGATAAACCGGATACTTCATAAGAAATTTTTGATGTGCAAAATTAACTGAAATAATTCAATAACGATTATTGGAACAGTTATAATGTAGTATTACGGTTATCGTCGTCCCGTTGATAAAAAAATACACCCACCCGTCTAATATGATCAATAAAATCCGGATTAGTTAAAGTATGAAAATTAACCAAATCAACTTTGTAAGGCAGCGTACTCTCTTCAAAATCGTTGTTCAGTTTAAGCAAGGTCTTGCTATCGACCCCCTTGTTCATTATAGCCAGGTCGACATCGCTGCCTGCTTTGGCGGCACCTTTTGCCCTGCTTCCGAAAATATGCACAAGTAAAACCTCAGTATATTGGTTAAAAACACTGAGAATAGTTTTAATATCCCTGTCAGTAAGTCCGTATATATCAGATTGTTTATTCATTAAAAAGATGTAGCTGTCCGTGACCTCCTTCTGAAATAAAAAACTCATACAGTTGCTCAAGTGCAGGAAAAACTTCATTGCGCAGAACTTCCTCCGAATCCTTGAATTTGCTTCCGCTATAATCGTGGGATAGTTCATTGCGGATATCCAACCCGTCTATCAGCGCCTGGGCAACTTGAATAAATCCGGACTGTTGTGCTTCTCTGATGGTATCCTTGGGAGAAGGTTTAAAAACAAATCCCTTTTCTTCGAGATAATCTTTTAGCACCTTCTACGAGAGGTCTAAAGTAAACTCAAAACGCTGAATTAATCCATTGCGCTCCAGTTCATTTAATTCTTCCTGATCCATGGCTTCCTTCAGTCTTAAAAAAGCCTTTTCGTAGTTCTGAAAGCGCTGTTTCCAGCGAATGTCTTTATTTTCCATTTGTACAAATTTAGCAGTTTCTGTATACCCTTAATCAAGTAGTAAAAAAATAAAACATTTGCAGTACACCGTTCTGTTCAATGCCATTTAGGCACTTTTTTATTTGAAGTTTATTTTGGCAGATTTTTTTGCAGCACTCTCCGTATCACCCTATTTATAGACGTTACGGAAGGAATTATTTTGATCTAACTGATATAACCTGTTTGGCTCTTGCTCGTAAAGGTTGAGGCATAAAAAAAAAGGCTGAATCACTTTTGAAACAGCCTCTTTCGTTTTTCGGATTTTATTTAACCTTTGCGGTGAATGTAAAGGTGTAATTTAGCGAACCAGCACCCAAGTCAATAAGTTCCTGGTAAGAAGCCTTGAACTCTGATTCTGAAAGGTTGATAATGTTATAGCTGTATGTATCAGTACCCTGTGTAACAGAAATTACAGTTTGATCGGAATTAAACGACCATGTCCCTGTTGTTGTCTGTGGAGCATTTACATCACATTTAGTAGCACCTTCATCGGCAGTAAATAGATTTGGTGTGTCGAATTTCTGCAGATCATCTTTTGAGCAGGCATCTGCCTGAGCCCAGATGTCGGTAATTGGAGTTCCAGCAACCATAACCGCAGGACTCACAGTCATACTGGTAGTAATCCAGTATTTACCGGTTAACATTTCAGTTTTTGTGAGGCTGGTTTTATCATCCTTTTTACAGGATAACAAACCGACTAAAACTGCCATTAAAAAAAGTACAGGTCTTAATTTTTTCATAGTTTAATTCTTTAATAAATAATTATGAATAACATAGCTTCAGATGCAAATATATAAAAAAAGGGTAAAAACAATTAAATTTGCGGCTTGTTTTCTAGTAGACACTCAATATAATCATAATTACTATGGATTCGATTGTAAAAACCAATTTCAGTTTTCCCGGCCAGAAAGACCTTTACATTGGTAAAGTTCGGGATGTTTATAATATTGATGATCAATATCTTGTAATGTTAACCTCCGACAGGATCAGCGCTTTTGACGTGGTATTGCCAGAGGGAATTCCGTATAAAGGGCAGGTTCTAAACCAGATTGCAGCTAAATTCCTCGACCTGACCACTGATATTTGTCCGAACTGGAAACTTGGCACTCCGGATCCTATGGTAACAGTAGGAAAAAGGTGCGAACCCTTTAAGGTTGAAATGGTTATACGCGGCTATCTGAGCGGACATGCATGGCGTGAGTATAAATCGGGCAAACGCAGTATCTGCGGACTTTCCATGCCGGAAGGAATGAAGGAAAACGATAAATTTCCCGAGCCATTGATCACTCCCACCACAAAAGCACTAATAGGCCATGATGAGGATATTTCGAGAGAAGAAATTATAAGTACTGCGCTTGTTTCAGAGGCTGATTATAGTATTCTGGAGAAATATACACTGGCAATTTTTCAGCGCGGAACAGAAATAGCCGCCAGAATGGGACTTATTCTTGTGGATACCAAATATGAATTCGGCAAGTCGGCTGATGGAACCATTTATTTAATTGATGAAGTACACACTCCGGATTCATCAAGGTATTTTTATCTTTATGGGTATGCTGAACGTCAGAATAAAGGTGAGTCGCAAAAGCAGTTATCCAAGGAATTTGTCAGGGAATGGCTTATGGAGCATGGATTCCAGGGAAAGGACGGACAGCAGGTGCCAGAAATGACCACTGATTTTGTTAAGCTTGTTTCAGACCGCTACATAGAGCTTTTCGAGAAAATTACAGGAGATGTGTTTGTAAAAGCGGATTCTACAGACGTACTCAGAAGGGTTGAAAACAACATCAACGAATTCCTCAAAACATTATGAAAGTTCCTTTTTCGCCACCCCGGATGGATCAGAAGATCGTTGACGAGGTTGTCGACACGCTTTGGTCCGGATGGATTACAACCGGCCCCAAGACTAAGAAATTTGAGAAGATGCTAACGGTATATGCCGGTCATAAATCTACACTTTGTGTAAATTCTGCAACTTCGGGACTGGAGATTATTCTTCGCTGGTTTGGTGTTGGTCCGGGAGATGAAGTTATTGTTCCTGCCTACACCTATGCTGCCTCTGCAAATGTAATCGTGCATTGCGGAGCTAAAGTGGTTTTTGTGGATTCGGGCAACGACTTCAATATTTCTATTGAAGCAGTAGCGAAGGCAATAACTACGCGCACAAAAGTGATCATTCCCGTTGATATTGGCGGATATCCCTGTGATTATGATGAACTTAATGAGCTTGTTAGAAAAGAAGATGTAAAAAAACTCTTTCATGCTTCAACTGATACACAAAAAGAATTGGGCAGAATACTGATTCTTTCGGATGCTGCACACTCTATCGGTGCTGTTTACAAAGGAAAAAAGGCAGGTAGTCTTACCGACATTACTGTTTATTCCTTTCATGCAGTAAAGAATCTGACAACAGCCGAAGGAGGTGCAATCTGCCTGAATCTTCCGGAACCATTCGACAATCAATCCATATATGATTTACTGAATATCAAGTCGTTACACGGACAGAACAAGGATGCGCTTGCAAAAATGCAGATTGGAAACTGGAAGTACGATATTATTGAGGCCGGATACAAAAATAACATGACCGATATCCAGGCTTCGATTGGGATAGTTGAGCTGAAACGCTACGACAGCGACATGCTGGTATGCCGGATGCAGATCTTTGATAAATACAGTGATGCGTTCTCGAAATGTTCATGGGCAATTCTTCCGGAATACGAAACTCAGGAGAAATGTACATCTTATCACATCTACATGCTTAGGATAAAAGGCATTACAGAAGAACAGCGTGATGCAATTATTCAGAAAATTTTTGAGCATGAGGTTGCTGTAAATGTGCATTTTGTTCCTTTGCCATTGTTTAGTTTTTACAATGGTCTGGGTTATAGAATGGAGGATTACCCTCAGGCCTTCCAGAATTATTCTCACGAAATTACACTTCCGGTGTATTACGACCTCACTGATGAAATGATGGATGCTGTAATTAAAGCGGTTACAACCTCAGTTGAAAGCATTATAAACCTTTAACGGCAGTAAAATTCACATGAAGCGACTTTTTGATTTTTTTGTATCGCTGGTTTCGCTCTGTTTACTTTCGCCTTTTCTGATTGGTATAGGATTAATAATACTTGCATCTTCAAAGGGTGGTATTTTTTATACACAGCTAAGGGTTGGGAAAGACAGGAAGTTATTCAGGCTATATAAATTCAGGACAATGCGGCCAGATGCTGAATCCAGCGGGCAGCTGACTGTGGGAATGCGGGATCCGAGGATAACAGCTATTGGATTTTTCCTGAGAAAATACAAGCTTGATGAGCTTCCGCAGTTATTGAATGTTCTTAAAGGCGACATGAGCATTGTTGGCCCGAGGCCGGAAGTTCCGAAATATGTTGATATGTATACTGAGATGCAGCTGAGAGTATTAACAGTGAGGCCAGGTTTAACTGATTACGCCTCCCTGGAATACATCAATGAAAATGAAGTGCTTGGAAAAGCTGCTGACCCGGAGAAGACCTATGTAGAGGAAGTGATGCCCGACAAACTCAGGCTTAACCTGAGATATATAGCTGAGCAGGGATTGCGAACAGATTTATGGATTATTAAGAAAACCTTTCTTGGCATTTTAGGCTTTAAATAAAGCTTCCGATGTTTGAATACATGACAGCTTTATTGTATTTTTACCCTCCTCAAAAACAAAACCAATGTTTCCAAAAGAAGTATATACAGAACGCCGCAAACGGCTGAAAGACCTGATGGGCTCAGGTTTATTGTTATTCCCAGGCAACCAGGAAGCCAGCTATAATTATCCTGCTAATACCTACCACTACAGGCAGGATAGTCAGTTCCAGTATTTTTTCGGCCTTAACCATGCAGGTTTTGCCGGATTAATTGATGTGGACAATAACCAGGACTTCATTTTTGGAAATGATGTAGATATAGAAGATATTATATGGATGGGCGTACTTCCAACTGTGGAAGATATGTCGGCAGAAGCAGGTATTACGAATACTGCAACATATGGTTCATTAACGATTGTATTAGCTGAAGCTCTGAAACAGGGAAGAAAAGTTCATTACCTGCCTCCATACAGAGGAGATACAAAAATTGAGCTCTCCGACTGGCTGGGGATAGCAGTTTCGGAACTAAAAGCCAATGCTTCCGTTGATCTGATAAAAGCAGTTATAAAACTTAAGGAAGTAAAAGACAGTTACGAAATTGCCGAATTGGAAAAGGCCGCAGATATTGCGTATGTTATGCATACCAATGGGATGAAACTCTGCAAGCCCGGCATCCAGGAACAGGAAATTGCCGGAACTATGGAAGGGATTGCCCTGGCACTTTCCGGTCCGGTTTCCTTCCCGATAATCCTGAGCATGGACGGACAAACCCTTCACAACCATTATCACGGCAACTATTTAACAGAAGGCCGGATGGTAGTTATTGATGCAGGATGCGAAACACTCACAGGATATTCAAGCGATATTACCCGCACAGTTCCTGTTGGAGGAAAATTTAATGCGCGGCAGAAAGGAATTTACGAGGCAGTGCTTAATGCGAATATGGCCGTAATAAACAGTCTGAAACCCGGAGTCAGGTATTACGACATGCACATGCTTGCAGCGAAAACTATGGTTATTGCCCTCAAGGAGATTGGCCTGATGAAAGGCGATGTTGACAAGGCTGTGGCAGCCGGAGCCCATACGCTCTTCTTCCCGCATGGACTGGGTCATATGATGGGAATGGATGTACATGACCTTGAGAGCCTGGGCGAAAACTATGTTGGATACGACGAAACCATCAGCCGGGCATCTGAATTCGGTACTGCTTACCTCCGCCTTGCCAAAACCTTGAAACCAGGTTTTGTATTGACTGTTGAGCCTGGTTGTTATTTCATTCCGGCACTCATAGACCAGTTCCGCAATGAAGGAAAATATTTTGAATATGTAAACTATGATCTGGTAGAGACCTATAAAGATTTCGGTGGTGTTCGTATTGAAGATGATGTACTTATTACCGAAACCGGATGCAAAGTATTGGGAAAACCCATCCCTAAAACAGTTGCAGAAGTAGAACAGACCATGGCAGAACAGGGCATCCGTTTCACTAAATGACAACAAGAATATTGTGTCACAATCTATTTTACTGATAACACCCCCGTTCACCCAGTTAAACACGCCATATCCTGCTACGGCATATTTAAAAGGTTTTCTGAACAGTCGCAATATTCTGTCGCAGCAACTTGATCTGGGAATCGAAGTTATTCTTGAAATTTTTTCCTCTCAAGGGTTCAAAGCCTTGTTCAGGAAAATTAGCCAGGAGAACGCCCGGCTCTCAAAAAATGTTCGAAATATTATCGGACAGCAACATCAATACATTAGGACCATCGATCCGGTAATCAGCTTTTTGCAGGGAAAAAATCCATCGCTGGCCTATTTGATCTGCGCTGGCGATTATCTGCCCGAAGCTTCCAGGTTCCGCAACATGGAAGACCTGGACTGGGCCTTCGGAAGCATGGGAATAAGTGATAAAGCCAGGCATCTTGCAACCTTATATCTGGAGGATATCTCAGATCTGATTGTAGAAGGAATTGACCCGCATTTCGGATTCAGCAGGTATGCCGAACAATTAGGACGTTCAGCCACGGATTTTGATTCGTTGAATGCAGAACTAAACAGGGAAAACAGCTTCATCGACAAGATTTTGCTTAACCTGCTGAATAAAAAAATAGCAGAATTCAAACCTACTTTAATCGGAATTACAGTTCCGTTTCCCGGAAATTTGTATTGCGCATTAAAGTGCGGACAATGGATCAGGAATAATTACCCGGAGATACACACAGTAATAGGCGGCGGGTTTGCAAATACCGAACTGCGTTCGCTTACTGATCCGAGGGTTTTCAACTACACAGACTTCATTACCCTTGATGATGGCGAAGCACCCATTGAGCAGCTTATCCGACATCTGGATCATGAAATAAACCTGAACAGCTTAAAAAGGACTTTTGCGCTTGAAGAAGGAGAAGTCAGGTTTTTTAATGGATCTACAGAAAAAGATGTTTCTCAGAAAGAGGCAGGAACGCCGGATTATTCCGGCCTTTTTCTGGAAGACTATCTGTCGGTTATTGAAATTGCAAACCCAATGCACAGATTATGGAGCGACGGAAGGTGGAATAAACTCACGCTGGCGCATGGCTGTTACTGGGCAAAGTGTGCTTTTTGCGACACTTCTCTCGATTATATAAAGCGGTATGAGCCAAATCAGGCAGAGGTGATCTGCGACCGGATTGAATCTATTATTAATCAGACCGGAACTTATGGATTTCACTTTGTGGATGAAGCCGCTTCTCCAGCGCTGCTGAAAGCGATGGCGACAGAAATAATTTCCCGAAAGCTCACAGTGGTGTGGTGGACAAATATCCGATTTGAGAAGAGTTTTACTTCTGAGCTCTGCCTTTTGCTAAAGCAATCGGGGTGTATAGCAATTTCAGGAGGGCTTGAAGTTGCCTCAGACAGATTGCTGAAGCTTATCAATAAAGGAGTAACTGTAGAACAGGTTGTGAGTGTAGCTGCAAACTTTACCCAAACCGGAATTATGGTTCATGCTTACCTGATGTATGGTTTCCCCACACAAACAAAACAAGAAACTATTGATTCCTTAGAGGTAGTTCGCCAACTTTTTGAGCATGGGGTCGTGCAATCGGGGTTCTGGCATCATTTTGCGCTCACTGCGCACAGTGAAGTTGGGTTGAATCCGGAGAAATTCAAAATTAAACGCGACAGTATTGAAACAGCTCCCTTCGCCAATAACGACTTAACCTACACCGACCCTCACGGTTGCGAGCATGATGCCTTCAGCGACGGTCTTAAAAAATCCTTGTTTAACTATATGCATGGAGTCGGGTTTGAATTCCCTTTAAATGAATGGTTTGAGTTTAAAGTACCAAAGACAAAGATTTCTAAGCATTATGTTGAAACAATACTCGGGAGTTAAAATAAAGTCTTGAAATTCAATGAGCATAATCCGCTTGAATACAATTACATGGGATAATGAGGCTGATTTTGCACCTGAATTTTTATTCGATCTGGGCACAAAACAATCAAATCAATTTACAATGCATGCCTTTTAGGATGCAGACCAAAAGACAACAATCATTTCACTACCATCTTTGCACTGTAGAAGATTTGACCTTCGCTGATAAGTTGAAGGATATAAAGACCTTTTGATAGAAGTTCGCGTGGCAGCGTGATTCTATTGCCGTTGAAATTCTGTATAATCCGTATTACCTGGCCAAGCGGAGTATTTATTGACAACAAGACGTTTCCTGGAGCAGAATGATGAAATTCTATCGAAATATTCTCCCGGAAAGGATTGTTGTAGGTAACAACAGGATCAGCAGAAGCGCTGAATTCAGAAGATGAAGGTTCGTTTTCCCGGATTACATTTTTCAGGCTGTAAAAAATACCCTTCGAAATACGGTAATGCCTGTAATGGTTTGCAAACGAAAGTACTCCAAAAGTATACCAGTTGGTATTATCCGTATAAAGCAGTGAACTTCCGCTCTGGCCGGGTATTGCCACAGCACCCGGACTGTTGATTCCGAGTGATCGCTGGCTCAGTACATCTATCAGTCCGTAGTTATAGTAGAGTGTGTCGCCGTTGAAAATCCTGCTGCTGTCGATCAGACTGGCCACCGCAGGATAGCTGAATTTATGAAAGACTTTCCCGGTAAAAAAATCCTGATCCTCGGCAAAGGCGAGTCCAACCCAACCAGTTTGCTCACCAATAGGCTGGCGAAGCTGGAGCAAGGCAATATCGTCCCATTCTGAATTATCATAGAAAGTTTTGGGGATGAAATATTTATCGACCATGGAAACCGGCAGGCAAATCTCTGTATGCCCGTTATTGTATGCCGGTGCCACGCGAATGCTGTCGTAAAGCCAGTGCTGTTTCTCAGAAGCGTATACACAATGTGCAGCGGTGAGAACAAAATTCTGCCCGATCATCATTCCGGTGCAACCGCTGCTCATTTTTTCCTGATAATATACATGAAGTTTTACGGCACATCGAACCGGGTAATCGGTAAGGTCGAAGCTTTCCTGTGCTTTATAGATATCGGTAAAAGCTGAGCCACGGAAGAGATTTGAGGAAGGTGGAGCCAAATTTACCACGGCCTGGTTTCCGAGAGTACCAGCATATGGAAGCGAATAATCAAAAGTTACGGAGGTGTCGGATACAGGAGGAAGTATGGTGTCGATGCGATGTGTGATAATGCTAAAAGATATGAGGGTATCGGTTTGTGCTGAGACAAAATAAATTGGAAAAAATATGAGCAGGCTCAGGCAAAATTGTCTCATACAAATGCTTGGAATTTTTTACAGCTAAAGATAGCAATTACACACCTAATCCAAACAAAACTTAGAACCACTTTATTGCTGACAAAAAACAAAAGTTGCCTTTATAATAGGATTGGAACTATTGTTTATTTCGGATAGTGGTATATTGCAACACCAATACTTCAATTCATTAAAAGTAATGACTAATCAAAAACAAGCTTAAGAAAAAAACTGTGCGAGATCTTATTTATTGGTTGAAGTTCAGAACTAGTATAATCTTTTAGCCTGAAGTGGCGACTTCAGACTAAACCAGAAAACATGAACCGGCTCCTTGTTTTCTGCGATTCCGTTATTGTTGTCGTCGTGCCTGGCAAACAAGTACATAGCATCATTCTGGGGATCATACTGAGACCGTATTACAGAGTAGTCGGCCGGGACAAGTTGTATTTTTACACTGCAGGAGGCATCAAAATAATAAAACCTCCTCAGGTCTTTCCTGTTAATCAGCGTATCCTTATTGGTATCCTCATCATAAACAGACAGTAAGAAATAATCGCGGTTGATTGGCTTTTTATTTAAAGAATCCTGAGTAAACGAAGGGTAGTACAAGGTTTTAATTAAGGCAGGCCGAATAAACAAGAAATTCAGTTTCTCTGTTTTAAGGTTATAATGCGCCAAATTCAGAAGATTATACCCGTAAAGAATATCAATCCCTGGCATAAAATGTTCCACTTTTTCATTTTCATTACCATCATATACCATTGATGACCTGGAGTAAGCAGAGTTCTTCCCTTTCGAATTGCCTTCCCCTATTGTCTTGTAAACTGAAACGAGCCTATGCTCTGGCAATCCGGTTAGAATCACAGAATTAGGTGTGGTTGCAATTTGATTAAATGCGACATTCCCCTGAATCGAATTTAACAGAGAGTCATTCCCGCTTGAGGTTTCAGGAACACTAAGCCTGATTTGCTCCTCCTTCTGTTCACCTTTCCTGGAATTGCAGGATGTAGTGATACTCAATAAAACGAGCAATGCCAGTACAATCCTGCTAAAAAAAATGAAATGATTTGTTGAATATTTCAGCATAAAATTGGGCTTATTGGTTTGAATTATCACTTTCATTTGTTGAGTCTTTTGTGTCAGAATACCAGTTACGGGGATTAAGATACTTCTTGTATTTCGTGATCATTTGTTTTCCGACTATTGCAATTCCCAACCACCAGAAAGTTTCGCCGCCAATAAAAAGCACCGTTCCCCAAATACCTTTTTGTGACAATGGTATTGGAAGAAATGGCAGGGCAAAGATCAGGCAAAATAATACGCAGGAGAGAATAATCAGAACAATGGCAAAAACAGTAAGGAATTTGAACTTGGTTGGGTTTGTCATAGAAGCTGTGTCAGGGGGCCTGCCAGAAACAGGGCAGGCCTTATTTGCAAATTTGTTCCCAGTTCTCCTTACAGGTTTCATTCCCGAGATCCATACCGGTTTTCCATTCGCGGCAGGCAGTTTCCTTATCACCCTGATTGAAATAAACGATACCTAATTTGTTGTACGTAATAGTATATCCAGGATTGATCTCAAGAACTTTGCGGTAATCTGCAAGAGCGCCCTGTATATCCTTTTTGCGGAACTTTACTGTACCGCGGTTAAAAATAGCTTCAATCAAATTAGGCTCGGAAGCAAGTGCTTTATTAAGATCTATCATAGCACCGTCATTGTCGTTAAGCTGCATTTTGGCAACTGCCCGATTAAGATAGCCTACATGATAATCTGGTTTAGCGGCAATACCTTTATCATAATCAGCCATTGCACCCTGGATATTGCCTGAGTCATACTTCAATAACCCTCTGTTTATCAAGGCTTTAAAATAATCAGGCTTTAATGCAAGCGATATGGAATAGTCCTCATATGCACCCTTTATATCTTTTTTATCCAGCTTGGCCTTCCCTCTGTCAAGATAGGCTGTATAGGCAGTATTCGGGTACGTTGCAATAACATCATCCCACAACGAAAGGTCTTCCTTCCAAACCCTGTTACGGGAATATGTTGTAAAGCCGTATATTACAAGCAAAATACCCAATGCTGCACTTACAAAAGGCTTTACAGAAGAAAACGATTTGCCCTTTTCTTCAATATACATGGCAGCATACCAGGCCATTATAAAATACAAACCAAGATAGGGTACATAGGTATAGCGTTCCGACAGAATTGCCCCTCCAACGGGCAATACTTGTAAAACCAGACTAATAGTAACCATGAAAAACAGTACTCCAAAAATTACAACCCTTGTCTTACGGAATGAATAAATTACAGCAGAAATAATAGCCAGCAGAAATATTGGGGCAATATTATATTCAAGCGGAAGACTTCCATTAACAATCGCAGGATAGGGATGCAAACCTGAGAGCCCAATCGGAACGAAGGCTAAATATATGTATTTCAGCACTGTAAAGTTAAGCAACAGAAAACGGTTTAAAATACTGTAATCGGGCAGGTCGTTAATTGCTTCGGTTTGCGATTTCAATGCAAGAATACCGAAAACAACCGACAGTGCAAAAAACGGCAGTTTTTCAAGAATGCTTGCCGTAGTAAATTTCCTTTTATTCAGATAATCAAACAGAAGAAACACAACTGGCAAGGTTACAGCAGCCGATTTCGACATCAGCGAAAGCAAGAAGAATACAATTGCCAGAAGGTAATTTTTATCGGAAAGTTTTTTACCGGAAGTGCTGAATTTCTGATACAAAAGTAATGATAACAGAAAGAAAAATGTATACAATACATCTTTCCGTTCAGAGATCCAGGCAACAGATTCCACCCTTGTGGGATGCAGTGCAAACAAGGCAGCCATAATGAGTCCAACCCAGTTTTTTCCGGTAACAAGCCTGAACAGGAAGAATACCAGTAAGAGATTTAATAAGTGAAGCAATACATTATCGATATGATAAAGAAAGGTTGATTTGGTGCCAACTATAGAATATTCAACTGCATACGACAGAGACGTCAAAGGGTGATAATTTGCCATGTAAAAACTGGTAAATATTTCCTTAACATGCTGATAGTCGAGCTTCTGTATTGCCTTGTTCTCATGGATATAGGAGGTATCGTCCCATTCCAGAAAATTATTGTTCAGGGCGTTGGAGAAACAGAGGAAAGTAACCAATAGCAATACTCCCAGCCACAGCAGGGTAGTTTTATCCAGCTTCAGTAAACTCTGATTTGATATCTTCTGTATTTTTACCCGTTCAGAAGCGGGTTGATTCGGTTTTTGAACAGGAATATTTTTCCTAAAATTTGCCATACATCATCAATTAAAATAATTACATAAATTCAATCTGGCTTGAATAAGGCCGCAAGAACTTCGAGTTCCCTTACTTTATCTTCGAAATTGTAGAATTTACAGGTTGTGATGAGGCTGCTGATCAGACGACGGATAATTGCTGCATTATCGCAGGGAAGAAAAAATGAGGGATCGGCTTCGAGTTTCAGTTGGACCAGGTAAATTTCAATTTCTTTTTTCGAAAAAACGGTACCTCTTTTAAACGGATTGATATAAAACATTACATCTTTCTTGTCTTTTCTGATAATTTTATTGCCTTCGCGGATCTCGCTGGTATAGGCGAGCACAAAATGCTCCGGAAGATCGACACCATACACAGGGATATTGAGTTTCTGGCAGAAAATCAGGTAGATAATGCCCATCGACAATGGATTACCTCTATGCGTTTCCAAGAGGTTATTCAGGAAATAGTTCTGAATAGCATTGGGGTTTACCTTATTGGCCGCGAATTTATGAATATCATAAAACACATGGTTAACAACTCTTACGATTTCGAGAGCAGTAAGGTTTTCATTGAGTTCCAGCCACATATCCCATTTAATTTGCTCGACCTTCTGGGTAAGCTCTTCAATATTGACTTCGGGAAACTGGTAGCAGGTAACAATGAGAAAACCCTTCAGAAGGTCTTCAGGGTAAAAATGCAGCCATTTATTGAGCTCCTCATAAGTATACCTGAACTGAATGCCATGAATAACATTTTCAATTTTCTGTTGAATCTCGCTATCAAACGTATTCTCCCAGCTTTCCTCCAGAAAAGGAACTGCATCATTACCAATAGCCAGCAATTTATCTCTCACCTGAACGAATACCTTGGTATCCGGATCATCGAGCAGATCTATCAATGCTTTTATTTCACTGGCTTGTTTGCCTTGCATACTATCTGTATTTATTTTTATGACATCCGTATTCAAATGTCTGCTTAATATTTTTCTAACTAATTAAAACATCCAACAATTTACTAATAAGTTTCTCAATATTCTTATGATAATCATTAGAAAATTCCTGCCGAAGCCTGTTTGCAACTATTGCACAAACAGTTACTGCCTTATGTCCTAACATTTTTGAGAGGCCAAACAAGGCGGACGTCTCCATCTCAAAATTAGTGATTCTTTTACCCTCAAATTCGAAACTCTGCAAGCGGTCGAGTAAATCTTCCTTAGCCAGCTGAAGTCGTAATACCCTGCCCTGCGGACCGTAAAAGCCAGGAGCCGTAGCTGTCATTCCATGGATATAACCATCTCCCAGTTTTGCTAAAAGTTCATCCGAAGCAGCAACTATGTAAGGAGAAGGCAGATCAAGACTCCAACCGGTATGGCGGATAAACTCGCCTGTCATTTCTGCCTCTATGTAGTTGCGCGATGCCTCATAGAAATAGAGCAGCCCATCAATCCCGACACCATGAGTAGAAGCCACAAAAGAATCAACAGGCACATCTTCCTGAAGAGCACCCGATGTTCCTAAGCGGATAATATTCAATGACTTCCGATCATACTTCAGCATCCGGGTTTTAAGATCAATATTAACGATGGCATCAAGCTCATTGAGCACAATATCAATATTATCAATGCCTATACCTGTGGAAAGTACAGTTAAACGCTTGCCGCCCAAAGTTCCTGTATGGGTAACAAATTCGCGGTTCTCCTTTTTTAACTCAATACGGTCGAAGCGCTTCGAGATATTATTCACCCTGCCGGCATCCCCGACAACAATAACAGTATCTGCAATATCTTCGGGATGGAGGTTCAGGTGATAGATACTTCCGTCGGTATTCAGTATTAATTCAGATTTTCCGATTGGATTCATTTTGTTATGGTTATTCGTCAAAATTCAGACACCGAAGTGTTACTCATGAAAAGCGTGTCAATTTTTCAAACCTAATAAACTTAAGCCGGACAAATTTGTTAATTTTACTCCAAACCAACTACAAAAATATAATTTATGAGCGAGATTGCGAATAACATCCTGATTCCAGTTGATTTTAATGAGGTTTCACTGATTGCCATTGAGCAAAGTTACAACCTGGCCAGGCTCCTTAACCTCTCACTTGTACTGTTATACGTTCATGAAGAACCAAATTTCATCCGTGGATTATTTTCTGATGATGAATTCAAGAAAAGGAAGGATTTAATTCTCAGCAGACTTGATGATTTGGCGAAGAAGGCCGAGCAGGATGGTGGAATTACAACAAAAACTATGGTGGTTGAAGGCCGTGTTTACGACGAAATCAACCGTATGGCAGCACAGCTTCACTCTAAATTCATTGTAATGGGTACTCGCGGAGCACTCGAAGAGAAGAAAATGGTAGGTGCAAATACATCCAGGATTATCCGTTCGGCACCCTGTCCGGTTATCACCATCAACAGCAAACATAATCATAAAGGCTGCCGAAGCATTTTACTGCCACTCGATCTTACACAGGAAACCCGGCAGAAGGTTACCAAGGCAATTGAGATCGCCCTGCTTTTTAATGCCGAAGTGAAGGTAATGTCGGCACTCTGGTCGAAACATAATGAAGTAATTCACAATCAACTCCTTCGCCAGCTAAAACAAGCCCAGGACTTTATCACTGCTGCCGGGGTGAAATGCTCTGCAGAACTTGTTGAATCCACAGGAAGCGAAAAAAGTCTCGTTCCAATTATCCTGAGGTATGCAAAAGAACAGGGCGACATCGACCTGATTATTATTATGACTCAGCAGGAAATGGCAATCGTTGAATTTTTCCTGAGCTCAAGTGCCCAGGAAGTTATTCGTACTTCAGAAATCCCGGTGATGAGTGTGGTTCCTAAAGAACTTGGCTTTACTTCCATAATGTCTTAAACTATTGAAATGCAAAGAACTGTAGCTGAAATAATAAGCATTGGCGACGAATTATTAATCGGCCAGGTAATCAATACAAATGCTTCCTGGATGGGGCAACAACTGTCGCTTGCAGGAATAGCTGTAAAACAGGTCACTGTAATTTCCGATGACAGTGAGCATATCCTGGCAGCACTTGAAGAGGCCTCACAAAGAGCTGGTATTGTTTTGATTACCGGCGGATTAGGCCCCACTAAGGACGACATCACCAAACAAACACTCTGTGCATACTTCAACACTAAGCTTGTTTTCCATCAACCTACGTATGACAATGTAGCAAACCTCTTTAAAAACAGGGGTTTTAAACTAACCGAATTAAACAGCAAACAGGCTGATATTCCTGCAAATTGCACTCCTATTACCAACTTCAATGGAACCGCTCCCGGTATGTGGTTTGAAGAAAAGGGAATAATTTACGTTTCAATGCCGGGCGTGCCTTTTGAGATGAAGCCGATGATGAGCGATTTTATAGTACCAGAATTACGGAAACGATTTGTTAACCAGGTAATTATACATAAAACTATTTTAACTCAGGGCGTTGGAGAATCCTTTCTGGCCGCCAAAATTGAAGATTGGGAAAACAATCTCCCTTCTAACATCAAGCTGGCCTATCTGCCCCACCCCGGCATGGTAAGGCTGAGGCTTACGGGCATAGGAACTGATGAGACCGTTCTGAATAAACAGATCGAACAAACTGCAAATGAACTCTATCCGCAAATTTCGGATTTGATATTCGGATTTGACGAAGATACACTTGAAAGTGTTGTTGGTAAATTATTATTGGAAAATAAGCTTACTTTATCAACAGCCGAAAGCTGCACAGGAGGTTATCTTGCCCATCTGATCACAAGTGTTGCCGGCAGCTCAGCATATTACAAGGGTAGTATTATTTCGTATGCAAACGAAGTAAAGCAATCTGAATTAGGTATTAGTGAAACTGATCTTATACTGCACGGAGCTGTTAGCGAAGTAGTTGTACGACAAATGGCAGAAGCAGTAAGGGCGCGGCTTGCAACAGATTATGCCATTGCAACCTCCGGAATTGCCGGTCCGGATGGAGGAACAGATGAAAAACCAGTAGGCACTACCTGGATCGCTATCTCAGGTCCAAACGGCACAAAATCACAGAAGTTTCTTTTTGGAGAGGGCCGCGACCGGAATATTCACCGTGCCGCAATCAGCGGGCTGAATATGCTGAGAAAAGAAATAGCTTGACTTATTCATATCAATTTTATATATTTGTTTTTCTAAATTGTAATATTATATTGTTGATTGAAAAATAGTGACACTATTTAAATATTTCTCTAAAGCATTTTTATTACTTACAGCAATATTATTATTCCAGAATATTGCTGTAAGCCAGAACTATACAATAGAAACCTTCTCGAATTTTAATTTAGTAACCTCCTTTGTTGATACCGGCGATTCAATCTGGTTTGGAACAGAGGCAGGCGTAGCTGTTCATATTAAAGCTACTAATAACTTTCATTTTCTTACAAATTGCAATTCCGGACTTGGTGACAATTCAATAACTGCTTTAGAGCGGGATAGTTTAGGCCGGATTTGGGTTGGGACACAATTCTCCGGACTTTTCCTTTTTGATGGAAGCAACTGGACGGTTTTCAATGCGGTAAATTCTCCCTTAAACTGTGATTCAATCCGAAAATTAAAAATAGATTTACTTGGAAATCTGTGGGTTGCAGCTGATGTTCTATACAAATTCGATGGCATTAACTGGACAGTTTATCCGCATGTACAGGGAACATTGCTTAACAACATCAATTCGTTAGCAGTCGACAATACTAACCAATTATGGCTTGGAACCACATACAACGGGATATTCTGCTTCAATGGGATTGGCTGGAAACATTTCAGTGCAGCATCAACCGGAATTCCATTCTTTGCCTTCATTCGTGAGGTTTATTGCGACCATGCCGGAGATGTTTGGGCTTTTTCGTATACCAAACTCTTCAAGTATGCTTCAGGTGCTTTTGATACCATTGTTCCACCTCCATATGTACTGATGAACCCTGTAGATCTTGCTTCCGATACCTTTGGAAATTTATGGATAGCAAGCTCGAATGATACATTAATCAGGTTTGACGGAAACAGCTGGTCTGTTTACGGACCAAACACCTACAACTATTTTAAAGACGGAATTTTCCAGATTTTTGTTGACAAGGAGCAGAAAGTGTGGATGCACAACTGGACACGCGGATTGGCCCGCTTAGGTGGAAACATCCTTGTTACATACAATCTTGAGAAATCTATTTTCTCCAACCAGGTAAATAACATACTTATTTTAAACGATTCTACAGCATATATTGCACTGCGTTTTGGATTAAATCTCAAATCAGGAGCGATCTGGACTAAGGATTTAACGCTGAATGGCGAACTCCTTTTTAATGTGATGGATTTAGGGAAAGAACCAGATACGCTATGGGTAACAGCAAGTAACAATATCTTCAAACTTGATGCGACTTCCCTATGGACAATGTGCTGGCCGATGATATTTGTGCCACCGAATTACAATACTTTGTTTATTGACCATGCCAACAATAAGTGGTTCGGTACACTACAGGGCGAAGTTTTTAAATATGATAATATCCAGATCGCACTATTCAATAATTTATTTTCGAACAATCCTTCGAACCCGAATACAATTTCTGATTTTAATGAGGATGACAATGGCAATATACTGATTGCCACAGGATTACAAGGACTTGTATCTTTTGATGGAATTAACTTCACAAGCAGTGATACCACGAATTCCGGCTTACCATCCAACCAGGTTAATTGCATTGCAAAAGACCCGGTTACAGGTGAGATCTGGCTTGGAACCGACCAGGGCATTGTGAAATTTGTTTCACCAGTGCCGATTATCTACAATGTCCTTAATTCAGGATTGCCTCAGAATGATATTACTGTAATTCGGTTCGATCATTTTAACAATCTGTGGCTGGGTACCAGGAATCATGGACTGGCTCGCTATGACTGGAATGCGTGGACATATTTTACAATGGCAAATTCCTGTCTTCCGGGAAATAATATTACGTGTATAGAGGAAGATTCTTTGAATAAAATCTGGGTTGGGACAGACAATGGACTGGCTATTTTCACAGAAGATATTGTTATAAATGCCGGTAACAATACTAATTTTAGTACACATGATTTGAAATTGAGGATCTTTCCCAACCCTTCCAATACTCAGGCAACACTAAAGTTATCACCAAGTAAAGAGAGTATAAAACTAATTATCAGCACTCTGGATGGGCAGGAAATAATAACAACCCAGATTTCAGCAGGAAGCGGAACACTAGACCTTTCTACCTCCGACCTTCCAGATGGCATTTATTTTGTGCAGGCAATTACAAATCAAGGAGTTGCAACTGCAAAGCTTGTTGTTTCGCATTAATTTTTCGCAGAAAGCAGGAGGCAGGAGGCAGGAGGCAGAAGGCAGAAGGCAGGAGGCAGGAGGCAGGAGGCAGGAGGCAGGAGGCAGGAGGCAGGAGGCAGGAGGCAGGAGGCA
>CAIXZF010000019.1 GCA_903923925.1 uncultured Bacteroidales bacterium
CACTCTACCAAAGCCTGAAAACGCTGCTCACTTTGCTTAAGTTTTTCCTGCTGCAACCGATAATCGGTTAAATCAGTTATTGTTACAAGGCATTGCTCGCCATTATTCTGAATGATGCCGGTAAGGTGAACATATTCGTATCATTTGTTAAATACTGATAGAATTACTTCACATGTTGAAGATTCTGCCTGGCAGTTAAACACGTTTTCTAAAAATCGATTAAAATCTGGCTTAGTATCCTCGGAAACAAAGAACCCAAACCTTGCACCTTTCAGGTGAAGTTTCTCTTTGCCAAGTATTTTTATTCCAGTCTGGTTTATCTCAATAATTTCCCCAAGAATTGAGAGAACAATATACCCAACTGGTGCAGATTCAAATAGATCAATATATTTTTCTGCTGCATCTATCGTATTCGTTGTTGCTAAAAGGAGTTTCTCGTTCTGAGTTTTAAGCTCTGTCTGCTGGATTCTAATTTCTTCATTTTGTAGCAGCTCATAGTTATTTTCAATAATTAACTTTATTTCCCTCTTTGCGTTCTCCTCATTATGAAAGGCCAGCTCTTTGTTGGCAATAATCAGCTCATCGGCCCGCTTTTCTTTCTCCTCATTTTGAAAGGCCAGCTCTTTGTTGGCAATAATCAGCTCATCGGTCCGCTTTGCTTTCTCCTCATTTTGAAAGGCCAGCTCCTGAATAAGCTCCAGTATTTCGATTTTTAAATTCTTTTTCAGCAACTCTTCGGCCTTTTGCCGAAGGATTTCTGGCGAGAATATTCTATCGTTGGTTTGTTTCATAAGCTAACACTAGTAAAAAATGAAAACACAGGCTGCACTGGGTTAGTGTTCATCTCAAATTCAAAAAGAATAATTGCTTAAAAGTAAACAAAAAAAAACAATATTATTTTTTGGCCATTGTAACTAACCCTGGCAGGGCTTCAAGCCCCTGCCAGGGTTGACTGCCGCGAAGGGTTGAACTCAGCGAAACGAACCCCTGACCGGTTTCGTTTCAAGGGTTCCGCTAGTTCTTTTCCTTAGATCACGGGTATTTGCAGGTTTTGGTATTGCTGCCTGGTCGCATGGGCCAACAAAGGCATGAAAATCGGCGCCATTTTGTGTTGTAAACCCGGGAAGCAGTCTTATGTCGCTTCCGGCTTTATAGGTAACATTTGCACCAGGGTTATTGTAAATAGTCTGGGTTGATGCAATCCAGACTGAAGCTGCCCAATATTGCTGAGATGTAGTACTCCCCTGGTTAGAAGCCATTAAATAAAAAGCTGAAGCGCAGTGCCCGTATAAGGATGATCTCCAGATACCCCGACCGAGTGTGGAAGCAATTATTACATTATTGGCCGTATTGATTTGCATCTCGAATACCATTGTATAGGGAAGGTTGTTAAAAAATGGAACCCAATTAGCCATAGTGGCGTCCTTGTAAAATACACCTACATCTGTTCCAACATAGATAGCATCATTGCTTCCGGGTTCATAATTAATGCAGTTTGCCGGAACATTTGGCAGACCCGTTGATACATTCGCCCACGACTGCCCTGCATTGCTGGAATAATACACTTTTGAACCTGCAATATAACTGGAAAGAGTTACCCAAACACGCATGGAATTTGCAGGATCCACCATAACGTACGATAGCTGTGCACCTGCAAGTGGCAAAAGTCCGGTCACATTGGTCCATAAGGCACCCCCATTTGCTGTTGTATATACATGGGAGGCTGTTATTCCGTAAATTCGGTTGAGGTTTTCAACACCATGAGCAATCTGAATGAATTTACCTGCAGCATTGCCTGTCACCATGGCCGACCATGTTAAGCCACTGTTCGTCGATTTCCAGATATCTGTATGCCCCAGATATAAGGTTGCAGGTGCAGTAGGATGCATGATAAGAGCAGTGTTCCATATGTTGTCGTTTGGAGTAACAACTCCGGGAGTAATATCGTTAAATGTGCTGCCACTGTTATTAGATCTGTATAGGGTACCATATGTAGCAGCATAGCGAATTGCTGAATTGTTGTAGTCAATCATACACCGGAATCCATCTGCCCCTAAATCGTGCCTGAATGTTCCTGCAGTATAATCGAGGGTGTTACAGCCGTTGTCCTGTGTGCCGCCAACAACCAGGTTCATATTGGATGGCGTCATCCCGATTCGATAAAACTGGGTTATCACTAAACCTGATGACTGATCGGTCCAGGTTGTGCCAAAATCGGTAGAACGGTAAATCCCCCCATCGCTGCAACAATAAAGATAATTGTTCAGAGGATTATATGCTAAACAATGAATGTCGGCATGGGTATATTGCTGTCCAGTAATCCCCTCAACCCAATAGGATAAGCGCGACCATGTTACCCCGGAATTTGAAGATTTCCATAAGTTTATTCCACCGAAATATACATTTGACTGCAGTATAGGTGAAACAGCCAGCGCAAGGTCATAACTACACTGGTCTGCTGAATCTAAACCAGAAGATTGGTATCCAAAAATATTCGGTGTGTTTGATTTCAATGTAAAAGAGGTACCGCTGTTTGTTGACAGGTAACAACCTACAAATGGAAAAAATTGCGAGCCTTGATTAGCGCGGCCGTAAAGCAGATACACATAGGAAGAATTTGAAGGTGCCATTGCCAAACCAATTCTTTGCGATTGGTAAAGGGGCAAGCCGGCTGTGATCAGTGTCCAGTTATCTCCATTATCAGTCGACCGATAGAAGCTGGCGGACGTTGTGGCATAAATTGTCGAAGGCGTACCAGGCTTGAACTCCATATCCATAAAGTAACCGGTTTTTACCTGTATCCAGTTTGCCCCTCCGTCAGTTGTTCTGAAAATACCGTTAGAAGTGGCAGCCAGAAGAACAAGATGGTTTGTGGGATTCATGATTAGCCTGTAGCCATTATAGAAGTTGTTGACAGCCCAGCTAAGCCCGGTTGAATGCCAGGTTAATCCTGCATCCCAGGTTTCAAGAACACCTATAGAAAATGTCATTCCCGCATCACAGTCGCCGGTCATTATATATATGTGATCTGGATTGTCAGGTTCAATGGCAATGCCTGAAACTCCCAGACTTGAGATGCCATCGGTGAGAGGTTCCCAGTTTCCGGAAGTATTACGCCACAAACCTCCGGCAGGAGTTCCAACATAATATATGTTCGGATTTGTCGGGTGAAATTCAACACAGGTAACCCTGCCAATACCGCCATTCCAGCCATTGCCCTGTACATGGTTACTTGGTCCCATCGAAATCCAGTTTCCAGCGTCATAATTTACCGGAAGGTTGCTGATGTTAAAGTTGTCGAGGTATTGCTGGTATTCCTCAAGGTTTTTAGCCTGATAGTTAAAAATGTTACCGGATGGGTAAAAGCGCGGTTCTGCGATATACTCCCATCGTTTAAACTGGTTATAACCACTGCCTCTGCCCTTATCCCTTCCGTTAAAGTAAGTATTGAATTCGGTTTGAATGCTGAAAAAATTGTTATTTGCCATATCTTTCAACATCTCCAGATAGTGGGGAGTGCCGGGAGTGGCCTGGGCTGAAATCTTTAAGGATAGAAAAGACAATAGTGCGACCAATAGGATTTTTGTTTTCATGATTTTTCCGGATTATTGCTTAATCAGGGCTTTCAATTCAGAATTTTCCTGCTGCAGCGCTTCTACCTTTTTGTTAAGGTTGATTAAATAAAGGGTAAGCTCTTCGACTTTTTTCGTCAATTGAAGACTTATTTCACCCAAACCTAAACCTTGTTCCTTAACTTCCTGAGCTGAAGGCATTCCCGGAAGGTGCCCTAATGTTAGAATGTCGGATTCCAGACTTGAGAGTGAAAGAAGCTGATATTCAGGTTTAAATACATAATCGGGCCAATTGACATTCAGCTGTACTTTAAGTTCTTCACATAGCATCTTTCCGTTAACGGCAAATTTATAACCTGTTGGAATTGTTGTAGTCCCAATCGCCATATTATCGGCAACGTAAACATCCCCCGATGTGAAATATCCAGACCATCCACCCGGTGCATAGGAATAAACTCCATAATGATTTCCGGTTCCGGAGTTTGAAAGATATGCATATAACCCGTATTCGTCTCCAATTGTTGAATTTGAATTCATATAGCTGTAAACACCATAATTTATTGAGCTGGATGCAGCATTGGCAACCACTGCAGAGTAAATTCCATATTTAGTTCCAGTTCCATCAGTGTTCAAAGAATTGTATATTCCGTATTTAGTTGCTGCTCCATTATAATAATTTACGAGGTAGCATGTTTTGTCCACAAGATCGTTGCGAACATCCAGTTTAGCGATCGGACTATAAGTGCTTATACCCATCCTTCCATCTTTAAGTACTGTAAGCGCATTCGAAGGTAAAACAGCAGAGGTTCCATTGCCAATAACGAAAATAGGTTCTGAATCATACCAGGCGGTTGGAGTGCCGGAAACTACATTAAATCTTCCAATAACCATAGAAGCATATGCCCTGGCTGTTGTGCTATTGCCATGTGCGAAAGCATAATCGCCGGAAGCTAAAGTATAAGCACCACCTGCGAACCCACCTGAAGAAGAAGCTACAGAGCCATGCCCTGTAGCAAAAGAATATAATCCTGAGGCTACACAATCCGTACCGCTTGCAAAAGAGCCAGAGCCGCCGGTCGATTGGTTGTTCCAGCCCATGGCAATCGATGCGCCATTTCCCCTGGCTGTACAGCCAAGTCCTGTAGCAAAGGAGTAGGCTCCAACTGCCTTATTATTCGCCCCCAGCGCTGCTGAATATGACCCGATACTGTCGTTGTCCCATTGGTTAGAATTAACCTGCCCGGCACGAAAGGCAAATTTTGCTGGAATCCACATCATACGGGTACCAGCGCCAGACACAGGCGTAAACCCTAGTGTTCCATCCCAGAGTGCACTGCCATTCGACATATGAAACATAGCTGCCGGACTGCTGTTGTTAATGCCAATTGCAAGCCCGTTATTGTAAAGAAAACTGTTTTGCACCCATGCTGTTCCATTATGCCGAAGTGTATTTCCTGAAACACCTGTGGGGAGTTCAGTCGGTAGCGTTACTGTATTTCCATTGGTCATGCTGAGGCTATTACCAGCTACAGACAATGTATGCGGATGTCCGGGAGTTGTGTGAACGTTCTCGGCATATAGAGCATAAGGTACAGACAGCAACTGAGATGTGCCCATTTCAACATAGGAAACACCTCCTGTAATGTCCATCTCGACTTTAATGAAATATATATTTGCTCCCCAGTTTATCGCAGAAAATGTACCTGAAATTATGGTTCCCAGTCCGATATTTATGTTGCTCAGACCAAAACTGTTGGTTAATGACGAATGAGTTTCGCTGTAAACAACTGCACCTAATATGCTGCCCTGCAATATACTTATTCGCAGATTAACGGTCTGGTTCACTACAGGATTGCCAGCTGCATCTCTTGCGACAGCCTGATACTTAATAGCCTGAGGCGTTTGTCCGAAAGTGCTGATGCTCAGCACAATAAGACAAATAGCCAAAATTAACATTTTTTCGATAGTTTTCATAATTTCACATATTTTGAAACAAATATATGTTATGTATTAATTCAAATCAATATTATTTTATTTTTTTTATTATAATTTTGATTTTTACCCTGACCAATAAATAAAAATGTTATCATTTTGACTCGATGTTTTATTCATGTTTAGGTTAAATTCGCCATAGGAGATAAATGACAAAGTTGTTTTTCAAATTAATATAGAATCAATAAAAATAATTTACATGAGATTCAAATCTAATATCTTACACTAATACATTTAGCCCAGAGGGCTTTAATGTCATTAGAAAATGTGGGGCAGGAACAACGATTGCCCTTAGAGCATAAATGAAATGTTCCGAATTGTTTTTATCTCAATTGATTAAACAACTAACAAATTTCATAAATCTCCTGCGGAGAAGCAGCATTTCGTTGCCTTTTCATCCTATTGTCATTTATCGCCTACGGAGAATTCAACATAAAAATGAATGAAACATCGATTTAAAAATATCCTGCATCATAACCAATGACATTAGAAAGTATAGGCAACGAATTTTTGTTTCTCCGAGGTCTGAAGCTATTTCGTTGCGGATTTTTTAGTAATAAGGATTCCGTTTGTTCTTTTTCTCAGATCATGTTTAATTGCAGCTTTCTGGATTGCTGCCTGGCTGCAGGGACCAATAAAGGCATGAAACTTAGCACCACTTTGTGCCAAAAAACCTGGCAATAGGCTAACATGGTTACCTGCTTTATAGGTAACATCTGTTACCGGGTTGATAGAAAGAGTACGGGTTGAAGAAATCCAGGATGAGGCTGCCCAATATTCCTGTGGAGTTACACTAATCTGGTTATTGGGATTAAGTGTATATGTGGCAGCGCAGTGCCCGTATAGAGGGGATCTCCAGATTCCCCGGCCAAAAGTGGAAGCAATGATCATATTATTGGCGGTATTGATTTCCATCTCGAAAACTAAGGTATATGGAAGGCCGTTAAAAAAAGGTACCCAGTCTGCCATCGTATTGTCTTTGTAGAATATCCCAACATCTGTTCCTAAATAAAGTCCATCATCACTTCCGGGTTCATAATTTATACAGTTTGCAGGCACATTTGGAAGTGAACCGGAGATATTCGTCCAGGTAAGACCTGAGTTGCCCGAATAATATACTTTCTGCCCTGCACTATAGCCCCTACAAGTAACCCAGACATGTGTTGCATCTGCCGGGTCAACAACAATATAGGAGAGATTAGCATTCAAAACGGGCAAGGTACCAGTTACATTCGTCCAGCTGCTGCCATTATTCTGTGTCGTAAAAACACGGAATGTGGTAATCCCATAAATCCTGTTTGTATTGTTGACACCGTGGGCAATCTGGATAAACTTACCTGATCCATTTCCTGTTCCCATTGGAAGCCAGCTTGAACCACTGTTTGTTGATTTCCAGATATCTGTATGACCTAAAT
Source organism: uncultured Bacteroidales bacterium (assembly GCA_903923925.1). GTDB lineage: Bacteria > Bacteroidota > Bacteroidia > Bacteroidales > CAIXZF01 > CAIXZF01. The sequence goes on from CAIXZF010000019.1 coordinate 6,980, forward strand.
ATAAGGTTGTAGGTGTAGTTGGATGCATTATAAAGGCAGTATTCCAAATTTTATTGCTTGGAGTTACAATCCCGGGTGTAATGAGGCTATAGGTGCTGCCGCTGTTTGTAGTCCTGTATAATTTGTCATAAATAGCTGCATAGCGTATGTTTGAATTATTGTAATCAATCATACACCGGAATCCGTCAGCCCCCCTGTCGTGCCGGTATGTGCCTGCAGTGAAATCGAGTGTATTACATCCATTGTCCTGTGTACCACCAACAACCAGGTTCATGTTGGATGGCGTCATTCCGATGCGATAAAATTGACTTATCTCTAATCCTGAAGTCTGATCCGCCCAGCTTGCTCCCCAATCCGTTGACCTGTATATTCCACCATCGCTGCAACAATACAGATAATTATTGAGGGGATTGAATGCTAAGCAGTGAATATCGGCATGCGTATATTGTTCACCTGCAGTTCCTTCATACCAGAATGAGGAGTGTGTCCAGGTTAATCCGGAGTTTGCGGATTTCCAGCAATTTATACCGCCAAAAAAAACATTTGACTGGAGTATTGGTGAAACTGCCAGCGAAAGATCATACGTACACTGGTCGGTAGTGTCGTTTCCATTGACATCATACCCAAAAATATTTGGAGTAATACTCGACTTTAGTGTGAAGGAGGTGCCACTATTCGTTGACAGATAACAGCCGGTAAAAGGTAATTGAGTTTTGTTTTGATTCTGGCGGCCATACAGCAGGTATACATATGAGGTATTCGAAGGAGCCACAGCCAGTCCAATCCTGTTTGACTGATTAAGCGGCAAACCGGAGCTTATCAGAGTCCAGGTATTTCCTGTATCTGTTGATTTATAAAAACTGAGAGCTGATGTCGCATAAATTGTTGAAGGTGTGCCAGGTTTGAATTCCATATCCATGAAGATGCCCGTTTGTACTACTGACCAGCTTGCTCCTCCGTCAACAGTCTTATATATGCCGCTTGAAGTGGCTGCCAGAAGAATAAGATGATTGTCAGGATTCATCAGTAACCTGTAACCGTCATTGAGGTTGGGAATAGCCCAGCTAAGCCCGGTAGGCTGCCAGTTTAGTCCTCCGTCCCATGTTTCAAGAACACCAATAGATTGCGTATACCTTGATTCACAGTCACCTGTCATGATGTATATATGATTGGCATTGTCGGGTTCAATGGCAATGCCGGAGACTCCCAGACTTGAGATACCGTCTGTGAGTGGCGTCCAGAATCCGGAAGTATTGCGCCACAATCCTCCGGCAGGAGTTCCAACATAATAAATATTCGGATCTGTCGGGTGAAATTCAACACAGTTTACCCTGCCAACTCCACCATTCCAGCCACTGCCCAGAATGTGATCGCTGGGGCCCATCGAGATCCAGCTTCCCGAATCATAGTTTGCAGGCAGGATGATGGGGTTAAAGTTGTCGAGGTATTGCTGGTATTCCTCCAGGTTTTTTGCTTGAATATTAAAAATATTCCCGGAGGGATAGTAGCGGGGTTCAGCAATAAATTCCCAGCGTTTAAACTGGTTGAACCCACTTCCCTTTCCCTGATCTCTGCCGTTAAAATAATTGTTGAATTCATTCTGAATGCTGAAGAAATTGTTGTGCTCCTTATCCTTCATCATCTCCAAATAATGTTGTGTGCCGGGAGTGGCCTGGGCTGAAACCTTTAAAGAGAGAAAAGACAACACTGTGAGCAGTAGAATTTTTGTTTTCATGATTCTTCCGGATTAATGATGAATCATTGCCTTCAATTCGGAGTTTTCCTGCTGTAGCGCTTCTACCTTTTTATTCAGGTTGATTAAATATAGGGTCAGCTCCTCAACTTTTTTGGTCAATTGACGACTAATTTCGCCCACACCCAAACCTTGTTCTTTAACTTCCTGAGCTGATGGCATTTCTGGCAGGTGTCCTAATTCCAGGATGTCGGATTCGAGACTTGAGAGTGAAGGAAGCTTGTATTCCGGATTAAATACATAATCGGGCCAATCGGCATTTAGCTGTACATTAAGCTCTTCGCATATGCCTTTCCCATTAACAGCAAATTTATAACCAGCAGGAATTGTAGTAGTTCCAATACCCATATTGTCCGCAACATACATATCGCCGGAACTGAAATAACCAGACCAGCCACCGGGTGCATAGGAATAAACCCCATAGTGATTTCCTGTACCCGAGTTCGACAGATATGCATAAAAGCCGTATTCGTTTCCAATCGTAGAATTTGAATTTATATAGCTATAGACCCCATAATTTGTTGAATTGTCAGCCGTGTTGGCAACCACTGCAGAGTAGATTCCATATTTCGTTCCGGTGCCGTCCTGACTAAGTGAATTGTAAATTCCGTATTTAGTACCTGCTCCTGTATAATTATTTGCAAGATACATTGTTTTATCTACAAGGTCGTTTCGGATATCCAGCTTAGCAATCGGACTTGAGGAGCTGATACCCATCCTGGCATCTTTAAGTACTGTTAAAGCATTCGAGGTTAAAATCGACGAAGTGCCGTTGCCAATAACGAAAACAGGTTCTGCATCATTCCATGAAGATGTGCTTCCGGAAATTACATTATATCTTCCAATAACCATTGAGGCAAATGCCCTGGCTGTTGAATTCGAGCCTGAAGCGAATGCATAGTCGCCGGAAGCAGTTGTGTTAACTCCGGCAGTATAACCTCCTGAACCTGAAGCAATAGTGCCATGACCTGAAGCAAATGAATATAGTCCTGATGCCAGGTTGTCATATCCGGTAGCAAAAGAGCCGGAGCCGCCGGTAGACTGGCTGTTCCATCCCATAGCAATTGATGCCCCATTTCCCCGGGCAGTACATCCAAGTCCTGCAGCAAAGGAATAGGCTCCCACTGCTTTGTTATTCGCCCCCAGGGCTGCTGAATATGCTCCGATACTATCGTTGTCCCATTGGTTAGAACTAACCTGCCCGGCTCGAAAAGCAAATTTTGAAGGAATCCACATCATTCGTGTACCAGCGCCTGAAACTGGAGTATTCCCGATAGTCCCATCCCATAACGCACTGCCATTCGACAAATGAAACATAGCTGCCGGGCTGCTGTTGTTAATGCCAATTGCGAGCCCGCTATTATGCAGAAAATTGGTTTGCACCCATGCCGCCCCATTATAACGTAAAGTATTTCCTGAAACGCCCGCAGGGAGCTCCGTCGGAAGTGTTACTGTATTTCCATTGGTCATGCTGAGGTTGTTACCAGCTATAGACAAGGTATGAGGATGTCCGGGCGCTGTATGTACATTCTCGGCATAAAGTGCATAGGGTACAGAAAGCAATTGAGATGTGCCCATTTCAACATAGGACGCACCTCCGTTAATGTCCATTTCAACTTTAATAAAATATGTATTTGCTCCCCAGTTTATTGTGGAAAACGTGCCTGAAATTATGGTTCCCAGACCAATATTAATGTTGCTCAGGCCAAAACTGTTGGTTAAAGCAGAATGAGTTTCGCTGTAAACAACTGCACCTAATATGCTGCCCTGCAATATGCTTATTCGAAGATTAACGGTTTGGTTCGCTACAGGGTTTCCTACCGCGTCTCTTGCAACAGCCTGATACTTAATAGCCTGAGGCGTTTGTCCGAAAGTGCTGATGTTCAGCACAATAAAACTGAAAATTAAAACAAACATTTTTCCGATAGTCGCCATAATAGTATATATTTTGATACAAATATATGTTTTGAGATAATTCAAGTCAAAATATTTTTTAATTTTTTTGCTAAATATTCATTTTTTACTGTAGCAAATTAAAAGTTCAGGGCTGAATGGAAAAGGAAAAATGATAAATTTACCTGTTGAAGTTTTTTGGAAATTTCAAGAAATATGCTGAATCAAAAATATTAAATGAGAAAGTCATGACATCTGCAATGCAAAATTAGTCAGGTATGAAGAAAAATATTCTCTTTTTCACTCTTATACTGTCTGTCTTTATCTCCTGTTTTTCCTGTAAATCGCATAGTGATAATTCATATATATGCTGTGATGCTGAAAATATGGATAACAACCGTTTTGTAAGTAATAATTTAGTTGAGGGTCGACTTGATAATATTACGTTTGAGAATATCGATACCCGTTCAGATAAATATGCCAGAAGCGGAATACATTCAGTTGCACTTACAAAAGAAAGACCATATGCAATGACATGTCTGATAAAAAATGTGCAAGCTGGTGAGCATTTTAATATTTCGGTATACAGGCATATTTCCAATACCCGAGGATGCCTTGTAGTTTCTGCAGAAGATATTGAGAAGTTCTATCTGGTTCAGCATAACTCATGTAAAAGGGAAGGTTCCTGGGAATATCTTGATGCCGACTTTATTGTTCCTTCAGGAGCTAAAGGTCAGAATCTGAAAGTTTATACATGGAACAAAGGTTCAGACACAGCAGTATATTTTGATGATCTTACTATCCGATATGTTTCACCCAATCCTCCGGAGGTTACAAATCAAAAAGGCTCTTTAAACGATAAACGGGACAACAAAGTGTATCAGACAGTAAAAATTGGTAATCAATGGTGGATGGCAGAAAATCTGGCATATGTTACTAAAGAGGGGAGCTGCAGTTTCGAAAATGCACCTGCCGGAAAGGATCGTCTTGGATTGTTATATAGTTGGGAGACAGCGAATCAGGTAGCTCCGGAAGGCTGGCATCTGCCCACCGAGGCTGATTGGCAGGGTTTAGAGATTTTCCTTGGAATGAAGCAAGCTGAGGCAACTGCTTTCGGATTAAGGGGATATAATCAGGCGCAGCTGCTGAAAGAATCAGCAATAACAGGGTTTAATGCAATTCCAGGCGGAATGAGTAATGAAACCGGGAAGGCCTTTTTTTTCGAGCATAATGACAAGCAAAATGCGTACTTCTGGACAGCTACTGAAGTAAATAATACGATGGCGATTTGCAGGGAGATTATGCATAGAACTGATATCGGAAAGTTTAAAGACAAAAAAAATGAACGACTAAGTGTCAGATGTATAATGAATTAAGCATTTATCAAACCAGGCATAATTTGTTGTACCTTTGCACCGCCTAAAAGGCATATATATCTATCGAATTTAAATGAAATACCCCCCTTTTGCATTTACCTATCGCAATGTTACAATTATCGGTATTTCATTTGACAAACAAATCAAAATTGTTATAAAATGAAAACATTTGCCGAATTGGGCCTTGCCCCAAACATTGTAAGGGCATTAGATGACCTTGGTTTTGAGAACCCCATGCCTGTGCAGGAGGAGGTGATTCCAGTATTACTGGGAGAGGATACTGATATGGTTGCGCTTGCGCAGACCGGTACCGGTAAGACTGCTGCATACGGATTACCTGTTCTGCATAAATTATCTGTTGATGATTATTATCCTCAGGTACTTATCTTAAGTCCAACAAGAGAACTATGTGTTCAGATTGCAAACGACCTTGTAGAATTTGCAAAGTATGAGCCCGAAATCAGAATTCTGCCTGTTTATGGCGGTGCCAGCATCGACACACAGATAAAAGCAGTACGTAAAGGTGTGCACATTGTTGTTGCAACACCTGGTCGACTTGTTGACCTCATTAACCGCAAGGTAATGAAACTGGACAGGGTTAATAAAGTAATCCTTGATGAAGCAGATGAAATGCTGAATATGGGTTTCCAGGAAAGTATTGATGAAATCTTTGCCGAGATCCCTGATAATCGTAATGTTTGGTTGTTCTCTGCCACAATGCCCAAGGAGGTTTCTGCTATTGCAAGGCAATATATGAGCAAGCCAAAGGAAATCACAATTGGTATTAAAAATGCAGGTGCTGATACTATTAAGCACATGTATTATTTAGTTCATGCGAAAGACCGTTACCTGGCGTTAAAAAGAATTGTTGACTTCAACCCGAATATTTATGGCATTATTTTCTGCCGCACCCGCAAGGAAACTCAGGAAGTTGCAGATAAACTGATTCAGGATGGCTATAATGCTGAATCTCTGCATGGTGACTTGTCGCAGGTTCAACGCGAATTTGTGATGCAGAAATTCCGTATCCGTCATTTCAGACTTCTTGTAGCTACCGATGTTGCTGCCCGTGGACTTGATGTAGACGATCTTACACATGTTATTAATTACAACCTGCCAGATGATCTGGATATTTATACTCACAGAAGCGGACGTACCGGCCGTGCAGGCAAACTGGGCACTTCAATCAGTATACTTCACCTTAAAGAAAAACATCTGATTCGTCAGATCGAGAATAAGATCAACAAGCCATTTGTAAAAGGAAGTATTCCTGAAGGTCGTGAAATTTGCGAAAAGCAGCTTTTCAACATGATCGATAAGATGGAAAAAGTTGAGTTGGATGATACCTTGATTGACTCGTACCTGCCTGCAATCTTCAGAAAACTTGAATGGCTTGAGAAAGAAGATGTTATCAAACGATTCGTCGCGCTTGAATTCAACAGATTTCTTGATTATTACAAGAATAGTGGTGATATAAATGTTTCAGAAGACAGACAGAAGAACCCTGACTGGAAAAAAGACAGAGATAAAGACAGAGGCAGCGACAGAGGCAGTGATAGAGGTAGCGACAGAGGTAGCGACAGAGGCTATGACAGAGGTGGTGACAGGAGCAGGGGCAGAGATAGCTCTGATCAGAGATCGACCGAAGGATTCACTAAACTTGTGATTGACCAGGGGAAAGCAGATGGATTGTATCCAAGCAACCTTATCGAATTGGTTAATGCGAATACCAAAGGGAAATTAATACCAATCGGTAAAATTGATCTTTTCAGGGATTATGTGCTTTTTGAAGTGGATAGTGCTATGGCAGGTCAACTGATGAAATCGCTTAATACAGCTGACTTCAGAGGTGTTCCTGTTAACGTTAAAGAAGCCGATGATTCACAGGTAAAGAGTGAAAGAAGAACACCGCGCAGGTCAGAAAGTTCCTCACGTCCCAGGAGCAATGATGATGGGAACAGAAGCGAAAGAAGCAGCAGAAGCAGCAGAAGCAGCAGCGGTGGCAGCGGTGGCAGCGGAACATATAAGAAACGTGATGATTCCAAAAACCGCAAAACCGATTGGGTTAAACCAAGGAGAAAATCTTAATATTCTTGACCTAATAGTGTAAATAGATTCTGACAATGCGGGTTTGATAAAAATCAGACCCGCATTTTTAGTGTAGCGCTTTCCTTGCTTTGAGTATATACTTTGCGGTATCAAGCGGACTGATTCCTTTAAATGACCTTATTACGCCCAATTCATCCGGGCAAAGCTGGTATCCGTGAAATTTTGTCGAAATTTTGGCTTTGCCACCCGATCTGCTGCTCAGTTTTACAGCGTATTCAAGCGATGTAGCAACTGGCAGAATTCCTGTCAGCAGGATTTTTTCATTTGCAATTTCAGGACTTTCAAAGCTACCCCGCATTTGGGTGATATCGCTGGCTATAGCTCCCAGTAAGGCTTCCGGAGCCGAAATTCTGAATGAAATCAAGGGCTCCAGCAAGGTAGTTCCTGTTGATACAAGCCCGTTCATTATTCCCATTGGAGTCGCAACAACAAAATCACCCGGACGCGAATGCATTTCATGATCCTCACCTTCAATCAGGGTAATCCGCAGATCTGTAACTTCCCATCCCTTAATTCCCTGCTGAAGAGCCTGTGAGATAGTTCTTTCCACCTCATTCTGGTATTTCTGTTTTACATCATTTACCCCGACTTTACTTTCATAAACCATACCGCTTCCCCGCTCACCAGGGCTTATTTGAAATTTTAAAATAGCCCAGCAGGGTTTTGGCATCCAGTATTGTACGAACCCAATACCTTGACTGGATGGTGTTTCCTTGTAAATAACAGTAGGATTCTCAAAATTTGCTTTAATCCCAAATCTTGAGGCAATTATATGTTCCAGAATTTCAATTTGAATCCAGCCCATGATATTAACATGCAACTCCTTTTCTTCCCTCAGCCAGTAAAATCCAAGCATTGGATCTTCTTCACTCAATTCGAAAAGTGCTTCTGCTAATGCAGGATAATCCTTGTCTGCAGCGGCTCTGACCTGAACTGTAAGTAAAGGCGTTTTCATACTTAATGAGACTGGAATTCCAAGATCTTCATCGCCAAGGATATCACCCGACTTAGCAGTTGCTAATCCACAAATACCAGCAATATCTCCTGCAGTTACGCTGCCTGCATCCTCAAATTTTCCTGATAATAAACGACGTACCTGAGTAACCTTTTCTTTTTCACCTGAGGTGAGATTGTTTATGACCTCCCTGTTTCTTATACTTCCACTGAAGATTCGCACATTTGCGATCTTTCCCATTGTTTTATCATGGCTTATGCTAAAAACTAAGGCAGATAATTTGTCACTTGAATGATTATCAGGAGGAGGAAGAAATTGAATTACTGCATCCAGAAGTGCTGATATACCAATAGAATTCTTCGCAGAGCCTGAAAATACGGGTTTTAGTTTATTCTTATGAACGCATCTTTGTAAGCCTAAGCTAAAATCTTTTCTATTTAGAATTCTTCCTTCAAAAAACTGTTCAAAAATGATTTCATCTTGAGTGGCAATTTGCTCCATCAGCTTCTCAGGAACCTGGTCGAATTCCAGAAGTTCGATTATATCTGCATCAGCTTCTCCTTCATTTATTGCCTGAGTGAGCAGTATCAGTTCAGAACCAGGTAGTTTTCGGAGTTCAGCAATAACTGCATTAACATCGGCTCCCAACCTGTCAATCTTATTTATAAAAATCAGTACCGGAATATTCCTGTTTTGCAATGCGTTCCAGATTGTTTCAGTATGAGCCTGAACTCCTTCTACTGCCGAAATTACCAGAATCGCACCATCAATTACTCTTAGAATTCGTTCAACTTCTGATGAGAAATCAACGTGGCCGGGTGTGTCTGCCAAATTAATCTGAACACCCTGCCACTGAAATGTAGTGACAGCTGACCTTACAGAAATCCCCCGCTGTTTTTCTACATCAAGAAAATCAGTCTGAGTAGTGCCATTGTCAACGCTCCCAATACTTTTTGTTCTTCCTCCAAGAAAAAGGAAATTCTCCGTAATAGTGGTCTTCCCGGCATCCACGTGAGCCAGTATCCCGATATTTCTGATTTCCTTTTGTGAATCCATTTTAAATAGCCTGATAAATACGGCCACGAAAGTACTGTATCAAATCGTAAACGGAAAAGATATTTTGTCAGGCAGAATGGATTAGCAGCGATGTCATCGAGATAGAACCCATCACAATTTTATCATTGAAAAAGGTAACTTCTTCGGTATTCTCCTTAAGGCCAAGAGCATAGATTAAAGGTAGATAATGTTCGGGTGATGGAGCAGCTAACTCAATAGCTTTTCCAAGCGATTTATAGTTAAGCAATTGATCGAAATCTCCTGAAAGTATCAGCTTTTTAATTTTAGCATTTGCTTCCGATGCCCAGTCAAAAGCATTATCCGGATTTCTCCAGTCGACTGTCCGCAAATTATGGACGATGTTTCCGCTGCCGATTATCAGAACTCCTTTTCGTCTGAGAAAGGCCAGCTCTTTCGAAAGTTCAAAATGAGAAGCTGCTGATTTAGTGTAGTCGAGGCTAAGTTGAAACACCGGAATATCTGCCTTTGGATAGAGATGTGTTAAAATACTCCAGCACCCATGATCCAGACCCCAGTTGAAATCAGACTTTATTTGTGTGTTTTTTACAAGATTCCTGGTTTCTTCTGCCATTACCGTAGCACCTTTTGCCGGATACTGAACTTCAAATAATGCCTGTGGAAATCCTCCAAAGTCATGAATCGTTTTCGGCTGGTCCATTGCAGTTACAAAAGTGCCATTCGTTTCCCAATGAGCTGAAATACAAAGTATTGCCGTTGGTCTCGGTAAATTCTCACCCAATTTGGTCCATTCTCTGGAGTAAGGCGTCTCCTCAATCGCATTCATCGGACTCCCATGGCCGACGAAAAGCACAGGCATAGGTGCTGTGCTTTTCAGTTCGGTGGCCAATTTATTCATGATATTCATTTGCATTGGAATAAAGTCATGTTAATGCTTATTTTGCCTGAGCGAATTCCAGTCTGAGGCTGATTGTAATGTCTGTTCCAACAACTGATCCGCCAGTTTCGGTGAGTTTATTCCATTTCAAACCATAATCCAAACGATTGATAACACCGCTTGCTTTGAAACCAGCTTTGGTATTACCATAGCCATCATTTGCTGTTCCACCATAAGTAACATCAAAAGTAACTGACCTGGTCACGTCGCGAATGGTTAGATTTCCGGTTAGTTTGTATTTGTTTCCAGATACTTTTTTGAACGATACTCCTTTGAATACCATTTGTGGATATTTCTCTGAATTGAAAAAATCGTCTGACTTTAAATGGGTGTCTCTCATTTCGTTTTCAGTATTGATGCTCTTCACATCAACAGTGAATTCAATCTTGGAACCGTCGAAATTTGCCTTTGGAGAATCAATCGTTCCCGTGAAGGTTTTAAAATTTCCCTCTACTTCGGAAATTACAAGGTGGGCAACTGTGAAATTCACAGTTGAATGCACATTATCAATGTTCCATTTTGTTTGTGCTTTAACAGCGGTTAAAGAAAAAATTGCAAGACCTAAAATAATTAAGCGTTTCATGTTTTTTTAATTGTTTGATAAATAATATATTAACGGCACAAAGATAGTATGCCCAATTAAGGCAGTGGTAATACTCTTAGGAAATTGGGTGGTACTTTTAGGAAATCATCGTTATTAGATCCTGGCGGAATTCGCTTGGTGTTAATCCTGTTCTTCTTTTGAAAACGCGCGTGAAATAGGATTTATCGTTGTAGCCCAGCTCATAGCCAATTTCGGAAACGGTCAGACTGGTATTTAACAATAACTGTCGCGCTTCTATTAATTTTCGCGTTTCAATGATGTCGGAAACACTTTTTCCAAACACTGAGGAGCAGATTAAATTCAGGTTTCTGATCGAAGTATTCAGTTTATCGGCATAAAACTGAACTCCTTCAGTTCTCTTATAATTGTATTGAAGGATTTTAAGAAAGTTGTTGAAAGTTTCAGTTTGTTGAGGTCTGGCTGTTGAACTTTGCTCTGGAATTCCGCCTTTTTCAGTCTCTAGTTTTGCTATTAAGGCCAGAAGCAGATGTTTCACAACATTCAGGTCCGATAACTCCTGTTGATGTTCCCTGTACATCATTCTGCATAAATCTGTAATACTGCTGATGCAAAAATCTGTGCCCAAAGGGTAATTGATGAGATCTGTAAAAAATGAGTAAAAATGAAAACTGCTGTCAGGTATAAACTCTGTTCGATATTTAATGACCCATCCGCTTGTTGCCTCATCCGGAATAAACTGATGCACTTTACCTTCTGCCACATAAACAATTACAGGAGCATTCAGTGTTTGTTGTTTTACATCAATGAAATGGAGCGGTTTGCCCTCAGTAAGAATCAGAAATTCCTCAAAATCGTGCCTGTGCAATGGAGCTGGGGCTTCTATAACCTGCTTAACAAGTTCTGGCGTAAGTTCATAGATGTCGAAAATGCCTTCCATCTCACAAATGTAGGATTTTGGACCGATTAATTTACTTTTTTCACTAATAATCAGGCTATCTTTGAGCCCTGAAATTAAATGGAATCAAAATGAATTTTGGAATTTGCAGATTAAGCCGCATGCCTGTCAGAGCGGGAAGGGCGGAACAATCAGAAATGATCACAGAACTACTTTTCGGAGATATGTTTGAGATTTTGGAGTTGAAAAAAAAATGGGTACGCATCCGGATGGAGTACGACAGGTATGAAGGATGGATTGGAAATGCTGGCTATAATGTGATTACTGAAGAGCAATTTGAAGAATTTATTCTGGCGAACACCCTTGTTACAACCGAACTTGTGAGTATTCTCTCCGACGAAAAATCAGACCACAAAGTTTCCGTTCTCTGCGGATCCTCACTTCCCAAACCTCACCGCAAGAGGATTAATATTGCAAATCACAAATACCTTTCGGATTCACTAATCCTTGACCCTGCAAAGAAAACACCTTCCGAAACAATTATTTCTGCTGCATTGCGCTATCTCGGCTCACCCTACACCTGGGGCGGCAGAAATCCTTTTGGAATCGATTGTTCCGGATTAGTCCAAATGGCATACAAACAGGCTGCTGTACGATTACCCAGAGATGCCGGAGATCAGGCTCAGGCAGGAGAAACACTTTCATTCATTGATGAGGCCTTACCCGGCGATCTTGCATTCTTTGACGATGAAAATGGGAAGATAATTCATACTGGAATTATTATAGGAAATGGCGAAATTATCCATTCTTCCGGATTTGTCCGTATTGATAAGATAGATCATCAGGGCATTTATAACCGGGATACTCAATCATACTCTCATAAATTAAGACTTTTGAAACGGATTATTTGAAAAAAACAGGGTTTATCTGATCTGAATTCAGTTTTTTTAAAAATAAATGATTTTTGACTTCCGACTTCTATGTTGGAATGCATATATGTTATTAAACTAAAACATAATATGCATGAACACAAAAATCAACCTTATCAAACTCGCCTTTGGTTGTATGGTGGGTGGAACACTCTTCTTCTCCTGCAAAAGGGAGGAAGCTAATCTTAGTCCGAACCAGAGTACTATAACCCCGGTTAAGCCCAAAGATCTGTTTACCGAACAAAAAATTCTGGCGTTCAAACAGCGCTGCAAGTTCTATTACGATAATCCCGGGATAAAAACCGGAGGTCTGATTGGTCTTGATGAGGCTGTCTGGGATATGGAGGCAGCTTTGAACTATACCTTCAGCCACTCAAATTCTATTGCTTCCGGACAGCATGTTAAAACTACTGAAATTCCATTAGCAACAGCAAATCCCGATTCGGTCGACTTTACTGCTGTTACCGACAGTTATTATAAAATGATAGATAGTCTTATCGTCTTTTATAATTCCTTGAGTATTGAAGGGAAGAGGGTAATTCTGATGGATGTCTGTAAGGATACAACAGTTTCTTCTGGCCCGCAAAAGCTGAAGATGACCTGTGTAATTGGTCCGGGTGATGCTGTAACAACTCCGGCAGATAATCCGTTCACAGCCTCTGATTATTGGTATTATGGCTTTCTTCAGGGAAAATGTGGTCCCTATTTTGGCACTGTAAATGGTTCGGATGCTGCCAGGGAAATTGAAAAACTGCAGGGACCCTTCAAATTACCGCAAATCCCCGGATATCACCTTTACTATACTGATATTGAAATTGCAAATGTAATCGGAGATGTTTTTGTGAATCCTGATGATAGTGTTCAGAACGACAATATGTATGATTACATGATGTTTAACAACAGATCAAACCTTCCAAATTTTCATGAATGCCTGAGCCCGGAGGAAATGAATTTTTATTTTCATTCTACATACTTTGTTCTCACTGACCCTGGTATGGTTCGTGCTTACACTAATCCGCCACAGAAAACATTCATTGCCCTTAATCTCTCCGGTGTTAGCGTTCCCCTGATAAATTATGTGGTTGTTTCACATTTCGCTGAAGCGCAATATGGGTTTCCCCACTATTCCTACGACCCCTGCTTTCCTGTGTCTGATCCTTCGGCATACTAATAATTACCTGATATGACAGCACAAACAGAAGTATATGCAGCAAAGTTGCTCTTTGCTCAGGAACACAGTTTTAGCCGGGATTTTTCCTTGATCCTGCTGTTTTTTATGCTGAGTTTAAGAATTCTTACTGCTCAGCCAGGCTTCGAACTAAAATATCCGGTAAATGGTTCGCAAATGGCGTGGAATATGGTGGAGAATGAGGAGGGTTTTCTCTTCTCCTCTGTATTTTGTAAACCGCCATTATCGCACTCAATCGGGAAACTCATCAGGATTTCTGCTTCCGGCGATACCATCTCAACCACACTTGAATATCCGGGATATAACTTTGATTTTCATTCTCTTTTTGTCAACGACTCAGGAAATATTCTGGTTTGTGCTACCCGTTACCCTGATCAGGGAGTAAACGACACTGCATTCGTGTCGGTTTATGCCTACAACAGTTCACTTAATTTCCTTTGGAGACTTGAGAAAGCGCTTCCTTTTGAATACAATAATGCAATGACTGTAGCCATGAAAAAAGGCTTGGATCAGAAAGTAATAATCGCCGGAAATGCCTTTGCACGAAATCCTGTTTCCGGAAGTCGCGACGATATTTTTATGGCTTCAGTTAACTGGGATTTGGAAATTCTGGATCTCAAATTCATTCCATACCCTTTCAATGAACATGTTTATGATTTGCATGCGGAAAGAGATTCTGCTCAGTATAAAATTTCTGCTGATGGCTTTTCATTTAAATCAAGATCGCAGCTAATTACACTGGATTCTACTTTTAATGTCATAAGAATTAAAGATTTACATGAGATTTTGTCAAGTCCGGTATGCTTCAGATGGAAGTCGCCCAACAAGATACTTATGACATCGGTCTATCACAAACCCCTGGGCTCATCCCTGGACACAAGAATAAACCTGGTTTCTCTCGATCATAACTTCGCAATTCAGAACAACCAGTACTGGGATATGCCTGATTCATATGATTCTCCTGCCTGGAGAGGAGGTGTGGAAATAAGCGGGAACTCTGATTATGTCCTTGGGGGCACATTCAATACCTTGAATACATATTCCAGATCCTGGCTGATTCTTGCAAAAACCGATTCATTGCTCAATAAATCCTGGCAGCGATTTTACGGTGGAGATGCACATTATTTTATGTTCAAAATGATAGCTGCCAGGGATGGAGGTTATGTAATGGCCGGTTATTATTCCGATACGCTTTTTCCCGATCAGCAAGGAGTTTATATCCTCAAAGTTAATGCTGACGGATTGATCAATACTAACGGTGAGGAAAAATCCAAAGATGAACCTCTGATAATTTACCCGAACCCGGCAAAGGATTATCTTTTTTTAAAAACAGCTTTAAACACAACCGTCGATTTCGAATTGTGCGATCTCACAGGGCGACTGCTGTTACATGACAAAGCAGTCAGAAATTCAGGGGTTTACAATGTGGAAGCTCTGCCTCCCGGCATCTATATCTGCAAATGCAGAATAAAAGGCAAACTGATTCACTGCTGCAAAATAGTGAAACAGTAAACGATTTTAATTCAAAACGTAAAAATTAGTAATCATGAAAAAACACACTATAGTTATAAATGCTACCTGCTTAATGGTTTTAATCCCCTGGCTAATTAACACTGGTAATTGTCAAACCTGTGTTAGCTGTCCTAATTCGGTCATAACAGGGCAAAATGCCAGCGCTATCGGAAATTCTGCTACTGCCAGTGGCCTTGAGGCAATTGCAATAGGTCAGAATAGCCAGGCAAGCAATGTGAGGTCTATTGCAATTGGAAGCAATGCCAAATCTCAGGGGATGTCGTCTTTTGCGTTTGGCAATTTTGTAAACTCAAATGCACCCAATTCAATGACTTTTGGCTTAGGGACCACAAATACTTATCTGACCAACACTATTGCGAACTCGCTGATTGTTGGTTTTAACAGTAACCTGCCGAGTTTATTTGTTGGCTCTTCTGATGGTGCCGGCACAACAGGAAAAGTAGGAATAGGCACAACAACGCCCTCTGATAAACTTTCGGTAAATGGTATTGTTCAAAGTATTTCTGGGGGCTTTCGTTTCCCTGATGGAACACTTCAGGAAACAAAAGCCTTTTCTCCCTGGCTTCAGTCTAATCAGAACATCTGTTTTAACAGTGGCAGTGTTGGTGTCGGAACTGCTTCTCCTATTGCCAAACTTGATGTTTTTGGGGATATCGTTCTTGGCAAACCCGGGGATAATTTCATAATTCATTCCAGATCGTGGATAGGTGATGCCTTGATAATCGCTCCTCAGAACGGCTATTCTGGCTGGGAATGGAACAAAGGAATAACGCTAAAAGACAACGGACAGGTTTATATCGGATCAGAGCAGATCGGAGGGACACTTAATGCCGACTATAAACTCGCCGTAAATGGAAAACTTGTCTCCCGCGAGGTTGTGGTCACTGCTCAGAATTGGGCTGATTATGTGCTTTCTGGTAAGTATAAGCTGCTCAGCCTCGACGATCTTGAGCAGTTTATTTGCCTGAACAAACATCTGCCAGATGTACCAACAGAGATGGATGTCGCTGCTTCCGGAATTCAAATGGGAGTGATAACAACACTATTGTTGAAAAAAATTGAAGAATTAACACTTTATGTCATTGAACATAAGGATAGGATTAATACTTTAGAGCGTCAAATACAGTGTTATACTGAATCAGAAACTTTTAAAACTGAATACTATGAAAAATAGACTCATTGAATTAATTCTCATATTCGGTATAATAAGTGTTCATGCTCTGAACTTATCCGCACAGCATCTGAAAATTAAGGAGGAGAAAGAGATTAACCTGGCTAACGATACTGTGAATAATATTTTAATGGATGAGGCTACCGGAAAATATCTTTTGCATTATTTCTCACATTCAAAAATGCATTCAGTAAGAACAGGATTGCCAGATTCTATACTATCTGTCGCTGGAGTTATTGATAATAACAACCAACGGATTCCATTAAGATCCATCGAATATTGTGTTAAATACAAGTCTGATACACTCACTACCAGCGACAATCCAATAAATGGGGGACTGTTAATAAGACAATACGTTATAAAAAACGGCAAAGCTGATTTGTTTTATGAAAAAAACGTAATTTTTTGTAATTCAATAAAGGCACTGAAAAACGGCAATTATTTAGCTTCTGATAACAACGAATTATTTGTTTCTTCAACTTTATTATTAAATGATAAATTTGAAAAGATTGCTGAGATAAAATCAATATTCACATCATATATTCAAATGCAACCCTATGATAATGGCTCAGAAGTAATACTCGTAAATATTAATTCGGATATTTCTGACACGGATCAGAAAAGTGAATTGGTAAGAGTAAACGCGATCACAGGGAATATATCTAACAGATATTATTTTCCTGATGGCGATATTGATTTTGGTGATGCAAATATGATTAATGATCACGTATCTATTACGTTCTCAAAAAATAAACCATTAGAGTTTGGAACACGAATATTGAATTCTGATGGAAGTACTGCCTGGGAACTGCCTCAGGGTTTATTTCATGATCGTTGGGTTGAAGGTAACGTAAATCATCAGATTATTTACGATGATAAAAGTGGTGTTAAATGCAGAAATATCTTCGATCAGAAAACAACCTGGTACCTTTCTTTAAAACACTTAAGGAAACATCTACTCGCCGGAAAAAAATGCAGAGAACGCAGGAAGTTAAAAAACATATCTGGAAATAAGAACTTAATGATAAATAAAATCTTAAAAATTTCTGATAAAAATTGCCCTGAGTTTGTGGCTTTTTTACATACTGCTGGTGTGAAGAAAAATCTAAATTGGCTGACAGGCTTATGCCTTATAAGTGATAAAGGGAAAGTGATGTCAACGGATGTATTTGTTAGTGAGCCGGGAAGATATGAGCTTTTTTATGTGCGGGGAGAATTGTGGGTTATGATAAATAAAAAGCTATTAAAATATGAAATCATTAGTAATTAATATAATATGTACTGTATGTTCGGTTAATTCTTTACTATACAGTCAGGTGCTATGGCCGGTGCAACCTCAGAATCAGCCTCACTCTATTTCTGGCACCAAAGGTGAATACCGTGACTATTCACGTTTCCATCAGGGAGTTGACATTCTGAATGGAGATGATTATAATATTTACGCTGTTGAATCAGGCACTGTTGGAGCGCTTCTGAACCTGAATACTAATATTGCTACAATTCAAATTTCAGGCAACAGCGGAACGTATTATTATGTGCATGTGCGGCCGATTACTGGTATTAGTGAGCATGTGTATGTTGATCAGGGTCAATTAATCGGAGTGATGGTTTCTCAGCCGAGTATTCATGTACATCTGTCTTCTTCAACTTTTCCTAATATGTTAGCCCACAGGCTATGTAACTATACGGATAATATTCCACCTCTTATTCAATCTGTTAGTTTTCGGCAGAATGGACTGAGCCTTACCAATAATTCTCCAGCTTTTCTGTATACTGTTCCTTTTGCTGGAGGAAATTCTACTGTCGTTTACAATAAAGTTGATATCATGGCCAGAGTATCCGACATGATCGGCGGATACACCTGTGCTCCATCACGTTTATCCTACGAAATATACAATCAGAATAATGTAAGTGTGGATAATACTGCTGTTTGCAATCTTAATTTTGAGCAAACAGCTTTAGATGCTGCTGGCTCGTATTGTTTTGGCAGTGGCACAACTTTTTCTCCGCCAGTTTATAATTATGTTTTAACTGCACATTCAGGAACTACACCCTATAACCGGTACTGGAATACCGGCCTTTTAGCCGGAGCCACTGAAAACTGGACTGGAAGTGCTGCTCTAAATTCCCGTATAAACGATGAAAGCCATTACCCGGACGGAGCTTACAATGTTCAGGTAGTTGCCAGGGATGTGGACTACGACAATACGTTTAATCAAACTGTAAAGAATTGCCCTGTGGTGGTTGATAATTTCAGACCCTATATTGCGAGTGTGCAGGTGAGAAAGGACAACGAAAATGGTCAGCTTTGCTATAAAGGTGAATGGACGTGGAATTTCGGAGTTCTTACGTATGGAAATCCTGTGAATAGTGCAGCATTTAATCCGCTAAAAATGTGGATTAAAATTGTTAGCTCAGAATCTATGACAGATGTTTGGATGCAAACAGGCAGTTTTAGCGGGATATTAACAACTGCAGTAAGCGGAACGCTTGCTAAAGAATGGATTTTCTTAGTTCCTGTTACTGCACTTACTGAGGGGAATAACAACCTTAAAATCAAAGGACACGACCTGGCGGGAAATGAAGTTGAAACTTTTGTTTTAACTCAACCACTTATTGCGTCGAATATCCCCATCCACAGATTGGATGGCAGCTGGTCGCCTTCACCCAATCCCGGTTCCGATAACATCCATTCATTCAAAATAGAATTGCAAAATGCGCCTGTCGCCAATTTTACTCCCATTGAAACTACTGTAAACGTGGGCGATGATGTTGCATTTACGGATCTTACAACCGAGGAACCCACACAATGGGACTGGAGTTTTGATGGAGGAGACCCTGCATACAGTAGTTTAACTAATCCAATTGTAACCTATGACTATGAAGGCGATTTTATTGTTGTACTGCATGTAATGAATCAGGCGGGATATAGCAATATTACGGGAATTATACATGTTACCTCTGCCGTTATTCCTCCTGTTGCAGCATTTTCTCCCGACGCTCTGAATATTTCCCCTGGAACTGTTGTGAATTTTGCTGACTTATCAACTGGAAATCCGGACGTATGGGATTGGGATTTTGATGGAGGCTGTGCTCCAACGAATGTTCAGAACCCTGAAGTTATTTTTGATTATCAAGGTCAGTATACCGTAACATTGAAAGCGGAAAATTCTGCAGGAATAAGCTTTGCAACTGGAATTGTTAATGTTTCCGATGCCTATTTTCCGGTAAATGTTATGTGTAGTGTTGCACCATTCATGGCAGTTGTTGGAACTCCTGTTTATTTTTCAGGTACAGTGATAGGAGGGACTCCGCCATATGAATTCCTGATCGATCCTGGTGATGGCTCAATGCAGCTTATTACGGAAAATTCTCCGAATTTTGGTGTTTATCAGGTTTTCAACCAGAATGGCGACTATACAATGACGGTGACTGCCGTAGATGCATACGGAAACAGCGGGACTTGTTATGAATCTGTAACAATTTTCGGTGCAAATCCCTGCGCAAGTCTGCATGTTGATTTTGTAACAGCCAGCGGACCTTTAGCTGTTGCAGTGAATTCACCTTGTACGTTTACAGATCAAACCTCAGGTGGTTCTCAGCCCTATCTGTATGCCTGGCATTTTTATCCGGATCCGCAAACAAATGTACAACCTTCTGTTGCATACAGTTTCAATGTTACGCCTCCTCCTGTTGTTTATACGCAAGCTGGGAATTATCCTGTTTCCTTGCATGTATACGACAATATGGGCTGTGCTCAAACTATAGTAAAAGATATCAGTGTCTATGTTCCTCAGCATTGCCTGGTTGCTAAGATTAACATCGGAAGCCAGAATTATCATAAAATCAGGAAGGGAAACAGTTGTTTCTGGGACTTCAGCTATTCCCTTTCGGATTATAATTGTTCCGATCCACCCGGAAGTGGAAACATGCCCTGCGAAACAGAAGCAGAATGGCGGCTTCTGGCTTATCCCTCAGGGAATCAGCTGGAATACAAGCATACTTTTCCGAATGATCCCCAGAGTTGTACTCCCAGCAGTGTAAATGATCTCTTATTTGAACATAATTTCACTCAGGATGGTAAATACCTGCTTAAACTCAGAATCTGGGACAATACCTGCGGGGTGCAGAATGGATATATTTGCGAAGATCAGACAAGTGTTTTGCTGGATGTAGTGGATTGTAACAAACTTTTCAATGTTTGCGGACAAATTTTCCTTCCGGGAAGTTATTCAGATGTTGATGCAGGCACTATACATATTGGCGGCAGTTCCTGTAGCGCTATCTATATGAATGGCAGCAAAATTAAGTATCACGCTTATGAGCAGCTTGTAATTGCCGACAATGTTGTAATAATTGAAGGTGCCGAATTTCATGCAGATGCGCTGGATTGCCCGGCCACAATGCCTTGCGACAAAACCTCTGTTGCTGAGGATATGAATCGGCAAAATGAAGAACCCTTGATTTATCCGAATCCGTCTTCAGGACTTGTTACTATCAAAATGCCTGAGGCAGTATCCCTTTATTCTATTCTCGTACAAAACACAAAAGGGCAGACGATTTTCACTAAACCCGATTGTACTGATCTGCCTTTTACCATCGACCTGAGTAAAGAAGCAACAGGACTTTACATCCTGAAAATCTGGACTCAATCTTCGGTTTACACAGGACGGATTGAGATTATCCGGTAATAATTGCAGGAAAAGGCCACAAATGCTTAGAGCGCATTCGCAGAGCCCGGCTAATCCCGGAGGGATTTTATTGTTATAGAAAGAAAAAGGGAGACATAGTAATAACAAGTCCCTTAGGGGCGGTATGAAGCTATTCTGAAACTGAGCAATTAATATTAAGTTAACAAAAACTTAATGTTGAAGTAATAGTAAATTAATCCCTTTGCATTGGATTTGAAACAGATGTTCAGTTATTTGACATTAATATCGCGATGCAAGGATATTCCGATCCCTTCACTTTAATTAATATATTTGTGTATGGATAAGAGTAAATTCAGAATACTTTTAGTTGATGATGAACCTGATATTCTGGAATTCGTGGGGTATAATCTCAGGAATGAAGGATATCAGGTTACTACCGCTGCAAATGGTAAGGATGCATTACGAAAAGCCAGGGAAATTAATCCGCATATTGTATTACTGGATGTGATGATGCCTGAGATGGACGGCATGGAGACTTGCAGGGAGATGAAAAAAATGCCTTCTCTGAAAGAGACAATAATTGTTTTTTTTACTGCCAGAAGTGAGGATTATTCTCAGATATCTGGTTTAGAAGCAGGAGCCGACGATTATCTTACAAAACCGATAAAGCCCGCTGTACTTTTAAGTAAGGTTAATTCGCTTTTACGCAGGTATAAAGGAGAGATTGATAATTCGCATATTCTTGAAGTCGGGAATATGCAAATTGACAAAGAAAAGTACATTGTTATTATTGATGGTATTGAGCTTATTCTGCCCCGTAAAGAGTTTGAACTATTATCGCTTTTGGCGTCTAAACCGAATAAAGTTTTTACAAGAGATGAGATATTTTCGCGGGTTTGGAGCAGTGATGTGATCGTTGGTGAAAGGACTATCGATGTTCATATCCGGAAAATCCGGGAGAAAACCGGTATGGAAAATCTGAAAACGATTAAGGGTGTTGGATATAAATTTGAATACAGATAAAAATGCGTTCAACAAAACCCGAAATCCTGGCTTTTATTTCTGCTGCAATCGCAGTTGCTGCTTTAGTCCTGTTTTATACGATTCATTATTATTTAGTTGGTGAAAGATTTACTTTTCTTTCCCTTCTGGGTTTAATTGCTGCTCTTTTTGCATCGATCTACTTTGTCAATAAATACATATTGAGCAAATTTATTTATGATAAAATTAAATTGATATATAAAACTATCCATTCGTTAAAATTAAATAAGGAAGAAAAATACAGTAAACTAAATCAAATCAAAGGAGATGCAATTTCCACAGTAAGCAATGAAGTAGTTGAATGGGCGCAAAATAAGACAGATGAAATTGAGCAACTTAAGAAACTGGAGGTCTTCAGGAAGGAATTTCTTGGAAATGTTTCACATGAATTAAAGACTCCAATTTTTAATATTCAGGGTTATGTTCTTACACTATTAAATGGGGCATACAAAGATCAGCAAGTGGCAGTAGACTACCTGGGCAAGACCGAGCGGAATATCGAGAGAATGATTTCTATTGTGGAAGAGCTGGAAACGATTTCAAGGTATGAAACCGGTGAGTTTGAATTGGAAAAGACCTCATTTGATATCATTTCATTAACAAAAGAGGTGATTGATTTCCTGGAACCGTCTTCCAGATCAAAGGAAATAAAGTTATTTATTGTAAATGATAATTTACCTTCAAAACTAGTGTTTGCTGACAGGCTTCGCATCCGGCATGTGCTTACCAATTTATTAAGCAATTCCATTAAATATGGCAGGCAGGGTGGCAGAACAAAAGTGAGCTTGTACGATATGGATGAAAATATACTGATTGAAGTTTCTGATAATGGAATCGGGATTTCAGCTGAGCATCTACCGCGCCTCTTTGAACGATTCTACCGTGTTGACAAAAGCAGATCACGCCTTCAGGGAGGTTCAGGACTTGGATTGGCAATAGTGAAACATATCCTTGAGGCACATAAACAAACTATAAATGTGCGGTCAAAACAAGATGTAGGATCCACCTTTTCATTTACCTTGAAAAAAAGTGGCAGGATAATACTATAAGTTGCTTGTCTTATTCTTTTTCAGGAATAACCCTCCTTACAACGTCAATAACAGTACCATCAACCCATTTTATTGCGGCAACGATTTCTTCACCGAGTTTTGGATTAACAGGTTTGCCGCCACAAATTTTTTCTGCTTCGGCCTGAAGTTCTTCAATGGTTTTGATGGGTAGTGAAGAGTTTTTGAGCTTTTCAATGAGATCCGTCCTCAAAGGGTTTATTGCTATACCTCTTTCAGTAACGATTACATCAATAAGTTCACCGGGACCGCAAATTGTTGTTACTTCGTCGCGGATTACAGGCATACGGTCGCGGAACAATGGGATAGGAAGAATTGTGCATTTTCCAAAAAGGCAGTTTTGCCAGCCTCCAATACCATGAAGCAGGTACCCGTCAGAATGGCTTACAACATTCGCATTGAAGTTCACATCAACCTCTGTTGCACCCAGAATTACAACATCTATCATCGAGGCAAAGTTTCCTTTGCCGTGATAATTGTAGCTTGTAAACGGGCTGGTAGCCAAATGATTCGGATTTTCACGCATCGAACGGACACCTTCGAGGTCGAAAGTTTGTCCATCAAGGATGTATTCAACAAGTCCTTCTTCAAGCATTGCCACCGGATATTTATTGGAACCACCTCTGAGGAAACGTGCCTTGATCTTGCGATCGCGACAAATCTGACTGAAATAAATCCCGATACTTAGTGCTGTGCCACCAGCTCCTGCCTGGAAAGAAAAGCCATCCTTAATAATTCCGGCTTCATCGCAAAAGCGGGCTGTCATCTCTGCAATCATAAGCCTGTCAGGGCTTTTTGTGATTTCAGTGGTTCCTGAAATAATTTTTTCAGAAAGCCCTATTTTGTCGAGTAAAACAACATAGTCAACATGGTTTCCGTGAATCTGCCAGGGTACACATGGGAAAGGTACAAGGTTGTCTGTAACAACTATTACTTTATGGGCATATTGTGAATCTGCAAGAGCAAAGCCCAGTGGACCGCAGGCTGTTGGCCCGTTAACCCCGTTGGCATTTCCAAAAGGATCGGCTGTTGGTGCTGCAATTACTGCAATATCAATTACAACATCTCCATCCTGAACCGATTGATAGCGTCCGCCATGAGAGCGAAGCACGCCCAGTCCCTGCATTTTTCCTTCCGAACAGAATTTGCCAAGAACACCGTTCATACTTCCTTCAATGTGATGGATTGTGCCATCTTCGAGGTATTTTATTAAAGGCTCATGACAAGGAAAGGATGCAGATGGAAACCACATCAGGTTTTTAATTCCCAATTCGTGGGCAATGTCAAAGATTTGGTTCGCAATAAGATCCCCATTCCTGAAGTGATGATGCGTCGAAATTGTCATCCCGTCTTTGAGACCACAGGCTATCAATGCATCTTTAAGGCTGTTCAGCATTTTATTGCCGTCGGCAGGATAATTGGCACAGCTGGGTATTGGAGGAGCATATTTGTTTCCGGTAGGTATATATTTGCCAACTCCCATGTAAGGCACTACAGTTTTGCCGTTAATTTCTTCCGGAACCATGCGTCCGACAGCATTTTTTACCAGTTTATCATACTTTTTCATTAGCTTCTTCCTCCATCCAGTTTTGTGAGAGTTTACCCATTCCAATAGCAAGATCTATAGTGCGTTGAGCGCGTTTAACAACAGGTGGATCGATCATTTTTGTGCCAAGAGAGACTACACCAAGTCCTTTGCTTTCGGCTTCAATGAACGCCTTTACAATCTTTTTAGCTTTATCAATTTCTGTTACATCAGGAGCGAAATTTTCATGAATAACCTTGATTTGCCTGGGATGAATACATCCCATTCCATCAAATCCCATTGCTTTCGACTTAATTACATTCTGTTTCAGAGCTTCCATGTCTGCGATGTCCGAAAAAACAGAATCAATTGGCTGGATTCCTGCAGCCCGAGACGCAACAACCACTTTCGATCGGGCAAAAAATGATTCTGTGCCTTCGGCAGTTCTTTTAGTGCCTAAATCTGCCGTAAAGTCCTCAAGCCCAATTGCAAGGGCAACAATATTATCTGCACATTGGGCAATTTCGTAAACATTAACCACTCCGAGGCTACTTTCAATTATTGGCATAAGCCATATGTTCCCGGAGATCTTGTGTTTAATCTTAAGGTCGTTAATTCTTTTGTTAACCTGAATAATCTGGTCAACGGATTCGCATTTCGGAATTAAGATAAGGTTAACATTGTGAGAGACAACATAATCAAGGTCGTCCAAACCTGCCGGTATCTGGTTAATACGGACCATTCGCTCAGCCCCGTAGAAATCTAAAGATCTTAGTGCATTGCGCACAATAAACCTGGCCTCATATTTTTTTGCAGGAGCAACAGCATCTTCAAGATCGAGGATAATGCCATTTGGTTTGTGGAGACCGGCATTTATCATAAGGGGAGGCGTGTTCCCGGGTAAGTAAAGCCTCGAAAAACGGTAACAGTCTTTTGCAGTAGTGTATTTATTCTCTTCCAGGAATTCAGTAAGGAATTCTTTTTTGTCAGGAATAAGCAGTCGAATAGCTGCCTCCATACGTGCAGCTATTACGAATGGAAGCGCACCTGCGTCTTCAATTTCAATAATTGCATTTTTTATTTCAAAGAAATCAAGTATTTCCTGTGCGAGATAAATTATTGTGTCACCATACATTACTTTTACTTTACTGTTCAGCTTAATCTGAATACCAGTATTTTCTGTCAGGGTAATACTAACATGACAATCCGACCGGATACCTTTTCCCTTATTTCCTGCACTAGCGGTTTTTTCCAAGGCACACCTCCTTTTTTAGATTAGTAGATTATTATTCAGTACAAATGTAGTGGATAATAAAATGCAAAAAAAAGAGGATGTCTCAAGTTTTGAGATATCCTCTTTTTACATGTGTAATATGAAATTACTTAGCGTTCTTGCCCTGTCCGGCCTTTACATTTTTTTTCTCAATTACTTTTGGGGTTGTTGCTTTTTTAGGAGCAGATTTCTTTGCCTTGGCTTGAGCTGCAGCGATAGAATCTTGTTTTGCTTTTTCAACAGCAGCCATGATTGAATCTTGTTTTACTTTTTCAACAGCAGCCATGATTGAATCCTGTTTTGCCTGTTCTTTAACAGCAGTGATTGAATCCTGGATAGCTTTTTCTTTAGCAGCTTTTTCTTCTGCACTTGGACCGCAAGCTACGAATGCCATCATGCCGGCAAACAAAAATAATGTAAATAATTTTTTCATTTTTTTTAACTATTTATTTTTTTGTTAATATTGATTTAGTGATGCAAAAGTAAGCTATTATTTTTTTCTAATCCTTCTGTGTTTTGATTATCTTTGCAAAAAAATGATAAATAATGTTAAAATATCACTTATTTAATGTTGAACACTAAAAACTTTAACCAAAAATGAAAAAGATTCTATTAATTGTTGCTTTTATAGGTGTAGCAGGTGGTTTAGCTTTTCTATCCAGCTGTACAAAGGATGATACAACTCCTCCTGTAATTACTATTCTGGGCGCTAATCCTTACAACCTCGTCCTGAATTCTTCAGCCTATACCGACCCTGGCGCAACTGCAGAAGATGCTAAAGATGGTACAGTTATCGTAACAGAAAACATTACTTCCTCCAATCCGGATAGAAATTATTCTGGAGCTTACACAATTATTTATACAGCTGTTGATGCTGCAGGAAATGAAGCTACTGCCACACGTACCGTTATTGTATACAATGAGGCTTCTGTGTTAGAAGGTAGTTATTCAGTAATTGATGCTGGAAAAAAACTTGATTATAGTGATCAGGTAATTGCTTCAAAAACCGAAAATAGAAAAATTACGTTCCAGAAATTTGCCGCATATACTCCATGTGTTGTTTATGCAAATGTTGGTGGTTCTGGTAATATTACACTCTCAACTGCAATGAATGTTCCGAGTCAGCTAGTACTCAATGCAGGCAGCCCTGCTGCCGACAGACAATTCCAGGGAACTGGTCTGTTTAATACATTGAATCCATTTAAATTTGTGATCAGCTATTCTGAGTTTACAAACGGTAATACTGTTACAGGTACCGGGACTTATACAAAGAATTAATCTTATTTGTATCTGAAAAAGAGGTTATCTTGAATATTGAGATAGCCTCTTTTTTTATTCTGGTCTGCATGAAATAATTTAACACATTAAAGAATGAAAAAAGTTTCTTTAACCGCTGCTTTATATATGATTGTTTTAGTAATGATCTTTTTTTTCGGTTGTACTAAAGACGATACTGTTGCCCCCGTAATTAATCTTTCAGGTGAAAATCCACTGTATATTCAACTCGGTGATACATGGCTTGATCCCGGTTACACAGCCACTGATAATAAAGATGGTGATATTACTGCAAATGTTAGTGTAAGCCATATTCCGAATCCAGCTGAAGTGAATATGTATTCTGTAATCTATTCTGTTGAAGATAAAGCTGGAAATTCAACTACAATTACCCGAAAAGTGTATGTTTCGAGTGATAATCTTGTTGGAGTATATGCTGTAAGGGATTCTGTTTTGGGAACGAATGCCGGAGTTTATGAATATAATTTGACGATTTCTCAATCTGCTACGTCTTTCAATCAAATAATAATCAAAAATTTCAGATGCTATGGTGAAGATGTTCTTGTAAATGCCACTGTAACCGGATCTGTGATTACAATACCAGAACAATCTCCACTGTCAATGCCAAGTGGTTATGAAGGCAAAATTTCAGGAATGGCTACATATCAGGGAGCTGAATTAAAAACAATGAAATACGTTACTGTGTTTTCAGCAATTGGTGCTGGAACTGATACCTGTTACAGTAAGTTGTCGAAACTGTAAACAATTTATATGACTGAACACTCTTCTAGTAAATTGGTTGTGGCGAAAAACCCTTTCTCAGGTTTCAAAAATAAAAGATTTGAAAGCAATAGTGCGGCGATTTCTGCTTGGTGGAGTTTACTGCTTTTGCTTCCCTTATTGGTATTGTCGAGGTTATGTTTGTTTTTTTTCAATATCCATATATTTAATGGTATAGGGTTTAAAGAGTTTGGTTTAGTGATATTCGGCGGATTAAGGTTTGATTTATCTATTCTGATAATGGTAAACTTCCCCTTTATCATCGTTTCTTCGATTCCTTTCAGATTCAGACAAAAACAGTATTACAGGTTCTTTTTGAACATACTTTTTAGTGTTGTGAATTCCATTTTATTACTTCCAAATTATGTTGATGCCATATATTACCGCTTCACCATGAAAAGAATGAGCGGCGATTTTCTGAATTATGCAAAGGCTGAAGCAGGTGATATAGCTCAGCTTTTACCGCAGTATTTAAAGGATTTCTGGCCGGTTACCTTACTGTGGCTTTTGTCAGTCAGTATTCTCATTCTTATTGTGAAAAAAGTTTCTTTTATTTCTTCTGCTAAGTACTCAGCGAAAACCAGATGGAGGGAAGGCGTAATTTTTGTTGGGGTTATTTTCCTTTCAATTATTGGCATAAGAGGTGGTTTGCAATTAAAACCAATAAACATTATTACCGCTGGAAATTATGCCGAACCCCGCAATGTAGCTCTCGTTTACAGTAGCCCTTTCAGTATTGTTAAAACCTATACTATGCAGGGATTAACAGAAGTAAAGTATTTTACCAATGAATCAGAAATGACGAAGTACTTTAATCCCTTAAAAAATGTGGGTAAATCATGTCTTCAACTAAACAACAATAGCCTTAGTGCTAAAAATGTTGTAATTATTATTTTGGAAAGTTTTTCTGCTGAACGCATTGGTGCATTAAGCAAAAAGTACAACAGCACGGGAAGTCTTACTCCTTTTCTGGATTCTTTAATTGGACAAAGCTTGTCTTTTGCGGGTATTTCTAACAGCAAACGTTCAATAGAAGCACTGCCGGCAATACTCGCTTCATTGCCTTCGCTGATGAATAATGATTTCATTACTTCCCCCTACGCCGGTGATCAGATAAACAGTATTGCCAGTATTCTCAGAAAGCATGGATATGCTACTTCTTTTTATCATGGAGGAAGCAACGGAACCATGGGATTTGATGCATTCTGCCGCATGGCCGGAATAGAGAATTATTATGGCCGGACCGAATATAATAATGATAAGGATTATGATGGGAAATGGGGAATTTGGGATGAAGATTTTTTTCAGTTCTTTGCCAAAGGACTGAACACAACAAAAGAACCTTTCGTTGCCGGGATTTTCAGTCTTTCATCTCATCATCCTTATAGCATTCCAGCGAAGTATAAAAATAAATTCAAGAAGGGAACCGAACCCATCGAATTCACTATTTCATATACTGATTATGCCTTGCAACAGTACTTCAAAACTGCGGAAAAGCAGCCCTGGTTTAAAAACACACTTTTTGTAATAACTGCTGATCATACATCAGAATCGAAAGACCCATATTATCAGAGTAGAATTGGCAATTATTCCATTCCAATAATTTTCTACAAGCAGGGGAGTGAGTTGAAGGGTAAATTAGATCAGGTAGCTCAACAAACTGATATTATGCCTTCAGTACTTGATTACCTGAAAATTAATGAGCCTTATATCGCATTTGGAAATAGTGTTTTCGACACTACGGCCGGAAGGTTTGCCGTAAATTATATCAGCAATACCTATTGTTTGTGTATGAACCCTTACGGTCTTATCTTTGAAAACGGGCACAGCAGCGCATTATATAACACACAGACGGATATTTTGTCTGTCAATAATCTTCTGAAATTGCAGCCAGTTGACGTAAAGAAAATGGAGCCTTACGTAAAGTCGTATATTCAGCAATATAATTCCCGTGTTTTAGGCAATAGGTTGGTAGTTAAATAATTGGTAATGAGTGATTCCAGGAAAAAAGTTTGTTTTATTGTAAATCCTAAATCCGGCACTGGTAAGCAGAAATGTATTGATCAGGCAATTGAGAAGTATATTGACAGGAATAGTATTGACCATGTGGTAAGGTATACCGAATATGCAGGGCATGCAGCTGTTCTTACGCGAGCTGCCGTTGCGGAAGGTATGGATGCGGTGATTGCTGTTGGAGGAGATGGTTCTGTAAACGAGGTGGCCAGTGCATTGTATGGAACAAATGTGGCGCTGGGAATTATCCCGATGGGGTCAGGGAACGGTCTGGCACATCATCTTAAATTATCGTTTAGTCCTAAAGAGGCAATAGCATCTGTTAACAGCTTTAAACTCACTGCTATTGATACTGCCTTTGTAAACAATGTGTTTTTTGTAAGTATTGCAGGCCTGGGATTCGATGCTCATGTAGCTGACCTTTTCGCAAAAGGGACCAAAAGAGGTTTTCTTTCCTATTTCAAAATAACGATAACTGAATACCTGAAATATAAGCCGCTGAAATATAAAATACTAATTGATGGAAAGAAGTTAAAACGCAGGGCGATGATGATTGTTTTTGCTAATTCCGACCAGTTTGGCTATAATTCATCAGTTGCCCCTGATGCCAGCATTCGCGATGGTTTGCTTGATGTTTGTATTTACGGGAAGCCAACATTATGGCAGGCACCCTGGCTCACCTGGCTTTTATTCACAAGGAGGATCACAAGCATTAAAGAGGTAGAAAGTTATAAGGCCAAAGAAATAAGTATTTACAGGAAGAAGGATTTGCCTGTAAATATTGATGGGGAACCAATGCAGATTTCGCGCGATCTGAAAGTTAAAATAGTTCCGCTTTCGTTGAAGGTTATAGTTGGCTGATTTGTGTTCTAGTATGATTCAGATAGCTTTTTGGAATATTTTCTGGCTTTTAAAAGAAAACGCAAAGAGCGCTAAGAAGGCGCAATGGGCGCATAAGAATAACAATTAATGTAGACAGGCAATTTAAGTAATTTTGTTGAAAATGTTTTTGCAATCGGATTTTATGCATAGATTTGATAAACTAAAGTAAAACAGCATGAAAAAAATCTACATCATTCTCATTGCAATAGCATTGCCATTTCTTTTCTCGGCAGTGCAGGATACTCAGTATATTATATTAGGCTGGAACGATTTAGGTATGCATTGCGCCAATAAAGATTTTAGTAAAATCGCAATATTACCTCCATACAATAATCTGAAAACACAGGTTATTCTTAAAGGTGATGCAAGCTCGTTTCCGCAAGTTGTAACTTCTGGATTAAGTGTTACTTATGAGGTTCCCGGGAATACCTATTCAGTTGGAAAGACTAACTTTTGGTCCTATTCAAATGCTTTGTTTGGTGTAACACTCGCACCGAATATCGGACTCACCGGAGCGGCCTTAAGTGGAAACATGGCTGCTACAGGAAATGTTTTTGAGGTTTTTGGTGTGCCTCTGACTCCTCATCCTGATACGGATCTCATCAACCAACATCCTTACCAGCTTGCGCTTATGAAGGTTTTTGATCAGAACAACAATCTGCTTGCTTCCACGCAGAACGTTATTCCTGTTTCCAACGAAATCAGTTGTGTTAGTTCAGGATGCCATTCCAGTGAACAGGATATCCTGGATTCGCATGAAACAGTTAGCGGTTTTAATATCAATGGTCCGAATTTATGTGCCAGCTGCCATGCTGATAATGCTTTAGGAACTACCGGAACACCCGGGACACCCAATTTGTCGTATGCAATTCACAGAAGGCATCAGAGCATGACTAACAATTGCTATAAATGCCACCCGGGCGTTAATACAAATTGTTTCAGAGATACCATGTTTGCTGCTGGAATGACTTGTCAATCCTGTCATGGCAGCGTGCAAAATGTAGCATCAACTATAGCAGCCGGCAGACAGCCATGGTTACAGGAACCTACTTGCGGAGCTGTAAACTGTCATGGTTCAAATTATGCTGAAGAACCAAATTTGTTGTTCCGGCAATCAAAAGGACATGGTGGTTTGTTTTGCAGTGCCTGTCATGGTTCACCTCATGCTATTGTTCCAACAGTGCAACCGAATGATAATCTTCAGAACCTTACACTTCAGGGTTATACAGGACAATTGAATAAATGTGTGGTTTGCCATGGAGTAAATCCGAGTTCTCCCGGGCCTCATGGTGCTTTCCCAACAGATATCGAGCAGTTAACTGATGATTATAATGGTTTATCAGATCTGAAACAAAATTATCCAAATCCTGCATCTGAAATGACAGTAATTCCATTTACTATTGGCAATAGGGGAAAATACCGCATAGAAGCCTTTGATTCAAATGGGAAACGAATTGCCCTAATGGTGAGCAGAGATTTTCAGAAAGGCAGTTACCAGACCACTTTTAATACATCTTTTTTAGCAAATGGAGTTTATATTCTGTCATTAAGCAGCGATAATTTCCATGACTATAAACGGATGCTAATCTCGAGATAAGGTTTATGGCGAAGAAGTTTAAACCAGAAGGAATTGTTTATTCAACGAATCCTGATTTTCAATTTCAATATAGTGATAAAGGAGAGTCAGATACCCTTTCCGCAAATCAGCAGGAATTAAGGGTTTGGCTGGAGAAAGGTGGCAGGGGAGGCAAACAGGTTAGCGTAGTCAAAGGATTTATCGGCAAGACAGATGATCTGGAAATTCTTGGAAAAGAGCTAAAAACAAGATGTGCCTGCGGAGGTACTGTTAAAGATGGAGAAATAATTATTCAGGGAGATTCCCGGGATAAAATTGTGGAATACCTGCTTAAAAAAGGCTTTAGAGTCAAAAAGGCCGGAGGTTAATTTTAGAAAACTATGTTAAAAGATAAATTAGGAAAACTCAGAGAAGAGTATCGTAAAGGTTCGCTTTCAGTAAGTGAAATTCTAAGTAACCCATTTGATCAGTTTGGTAAGTGGCTGGAAGAAGCAATAAACAGTGAAATTAAGGAGCCGAATTCAATGTCCCTGGCTACGAGTACCTCGGATGGCAGACCTTCAACACGAATGGTTTTGCTTAAGGAATTTGACAAGAGGGGATTTGTATTTTATACGAACTTCAACAGCCAAAAGGGCAGAGAGCTTGACCAGAATAACAAATGTGCTTTGTTGTTTTATTGGAAGGAATTTGAGCGACAGATCAGGATAGAAGGTTATGCTGAAAAGGTTTCTGACGAAGAATCAGATGCTTACTTCTCTATTCGTCCGTTCGAAAGCAGGTTAGGAGCCTATATTTCACCACAGAGCGAAATAATTCCTGGCAGGGAATACCTTGAGGAGGCAATGGAACGCGTCAAGTCCCAGCTCAGCACAGGCCTTGTTAGTCGTCCTGAATATTGGGGTGGTTACAGAGTTTATCCGCAAGTTTTTGAGTTCTGGCAGGGTCGCGAAAACCGCCTTCATGATAGGTTTCAATTCTTGAAATCAAACGAAAACTGGGCAATTCATCGTCTGGCTCCTTAAGAATTAAACATTATTTAACATTTACACTTGCTATTGGCGATTGAACTTAAAAAAAAGGTAATTACTTTTGTCCTAATTTTCTAAGTTTAATTAAAATAATGTTTATGAGCAAGTTAGATCAAATTGTTGACCAGGGAAGTGCATTTTTTCTTCAGAATGGAAAAGTGCTTAACAGTGTAAGGGAACTTTATGATGAGATTCATAGTATGCCAGAGGCTGTTTACTTTCATCATGTTACTGCCGAGAGGAATGACTTTTCGAATTGGGTAAAAGATGTGATTGAAGATAAATCTCTGGCTGATAAAATTGCAAAAGCTGGTACACCTATCGTTTTAAAAGAAACTTTGGCTGCTGCTTTTGAAAAGCCGGTTGCATCAGCGATTAAGAAAACTGCTGCAAAGCCACGCAAAAAAGCATAAAATTAGTATTTCGCAACAACTGTTGCATAGTTGGCAGAATAGGCTGTAAAAAACCCTACAGCACCATTGCTGATGTTACCTTTAACATTAGCTGGCGGACCGCTGAACAAGGGATTTTTATAGCCTGATTCTGTTTGTACACTCCAGATAAAGCGGGCATATTCTTCTGTAATTCCTGAGATCTGGAGTTTAACTGTATCTCCTGATTTAATAGCTTCATCCTCTTTTTTCATACTGAGATATCCAGCTGCTACACCATTTGTGTAATTTCCGTT
The DNA here is from genome assembly GCA_903923925.1 of uncultured Bacteroidales bacterium. Lineage (GTDB taxonomy): Bacteria > Bacteroidota > Bacteroidia > Bacteroidales > CAIXZF01 > CAIXZF01. Next base: position 41,123 of record CAIXZF010000019.1, read on the forward strand.
GAACATACGGTCGTCGGTAACAATAAGCTCACTAATCGTATCGCTTACCAGTTTTCCATTTACGTAATTTTTGAAAAGGTAGAAGTTCTTTGCAGGAGGATCGAGTGCATAGCATTGAATTTCCCAGAATTCCCAGGTGTCGAGATAATGCAGACCGATAGAATCAAGTTTAGCAACGGGTTTTAATTCACAACTGGCTTTATACTGGCTGAAACCATTAATAGGAGCTGGAAGATCAATCTGAAGTGAATAAATGCGCCCTTCAATTCCAAAAGTGTTTGAATCTGTAAGATAAGTGCCTGGGCTTTCATTGCTTTCGTGTAAAGTAATTGTCTGAAAACCATCATTAATTGTAACTAGTGCACCAGTAACTCCTGGAGCTGCCTGATTGTAATAAAAGCTTGTAGTGGTCGATAAAATAACTTTATGAACTGCAGTATCGCTTGTAATGGCTCCATCAACAACCAGTCTTGTGTAACTGTCATCCAGGTTTATATTAATTTTCTCTGTGCATGAAGCAAGAAAAAGCATAAATAGGATCAATATAGAAAAATATTTTAAAAGTTTCATTATCAATATATTAAAAATTAAAATTGTATGTAATAGAAGGAACAATGCTAAATAGATACGTTTTTTCAGCATAAATGGTATTCGGGTTGTCCTGGTCTTCCACGAAATTTATTACCCAAGCATTTTTTCTTCCATAGGCATTATATACAGAGAAATTCCACTCACCATTCCATTTCCTGTCACTGCGCTCTTTGTCCTTAATCGTAACTGATACGTCCATTCTGTGATATGCAGGCATTCTGTATGCGTTCCTGTCGGAATAGACCGGAACAATTTTATTGCCGATTATAGCTCTGCCCGTTGGAAAAGTAACCGGCGAACCTGAAGCAAAAACCCAGTTCATTCCAGCTGAAATTCGTTTTGTATATTCATAATTAAGAACTACCGAAATGTTGTGAGGCTTGTCATAGGAGGAAGGATAGCGTTTGCCTTCATTAATATCTTCGATCTTTCTGGTTGATTTTGACAGGGTGTAGCTAACCCAGCCATTTAGTTTGTCTTTCTGATATTTGAAGAAAAATTCTACTCCATACGATTCTGCCGTGCCGAAACGAAGTTCTCCCTCAAGTTTTTTATTCAGCAGCAATTCAGCATGATCCTTAAAATCGATGGCATTGTGGTTCTTCTTGAAATACCCTTCAACAGAAGTTTCAATCGTATTATTGTTGAAGTTTCTGAAATATCCAAGTGCAAACTGATCGGCTAGCTGTGGCTTTACATTCGGGGATGAGGGGAACCAGATATCGAGTGGAGTGCCGGATGTTGAATTTGATGCAAGGTGAATGTATTGTTTTGTACGTGAGTAATTGGCTTTAACTGATGAATATTCATTAATTGAGTATGTAACGCCTATGCGTGGTTCTATTCCTGAGAAGGTGTTAAAAATAACACCTTTGGAATAAACAGTTGAATCGATGGAATTAAACTCTTTATCAAAATTATAGAGTATGCCAGAACCAATATTCTGAAAAAGAGAATACCTTAAACCATATTTCACAGTGATTATAGCTCCGATTTGCTGCTCATTGCTCGCATAAACTGCATGCTCGAGTACATTGTTGTTTGGTACAGAGTATTCGGTAAAAAAGCTGTTATCGCCAAGTCCTTTGGCAGTGCCTGGCACAAATTTGTGATAGGTTGATGAGATCCCGAATTTTACAGTATTCGTTGTATTAGGATAAAATCCGAAATCTGCATTTGCTGAATAATCTTCAAGGTTGGAGGTCCAATTAAAGGATTCTGCCTGGCCTTCAGGGATTCCCAGACTGTAATCGAACTTGCTTCTTATCAGTGTAAAATTTGAAAACAACTGTTTCGAGAAAAGGTGATTCCAGCGCAAAGTAGTTGTTGTATTTCCCCATGCCATCTGGAAATCGGAATTTTTAAAGACATCTCTTCCAAAATAGCCGGAAACAAAGATCCTGTTGTTCTCATCAATCTGGTAATTTACCTTAGTGTTAAGATCGTAGAAATACAAGGTATTGTCGCGGAGTTCTTTCTTGTTTGATAATCTCAGGAAAAGGTCGGCATAGGTTCGCCTGCCCGACACTACATAAGACATTTTGCCTTTGGCGAGAGGGCCTTCAAGTGTAAGCCTGCTGGAGATCGTGCCAATGCCACCTGTTCCGGTTCTTTTCTTAGAGTTTCCATCCTTCATTCGCACATCGAGCAGCGACGATAAACGTCCTCCGGCAGAAGGCGGGATATCGCCTTTGTAGAGCTTAACATCTTTAATAGCATCGTTGTTAAACACAGAAAAGAAACCCATAAGGTGAGATGCATTGTATACAGTAGCCTCATCCAGCAAAATCAGATTCTGATCGGGACTGCCACCACGCACTGAAAACCCCGATGAACCTTCACTTGTAGCCTGAACACCAGGGAGCAGCTGAATGGCTTTGATTACATCAACTTCACCCATAAGTGATGGGATTTTCCGGATAGTTTTGATATCCATTTTAACTACGCTCATTTCATTCGCACTCACGTTTTCGGTTTTCCTTTGGCCGGTAACAACTACCTCATTCAGCACCTCCAGTTTTGGCTCAAGATCGATGTTGACAGTTTTGTTTGAAGTAAGCGTAATCGTCTGTTCAACTGTAAAATAACCCATATACGAATATGCAATTGTATATTTTCCCTCCTGAAGGCTGATTGAATAAAATCCGTAGAGGTTTGAAGTTGTTCCTGTTTTAAGCTCCTTTACAAAAACTGTCGCTCCAATTAAAGACTCTCCATTTTTTTTATCTTTAATAGCGCCGCTTATTGTAAGCTTTCCGGGCATTTCAGCGGGATAAAGCTTCACTGCTGTACCAATCAGAAAGAAGAGGATTAACAAAAGAAATTTATGCAAGACTTTCATTATTTAATAATTTAGATAATATTTCAAAAGAGTGTTTGTTTTTTTTGGTTATGTTTCAGGTGATTGTGGGTTATTTCACAACTCATTGAATATATGACTTAGCAGCATAACCATTTTATTTATCGATGATTCATTCTTTTTTTTTTATTTCCCTGTGATTACAAAAACGGTACGCCTGTTTTTTGCTCTGCCTTCCACAGTGAGATTACTGGCAACGGGCAAGGCTTCGCCAAATCCCTTGTAAGAAAGTCTGCCTTTTCCTATACCACATTCAATAATATATTGGTAAACAGATCTGGCACGGTTTTCAGACAGCAGTAGATTCGACTGATCGTCGCCCACATTATCAGTATATCCCTGTATGTCGATTTTAATTTCAGGATTTTCTTTCAGAAATTGAATAAAGTCATCAATAACATGCTTCGAGCCTTCTGTAAGTAAATATGAGGCAGTGGCAAAGTAGATATCATTTAAATTGTAGGTTTTCCCAATAGCAATGGGTTTTATCTCAAGATCAACTTTTGCCGGTTCATTAAAAACAGTGTCCTCTTTTGAAATATATTTTGATTCGAATCCAAAGCCTTCTTTTTTAACCGTCAATATATAGTCGTTACGGAAAAGCACTACAGCAGCGTATTCACCTGTTATTGTATCAACATGGATTTCTGTGACTTTCTTGGTTTCAACATTTTTAAGCTCAATTTTAGCTCTGACTGCTTCCTTTGTTTCTTCGTTTTTTAATTCGCCTTTTACGAAAAGGACTTTTTCTGGTCTGGCCTTTTCATAAAGGTCGAAGGAAAACACATCAAAGCCTCCGATTCCCTGATATTTGTCTGAGGCAAAGTAGGCATAATGACCGTCGGTGCTAACAATAAAGGTAACCTCGTTCTCTGCTGTATTAATAGGATAGCCAATGTTTACAGGCTTTGACCAGCTGCCGTCTGTTTGTTTCTTGCAATAGAAAATATCATATCCTCCCATCCCAAGATGGCCAGTTGATGAAAAATAAAAAGTTTGGTTGTCGCTGTGTATGAAAGGAGATTTTTCGTTACCCTCTGTATTTATTGTAGGCCCGATATTAATTGCCGGCCCCCATTCTCCTTTTTCATTAAGATTACTGTAGTAAATATCATATCCTCCCAAACCACCCTTTCTGTCGCTAACAAAATAGAGCGTTTTCCCATCCGACGAGATGCTTGGCTGAGAATCCCAGGAATCAGGATCGTTTATATTTTTCCCAAGATTTTTCGGTTCAGACCAACCTCCGTTGTTCGTTGATATAAAAATATCGCTATTGTAATAATTTTTGCTGTTGTATTTGCATGATGCATAATACAGGGTTTTATTGTCAATAGTGAGTGCCGGAGCGCCTTCGTTATCAGATTGATTGAATGGGTATGGCATTTCTTCGGCAGATCCGAATTCACCTTTTTTTCGCTTACTGAACATGAAAACTTCTTTTGACCTTTCTGCAGTTTGCCATGATGCTGCCCCTTTCTCAGGTGGTAACTTCACCACTCTTGTAAACATTGTAAGATCATTGTCGGGGGAAATTGTTGGCAGGTATTCATCAAGTTTTGTACAAATACCTTCAACAATCCTGGGATTGAAAGGTACCGGCTGAGTGAGCATGGTATTGTAAAACTTTGCATGCTTAAGGATGCTTTCGGCCCTGTCGTAATCTTTATCGGATTTTACTTTATCAGCATCTTTAAGGAATTTTTCAATATATTTAATTGAAAGGTCGTAGTTCTGTGCTCCGTAACTAATATCTCCCATATAATAATAGATGTAAACAGAATCAAAATCCTTGCAGATATCAAACACTTTGTTAAAGTTTTGCTCTGCAGCTTTTACATTTGGAATAGACCGCTTTATGTTAATAAGTCCCATGAGATAATAAGCTGCTGCATAGGAAGGTTCTTCTTCAACTACTTGTTTAAGTGTGCTATAGGCATCGCCAAGAAGTTTGTCTTTGTAAAACTTACTTGCTTTCTCAAAAAGTTTTGTGGCTTTGGTATTTTCCGGGGCCGGGCATGCCGATTCCTCTTGTGAAAATGATTGGTTTGCACTAAAAAGCAGGCAGCTAAAGAGAAAAAGGAACTGTAAAAATCGATTCATTTATGCAAAATCTTATGCTGCAAAGTAACACAAAATTACTGCTTGTTTTAATTGAAGTTTTTACGATTTGTAAGCATTTTGCTGAAGCAAAAGATCAGCAATTACGATAGCTGCCATTGCTTCTACAACTGCAACTGCTCTTGGTACAACACATATGTCATGTCGTCCGCCTCCTTCAAGAAGTATATGTTCACCTTCGGAAGTGTAACTCATCTGTGGCTGCCGGATACTAGCTACAGGTTTAAATGCGACTCTGAAGTATATGTCCTGGCCATTCGTAATACCTCCCTGAATTCCTCCTGAGTTGTTTGTTACGGTTTCCAGTAATGTAATTCCATTATGCTTCTTTGCCTCTGTCAATTTCCATTGATCATTGTTTTCGGATCCTCTGAGTGCTGCACCTGCAAACCCTGATCCATATTCAAACCCAATGCATGCGTTTATGCTCAACATGGCTTTTGCAAGCTCACTTTCGGTTTTTTCGAAAACGGGTTCGCCAAGCCCGGGAGGCAGGCCGGTAATCCTGCAGAAAATTGTTCCCCCGGTTGAATCGCCTTGTTCCTTTAAGTCTGCTAAATACAGCAGTATTTGTTCTGAAATTGCAGGGTCGGGGCATCGCAGTTGGTTTGCTGAACTGCTGGCAATATTCTGATATTTGTCGGGATTAGTTATTTTGATCGGTCCAATTGAATCCGTAAATGCATTGATGGAGATCTTCATGCCTGCGAGAAACAATTTTGCGAAAGCACCAGCAACTACGCGGCTAACAGTTTCCCTTGCAGATGAGCGACCACCACCACGATGATCGCGGATGCCATATTTTATCGAGTAAGTGTAATCAGCATGAGAGGGCCTGAAGGTATTTCTTAAAGCTTCATAGTCGCCTGGTTTTGCATCTGCGTTGCGAACCATGAATGCGATAGGGGTACCAAGAGAAACACCCTGAAATACTCCTGAGAGTATTTCAAGGTGATCGCTTTCTTTTCTTGGTGAACCAAAGTTTGTTGAACCTGGCTTGCGCTTATCGAGTTCATTCTGAGTAAAATCAGAATTTATTGCAATTCCGGCGGGAAAGCCATCAATTATCCCTCCGATCGCCAAACCATGAGACTCGCCGAAAGTTGTGAGCCGGAACAGTTTACCTATTGTATTTCCCGGCATAATTGATTTTTATTGAAAAGCAAAAATTGTATGTTATCTTAATTATCCCGGAGAAGTTTCAGCTTAGCTTCCAGAAGTTTCATTTCTTCTTTTGCCTTATTGATTTTTTTCTCGAATTCCTCCTTCAGGATAGTTGCATTTTTAGATGCAGCCAGAAATCCAATGTTGTTTTCCCAAAGATGAATGTCCTCCTGGAGTTGCTTAACTTTTACTGACATTGAAACTTTTTCGCGGCCCAGGGTGCGGAATGCATCAGGAGAATCCTTAACGATGTTATCGTAACGGTTTTTGTATTCCATGGTGCTCATTTCCACAGCACTGATTTTCAGCTTATCAAGTTGTTTGTTGATCGTTTTCCTGAATTCAGCCTGCAGTCTGTCTTTTTCCTTTATTGGAACATGACCTATATCCATCCATTCGCGCTGGAAGGAGTTGAGAATATCCAGATTTTGTTTTCTGTCTTCTGTGAAAACATATTCTTCAACCTTTGTAATAAGTGATTCCTTCTTCTGCAGATTCTCCTGTTCGGAAGCCTGCATAGTTGAGAAATGTGATGATTTGTGCGCAAAAAATTCATCACAGGCGGCACGGAAACGTTTCCAGATTTTGTCGGAATGCTTGCGTGGAACCGGACCTACTTTTTTCCAGTCTTCCTGAAGCTGTATAAGATCCTGAGTGGTTTTCTTCCATTCAGTACTAGCTTTAAGTGCTTCTGCCTGAACACAAAGATCGAGTTTGATGTTGTAATTATTGAGTTGTTCTTCTTTAATCCCACCAAAATATTCTTTTTTTACAGAGAAATAGCCGTCAATCAAGGATTTAAATCTCTGCCAAACCTCTTCGTTCTGGGTTTTTGGAGCTGGCCCGATAGTTCTCCATACTTTCTGAAGTTCAGTAAGCTGGTTTGTAGTATCCTGCCATTGTTTAATTGAATTGTTGCCTTCAGCCACAACCTTTTCAGCCTGATCGCAAAGTGCATTCTTGGCCATTAAATTGCCTTCCTGCTCATCTTTTATTTCAGTGTAATACTCTCTTCGTCTTTCGTTGATCTTGTCGGTTGCATCTTTAAAGCGGTTCCAGATCTCATCTTTTTTGTCCTGAGGTACTGGTCCGATTTCTTTCCACTCATCGTGGTATTGCTGCAATTGTTTGAAAGATTTTAAGATGGAAGTTTCCAGTAAAAGTGCTTCTGCTTTTTCGCAGAGTGCCATTTTAGCTTCAAGGTTCTTCCGTAAATCAAGATCTTTTAACTCATTGTTAATTTTTACTTTATCAAAGAATTTCTCAACAAGAAAATGATAATTCTGCCATAAGCCATTAGCTTCAGTGCGAGGAACCATTCCAACCTGTTTCCATTGTTCCTGCAAAGAGCGGAAATCGTCGTAGGTTTTCTTTAGTGTTTCTTCGGAGCTAATAAGCGCTTTGAGTTCATCAAGAATGCGTTTCTTGGAATCAAGGTTCTTTTGTTTCTCGTGCTCCTGTTCCTCGTTATATTTTAATTTGTTTGTTTTGTATATATTGAAAGCTTTTCTGAATCTTTCATCCAGTTGATCTTCAGGGAGTTCATACTCTTCTTTTACACCACCTTCTGCAATGAACTGTTCATAATGTTTCGTTCTAATGTCTTTTGTAGCCTTTAGAAAAGCAACTTTTGCCAAAGCAACCTGTGTTTTAATTCCATTAACATCAGATTCTTCAACGGTTTTCTCCATTAATTCAACCAATTCTTCCCTGCTCATTGTTTCGTAATCGGCAGCAGAAATTAGTTCCTCCTCATGTTTTAGCTCTTCAACATCATCGTGAAGTATTTCTTCCCCGGCTTCCAGGTGTAAATCTTCAACAATTGAGGTAGTCTGAGCATTATCCAGTAATGCCTCATCAGAAACCTGTTCCAGATAATTCAGTTCTGTGCTCAGCTGTTCAGGGGCTTCTGTACTGAAGTGTTCAACTTCTGCAACAATTTCGGGTTGTTCTGTTTCAGCAGCTACTTCGGTTGTTTCAACAACTTCTGTTTCCACTGCTGATTCTACAATTTCAGATGTTTCAATTACTGATTCGGGAACTGCTACAACTTCGGCAGCGATTTCTACAACTTCAGCATTTTCCTTTTCTTCAAAGGAAACGGGATTCTCCTCCTGTGAAACCTCAATAATTTCTTCAGGATTCTGATTCAGGTGTTCCATGTTCTACTTTAATAGTGAATGATGATTTAAATGAATTGTTATTATTCGTTATTACAACATTTTAATATAATAGATATGTAGAAATGTTGTTTTTCGGAAGATTCCATTGTTGTTTTTCGTCCTTTCTTAAAAAGGATTGCAAAAATAGTAAATATTTAGTCCGCAAAGAAAGTATTTTAAAAGGCTTATAAATAACTAATAAAGAACTCGCTTATTAAAAATAATGTATCCTATATTGAAAAACAATGAGAATTTTTTATCACTGTTGTCATAATAATTGAGGCTAAGACTAATAGGTCCGAAAGGGCTGTGATAGACTAAAACTGAACTATTAAGAAAATATCGTTTGGCGAAAATAGGACCATATTCCGGAGATTGATCATTTTGTTGAAGAATTTCCTGATAAGGTTGAAAAATATAGGTTTCAAACCTGAAATCGAGGTTAGTTATTATATTGAATACAGCCTGAAAACCGCTGGCAAGGTAATTATGAGCTCTGTAAGTTGGCTGAAATAAAGTTCTGGACTCAGGCAATACTTCGAAAGCTGGTGTTACAAGCATTGTTGCAGTATAATTCTGAAAGAATTTCTGAGTACTTAACATGCTTTCAAGGTAAAACCCAAGTGTGAGTTTTTTGAGTCTTTGGAAATAATTCTGATACGACATTTTCAATTGAAGCCAACTATGGGTGCGGGTGTAATTTTGGGACCCTTCAATTAATGATGTTGATCCGGGGAGATACTTCTCTTCACCCCAAATATGCCTGAATTCAACTATTGTGTTAAGCCCTTTATTGGCATACTCTCTTTTATTCAGGGTATTACTTTCAAATAGAATATGTGTAGTTATCATATCAAAATAGGATTTGTCAGCAGTATCTTTCCTGCTGAAATAATTATTTTGATAATAATCATTCCGAATATGTCCAAGCGTAATTCCAGAAACAAATTTGCCATCGTTACCAAAAGGAAGACCGAGATCGGCCTCAAAATGATTCTCGTTTTTTATTAAATACGAGGGAGTTTTATCTTCAAAAAAGTAAGTCGACGTTTTGAAATAGTCCCACTGGTTAAAGCATAAGTTGCCTTCCAGATAAAATGGAATTTTAGTTGCGAAATCCAGACGGGTTCCAATATATCCTGAGGAATAAAATCTTCCGATGTAGGAGTTTGCCGCCATGGTTACTGCCTGCCTTCCGAGATGTTTGTACTGAATACCGAAAAAAGCTTCATTAATCGGATTTGGAGAAATGTTTCCGCCGATATTGATTGAAGTATTTCTTTCCCGCTCTACATCCAGAAACAAATCATAAAAGCCTGATTTTTTATCAAATTTCAAGGTTGGATAAATTGTCTGAATTTTATCGTCGGCAATTAGTTTGAAATATTCTGGTTTCAACTTATCAAGCGGGCTGTGAATAGACTTATGCAACAATATTTTGTCAAGATACCTGGCCTGATGCTTGTTTACACCCTTAAAGAATATTGTATCGATAAGCAGAGGTGGTTGATTTTTCCTGAACCTTATCCGCTTGGCTGTGATGCTGTCGCGGGAGACATTGCGGTTAACCATTTTTTTAATTGCTTCTATTTTTCGTACTGTCGAATAATAGCCGCTATCTATAAAAGTTTGTGATTGGCTGAAATCGAGAAGGCTGATAGAAGGAAGTTCTGGCTCGAGCATAATGCTGTTCGGATTATGCATTTCATAATCTGTCTTTGTCATCAGCATTGTCTGGATCTGTGAAAGAATATTGTTTTCCTGAGGTGGCTCATAGTTTGATGCTGCTTTGCTTCCAATTATCACATCTGGATTAAACTCATTCATCATTATATCTGCCGGGAAATTATTGTACATCCCACCATCGAACAGTAGCTTTCCCTGAATTCGTATTGGTTTAAAATAAAACGGGAAAGTCATCGATGCGCGTATTGCTGACGACAGATTCCCGTTTCGCAGTACCATTGGTTTTGTTTCAGAAATATCGCTGGCAACACAACGATATGGGACCATAAGACTATCAAAATTGTAATTTGCTGCAGCAGAAGCTCCTGAAAATAATTCCATCAGTGCAAAGTCCATTTGAAGCGGAGAGATGATGTTAGCAGGAATTATCGAAGGCAATACCAAAGAGTCATAATCGAAAGAAAAACTGAACCATGCGGGTCGGGGCTCATTGTTTTTGAAATAATAAACATATTTTTCATTTATTTCGCCAGTAACCCATTCAGGGAATTCTTTGGAATTAATGATTTTTATCATTTCATCAGGAGAATAACCACTTGCATAGAGTCCTCCGATAATTGCCCCCATTGATGTTCCTGATATATAATCAATGGGAATCCCGTTGTCTTCCAGTGCTTTTATTACGCCAATATGAGTAATGCCCTTAGCTCCGCCTCCGCTGAGCACAAGTCCTACTTTCTGTGCCCTGCTTCCAAAAGCAAACAAACATACCAATAGTAAAAGTATTAATCGTTTCATCTGATAATAATTTTAATATATTGGTAGAAGTCACACCAGGTTTAAACGAGGTTTAAAGCCTGGTCGAGGTCAGCAATAATATCTTCAACGTCTTCGATTCCTATTGAGAAGCGGATAAGCCCGTCAGTAATTCCTGCTTCCTGTCTTTTTTCTTTGGAAAGCTTGCTGTGCGTCATCGAAGCGGGGTGCTGAATTAAGGATTCCACACCACCGAGAGAAACTGCCAGGAGACTTAAATGGACATTGTCCATAACTATTTTGCCTGCATTTAGTCCGCCCTTTACTTCAAAACTAATCATTGTTCCCGGACCACGCATCTGCTTTTTAGCAAGTTCAAACTGAGGATGAGAGGCTAAACCAGGATATTTTACCCATTCAACTTTTGGATGGTTCTCAAGATAAACAGCAACTTTTTCTGCATTTTGCTGAGCTCTTTCTACTCTGATTCCTAATGTTTTCAATCCTCTTAGTGCAAGATAAGCCTGGTGAGGATCCATATTGAAACCAAGATTCACCATTGTACTGCGTAATAGGTTGTAGTTTTTTTCATCCTTGGTTACAAGCATTCCTGCAACAACATCTGCATGCCCGTTTATGAATTTTGTCATCGAATGCAGGGCAACATCAGCACCTAATTCTAAAGGATTCTGTAGATAAGGGCTGCAAAAAGTATTGTCGACACAAACCGGAATACCTTTTTCTTTTGCAATAGCGCAAACCGCAGAAATATCGGTAATACCCATTGTAGGATTGGCTGGTGTTTCGAGGTAAATGAGTTTAGTGTTTTCGCGAATGGCAGCTCTTACATTTTCAATATCAGTTGCATCAATGTATGTACATTCAACACCAAACCTGGCAAAAATTGTTTCCATTATTCCCCTGGCAGGACCATAAACAGCATTGTGACTAACTATATGCTGACCCTGGCTGAGATAAGCAGCGTAAACGGTAGTAACTGCCCCCATTCCCGATGAAGTTGCAATTCCGCCAAAGCCTTTTTCAATGGCAGCAACAGCTTCTTCAAGTGCATTAATGGTTGGATTGGCAATGCGTGTATAAATGTATCCTTTGGTTTCACCCGAAAAACATTGAGCACCATGATCAGCGCTCTTGAATTTAAATGTCGAGGTTTGATAAATTGGAACTGTTGCACTGCCAAAAGCATCATCAACTTCACCTGAATGGATAAGCAAAGAGTTGATACCAAGTTTGTCTGATTTCATAGGGAAAATTTAATATTGAATGATTTTGCAAATGTACGTTTTAAGCAGGAAACAAAAAAGGCCGCCTTGCTCCGGCAGCCTTTTTTAAAAAGAATAATTGCATTAGTTTTTTACGTTCAGCAGGATTTCATCAATTGCCTGTTTGAGGTTGTCTTTTGGCAATGCACCCATTGCCATTTGTGGCTGTCCGTCGCTTGGACAAAACAGCATTGAAGGGATACTCCTGATGCCGAAAACAGAAGATAATTCCTGTTCTGCTTCAGTATCTACCTTGTAAATATTGATTTTTCCTTCATACTCTTTTGATAATTCTTCAAGGATAGGCGCAACCATTTTGCATGGGCCGCACCAGTCGGCATAAAAATCGATCAGGCAAGGTAAACTGCCTTCATATTTCCATTCCGTATTTTGCTCAAAATTGAAAACTTTTTCCTGAAAAGTTGCTTTTGTCAGATGTTCCATTGGTATAAATATTTGAAATTTTAATGATTCTGAAATTATTTTAAACTTGTCTGGCCAGCTGCTACAGGAGCAAGCAAATTATCAATGGCCTTAGTGTAATCCTCTTTTGACATGGCTCCAACGCTCATCTGAGGCTGGCCTTTCATCGGGATAAACAGAACTGTTGGGATGCTTTCAACTCCAAAAGCCTGTGCCAGCTCTTTCTCGTTGTCGATATTTATTTTATAGAAAACAACCTTTCCTGCATATTTCGCTGCCAGCTCATCCATTATTGGGGCAACCATCTTACAGGGTTTGCACCAGTCAGCATAAAAATCGACAACGCAGGGAACTGTGCCTGTATATAACCATTCTTTATTTTTCTCAAAATCGAATACCTTTGCAATAAATTCGGCTTTTGTAATATTAACGGGTTTATTTGCACCAGATCCGCTGCCACTACCTGAATTACTGCAGCTGAACATAAAAATTACGGTAACGAAAATGAAGAATGTTTTAATGAGTTTCATTGGATGTGTTATTTTAAATTAATATTTGTTGAAATTCACGATGCAAAAATAAAACATTTTTAGGAATAAATCGCTTAAGTATCACTTTTTGTTTAATTTTGTTGAAAATTAATTTTAATAATGGAAAGCATTTCCTTCGAAAAACTGTTTAAATCAATCGATCCTGTAAAATTTGATCAGATATTCTCTACCGATGATCTGGCTTTGGAATATCTTTCTGAAGAAAAATGGAAAGAAGGGTTTACCTGCAGGTTTTGCGGGAATACTAATTTCTGTAAAGGAAAGACTGCTTTTGCCCGCAGATGCACCCGATGCAAGCGTGAGGAATCGGCAACGGCGCACACTATGTTTCACCGTTGTAAGATTCCGCTGGCTGATGCCATGAAAATAGCTTATATGGTATGTCACAAACCCGGGATATCCACCTACGAAATTTCACGCGAAATAGAACTCCGGCAAATGACTTGCTGGAAGTTTAAAAAGAAAATTATGGAGTGCATAAAGAGCCAGGGGAAAATTTCCGAAGCTGTTCAGGATTAATGTTGTACGCTTATTTTTTTCTGATAAATGTTCTTTTCATTCTGAATTCTCAGTAAGTACAGCCCATTTTGCAAACCTGATAAATTTAGTGAACTGGAAGATTGAGGGGGAGTAACCTTCACCGTTCCAGAGTATGCAAGTTGTCCATCCACGGTAAGAATATCGATTTGCCATGAAGAAATCCGGTCAGATTTAATGTCAAGGATGGCGGATTCATCAGCAGGATTCGGATAGAATAAAAAGCTTCCGCTTTTGCCTTCATCGGCGATGCCCAGATTTGTTACAGAATATGTAGCCTCCCAGCCAGCTGAAGTATTTTTTCCATTAGTTTTAAATACAAGGTACATTCCACCACTGTTTGCCGTTTGATCAGCAGGGATTGATGAGCCTGAAAATCTTCCGAGTAAGTTGGATGTTCCCAGGTCGTAAACTTCCAGAAAATCCACAGTAGGCTCAGTCTGGAATGAATTGAAATGAAGCTTGAGAGCAGCTGCATTTGCTGGTTGAATTGTGTATGTGCAAATTGTATTATTCAGGTAATATTTTGAGCCACTTCCATCAGAGATGGTTCCGGTTGGTGTGCTAAACTGACTGTTAATACAATAAACCGGGTAATTTGATTTGTAGCTCAGATGCCAGCCCGATTTATTAATTGTAGCGTTTGAGGTAAAGACAATAAGCACTTTGTTTGAAGTTGATGTAATTGAAGGAGGGAGACTATTTCCAGAATAATTGCCAAGAACTGGAGCAGAGGTTGTTGCACCATTATATATGGTGAGGAAATCCTGAGCGGTTTCAGTATCAAAACGGTTAAATGTTATTGTAATGCTTTTTATTGAATCTTCCGGATTTACCTGGGGATCAATCAACCAGGAGCAGGCTGCATTTGGGATATAATCTTTAATAGGGCCGCTTCCGTCTTCGAGAGTTCCGTTTGGTGAGTGAACAGAGGTTAAGCCCGTGCAATAGTAAGGATAAGTTGAGCTGATGGTATCCGGATGAATATTTAATACCAGTTCCTGTGCATAATTGAAATTGCTGCCACCGGGATTAAGTGCATTCAGATAGAAATAACCATTATAGCTTGCACTCCAGCCCCAGTTGAAATGGAAATAGGTAGTATCCTGATAGCCGTCACAGATAAAAGCATGTCCACTGGTTGATCCAACTGCTGCCCATCCTGCATAATACAGAATCTGTTTTCTGTCGAGGTGTTTTACAAGGATACTGTCCCAGTCAAGATTCGTTGAATCCCGGAAAAGATACTGTGTCTGTGGTACATATTTGAAATATGTTCTGAGTGAATACGCCGCTTTATGATTCCACATTCCACTTCCAGCCGGCCCATAGTCCATATCAACAGAAGCACCCATATGGAAAATCATTTCGGCGGATGAAGGATTGTAAGTATTCAGAACAGTCGACATGGAATTCCAGTCGTAAACAGCATTTCCAAAGTTTGCACCAATTGTGCCATAAATTGGGTGGGTGTAAGAATATGAACTTGTTCCGGTTAAGGGCCAGCGATAATAATAGGCTATCATTCCCATTGCAGTGGCTACGCAGCCTGTAACACAATGTCCGTCGGGGCCAGCGGCATCTGCAGGGCAGAACTGATTGTAATATTTCCCCTGATCCCAATTACTTACGATCATTGGTGAAACACTTTTTACCCCATTTTTAGGAGAAGTTCCAGCAAAGTTATCAGAAAGTAGCCTGGTCCATTCCTTATCAATCCCTTCAATTCTGTTTGAAGGATTATCAATTGCATCCTGAATTTCCGCTTTGTAATGCGAAATCCATCCTGCAAAATTCTCAGGTATGTCGGTTTCAGAAGCAACATCATCAAAAGAATACCCCAGAACAGGCACAACGGCGTCCGTTGCTGAAACAATTACAAATCCTGAGGGTTCCATACTGAAAATATACCAGTATACCTTAGATTGCTGTATTTCAGTAAAAATCAGGGATGCTTTTATTGTTGAACAGGGCACATTTTTCCCTAGATTAACATTTTCAAAATAGAAATTCCGGGCAACTACCTTAGCTGCTTCCTTTGTTATGGGTTTAGCTGCCGATACTTCTGAAACGGCAACAAAAACCAGAACCAACAAAAGTGCGAGAAGACGTTTCATTGAAATAAAAATTACAAAAACATGAACTTTCTACTATTGAACAATTAATTTTCTGGTTGTAATGCCATCTTTTCCACTCAAACGCAGAAAATAAAGGCCACTTCCAATTGAAGAAATGTCAATTGTTGCAGAAGACTGAGCAATACCTGCTGAAAGCTGTTTAGAAAGCACAGTCTTCCCTGTAACATCCGTAATCAGAAGCTCCATGTCGCTGGCTTCTTTCAGGCTTGTTACTAGTGTAAATGATCCTTTTGCAGGATTTGGCAGAATTACCAGGCTCGTAATGTTGCTGTTCTCATCAATTCCAACTTGCTGAGCAACATAATTTGCAGTGAAGCCCTGAGCTGTTCCAGCAGTATTTGAATAGAAAATCACGAACATTGCACCCGAATGAGAAACCTGGGCTGCAGGAGGTGAATTTCCATCGAAGCGACCAAGCAAAGCACCACCTGAAGAAAGCGTATCATACTGATAAACTTCAACAAAATCGCCGGCAAGAATGTCAAAATTTGTGAAATCCAATGTAATAATGTCAGCATTAGCCGGGTGAATAAGCCATTGGCAGACAGTGTGATTTGTGTAATTTTTGCTTCCGCTTCCGTCACTAATTGTGCCGTACATATCAGTATGTTCGTCAACGCCCTGGCAATATTGCGGAGTCTTGCTTTTATAGGTGATAAAAAATCCTTCGCTGTTTGTTTGAGAATTCGAAGTGAAATGAACAAGTACTTTATTGGAATTCACAGTAAAAGCTGCTGGTAATGCATCACCTGTAAACACGCCTGCAACTGGCGAAGTAACAGAGTTTCCTGCATAAATAGTAACAAGATCGCTGCCATTTTCTGTTCCCATCCGGTTAAAAATAATCTGAATTTTTTCAACAGAGTCTCCGGTTGTTGATTGAGGATCAATAAAAAATTTGCAATCTGAATTTGATTGATAATTGTTCGGGCCGCTGCCATCTTCCATTGTTCCTTCGAGGGCTGTATAATTCTTGGTGCCAACACAATAATCAGGATAGCTTCCAGCAGGGTACATGTCGATAATTGCACCTTGTCCGTTGGTGAATGTATTTCCGCCAGGATTAAGATTATTCAGATAGAAATATCCATTATAAGAACCACTCCAGCCCCAGTTAAAATGGAAATAATCTGTTCCCTGGTAGCCATCAACATTAAACGCATGTCCGCCTGAACCATAGCCATGATAATACATAGGCTTTTTGCTGTCGAGATTCTGTCTTAGTATGGCTGCCCATTCAGCGTCGGTGTGAGCATCTTTATCTTCGAGGTGTGTAGTAGGAGAATATCCGAAGTAATTTATTAAAGCAGCAGCTGCATCCTGACTGTATGCACCAGATCCATTTGGAGAGTACATCATGTCAACGGCAATACCGCAATGATATACTAAAGTTGCAACAGAAAGGTTGTTTGCACTTAATGCGTTGAGCATTTTATCCCATTCGTAGGTTGTATTTCCAAAATTGGCCGACAAATATCCATAATTGCCGGTAAAGCCGTGTGAACCAGTTCCTCTTACAGGGTAACGATAATAATACATTACTTGTGCCATTGCTGTTGCAACACAACCTGCCCAAACGCGACCACCTGGTCCGCCTGCTGCCTGAGGGCATAATTCGTTGTAAAAACCACCCTGATCCCAGGTAGAAATAAGCAAAGGCTGAATAAATTTACCCTTGAAAGCATGTAATTCCTGAGAATCAGGATTACGTAAATGTTTCCATGATGAAGAAATAGATGCATCCGAAGCAGTGTTATTACTTCTGTGAAATGCAATCTGTTTGGAATAACCATCAAACCATTCCTTCATTTGAGGGGGGAGATTCTCCCCAGTGTAGGAACCTTCAAAAGAATAACCCAAAACCGGTGTTACATTGTCTTCTGCAGCCACAATAACAAACCCCTGTGGTTTCATGTTGAATATGTGAAATACAGTCACACCTTTCGTTATCCAGGCCTTATAGCCCGTTGTTTGAATGTCTGAAAATTGAATATTCTTATTTTGATTTGAATATTCATAATAGAAATTCTTTGCTACAGTTGCAGCTTCATTCCTATTAACATTTCCTGCAAATAGTCCTTGAATAAGGATAATCAACAACGTAATCAGCGTAGATAATTTTCTGGCCATAATTTTTTTATATATGTAAATTAATCAATAACTACTTTCATGGTTCTTTTTGAGGAGGACATTTCTAGTGTCAAAAAGTAAATGCCCTTTGCAAATTTAGTACTATCCAGCAACTTATGTCCTTTAGAGGTAAAAAGATTTGTGTCGTCCTTGTAAACGATTTTACCATCTATGGAAGAAAGTGTAAGGGAAACTGTTTCATTGCCCTGATTGTTAAAATCGATTGACAGTTGGTTATGTGCAGGAACAGGGAAAACCGAAACTCCAGACAAAGGATCGTTCTCATTTATACCTACTCCAAGTGTGCTGTAGTTTGCCGACCAACCTGCAAAATTGTAGCTTCCGCTGGTACGGAATTCAATGTACATAGCACCACTAGCCGAAAAAACATCCGGAGGAAGATTGCTTCCACTGAAGTTTCCCAGCAAAGCCTGGCTGTTCAAGTCATAAACTTTAACATAATCTACATTAGGTTCGGTTTCAAATTCTGTGAATTTCAGCAAAAGTCCGGCTGCATTTGCCGGTTGAATAATCCAGGTACAAATTGTGTTTGATTGATAATTCCTTGAACCGCTTCCGTCAGTAATGGTTCCGCTTGGAGCAGTGAGATTGTCTGTTAAACAATATTTCGGATAGGTTGAACTGTAGGTGAGGTAAAAGCCGGCTCCTTCATTTATGCTGTCGGTAATGAAGGTAATCAGCACTTTAGAGTTGTTGATAGTGAGGTTTGATGGCAGTGTGCTTCCGCTATAAGATCCGACTAAGGGATCAGAAGTTGTAGCTCCGTTGTAAATGTTGATGATATCATTTGAACTTTCTGTCTCAATACTGTTGAAAGAAATTTTGATACTTGTAACACTGTCGTCCGGAGAAATTAGCCAGCTGCAGCTGCTGTTCGGGAGATAGTTTTCCGGTCCGCTTCCATCTGTTATGGTTCCTGATGAAGTATGAATAACTGACGGACCGCTGCATTGATAAGGATATCCTACTCCCGGGTAAGTGTGGAATACTGCACCATGTCCGCTATTGAAATTTCCTGCACCCTGAGGTGTAATGTTGTCGACATAGAAAAAGCCATTGCTTCCGCCACTCCAGCCAAAGTTCATATGGTAAAAGTCGGTATTCTGATAACCGTCTAACAACCAGCAATGTCCGGTACCACCACCCTGAGGGAAACCACTATATATCACTGGCCTTTTCAAATCAAGATCGCCCCTGATAAGATTGAGCCAGTTTACAGTTGAAAATGAAAAGCGATTGTAAAATATGCAACTTGAATTATAACCGAAATGACTAATCAGAGCACCTGGAACTGAACTTGTATTGGCACCTGAACCCTGTGCCCCGTAATCCATATTTATGGATACACCAGCCTGATAACTTATCCGGGCAACTTCAAGGTTGTTGGTTGGCAATTGATTCAGCATGGCATTCCAATCGTAAATTGTTGTGCCGTAATTAGCAGATTGCAGACCATATGTTGGATGAGTGTAGGAGTGAGTCCCGATTCCTTGCTGAGGGTACCTGTAATAAAACATTACCTGTGCCATTGCTGTGGCAACGCAGCCAACATAAACATGTCCGGCATCACCCCCGTTATCTTTCGGGCATAATTCGTTATAGTATTTTCCCTGATCCCAGTTACAAGGTAGAAGAGGAGCAATTGTTTTTGATTTTGGAAAGTTGGTAATTTCAGGTTTGTCGGTGAGATAAAGATCCCACTTTGAACGAATATCTTCACTTGCAACCAAATGGTTCTCCCTTACATAAGTAATCTGATCGCTATAGTTCTTCAGCCAATAGTCTAATTGAGGAGGAAGGTTGTTTAAGTCAATATTGTTGTCAAAAGAGTAACCCAGCACAGGAGTAGTGGCATCCTCAGCTGAAACGATTACAAATCCGACAGGTTTAAAATGAATTACGAAATATGAGGCCTCACCATTTGTCGCTATTAAATCAGTCTTCACCGCATTCGTTGTTACTGAACCGAATTGAGTATTGTCTGAATTCAGACTGAAGGCAAAGTTCTTTGCAAGTTTTTCAGCAGTTTGAATTGTTATAGTTCCTGCCGATGCGTTTACACCGAGTAACATTAAAAATAAAGCACCAAATATGTAACAATGTTTCATAAAGCAATAATATTATCTGTGTTTTTTTAAATAAAATATGCTGCCCCATCAGGAGGCAGCATATTCTGAGTGTTGTACTGTAATCAGCTTACTGTAAGGTTACTTTCCTTGTAATCAATCCTTTTTCACCTTTTACTTTAAGAACATATACGCCCTTCGCGAAGGAAGAAACATCAAGTCTTTTATTCAGATCACCATGTAATGCCTTGAATTCCTCAGAATAAACAAGCTGACCATTAATAGTAGTAAGTTCAATTCTTGTGTTTTGGGTATCTTCCATACTTAAGTCAATAGTTAAGCTGCTGCTGGCCGGATTTGGATAAACACTGAATGATTTTATTCCTGAATTTTCTTCAAGGCCCAGATTGCCAACCGACCATTGAGCTGCCCATCCACCAAAATTGTAAGCATAATCGGATTTAAAAACGATATACATTTTCCCGCTAACAGAGGTTACAGGTGCAGGAAGTGTATGACCACTGCAAGTGGCTAATAGTTGCTGAGTTGCGTAGTCATATACTTTAACGAAGTCGTTATTGTCTTCCAGATCGAAAGCTGTAAACGTAAGGGTCAGGTTAATTCCGAATGGAACATCAATGATCCAGTTACAGGTTGCATTGTTAACATAATTCTTTACGCCGCTGCCATCACTAAGAGTTCCCTGAGGTGAATTAAATGTATTTGTTCCTGAACAATACTGTGGATAAACCGACCTGAAATTTGCAAAGAAACCGCCTGCATTGGTTGAGCCGTTGCTTGTAAAGGTAACAAGCATTTTGTTTTTTGAAGATGTAAGACTGGCTGCAGGAAGTGTTGTTCCTGAAGTTTGAAGTAAAATCGGAGCAGATGTTGTTTCTCCGTCATAAACAGTTACAATGTCGTTTCCATTTTCAGTGTCCAGTTTTTCGAAGGTGAGGATAATTTTCTTCACAGAATCACTGGGCGCAATCAGCCAGCTGCAGTTACCGTTATCAGCATAGTTATATAAACCACTTCCGTCTTCAATGGTGCCGGTGTTTGAGGTAATCGTTCTTTGTCCTGCACAGCCCAAAGGATAACCATTTGCAGGATACATATTTTTAATAATTCCCTGACTTGAAGCATAAGGAGGGTCGCCACCAGGATTCAGGTTGCTTAAAGCGAAATAACCATTGTAACTTGCGCTCCAGCCCCAGTTCATATGATACATAGCCACACCAGTCTGAATCTGGAAACCATCGCAGATCCATGCATGTCCGCCTGCGCTGCTCTGACCTGAGTAGATTAAAGGATGCTTGTTATTGAGATCGGTCTGAATTATATTATCCCATTGCGTTGAGCTATAATTAAATTTCTGAGAGTAGGATGTGCTTGATGAATACTTAAAGAAATTGATCATTGCGCTTGGAACGTCGGCAGAAAAAGCGCCTGAGGCTCCTGGACCATAACTCATATTTACTGCTACCCCACAATGATACATCAATTGGGCAATATCCAGATTTACTTCGCTGGGTTCGTTAACCATAGCATCCCAATGATAGGTTGTTGCAGCGTAATTAGCTGACTGCAAACCGTATACGCCATAATTAGGGTTTCCTGACGAATTATTTGCATAATAGCTATGTGAGCCCTGACCAGTTTCCGGATACCTGTAGTAATACATTATTTGTGCCATTGAAGTGGCAACACAACCAGTTACAACATGTCCTGAAATTCCACCTGCATCCAGAGGGCACTTTGTGTTGTAATATTTTCCCTGATCGAAGCGTGAAATAGTTAGCGGTTCAACATCTTTGGATGATTTTGCTAAGGGTTTTGAATCAAAATCTGCAGCAAGATAGCGTTTCCAGGTTTCTTTAATTGTTTGATCAGCAGTAAATTGATTTGTGCGATAATAGTTTACCTGACCTTTCATATAATCCATATAGCCGGCAAAGGTTTCCGGTTGATTCTGGTTTGTATACATGCCTTCAAATACATATCCAATCACTGGGTTTACTGCATCTTCTGCTGCAACTACCATAAAACCGCCTTCACTGAAGTTGAAAATATATAAGAGAGGGCCAGTATTGTCAGACAAAGTGATATCATTAAATATTTTTACATCTGCGAGTTTTACATTATTTTTCTCGGAAAGTCTTTCGTAGAAGTAGTTTGTCGCAAGTTTTTTAGCAGTTTCCTTTTCAACAATACCGGCAAAACCGGAAAGGCTAAACCCCAGGAAAAGGGCTACACAAAGTGTAAAAAGTCTTAATTTCATAAAAGGTACGTTTGGGTTGATTTCTTTTTACAAAAATATTACAAAGTTTGATAACATTCGAAGTTTCAGCAGGGTTTTTATAAAATTTAACGTATTAATGGTCTTTCTTTTGCAGAAGACAGTTACTTTTCGTTTAGGATGCCTCTGAACTTTGTAATTTTGCTAAATAATACTACTTTTTATGAAGTTACTTATCAAAAATATCAGTCAGCTTTTGCAGGTTAGAGATGAAAGTCCGGAATTTCCGGTTTCAGGTGCTAAAATGAGAGCGCTTCCTCTGCTTGAAAATGCCTGGCTTACTACAAATAACAATCTAATTGAAGATTATGGGATTGGCCTGTTTTCCTTTGGTGAAAGTGAATTTGATGAAATAATTGATGCTTCTGGCCGTATAGTAATGCCTGCCTGGTGCGATTCGCACACACATCTGGTTTATGCAGGCAGTCGTGAAATTGAATTTATCGACAAAATTAAAGGATTATCGTATGAGGAGATTTTTGAAAGGGGAGGAGGGATCCTGAATTCTTCGGCACTTTTGCATCTTACCTCCGAGGCAGATCTTCTAACCCAGGCCTCTGCACGCCTTGAGGAAATAATATCTTATGGAACAGGCGCTGTGGAAATTAAAAGTGGCTACGGACTCAATGTGGAAGATGAATTAAAAATGCTTAGGGTTATCCGGAAATTGAAAGAAATATCACCTCTTACCATCAAATCGACATTTCTGGGAGCTCACGCTGTGCCTTTGAACTACAAAGGGAATCAAGGGGCTTATGTCGATATGGTCATTAATGAAATGCTCCCGGAGGTTGCCAGAGAAAAACTGGCAGATTACATAGATGTTTTCTGCGACAAAGGCTTTTTTACTGTTGATGAAACAGACAGAATTCTCAATGCTGCCGTAGCTTACGGACTGATTCCAAAAATCCATGCTAACGAGCTCGACTACTCCGGTGGAATTCAGCTTGGCGTAAAATATAAGGCATTATCGGTTGATCATCTGGAATTTACAGGTGATGATGAAATTGCTGCTTTACTGGGTTCCGGAACTATGCCAACTTTATTGCCGGGAGCAGCCTTTTTTCTGAATATGCAGTGGGCGCCAGTGAGGAAAATGATAGATGCCGGTTTAGCTGTTGCTATGGCCAGCGACTTCAATCCCGGTTCATCTCCTTCCGGAAATATGCAGTTCATTCTTTCGCTCGGTTGCATAAAATTCAGAATGTTGCCTGAGGAAGCAATTAATGCTGTTACAATCAACAGTGCATATGCCATGGGAGTCAGCGACACTCTGGGTTCAATTACCCGTGGTAAAATTGCGAATCTTATTATCACAAAACCTATCTCATGTTATGAGTATCTTCCTTACTCATATGGAAATAATAAAGTTGAAAGGCTTATATTGAATGGAATATAACTGTTTGTAGCAATGGTTGAAAGATTCCTGAATTCAAGCCACATTGTGGCGGTCTGAATGAAACAGGGACGACAGTTTGTCCAATTACCTGCTGCTTCTCCCTAAGGTGTACCTGTAACATAATCAAAGGAGGCATTTCATTGATGCCCTACGGGCAAAAGCTTATGTTGCTTGCCGCGTTTCTATTGGCATGAAAGCCCTACGGGCTAGGCCAGGAATACCGTTTCCTTCTCCGTCAGGAGATTCAGGTCAATAGAAACATGGAAACCGAAACGTGATTTTTTTCCGGAGGAGATCAATGAAATTGGGTTGGTGGTTATAATGGCAGGTAAATAATCATGGTTATATTGCACGACAATGTGGGGATGCTGTAATATTATTTTTGAATCTTAAAATGTTCTCCGCCTAATTCCAGAAGGTAAACGCCACTGGATAAAGATGCTGTTGAAATCTCAAAATCAGTGTTCCATGATTCTCCTTCCATCAGTACAATGCCCGTAAGCGTCATCAGTTTGAAGATCTTCTTACCAGAAGTCGTTGTTTGAATAAAAAGGCGATCAGATACAGGATTCGGGAATACCTGAGTTTTTGAAGTTGCAATTGCCCCCATGCCTGTAGTTGTAACACTATAGGCTGCAGACATTGAGCTGCATCCCGCGGCATTCGTTACTTTAACCTTGTAATTACCATTTTGGGTAAACATATACGTCTGACCAGTAGCCCCTACCAGAATGTTGTTGTTTAAATACCATTGATTTCCAGTTGAAGAACTGCTTACCAATGCGTTAAAATTTTGTGTAATTGTTGGTACCGTGGGATTGGCATGTACAGTTATGTAGTTTGGCTGCAATAGCGTATTCGAGCCATTGGTATTGGAGGCGGAAAGAGTAACTGCATAGGTACCTGCTGTTGGATAACAGATATTTACAGGATTCTGCATGCCGGAACTGCTTACTGAAGCGCCCTGGAAGGTCCACGACCATGATGTTGGCAAATTGGAGGATTGGTCGGAGAAACTAATACAATCGCCTTCACAGATATTTGTATTGTTTGCACTAAATGCTGCAGTAGGAGCTGTTCCTGTATTTGGAATAGCACAACAATTTCCACCATCACTTACATTGTATACAGTGCTGCTATTATAACAGCCATACTGTGTAAAATGCGAATAAAGAGTGCCACCAAACTGAGTAAGAAAATAATGTGAAATCTGTTCAGGTGTGTTGCATCCGCCTGTGCTTCCAGAACAGTTGAATGCACAAATAATATACGGATACCCGTTTGGATCAGACCAGGTGGCGGGAGGAATTACCTGGATATTTGCGTAAGGAGCTGGCACCCCAATTATAGTTACCGCTGTATGGCCTGTTCCGCAATGATCGTTTGTACTGGCATAGCCAGCGTAAACAACCTGAGTTACATTGGAAGCATAGGCCCCGGTGATTTCTATCTGAATGGATTCATAGGTTGTAACTCCAATCTTCAGATTCGGAATATTCACATCCACGTTTATCCTGAGATATCCCCCGTCATAATTTGAATAAAGCACTGTGTTTCCAGCAGGATTGCAAATTATTTGTGCCAAAATTGCACTATAAATAACCACTAAACCAAGCGTTAGAATAATCTGTTTCATAAAAATTGGGTTTTAATGGAATAAAGATAAACATTATATAACAAAATGCAAATAAACTGATTAATGCATAGAATTAATATTCGTATACATATCTTTGCTATTTATCCCCCACCCATTTATCAACTACTTCTAAAAAAGCCATGATGTCAAGAGGTTTGGTTAAATAGTCTTTGGATCCTGCTTTAAGCATTTTTTCAACCTGGTGAGGCATCGCATCGGCGCTGACAATCACAACCGGAATCGCCATTGTTTTTTCTTCTGACTGTAAAAGTTTGATTACTTCGAAACCCTGTAAATCCGGCAAATCAAGATCAAGAAGAATTAGATCCGGAGCGTATTCGATTGCCAGTGGAACTGCCTGCGTTCCATTGGCATTACTCACTAACTGAATATTTGGCCGGTGATTTATCAGCACTTGCTCTACCAATTCATTGTTGGAGGTATTGTCTTCGATATACAGGATAGTTCCGGATTTTTTCTGATCAAGGCTATGTACCAATAATTCATTTTCACTTTTGAAACCGGGTTCTTTATTTGCGATGGCTGATTCTGACGCCCATTTTGCTCTTTCTTCATTTTGAAAAGCAAGTTCTTTATTTGCTATGATCAGCTCAGCAGCACGTTTTACTCTTTCTTCATTTTGAAAAGCAAGTTCTATATTTGCCAATTTCAGTTCGGCTTCACGTTTTGCCTTTTCCTCATTTTGAAAGTCAATCTCATTTCTTGCGACATTTAACTCAGAAGTCAGTTTTATATTCTCGTCCTTTTGTTGCTTATAGCTTTTCCTGCTTTTGGTATAAGGAAGTTCAATCCAGAAGGTGCTTCCTATGCCAACCTCGCTTTCAACGCCAAATGTCCCTTTCATGGCTTTTGTAAGTTCTTTCACAACAACCAGTCCCAGTCCGGTGCCTTCGGTTGTGGTTCTATCCGCTCCTATACGTTCAAAGGCTTGAAAGAGCTTGGTGATATCTTCGGGATTAATTCCATTGCCAGTATCCTTTATTGAAATTCTAACCGAAGCGTTTCCATCTTTATCTAGTTCGTGTAACTCTGTATTAATAGTTACCAAGCCACCTTCCCTGTTATACTTTATGGCGTTGCTTGCTATATTAAGCAAAACCTGTCTTAACCGGCGTTTGTCGGCGAAAACAAAAAGATCGTGATCAGGCGAATCAGCATGCACAATTGTTATATTTCTGCTATCAGCCTGAATTTGAAGCATATCCGATATATCATGAATAATATCCGATATTCCCACCGGTTCCGATATCAGAATTTGTCTTCCGGATTCAATACCCGCAAGTTCGAGCACTTCGTTTATAAGGCTGAGTAAATGCTTTCCGCTGTTTTTTATATTATTTACCCACTTTTTGTGCGACGGTTTCAGTTCGCCCATTTCCATTAACTGGGCAAAGCCAAGGATGGAATTCATGGGAGTACGCAGTTCGTGGCTCATATGCGAAAGAAATTCGCTCTTGGCAAGATTTGCCCTGTCTGCTTCGTTTCTTGCTGCAATAAGGGCTTCTTTCGCTTGTTTTTGAACTGTGATATCGTGGTAGTTGAGCAAAATACCGTTAATAATTGAATTATTTACAAGATTAGTGGCTGTAAGTTCAATGGGTTTATAGCTGCCATCTTTGCATTTGTATTTATATTGAACCGTTGTCGATGAATTGTCTGTTTGCAAAAGCGTATAGAATTCCAGCTGAATACGCTCCAGATCATCGGGATGGACGGTTGACCATCCAATTGTTCCAATCAGATCCTGTGGTTTCCAGCCAAAGTGTTTTTCAATATTGGGACTTTTATAGCTCATTACTCCGTCAGCGCCTATGATCCCAATTACATCTGAGATATTGGAAATCATTGAACTATGCTTAATTTCACTTTCGAGCAAAGCTTTTTCTGCCAATTTACGCTCGGTGATATCCGAAGTGTACCCATGCCATAATATTGAACCATCTTCATTTTCCTGTGGCATAGCATTGCCCATAAACCAACGCACATTTTTACCTATCATACGATACTCATGATGCCAGATTTTCATCTCTTTTGCTGATGTCTGAATGGAAGAAGCAAAGCCTTCAAAATCATCAGGGTGAAGCCTTGAAAATACAATGCTTGCATCATGGGCTACTTCTTCGGGGCTCACCTGAAAAATGTCACGAATGCCTTCACTGGCAAATGGAAAACAGGAGGAGCCATCCGGATTCAATCTGTACTGGTAAACAACACCGGGAACCCTGTCAGCAATTTTATTTAGTCTGTCAAGAGATTCCTGAAACGCTGTCGATATTTTATGACGTTCAGCATTCTCAATCTCAAGTTTTGCATTACTTTCGGCTAATTGAATTGTCCGTTCAGCTATTTTATTTTCAAGGTTTACGTTGAGGTCGTGAATTTTTTGCTCCGTAATTTTCCGCACAGTAATATCCCTGAAAAAACCAAGCAATTGAGCTCTTCCATTTATTGTGATAAGTGCTCCACTGATATCTGCATAAAATAGTTCGCCGTTTTTTTTAAGACATGGGATGTTTTCGGCAATTGCTTTTATTCCATGCAATATACTTTCAAACTCTTCAAGAGTGCGCAGGAATGTATCCTGCGGATGAATGTCGGCAATGCTCATCGTTTTGAATTCTTCCTCAGTATAGCCAAATGCACGGCATTGAGCCCAATTGGCATAGGTAATCATCTTTGTTTCAGTGTCGGCAATGAATATACCATCAGGACTTCCCTGAAAAATTGAACGGTACCTGTCTTCAGATGCCTGCAGTTTTTGTTGTGCAAGCTTTCGCTCAGTGATATCAATAGCGGTTACCATGCATTGTGTCCCATTTTCAGAAGCAATGCCCGAAAGATGGACAAATATGGATAGATTGCCGGGAGTTGCAAGGTTTACTTCGCAGGATTCTTTCGCCTCACTGTTAAATACATTCTCAAGAAAGTGACTGAAAATTATCCCCGTATCTTCTGAAACAAATAAATCGAAAGAGCAGTTTATTAATTGTTGCCGGTCTATGCCTAACATCTTTGCCCCGCTGAGGTTTAATTCGATAATTTCACCTTTGCCGGAAAGTGTAAAATAGCCGGAAGGCGCAAAGTCATATAATTCAAGATATTTTTCGGATAAAGCTACTGCAGCTGATCTTGCTGCCTGAAGCTCCTCATTCTGCATCTTAAGTTCAGTCTGAAATAACTCATGTTCGTGTGAGAGCTTCAGCGAATTTTCAATTGCAACACTTAATTCGTCTGCCCGTTTTGCTTTCTCTTCGTTCTGGAAAACCAACTCTTTATTGGCAATATCTAACTCTGCTGCCTGTTTTGCTTTCTCTTCGTTCTGGAAAGCAAGCTCCTGAACGAGCTCCAGTATTTCTGCTTCTGATTTCTTTTTCAGCAAGTCTTCAGCCTTTTTACGCAGCACCTCTGCTTCAGATTTATTTTCCTGTTTTTCCATCTCTAATTCTTGTTTTTGAGCAACGCTGCCTTTAATTGATTAAGCACACTCCTGATGTGCTTTCACTGGAACATTTTTTTACTCTATAAACCTGGCGGTTTTGTTTAAATTAAGATGGAAGATACGCGATAACAAATATAAATACATATAAAAAATAAAATAGTTTACAACTGACATTTGACGCCACACCAGAGGCAAATTTAGCCTAAAAAAACCACAATAAATAAATTTGTATTAAAAACTTTTCATATGTGGAAATTAAAGATTAAAACTTTCATTTTTTTTATATTTATTCCTAAATTTGCCGGTCTTATTAAAATATTCACAGCAACTAACCTGAATAATTCATAAAAAAAAGGAAAAGCTTGTTAAATCTAAGATAATGAGTACCTTAGAGGTGACAAAACCAAAAACAAACTTTTCCATGAGTAAAGATACAAAAAGCCTAAATACCGAGTACACTCCATCGCCA
>CAIXZF010000020.1 GCA_903923925.1 uncultured Bacteroidales bacterium
AAGGATTTTTTAATTGGTTAATCGAAAAAACAGATTTTCAAAGAGCGAGTAAAGTCAGATCCGCTAAAGGCCTACTTGTTCACGTATTTGGCAAACTAGCTGCCGCTTTTATTTACTTGATTTTTAACCCTTGATTCGCATATATAATAAACTGTCATGGCTTTTATCACCTCAGTACTTTCATGGCTTATAAAAAAGCGGCTTCACCAGATTGAACTTTTTGTAAAATATCCCCATGATGTGCAGCAGGAGAGCCTGAGAAAACTCCTTACCACTGCCAGGAGTACTGAATGGGGTAAACGCTATAATTATGATGGCATTTCAAATTATAATCAGTTCAGACAGAATGTTCCGATAAGTTATTATGAGGATCTTAAACCATCTATAACACGCATCCGGAATGGAGAACAGAATATTCTCTGGCCGACACCCATTCATCATTTCGCAAAGTCATCAGGTACTACCGATAGTAAAAGTAAATTTATTCCGGTAAGCAAAGAAGCGCTGGAAGAATGTCATTATAAGGGCGGAAAGGACTTGTTATCAATCTATTGTAATAATTATCCGGAAACTGAAATTTTTGATGGAAAACTCCTTGGGCTGGGAGGAAGCCGTACTCAGGATGATAGCCGCAACGACACTTTCCATGGTGATGTTTCTGCTATACTTATGAATAATCTTCCTTTTTGGGTTGAAATAATGCGAACACCTTCCATTGCAATTGCGCTTATGGATGAGTGGGAATCGAAGATTGAAATGATCGCAAATGTAACTAAGGATGAAAATGTTACTTCTATTTCAGGTGTTCCCTCGTGGTCGCTTTTACTTTGCAAGCGCGTGCTGGAAATTACCGGCAAAAAAAACCTTGAGGAAGTATGGCCAAGCCTTGAATTATTCGTTCATGGGGGTGTAAATTTTGCGCCCTACCGTGAACAATACCGCAAAATTATGCCTGCAAATGTTAATTATATGGATATTTATAACGCTTCTGAAGGCTTTTTTGGCATTCAGGACCGTACAGATTCAGATGATTTACTGCTAATGCTCGATTATGGCATTTTCTACGAATTTATCCCTCTTGACAAGCTTCACGAAGATCATCCAGCGGCCCTGGGTCTGGATGAGGTAGTTACAGATGAAAATTATGCAATGGTAATCTCTACAAATGCTGGTTTGTGGCGCTATATTCCGGGAGATACTATCTCATTTACTTCCCTGAATCCATTCCGAATCAGGATAACCGGCCGTACCAAAAACTTTATCAATGCATTCGGTGAAGAACTGATTATTGATAATGCTGAGAAGGCTCTCGTAATTGCCTGTGAGAAAACGAATGCTACAATCCGTGATTATACTGCAGCTCCCATTTATCTCAACGATAACGAAAATGCTGCACATGAATGGGCAATAGAATTTGATCAGCCTCCCGAAAATATTGAATACTTTGGAGAAGTACTCGATAATGCTTTGAAATCGCTAAACTCTGATTATGAAGCAAAACGCTATCATAATCTAATTTTAAAACCCCCGATAATTCATGCTCTTGCATCGAATACATTCTATAAATGGTTGAAAAAGAATGGCAAACTCGGGGGACAGCATAAAGTTCCCCGCCTGGCAAACAACAGGATTTACCTAGAAGAAATTCTGAATTTGTAAAAATTTCGATTTTTTGAGCCACAATCGGCTAATTTTTTGTTTCTTTAAGCATTAAAACCTTATCCTATGCATATTGCAATTGCCGGCAATATCGGTTCCGGAAAAACAACACTTACAAGCCTGTTAGCCAAACACTTCGGCTGGCAGCCTCATTATGAAGATGTCGACACAAATCCATATCTCCATAGCTTTTATGAGGATATGCAGCGCTGGTCCTTCAATCTTCAGATCTATTTTCTGAATAGCAGGTTCAGGCAGGTCCTAGAAATCAGAAAAGGAGGAAAGACTGTTGTACAGGATAGAACCATCTATGAAGATGCTTACATTTTTGCACCTAACCTTCATATGATGAACCTTATGACAACCAGGGATTTTGAAAACTATCAGCAACTTTTCGAGTTGATGGCCCAGTTTATTCAGCCGCCTGATCTTCTGATTTATATGAGGGCTAGTGTACCTACTCTGGTCAGACAAATTCAAAAGCGTGGCAGAGAATATGAAGCTGCAATCCGGCTTGATTATCTTAAACGCCTCAACGAAAGATATGAAGCCTGGGTTTCAACCTATACACTTGGAAAACTCCTGATTATTGATGTTGATCCTATTAATTTTAACGATAATCCTGAAGATCTGGCTGTTATCCTTGAGAGGACAAATGCCGAACTTAATGGCCTCTTTTAGTTAAGTATACTAACATGCAAATCGCAGGTATAATACCGGCACGTTTCGCTTCAACACGTTTTCCCGGAAAACCACTGGTTCTCATCAATGGAATCTCCATGATCAGGAGAGTGTATGAACAGGCATTAAAGGCAAAATCGCTTGATACTGTTATAGTTGCAACTGACGATGAACGTATCTTTGAGCACATAATGGACTTTGGCGGAAATGTTATGATTACTGCCGAACATCATAGTAGCGGCACCGATCGCTGTGGCGAAATCATTACCAAGCTACAGAAAGAAGCTCCTGCTTCTCATTTTGATGTTGTTGTTAATATTCAGGGTGACGAACCTTTTCTTTTTCCTGAGCAAATCGACCAGTTAACCGCTTCATTTAAGAATCAGGAGGTAGAAATTGCTACTCTTGCACGAAAAATTGATGATAGTGAAGTCTTGTTTAACCCAAATGCGGTAAAAGTTGTTACAGATGCTAAGGGATTTGCGCTGCTTTTTTCAAGAGCGGCAGTTCCATTTCTGAGGAATATTCCACAGGATAAATGGATTAACAATCATTCATTTCTAAAGCATCTTGGCATTTATGCCTACAGAACAGAAATTCTGAAAGAAATAATACAGCTAAAACCGTCTATCCTTGAAATTGCCGAATCTCTCGAACAATTACGATGGATTGAGAACGCTTACAAAATAAAAGTAGAGCTTACTGAGTTAGAAAGCCAGTCGGTTGATTCACCGGCGGACTTGCTGAAACTTAATGATCTGGTTTAACCTCCGGTTGAAATACCGGGAAATCATAGTTACAAATTAATCCTGCATAGAATAGAAATGAAAATACCTCTTTATATCCGGGATCTGCTGCTGGAAGGCAAGAATGTGGCTGTTGCAGGCTTCGGAACCTTCGAATGTAAAAAGGTTGCAGCAGCCTACGATAAAGAGAACAGTTTGTTTATTCCTCCCGGGAGAGACGTTACATTCATTTTTGATGAGAATACAAAGGGGACAGATTTTACTTTTTATGTAACTGAAAGAGAATCTGTAAAAATAGAACAGGCTCAACTACTTGTAGAGGAAGCTATTGATGATATCAATTACCAGCTCCACAGGGGCAAAAGGATAAAGTACACTGGCCTGGGCACATTTCAACTCGACCAGCAAAAAAATATTGTTTTTGAGGCTGATACAGAACTGTTAACAGGAGGCGAATACTTTGGGCTTAATGCCGTTCCGGTTGCTGCATATGCAAAAAGCAAACAAAGCCTCGGAATGAAAATATTTCTTGCATTCCTATTGATAATAGGAGTTGGTTTAGTGGGATATTGGGGTTTTATTGTATGGAAAATGGTTGACAATCAGAGGCATACAATGGGAATGCCTATCCACCTTTCTTCTCCTGACACTACAAAAGTTATTCTTACTTCACCCGGGCAGAAGGCTCTGGATTCCATCCGGGAACAAATTACACCAACAAAGCCTTCTCCGGTAATTAATAACAGTTCTGCGTCAGAGAAGGAGGAGACTGAGGAAGTTAAAAAGCCGGAACCTAAAAAGCCGGAAATCAAAACAAATACAAGCTCGAAACAGACTGAACCTGAAGCATTGCCCGGGGGGAAATTCTATATTGTTGCCGGTTGCTTTCGCTCGGAAGAAGGAGCCAGAAAGTTTGTCGGGCAACTTAAAGCAAAAGGGTATAGCTCAGAGTTATTTTCTAAAACAGAAAGTGGCCTTAACATGGTTTCCTATGCATCATTTAAAACCCGGGCAGAAGCGGATGCCGAACTCCTCCGCATACGGAATGATGAAAACAAGGCTGCATACATCGTAAATCGCTGATGGCAAAACATAAACTACAACATTTCGCCGAAAATCTTACTTTCCCAAACATGTTTCAGCTCAGATTTGAGGAGCTCAAACAGGGCTTTGTGCACAAAGGAAAATGGAATGAATTCTTTGGGAACAATAATCCTATAGTCTTGGAATTAGGCTGTGGCAAAGGAGAATACACCGTAAACCTGGCCGAAAGGTATCCCGGCTTCAACTTCATTGGTGTCGATGTTAAAGGCGCAAGAATGTGGAAAGGTTGTAAAGCTTCCAATGTGAAGGGAATGAAGAATGTAGCTTTCATCCGTACTCATGTTCAGGTTATTTGGGAGTACTTTGCTTCAAAGGAGGTTAGTGAAATCTGGATTACCTTCCCTGATCCTCAACCTCAGTCGGCAAGAGCAAAAAAAAGGCTCACTGCCAGCCGTTTTCTTGATATTTATCGCAAAATCCTCAAAACAAACGGTATTCTGCATCTGAAAACCGATAATGACGGTTTTTTTGATTTTACACTGGAAGTTATAAAAGAAGGAAATCATCGCCTTATTTTTGAGACGCATGATCTCTATAATTCTGATGGCCCTGAAGATGCAAAAGCTATTCAGACTTTCTATGAGCAGAAATTTTTAAATGATGGAAAATCAATCTGTTACACCGAATTTATGTTGTCAGAAAAGGATTAAAATATGGAAGCATTTACCGGCGATTCCTTTTTTGAAAAGGTGTACGATGTTGTAAGGTTGATCCCCTCCGGTAGAGTAACATCTTATGGTGCAATTGCCCGATTCCTGGGTAGCGGTGGTTCAGCAAGGATGGTAGGCTGGGCTATGAACAGTTCACATTCTCAGCTTAATGAAATTCCGGCACACAGGGTTGTTAACCGAATAGGAATGCTAAGCGGAAAACACCATTTCGGAAATCCTGATTTTATGCAGAAGTTGCTTGAAAATGAAAACATTAAAGTTGAGAACGACCAGATAGTAGATTTCGATTCTGTTTTCTGGGATCCGGGAAAAGAGTTAGAAACTTTCTGAAAATCAGATGAATTTAGAAATTGAGTTTATTAAATCTAACCTTCGGATAGGTTTAGTGAGATAGTCGTCGCAGCCAGCCTGCATGGCACTTGCTTTTTCAACCGGTAAGGCATATGCAGTTTGTGCTATAACAGGAATATTGGGGAACTTCTTTTTAATAAGTTCAGTTGCTTCTATCCCTCCTAAAACTGGCATTTTAAGATCCATTAAAATGATGTCATATTTGTTTTGTTCTGCCATTGCTACAGCTTCTTTGCCGTTAATGGCATGATCTATCCGTTTAAACTTTTGGTTCAGAAGAATTTCAAGATATAAATAGTTATCTGGCTCGTCTTCAGCAATAAGCATTGTTAAAGCTGTCCAGTCTTGTGGATTGTCTGCAGCTTCCTGAATTTCAGGATGCAACGTTAAAGCTTTATCAAACGGAATAGTGAAATAGAACAATGAGCCATAATCTGGTTCCGACTCAACACCAATTCTGCCGCCAAGTAATTCAACCAGCTCTTTAGCAATGTTTAAGCCGAGACCAGTGCCTCCGATAGCAGCAGAAACGACCATCTCGCCTCTGAAAAAGGTATCAAAAATTCTGTTCTGCTCTTCAACAGGAATCCCTATCCCAGTATCTTTTACAAAAAATTCAACAAAACCATCAACTACCTCGAAGCCTAATTGAATGCTTCCGGTGAAGGTATATTTAATCGCATTGGATGCAAGATTAGTAAGGACCTGCTTTATTTTTGCCACATCCGACAGTACTGTCAGGTTTTGATATTCATCTGGAATCTTCAGGCGTACCTCAAGGTCCTTCTTAAAATCAGGATGATTAAACATCTGGAAAACGTCGGTAACAAGTTCAGTCGGTTTGAATTCAGAATTCTGGATCGTAAGTTTCTCACTTTGAAGTCGCGATAGAAAAACAATGTCCTCAATTAAATTAAGCAGCTGTTTCGAGCTTTTCTGAACGATTGAGGCATAATGATCCTTTTCCGCACCTTCAACTTCAGTCATAAGGTTCGAAAATCCCATTATAGCATTCATTGGGGTTCTGATTTCATGACTCATATTTGTAAGAAAAGCCGATTTAAGTTTATCTGATTCCATTGCATGCAGCATTGCTGTTTTCAATTCCTCCTCAGCTTTTTTTCTGTCAATAGCAATACTGATGGTACTCGATATAAACTCCAGAAAACTAAGATCTTCTGATGTGAAAGCATTTTCATTATCATAGCTCTGTACTACTATTGCTCCAGTTGTCTTGCCTCTTACCTTCAATGGAACACCAAGCCATACTTTTGCTTTTGTACCAATAGTTTCAACTATTCCGGATGCTTCAAGTTTATCAATTTCTGCACGCGTTGCAAAAATCGACTGATCAGACTTAATGAGGTAGGCCGTCAGACTTTTACCTGCCGGAAAACTGCTGTGGTCGTCCTTTTTATCAGCAAAATAAGGTAAGGATATGGTGTCAGCAATTTCATCATAAATGGCGACAAAAAAGTTAGTAGTATCAATTAAAGTACCTAGTTCAAGACGTATGAATCCAATCAGCTCATCCATGTTTTCAGTAAGGTTGACAGCTTCTGAGATGCTATAGATAAGTTTCTGGATTTGTTCTGTTCGTTTACGGCTCGTTATATCTGTGATGATGCCATACCATAGGGTGCCTCCATCTTCAGTTCGTTCAGGCTTTGCATCACACATGCGCCAACTTGCTTCCTGTCCGGGTAAAATAACTCTGAATTCGCTATGGTAAAGTTCAAGGGTTCGTGCAGACTCCATAATAGTTGACACGATATTCTCATAGTCCTCCGGATGCAAACGGCTGAATACAGGTGTTGCATCTTCTCTCACTTCTTCGGGACTAACTCCGTAGATATCAATCATTCCAGGGCTGGAATACGGGAAACATGAACTGCCGTCAGGATATAAACGGTATTGATATATAACACCAGGTACCTGTTCCGACAATTTTGACAACAGTTCATTGCCTGTCAACAATTCATCTTTGGTCTTATTCATGGTTGTGATGTCGAGGGCTTTTCTTTCAATTCAATGTATAGACGATATTTCCTTGTACCAAGGGTCTTATATTCCGCTGCAAGATACGAAATCCCTGAGATTAATTAATCAGAAACTGAGCAGAGTTTCAGCTTTCCTCTTTAAACATTAATTTGTAAAAATACATTCCTGTTTCTTCATCATAGCCTCTTTCAATATTTTTACGGCTTCCATGAATATAAATATGGAAATTTGAGTCCAGCTTTATTACGCTTTTAAAATCTTTAGCCTGCTTTTTAACAGCAGTATCCGAAATGTCAAATGAGTCGTTTAGCGAAAAATCATTTGCAGTTTCATAGTGTTTCCTGTATTCTTTAAAGGATTCGATAACTGAACTGTTCTGCATCACTTCTTCTGCAAAATCTTCAATATCGAAATTCTCATTTTCCTTGAAGAATTTCACCGATTTATTCAGATATTCAGCCTGGTCGGCCCTGTTAACTTCGAAGTCCTCCGGCAATTTCTCCATTACAAAGCTCTTGCACATCTGCAGTACATTCTTGGTTTGGAAGTATTCGTCCTCCCTTGGCTTTAAATGTAGAAAATCATCGATCCAGTATCGTGCTTCGCTGCCTTTGCTCTGAGTATCAACTACAGCAACCATATATCCCTTCTCCTTTTCTGTATTAAAGATCAGGCAGCCCTTGTCAAGCTTGTTAATGTTGATGCCATCTTCACTTCCGATTTCAAAATTCTGACCACTTTGGTAAACCTTCAAATACGTCTCCCTCGATTCAGATTTAAAAATTCCTACAGTATCCATCATCTCCCCATCAACAAGGCAATCCTTTAAATAGGCCACATAAAACTCCCCTCCCTTGATTTTCGGATGGTTTGATTGCTCGTACAAATGCCTGGCAAGGCTTACCGATTGATCGAAAAAAGTATCCTTATCATCAAAAATAGAAGCAGCAAAATTAAATACTTCATTAAATTTCATATCTGCATCATGATAAAAATTGAAATATTCATTCATTTTAAATGGTGAAATGAAATATTTCAATAATAGATCTTTTATCACAGCATCTGTACGTAAAACCTCATTCGATAAGCGTATCCCCTCCTGTGTTGATTTATTGCCCGTATAATGAACTGCCAGATGCAGCAGCCTTGCATTGTCTGATAAAACCATGGAAATAGTACTATGTTAAGTTTGAAATTATATCTTGATGGTCATTCCATCAGCTTAGGCAACTGCCCAAGCCCGGTCCAGTCGATTTTTCTGGAGTACCACATCACAACAGCCAGTATAATGAATAGTCCGACACTCCCCATTAATAATGCATAATCTTCAAGCTGAATAATAGTGAAGATGAAACCGTACAGGATAACCAGGTTCCCGGCAATTAATCCGGCAAGTTTTGGGTAATGCAGGATGCTGTTGGAATACCAGGTTATCAGCCCGATAGTCATAACAGAAGCAATGAGATAGGCGATCGTATAATTCAGATGCTCTGATATGGATAGAAGAAGAATGTAAAACAGGCAAAGTGCGAAACCAACCAGAATGTACTGCAAAGGATGAATAATCTTGTTGTTCATTAATTCCAGGAAAAAGAACAACAGAAAAGTTAGTGCGATGAATAATACGGCATATTTAATTGACCTGTCTGTCTTAGTATAACTATCAACAGGGAGAATAAGATTCACCCCGAAAGCAGAATTTCCCAAGGAATATTTGTCATTAATCCAGCTTTGCGGATAATTACGATTCAGGTGCAAAACCTTCCAGTATGCATTGAATCCACCAGGTGTAACTTCCCGTGTATCAGGAAGAAAGGCTCCGTCGAAACTTGGTGTGCTCCACTTTGAAAAAAGGGTAACCTCTGTTTCTTTACCAACCGGAGTAAAATAGATATATTGAGATCCCTTTAGATTTAGTTTGAGGTTGAAGCTGTAGGAGGTGCTCAATGAATCATTTTTGTTGAGCTTTAAGGCCGCATTTATCCCGCTTTCAATTACATCGGAAGTTTCAACACCAGAGTTAAATGAATACTTTTCTTTGTTCCAGTTCAGAGTGATGTTCTCTTCTATCCCTCTCAGATCGGTGATTCCTAATGCTACGAATGCCTGATCAAACAGGATGTTCTCGGCAGCTATCCCAGGATTCCCTGCGGTAAGCCCTGAAAAAATCCCGCCGATCTCCAGTTTTGAACTGTAAACAACGATTTCGTAAATTCCCCTGTATCGTTTCTCAGGAAAGACCTCTCCATTTACAGTAAGTTTATCAGGCAGAATATGAATGTATTTTTTTTCCTTGTGGATGTTCCCAATGGAATCCTTAAAGTATTCCATATACGGAATGCTAAGGATTGGACCGCTAATGGTTTGGGTTTCGGCCCACTTTGAGCTGATCTCTCTGAATGCCTCTTTCTGCCTCGACATGCGCTCCTGAACCAGGGTATTGATGAAGAACGTCGGAATCAACAAGAGTACTGTTAAACCTATGATTAGCAGCGCTTTAAAAACGATGTTTCTTTTTGCTTTTTCTTTCATGGGTTGAATTTTAAATTGGGTAAGAATAATGTTCCTTACGTTACGAAGGTACGATAAGAAAAGTTGCCGGCAAAAACGCGAATCTGAAATGATTATTATCGGATATTCAGATCTGAGTCTTGTTTAAGCTGATGATTTAAACAGCCTGCCGCTTTTTTAGTATTTTTGCAATGAATAACCCGAAAATGAAAACGAAGAAGGACATTGTTGATAACTGGCTCCCTCGATATACCGGTCAGGAACTTAAAGATTTTGGCGACTATATCCTGCTTGTAAATTTCAGTCAGTACCTCGAGCATTTTGCAAAAATGAAGGGTGTGGAAATTAAAGGTCACGATTATCCAATGCCATGTGCCACCTGGGAAAGGATTACCCTTATCAACTTTGGCATGGGCAGCGCAAATGCTGCAACAGTTATGGATCTTCTTTCTGCTATTCAGCCAAAAGCTGTTCTTTTTCTTGGAAAGTGCGGAGGATTGAAACACGTGAATAAGGTTGGGGATCTTGTTCTGCCTATTGCAGCTATCAGGGGAGAAGGCACTTCTAACGACTATTTCCCGCCAGAAGTTCCTGCTTTGCCGGCATTCAGCCTCCAGAAAGCGATTTCAACAACTATTCGCGAGCATGAGCGTGACTATTGGACAGGAACAGTTTATACTTCTAACCGAAGGGTTTGGGAGCATGATGAAGTTTTTAAAACATATCTGCGAAGAATCCGGGCAATGGCAATTGATATGGAAACTGCCACGATATTTGTTCTGGGCTTTGCGAATAAAATTCCTACAGGTGCCTTACTGCTTGTTTCCGACCAGCCGATGATTGCTTCCGGTATTAAAACTGCCGCCAGCGACAAACGCGTCTCACAGAAATACCTTGATACTCATCTCGAGATCGGTATCGATTCCCTTTTGCAGCTTGTTAACGATGGACTTACAGTGAAGCACCTGAGGTTCTAAATCAACCTATCTTCCTATGGCATTTACACATGATCAGATCCTCAGCGATTTAAAAAATAAAAAATATTATCCCGTTTATGTATTGAGTGGTGAGGAGCCGTATTTTATTGATTCTATTTCCGACTATATAGAGGAGAATGTATTAACTCCAATGGAAAAAGATTTTAACCAAACGGTTGTATACGGCTCTGATACTGATATACAGACCCTGGTGAGCAATGCCAAGAGGTTTCCGATGATGGCTGATTACCAGGTAATAATTGTAAGGGAAGCCCAGGAAATTAAAAATATTGAAGATCTCGTTTCTTATTTAGAAAAACCGCTGAAATCAACGATTCTGGTAATCTGCTATAAATATAAAAAACTCGATGGAAGAAAGTCTCTGGCAAAATTGGTCGATAAAACCGGCGTACTTTTCGAATGTAAAAAAATGTACGACGACAAGCTGCCTGGCTGGATCAGCAGCCATTTGCAAACGCTGGGATATAAAATTGAACCCAAAGCAAGCGCGCTTATTGCAGATCATGTAGGTTCGGATGTAAGCCGGATTGTTCAGGAAATCAAAAAGCTAGTAATCAATGTAAAAACCGGCACTACCATCACCGACGATCATGTTGAACAGAATATAGGGATCAGCAAGGAATACAATGTTTTTGAGCTTCAAAAAGCTCTGGGCGAGAAGAACATATATCGTTCAAACCTAATTGCTTATAATCTCTCTTCCAATCCGAAGGAGAACCCGCTTGTTATGATTGTGCCAATCTTATTCGGATTCTTCGCCAAGCTTCTTGTTTTTCACCAGTTAAAAGATAAAAGCCGCGAATCTGTGGCCAAAGCACTTAAAGTAAATCCTTTCTTTGTGCAGGATTATCTCCGTGCAGCTTCAAATTATCCCAACACAAAACTCGTGAAGGTTATCTCTCTCTTTCGCGAATACGACCTAAAAGCAAAAGGAGTCGACAGCTCCAACGTAGACGACGCGGATCTTCTTAAGGAATTGGTTTACAAAATATTGCATTAAAATTAATTCAGGCTTTTTGATCGGACGTTTTCGGACGATTTTACTTCAATGGGGATTATTTCTCCTTTTTTATTTTGAATCACAAAATCAACTTCGGCTTTCCCGTCTGATTCCCAGTAGTATGCTATTAGGTCATTGCTAACCAGAGGAGTTCAACCCTGGCAGGGCTTCAAGCCCCTGCCAGGGATAGCTGGATATTTCAAGCCTTAGCGTACATCTCCTTAATTAAATCTGAATACCGGCCGGTAAGCATTTTCCTTTTTAGCTTCAGCGTCATCGAAAGTTCCCCGGTTTCTGGCGACCAATCATGATCGAGCAGCTTAAACCGCTTTATTTGTTCGGTTTTATCTATTCCGATATTAAATTTCGCAATTTCGCGTTGTATGCGCTTGACTACCAGAGGATTGTTTGCAATTTCATGCCGGGTGTGCAACTTTGGATAGTTCTTAATTTTAGCCCAACTCCTGAAATACTCAAAATTCGGTACTATTAATGCTGCAGGAAAAGCCTCATTTTCACCCACAACCATAAGGTTTTCAATAAAGGCCGATTCCTTGAATTTGTTCTCTAGAGTTTGTGGAGCAATAAATTTTCCACCACTGGTTTTAAAAATCTCTTTCTTGCGGTCGGTAATCCGAAGGAAAGTGAAATAACGCCCCGGCTCAAGCCTGCCAATGTCGCCGGTATGAAGCCAGCCTTCACTGTCGATCATTGCTTCAGTGGCTTCTGCGTTGTTGT
This sequence comes from uncultured Bacteroidales bacterium, assembly GCA_903923925.1. Classification (GTDB taxonomy): domain Bacteria; phylum Bacteroidota; class Bacteroidia; order Bacteroidales; family CAIXZF01; genus CAIXZF01. The sequence goes on from CAIXZF010000020.1 coordinate 12,461, forward strand.
AGTAACCCAGCATAACTGTAGGACCTTTCACGCATATTTCTCCATCAGACTCAATCTTTACTTCAACACCAGGCATCACAGGACCTACTGTGCCGATTTTTACTCCGAAAGGCTGGAAATTATTTACTGCAATAACCGGAGAAGTCTCGGTTAATCCATAACCTTCCATCAATTGAATTCCGGCTGACCAGAAAATACGTGCCAGTCTGGGTTGCAGGGCTGCACCTCCTGAAACGATAATTTTTATATTTCCGCCCAGTCCTTCACGCCATTTGCTGAAAACCAGGGCCTCGGCAATGGAATGCTGTAGCCTGTATACTGGGTTGTTTTGCTTGTAAAGCCGGTAACGGTATCCCAGATTAACTGCCCAGAAAAAAATCTGGCGTTTAATACCGCTCAGCCCCCGGCCTCTGGAAATTATTTTGTCGTAGAATTTCTCGATTACCCGGGGTACCGCACAAAACATTTCAGGCTGAATTTCCTTCAGATTCTGAGCAAGGGCCTCTATCGATTCTGAATAATAGATAGAGATCCCACAGCACTGATACAGGTAATTTAAGGCCCTTTCGTATACATGGCAAAGGGGTAAAAAACTCATCGATCTGTATACAACATCTTTAGGAAGTATGTCGTACAACCCCATGAAATTACTTACAATGTTACCGTGCGACAACATTACTCCTTTTGGAATGCCGGTGGTTCCTGAGGTGTATATAATTGTAGCCAGATCGTTTTCAGTAACTGAAGCTTTAATGGAATTTATCTCTTCGCTATGATCAAGACTATATCCGTGATTTAACAACTCCTTAAGTGTTCGCAGTCCTTTTACATTCTCAACACTGAAAACTTCTAAAAGAGTGGGAATAGCGGGTATGGTTTTTTCAATTCGGTGGTAAAGTTCTTTACCTGAAACAAAGATGTATTTTACACCTGCATCCAGAAAAATAAACCTGAAATTATCCTCACTGATTGTAGGATATATAGGAACCTGCACAGCACCAACCTGTTGCAGAGCCATATCCAGGAAATTCCATTCCGGACAATTCTTAAGGATAGTTGCAACTGTATCGCCTTTTTTCAGACCCAGATCAAGGAATGCAGCACTAAGCCCGTTCACAATGTCAACATAATCCTTTGCGGAGTATGTAATCCAATTTCCTTTTACTTTACCTGCAAGAGCATCTGATTTGTCTTTGTAAACGGTCTCATAAGCATGGAGGAGATCGAAAATGCGGCTCGGCTTTTCCATCAATATAGAAATTATTCAAACATTTTATCTATAAGTTCTTTATATTTATTTGTCATAAAATTCCTCCTTAGTTTCAGCGATGGAGTAAGCTCTCCTGTAGGAATTGTCCATTCCGACTCCATAAGCTCGATCTTTTTCACCTGTTCAGTGGCGCCCAAACAAGAGTTGAACTTGTCTACCTCTTTCATAAACCTTTTCTTAATAGTCTGATCTCGAACCATTTGATCATCAGAAGTATAAGGGATATTCTTTATTCTGCACCAGGAGCGGAGATGTTCGAAATTCGGAGCAACAAGGGCTGCGGCATATTTTTGATTTTCACCAACTACAAGGATGTTGTCGATAAAAGAGGATTCTTTCATCATGTTCTCTATCTTGACAGGGTGAATGTATTTTCCCATGGAAGTCTTGAAGATCTCTTTTTTTCTGCCAACAATGCTGAGGTGTCCGTCATTGTCGAGAATGCCAAGGTCGCCGGTATGAAACCAACCGTCTTCATCAATCACTTCGGCAGTCATTTCCGGAGCCTTGTAATAGCCGGCCATTACGTTCGGTCCCTTGCACAGAATCTCCTGATCTTCGGCAATTTTAACGGTAACATTATACAAAACAGGCCCTACGGTTCCGAGTTTTACTCCTCCTTTTTCGCGGGTTTGTACAGAAATTACAGGTGAGGTTTCGGTAAGTCCATATCCTTCGTGTACACCAATTCCGGCAGCCCAGAAAACTCTCGACAGCCTGGGTTGCAATGCAGCTCCACCCGAAACAATGAGCTGAAGTTTATTGCCAAGAGCAGCACGCCACTTACTGAAAACCAGTATGTTGGCAATTTTTAACTGCAGGTCATACCAAAGACCATTGGAGTTATCGAACTCGTATTTATGCCCCAGATTTAATGCCCAGAAGAAAATATTCTTCTTAAACCCTTTTTGTTTACGACCGGTGGCAACAATCTTGTCGTAAACTTTTTCGATAAACCGAGGAACAGCACAAATAATATCAGGACTGATTTCCTTCATATTATCTGTAATCGTTGCCATATTTTCCACATAATAAATCGATACACCAAGGTATTGATATATGTAATTAATTACTCTTTCATATACATGTGAAAGTGGCAGAAAGCTTATACCTCTGGCTTCTGATCCCATTTTAGGAATAGGGCTTACTGCGATGAAATTGCTGATGAGGTTGGTATGGGTAAGCATAACACCTTTCGGATTGCCGGTAGTGCCCGATGTGTATATCAGTGTGGCCATCTGATCACCTGTTACCGCCGATTTCATTTCCTCCAGCATAACAGGTTGCGGATGTGTCTTTCCTAAAGTAATCAGCTCTTCAATTGATTTTGCACCTTTGTCGGTGCTGAAAAGGTAAAGATGTTCCAGACAGCAACTTCGCGGCAGTAAGCGTTCAATTTTGGTGTAATGTTCATCACCTACAAAAATGGCTTTAACCTCGGCATGATTAAGAATGTATGCTATGTCTTCATCACTGATTGTCGGGTAGATGGGGACATGCACCGCGCCAATCATCATTGTGGCCATATCGATGAAGTTCCATTCGGGTCGGTTGTTGCAAATTGTTGCAACTGTATCACCTTTTCGGATACCAAGTTCCAGTAATCCGTAACTGATATTTGTTACATTTTCAATATAATCGTGGAGAGAATAGAGTGTCCACTTTCCATTAGCCTTACCTGCAAGCACATCCAATTTTTTCGGATGATTGGCTTCCATGTAGGGTAACAGGTCAAAAATTCGCCTGATTTCCATGAGATTATCATTAATTCAACAATGCCCAACAAACCTAATGCAAAAAAAGCGATAATGCAAATTGCAGAAAGCAGGAGGCTGAAGGCAGGAGATCTTTTTATACCTTAGATCTATTGTGGGCGATGTATCGATGTGTTAGAAAATCAACCCTGTCAGGGTTGCAAACCCCTGACAGGGTTAAATGCCAGTTTAAACTCTGTGAACAAGATTCGTTCCTGCCTGGGCAGTAGGTACTACTGTAACTTCACTAATATTGATATGAGGTGGCAGGCTGGCCGCAAACCACACAACTTTTGCCACATCATCGCCGCTTAGAGGCTGGTAACCATTGTATACTGTATCGGCACGGGGCTGATCGCCATGAAAACGTACAACAGAAAATTCGGTGTTAACCGCACCTGGAGATACCAGAGTTACACGGATTCCATCTTTTAGCATATCTACACGCATCCCTTTTGTGATAAGTTCAACTGCTGCTTTTGTTCCGCAATAAACATTGCCGTTCGGATAGATTTCATGTCCGGCAATTGAGCCGATGTTGATAATATGTCCTTTCCCGTTCCGGATCATTAGTGGAGAGACCACCCTTGAGACATACAACAGTCCTTTAATATTTGTGTCGATCATCTTCTCCCAGTCCAACAGGTTGCCTTGCTGTATTGGCATCAATCCCGAAGCAAGTCCTGCATTATTTACAAGCACATTTATCTGCTGCCATTCCTCTGGCATACCTTTAATTGCTGCTTCCACTTCTTCGTTATTCCGAACATCAAAGCAAAGTGTTAGAATTCTGACCCTATATTGGTCGTTAAGTTCAATCGCAATTTTTTCGAGACGTTCGGCTCTTCTTCCTGTAATTATTACATCCCAGCCATTCGATGCGAATATAACTGCTGTACTGTAGCCGATTCCGCTGGTGGCGCCGGTTATCATTGCGATTTTGTGCATAGTATTGAGTTGAAAAACCTTGTCAAAGGTATAAAAACTGCCCGACCTTTTAAAGCATAAAAAAACTCAATCCTGTCGGGGCTTCAAGCCCCCGAGAGGATTCGCCGGATGAGAACTCTCCAGACAGGATCAGAACCTGAGACTGAGCTTCTTCCAGTCCAAAACCAGCCGGATGGCGTTAAAAAGAAAGGGAAGTGCCATAATCCTGTACCGCATAATTGCCCCCGGCAGTGGTGTTATAAGTCCAATCAGGATAAATATCAGGATAAATATCAGGAATGAAAAATAAAAAAGGTTCGGGTTTTCGCAAGGTCGTTTAAATACCAGGAATGGTAAAAGAACAAGAAAAATGAGGAAAACGTCCTCTAATAAACCCACCAGTGTAAACGTAGATAAGTTTTTGATAATCAATGGCCCGGCCAGGGTATTCAGAAATGCCGGTACTGCGGCATTTACTAAACTGAAGTTATTTGAATTCAGATCGGGAACTATCGGCAATGGATCTTTTTCACTGTAGACTGCTATGGCATAAAAATCTTTTTGCTTACCCGAAATAATGGATGCCGGGTTATAAGTCGGAAAAATATAATGCAGGTTAAGCAGTATCAGCAGGTAGGGGGTAAGAATTATGAAATATTTCCATCCACTTGAAGGTTTCAACAGTGCACTATCCCACACAAAGGCGGTGAGAAGAGGCAAAGTGAAGATGAGTAAGTAGAACTTCAGGAAAAACATTATATAGCACGACAATAACCATAATGCCAGGTTAATGTAGGGTTTGAATTGTTTTACCATGAATTTTCGTGTGAAATACAGAAACATTCCTAATCCGAAAAACGACAGCCCTTCTTTCGATACTCCTGATCCCCAGAAAAGTACAGAAGGAAAATAAAATAAGAAGGAAGCAAAAATGATATTAGGCACCAGGGAGTCGAATTTCTCATCTTTAGAAACCTTCACAAAGAACCTGTAAAGCGCCAGTAATCCGGTGAAGGAGAGGAAATTAGTAATTACTATGTGAACAGGGAAAGAACCAAATGATACCAGCCTTAATACTGCGTTGAACCGGATAATGGTTCTATTGTCGTTAAACAATCCCCTGTTGAATTCTCTCACCCAGTTCGGAATATTCTGGTAATATTTGAGAAAATATGGATTATCATCACCAATGCCCGAGATCATTGACAAGTAATCGGAAGTATTGCTGCGAAAGGCTTTATAAATATAGGCACTGTCTTCAAAAAAACGAATCGAATCAGAAGTGCCCTGATACGGAACATAGTAAAGATAGATTAGATAATACGCGAAACCAGCCAGAATCTTAGCCAAGAATGCAAACGACAAAAACCGGAACGACAAGCCCGACAATCTGAAAAATGGGAATTTCCAGATCATCAGGATGAAAAGCAGAGTGTAAACTACGGAAAGGACGATGCCGGTCATATGATAAATATGCTCAAAGGTACGAAATGAAAAGCAGAAAAGCAGGAGGCAGAAGGCAGAAAAGCAGAAGGCAGAAGGCAGAAGGCAGAAAAGCAGAAGGCAGAAAGGCAGGAGGCAGGAGGCAGGAGGCAGGAGGCAGGAGGCAGGAGGCAGAAGGCAGAAGGCAGG
>CAIXZF010000021.1 GCA_903923925.1 uncultured Bacteroidales bacterium
AACAGCGGCAAAACATTGACAAAGACTATGCTTCTAACGCAAAGACATAGATCGATCTCCCAATTGTTCGATAAAAACTTTTGGGAAATTCTTTAGGGTGTCCCAGTGTCGAAGTCAGGTGGCCATTGGGGAGTATGTGGAGGGAATGGTGTAGAAGGCAGAAGGTGACTTAATTCTAAGTGTTAGTTTTTTAAACACTTAGAATTAATAGAAAATAAAAAAATAAAGACGTTTAATTGGATTCTAAACTCTGCACTGCCTCCTGCCTCCTGCCTTCTGCCTCCTGCCTCCTGCCTCCTGCCTCCTGCCTTCTGCCTTCTGCCTTCTGCCTTCTGCCTCCTGCCTCCTGCCTCCTGCCTCCTGCCTTCTGCCTTCTGCCTCCAGCCTTCTGCCTCCTGCCTTCTGCCTTCTGCCTCCTGCCTTCTGCCTTCTGCCTACCGCTAACCTGCCAGATAAACCGGAATTGTCGGAATTTTCTTTTCTTTGAGGAAGGCAAATGCCTTATGATAATCGGGGGCGAAACCAATCAGAAAGCCGCCACCACCGGAACCACAAATTTTAAAATGGAAGAGTTTATTCTCAAGCGATTCTGCCCATAGAGGACGCATGCCGTTGGGAATCATTGGAACAAGGTTGTTGAACTGAAAATCGGAAAGTGTTGCCAGGCTTGACCAGAAATCGGTTATTTCGCCGGTTAGCAAACTGTTTATACAGCTGTTGTTAAGATCAACGAGATAGTTGCCATCTGTACTGATAGTACCGGACGGAGAAAATTTTTCGAGGAAAAGGTTTACCAGAGGGTTTGTTTTTCCGGCGGTACCGGTATCAATCAGAAAGATTCCGCTGGAATCGTTTTTCCAGTTACGCGGGATACCTACCAGAGAGGGTTTCCCATTGCTGGCAATATGTAATGGATATCGAAGGTAAATTCCAAGCGGATCTATCCCAGAGCTTTTCCCGTGAAAAAAGGATTCCATCTGTGAGAATACTGTTCTGAGATCCGCAATTTCCTCGGGAGAAATCCCTCCGGATGGCGGAATTGCATTGAAAGCATACTTCCCGTAAAGCGATGCACAAACCGCACCAGAGCTGCCCAGACCATAACTTTGCGGGATTCCTGATTCAAGATAGAGTCCATCATCAAGATCTTTCTTTAGTAAATCAAGGTTCAAAGTAGCCTTGGCCATGTCCCAGCCTGTTTGAAAATATCCGAAAAGCTCTCTGAGCATGCGGTTACTTTCTTCAGCCTGATCGAGATCGGTATATTTATCTTCCCTGATAAAACTCAGTTCTGCCTGGAAATGACTATAAGGAACACTTAATGCCGAAGATCCCAGCAAGATGGAATACTCTCCAAAAAGAAGCAATTTTGAATAGTAGGATTGATTTCTATGCATCATCTTCATTGCGCAAAATTAACAGAGATTTAATACACCTGAAAATAATCTTTCAGGTCCCTTCCCGCCATGATCAAAAATCACCCGGTTTTTCTCACAAAGAGGAGCCAGATTTTCATTTATATATTTCCCGGCTTCCACTGAATGAGAAGCAGGATACAGTAAATGAACATTCGGACCTGCATCGAGTGTAAAGAAGAGTGGAAGCCCAGACTGCCTTGCCTTCCGAATCTGATGAATAAGCTCGACGGTTCCTGGAGCCATTAGAATAGTGCCGGTTTCAGCACTCATTATCAGGGCATGCAGGCTGAGTGCTTCGTTTTCTACTATGCCTGAAAGTTTTTCAATATCGCCTTGCTGTAAGGCAGAAAGAACATTCTGAATATTCTGATTTGCCTGTGCTATTCGCGCCTTTGAATAGGGATGAATATTCATCTGACTATGGCCGGCAGTACTTGCCAGACTTTTCGGCTCCGAAGAAACCATCAGAATAGCATCGCATAAGCCTGTAAAATATGGATGAACACTACTATTTATTTCAACAGCAAAATAATCCGAAGAACCACTTACCAAACCAGTTTCGCCCCAGAGAGAATACCCGGGAACAACAGAACGACAAGCACTGCCTGAACCTATTCTGGCGGCAAATGAAGCCAATTGACGGAATTTATCATTATCAACAGGCATATTTAATACCGAATATGCAATATCCAGCAAACAGAGCGCAAAAGCGCTTATTCCTGAGGCCGAAGAAGCGATTCCTGCTGAATGGGGAAAAGTATTCCGTGTTTCAATTTCAAATGCAAAGGCTGAAAGTTCATGAATTTCGGCGCTTACCCAGTTTAATAAGGTCTGTAGCTTAGGAATAAACGGATGATTTGGATCCTTGTTTAAGGTTTTAATCCCACTTTTCATGTCTGCGGGAATTGCCTTCACTGAAGTTTCAGTATAGGCCTCAGTGAGCGTCAGACTTAAAGAAGGATTCGCTGGCAATTGCTGGCCTTTTTTGCCCCAATATTTCACAAGAGCTATATTCGAGGGGCTTTTCCACGAACTCTCGAAGGCTTTTGACAAATTTTCAGTTGCCTCTAAATTATCATTTCTGAATATCGAAAATAAAGTTTCGTTCATGCTTAAATGCAAATAGTATTAAATGTAAACAACTGCCGCACACCTTTGGATGCAAGCAATGCTTGAATTTCTTCAAAACTCATATCAGAAACGAACATAGCGAAGTCGCCACCCCAGGCTCCCAATGATTTGACTGCAAAAGGCAAACCTGCAAACCTTTGTTCTCCAACTTTCTGCTTACCAATAACTTCTGAAATTATTTGTTCATGTTCGAGTATTGTTTCCTTCAGATAATCATAAGATGAAGCGGTACAAATCGCCTTCGACAGCTCCGAAATTCTCAGGATAAAATCCGGATTTACAATTCCGGATTTAAGATATTTATTTACTTCGGCCACACTATCCTGTTTATTTCCCAGGTATCCGAAATATGCATAATTTCTGAGCGCAAGACCAGGTGTTGCCTGGCTCACTTCATATCGTATTTGATACGGCAGACTGCACTCTTTCTCCAGCAATTTATAGAAAAATGGCTCAGACTGAGTTGCACTCACAACATCATAGCCTGAACCCTTAGATACTTTACAAAAAAGGCTGAATACGTCAATATCAGCCCATTGAGCCAGCAATGAGAGCAAGGTTGAACTGCTTCCCATCCCCCATTCGAGCGGGTAATCTGCATAAATATAAACAATTGCTCCTGTAAAAGGAGCTTTTGGCTCTTTGGCACTAAAGAATGGAAAATGTTGATTGATAGTTTTGATCAACCTGAGTAATTCGCTGATAAACTGAAACTTAGGTAACATATCATCTCCCGGCTGATCCCTTTGTAAGATTGAAAACGTAAGCGGATCGAATTCGCCTGAAAGCCAGACACCGTTAGAATCTTCACTAATCCACCTGATAACAGGTTCAGCGACAGGCGTAACTCGCATACGCTGTCCGAACTTCAATGGCAAAGCCAGTGCAAGTGCAGAATGCAGAACAAGATATTCGCCTGTTATCAGCAGCTTGCCATTGGCTTTGAAATCAGCTGATTGTACCATCAAGGAAATTTTTAACAGCTGCGAAGCTAACTTTTTTTCCCTGAAAAAATGACATCGCCTCCTGACGCTGTTTCGGTGTAGCTCCTAAAGCATTGAAGATGTTGGTGAGGTGCAGCTGCATATGTCCTTTTTGAATCCCTGTTGTGATCAGGTTCTGAACAGCTGAGAAATTACTCGCCAGGCCAACAGAAGCAATTATTCCCATTAATTCAGCTGAGGAAGGATGGCCAAGAATTTCAAGCGATTTTTTTGCCATCGGATGCAGATTGGTAATGCCACCAATAGTACCAACAGCCAAAGGAATAGTAAGAGATACCGCAATACTGTTTCCTTCGAGAACGCAAGAACTCAGGCTTCGGTATTGGCCGTCTCTTGCGGCATAAGCATGCGCCGCAGCTTCAGCTGCACGAAAGTCGTTGCCAGTGGCAATTAATACCGAATCCACACCATTCATAATGCCTTTGTTATGTGTAACAGCCCTGTAAATATTGGTGCGGGCAATCTGATACGCAAGGAGCATTTTCTCTGCAAATGCCTGGGGAGTCAAGCCGCCGGTTATTCCGGCCAGGTTTTTTACAGGACAACGAACCTCCACAGTGATGGTGCAATTTTCAACATAATTGCTCAGGATTGACATTACAATTCTGCATTCAGCATCATCAGTTGTTTTACCCTTATTAAGTCCGGAATCAAGAATCTGGGCCAGTTCTTCAAGGCAGGTATTAATGAAATTCGCACCCATTGAGTTCACCGTATCAAACTCAACAACAAGGCGATAGAGGTTGTCGATACTGTCCCTGTCGTCAGTTAGCCCGAGTGAAGTTATTCCTCCACCGCGCTGAACCATACTTGCAGTAACGAGCCTGGTGCCGGAGATCAGCTTTTTTTTCAGCTCCGGCCATTGCGAATATAAGGATTCCGGGTCAGCAAACCATTGAAAATAAACATGTCCCAGCTTAGTCGTAGAAATTTCTTTTACATTAAATCCTCCACGTTCTGCCCAAAATCTGGCACTGCTGGCAGCAGCTGCAACAACCGAACTTTCTTCAATAACCATAGGCACATGGTAAACATTCCCGTTTACAACTACATTCGGTGCAATTCCAAATGGCAGATGATAGGCGCTTACTGTATTCTCACTTAAATCCATAAACAGTTCGCGACGTGCACTATCTTTTACAATAAACGCAGCCATTTCCAACTCAGCTGAGTCCGGTTCATCACAAAGATTCGCAACAAGCTTCCGCTTTTCAGATTCAGTTAATTTTGAGAACCCCTTATACACCTGTCCTTTCATCATTTATCCTTTTTGAAAATCTATTCGTCAATTGTGAATAATGGCATTTCAATTTACTGTATTACCTGGGAACAAGATATGCTTTTGCAAAGTTGAGTCCTTCAATTTGCTGCTCAATAAAGTATTTAAGTTCATTATAGTCGTTGCGTGCGTATTTCAGAAAGGAGGATGCCTGTCCAAAAACTGCAGGCAACTTACTTTTCGAAAGATAATAATAGCCGTCGAGGAAAGAATTCACACCACCTGAGATTATTAACTGCCGGCAATTTACATCCCGATCATTTTCAACGATTTCATTTATTACTGACAGCATGTTTTCTGCCGTATGTCCAATAAAAGAAAGCGGGCCAAAGAGTTCCTGCTGCTGAGGATTGCTTCGCGACAATTCGATTTTTGCGAAATTAGTGCCACCGAAAGCTGCAAATTCAAAGGCAGCGATTTTCAGCTTTAACACCCTGCGGATACTTTCCGGGCCCATTCCCTGGCCAACTTCCTTAACAATTACCTTCATATCGGTATTTTCGAGAAACTCCTGAATTGTATCAACAGGAGGCCGGCTGATTTCGTCTCCTTCTTCCTGAAGCCATTCCTGCATAGGGTTAACATGAATTATAAGCCCATCGGCTTTAAGTCTGCCTACAAGGTCGTAAAGTTTGTTAGCTGAACCCTCAGCCAGCATATGTTCAAGCTGGGCAATTCCGATATTGGCAAAAAACGGCAAATCATTGCCAATTATTTCACGCATATCGAAATCGGGCAGATGCCCCGGATTATCAAGCAGGATTCTGCAGGAGCCGAGGCCCATTCCCATACCGAATTCCCTGCAGGCAAGTGCAAGATTTGTGTTGATTGCGCGGGCAAGCTCAGTGCCACCCGTCATGCTGGATACCCACATCGGTACCCTGAGTTTCTTCCCCAGGAAACTAATTTCTGGCCATTCACCTTTTCCTTGATACCCAATAAGTGGCTCATAATTAAAACGGGGATCGGCATGTTCTTTCGAAATCTGTGATAAAAAGGCAAGGTTGATATGATCTTTTTTCCGGGCTTCCATAGTTTAATCTACTGGTTCAGGTAAGCGAATTTGCGACAAAAATACGCCAGCAACATTTGAATTTCAAAATAATAATTGGAACAGCTGCGAATATGCGTAATTTTAAGCAGAAATTATGCATGAAGCCTGGGAATTTTTAAAACATCTGGTAAATCCGGAGAGTATAATCCACTATGGAGGATTATACCTTCTGCTGTTTGTAATTTTTGCAGAAACAGGATTGCTGGTGGGTTTTTTTCTCCCGGGTGATTCCTTATTGTTTACTGCAGGTTTATTTTGTGCAACCGGAATCCTGAATATCCATTTTTACCTGCTTCTCTTGCTCATTATGATTGCGGCTATTGCAGGAAACACGGCTGGTTATATTTTTGGGTGGAGAGTAGGCGTTTTGTTATATAAGCGAAAAAACTCCTGGTTGTTTAAGCAGACTCACCTTCAGATGGGCAAAGATTTTTACGAGAAAAACGGTGGTGTAGCAATAGTATTAAGCAGATTCCTGCCTATATTCAGAACCTTTGCACCCATTGTTGCAGGAATTGTACGACAGGATTTGAGATTATTTATGCTCTATAATGTCCTGGGAGCCATTTTATGGATAGGAAGCCTGACAACAGCAGGTTACGTGCTGGGAATTATTGTTCCGGGAATTGAAGAGTATTTAAAATACATTATTCTCTTCCTTATTGCAGCGACAAGTATACCATTGATTTACAAGTACTTAAAATCAACAGATAAAAGAGATTAAAAGCAGTGGTTCTGTTTCAGGATATTGTAGGTTATTTTCAACTTGAAGTTCAGAAATAATTATTTTATTGATTCTACAATATTCTGAAACATAACCAAAGCAGTTTACTGAAAAAATCCCTGAAGTTTACGAAACAACTCTTCGCGGCCAATTGGTTTAGAGATATAGCCTACGCATCCATGAGTAATTGCGTTTTCTTCGTCATCCTTCATTGCGTAAGCTGTTTGAGCAACAACAGGCAACCCGGGGTTTACTTTATGGATTTCTGCAGTGGCTATAAAACCATCCATACCCGGCATTTTTATATCCATTAGAACCAGATCGATAGATGGGTTATCAACAACTTTCTGAATAGCAGCCTGGCCACTTTTTGCTGATAAAGTTTTGGCAGCTGTTGATTCGAGAATTTTCTTTAGCAGAAAAATGTTATCATCCAAATCATCGACAATTAAAATTGTCTTATTTGAAAAATCTGGTATTGACATAGTTTGATTTGATAATTTTACTAATTCCGTTTCTTCAACTAATACATTGCTAAGTTCTAAATAGAAGGTAGATCCAACATTAATACTTGATTCCACCCACAGTTTGCCGTTAAGCATTGTGGCTATTTCTTTGCAAATTGATAATCCAAGTCCAACTCCCCCGTATAATCTGGTATGAGAATCATCCACCTGTCTGAATTTCTCAAAAATAATATCCAGTTTATCATTGGGAATACCAATTCCGGTATCTCTGACAAAGAACAGGATATTTTTATTATTTATCAAATATCCGTATTCAATTTTTCCTCTTTCTGTGTATTTAATGGCATTATTAAGCAAATTTGCCATCAGTTGCATCAGCTTTGTTTTATCGCAGTTTAGGAGGGGTGAGGGCATAAAAGGGATATGCAAATATTCTGTTTCAAGATAATTCTTTTTCTTATTTTTTAGTTCAACCGCCAGTGTTTGTGACAGTTGATGAAACAGCTCATCACATGTAAAAAAGCTAACATCCATTTTTGCGTTTTTGGACTGAAGCAATGCCAGTTCGAAAATTGATTCAATAATTGCAAGTAGCTGAACTCCATTCTGGTTAATAATGGTACCAAACTTTTCCATATCAACTTTATCATTATCCAGAGTAAGCATATCACTAAACCCTATAATTGCATTTAGCGGTGTTCTGAGTTCATGACTCATACTGGCAAGAAAGGATGATTTCAGCCTGTCGCTTTGCTCAGCACTTTCCTTTGCCTTAATTAATTGTTTTTCAGTAAGTTTAATTTCAGTAAGATCGGTAAATGATGCAATTTTTCTATTTAATTCCCGAAGGTCAGCGATCGAAATCTGTGTTTGTCGTCGCTCACCGCTCTTGGTAAGGTAAGAAAATTCATATTTCACGGGGACATCCTTTTGTCCGGAATGCCTGGCCTGATTTAATGTTACCAGTCGTTCAAGGTCTTCGGGAACAATCTGTCGGGTCCAGCTGGTTCCTATAATTTCTTCCTTTTCGTAACCAGTCATCCGGCAAAATGCTTCGTTAACAGTAGAGAGTGTAGTATCATCTTCAATGATTGCAGTTGGAGCAGAATTATTTTCAAAGAAAACCCTGAATCTGTCCTCACTTTCTCTCAAAGCACGTTTTGTTCCCCATATCCTTTTTCTGTTCCGTAAAACAACGCCAAACAATAGCGTGAAAACAGGATAAATCAGCAGGACAGGTAGCGCAATATTTCTGAAAACTTCCATTCGCCTGTCGGCAGGCAGAAAGACTATACATCCAACCATCACGAAATGAATAACAAGACCCAGAAGGTATAATTCCAAAAGGTTGCGCTTAGTAAGCCAGTCAGATTTAATTTGTCGCCATAAAACACCAATCCCGGTGGAAAAAACAATAACAGCAATCCCCATATATACACCTTCACCTCCAAGAATAATCCGGTATGTAATTGCAAAAACTGCTGCAATTAAAGCTGGAATCCATCCGAAAAAGAAACCTGATACTCCCAGGAGAACAGAACGTGTATCAAAAATAACACCAGGTAAAAATATCCATGGTGTAAGCATGATTATTATCACAATTACTCCAAGCATTAGCCCGATAAATATTTTATTTTGAATAGGATTCAAGACTTCTTCTTTTTTCCAGAAAAAATCTGTTAACATACTTACAGTCAATAGTAAAGCAATATTATGTATCAGGCTGAGTATCAATGCTGGTTTTTTAGGTACATATATTGTTCAAAAATAATATTTTTAATTTACATTCAAACCCAAAAATTGATTTATTTTGAACCTTATTCCAATAACGGGATTATTCGGAAAACATTGGAATTCCTTATTTAGTTAAATTCCAGCAGTATATGCTTTTGTATTAAAAGAAAATTTGAAATGAAGCGTATTATCTTTTGCTATTAGGTGTTAAATAAACATTAACCTTTTAAAAGGAGTATTTTTATGACTGTTCATAACAAATCCGAAGAAGAACTCATCAAGGAGTCGCAGGAAATTTCGTTTAATTATATTTTCAATCTTGCTGATGTACAACATTTACAGGATTTGTTTGCCGATGCGCATGGAGTGGCTTCAATAATTACCGATACAGAAGGCAAACCGATCACTCAGCCCAGCAATTTTACCCATTTATGTGAAAACATTATCCGGAAAACGGAAAAGGGATGTGCAAACTGTTATCAATCCGATGCAGTTATTGGGCGCCATAACCCTGCAGGTGCTGTTGTTCAGGCATGTCTTAGTGGCGGATTATGGGATGCCGGCGCATCTATTACCGTGGGTGGCAAGCATATTGCTAACTGGCTGATAAGGCAAGTGCTGAACAAACCGGTTCTGTCGGCAGAGCCGTTTCAAAAAATTGCAAATTTACTGTTTGTTTTTGCCAACGAGCTTTCGGAAAAAGCCTTCGGCAATATGCAGCTAAGTATAGAAATTGCCAAAAAAGAGAAGGCCATCGCATTCCTGCAGGAACTGGAAGAAAACCTTTCTACTACACTTCAATCCATTGGTGATGGTGTAATCTATACCGATAAAAATGGCTTGGTTATGAGGATGAACCCTGTTGCCGAAACGCTTTGTGGGTGGAATCTAATCGAAGCATTGGGCAAATCTTTATCCGAAGTATTTACGATAATAAATGCCGAAACCCGCCAGGCAGTGGATGATCCGGTTAAAAAAGTGTTAAAAAAAGGTAGAATAGTCGGGCTTGCAAACCACACTGTATTGGTTTCCAGAAATGGAACCGAATACCAGATTGCCGACAGCGCTGCAGCTGTTAAAAACAAGGAAGGTGAAATTACAGGAGTTATTCTGGTTTTTTCGGACATAACTGAGACTTACGCCGCACAGAGGCAGGTAGAGGAAAGTGAATATTATTTAAGGGAAACACAGATTATTGCACAATTAGGAACTTACACTCTTGAAATTGCAACCGGGAACTGGACAAGTTCGGAAGTACTCGATAAAATCTTCGGCATAGAAAAACACCATGATAAATCGGTTGAAGGATGGGTTTCTATCATCCATCCCGATTGGCAGAAAACCATGACCGATTACATTACAAATGAAGTAATCCGAAATAGAAAAAGATTCGATAAAGAATATCCGATTTTGTTCAAAAGCAATAAGGAGGTTCGCTGGGTTCACGGTTTGGGCAAACTGGAATTCGATGAGCAGGGAAATCCCATCCGAATGCTGGGGACAATACGGGATATCACCGAACGCAAGCTGATTGAAGACAATTTACAATCAACAATCGCCGACCTGCAAAAAAGCCAGGCTATTGCTCATATAGGAAGTTGGAAATTAGATATTGCCACAAACGTTTTTACTTCATCTGATGAAGAACTGCGCATGCTTGGCTTCCCATCCGGCTTAAAACCAACATTTCAAGAAATTTCCGATCGTATTATTCCAGAAGACCGTCAACGCGCTATAAATACGCTAAACCATTCCATAGAAACAGGAGAGCCGTATTCTATAGAAATAACCGTATCGAAAAGAGATACCGGAGAATTAAGGAACATCCAATCTTCAGCTGAAATACAATTTGATATAGATGGAAAAGCAGTTGCTGTAATGGGTGTAAATCAGGATATTACCGAGCGCAAGCAGGCTGAAGAAGCTATTGTTGAAAGGGAAGAGCGATTTAGAACCATTTTCGAAAATTCAATGGTCGGTGAATCTTTAACTTACACGAATGGCACAATAAAAGCCAATCAGGCTTTTTGTGAAATTACTGGCTATACCGAAGAAGAGTTGTCAAAAATGGAATGGAAAACATTTACCCATCCTGAAGATGTTGCCCAAAGCGAAAGTGTTGTTAAATCAATCTTATCAGGAGAAAGGTCGAATGCAAGATGGGAAAAGAGATATATAAAGAAAAACGGAGATTGTGTATGGGTCGATATCTCAACTACCTTGCAAAGGGATAAAAAAGGCAATCCATTGTATTTTATCACTTCGATGAGCGATACTACACAGCGTAAAAACGCAGAAGCAGCCTTGCTGGTGAGCGAACGAAATTATAAACTCATTGCCGAGAATGTGAGCGATTTGATAACGCGCCATACTCCTGATGGAATTTACACCTATTTATCCGCCTCCTGCCAATCGCTCTTAGGATACGAACCGCATGAACTTATTGGTATTAATCCATATACACTTTTTCATCCGGAAGACGTTGCTGCAATTCGGGATACACATATCGGCGTTGTTGTTAACAAAGACGTTAATTTAATCCAATACCGGATCAAAAGGAAAGATGGTCAGTATATTTGGATTGAAACAAACAATAAGTCAATCACTGATTCTGTGACAGGTGAAGTAACAGGAATTATTTGTGTTTCGCGAGATATTTCAGAACGCAAGCGCCTCGAAAATATTCGTGAAATTCAATATAATATTGCCAAGGCTGTTGTTACTTCGGAAAGCATTGAGAATTTGCTCGAATTTGCACGCTCCGAATTAAGCCGGTTTTTCGACACCACAAATTTCTTTGCGGCTCTTTACAATGCTAAAAAAAATACACTTAAAAAAATACACTGGATTGATGAGGTTGACAAATTTGAGGAATGGGATGCCTCCAATTCATTCTCAGGCTATGTGGTAAAAACCGGAAAATTATTGTTGCTGAACAAGCAGGAAATCGTAAAACTGGGATTGGAACAAAATATAAAAATTATTGGGACACCCGCCGAATGCTGGATGGGCGTGCCTCTGATTGTTGACAAAAAAGTAATCGGTGTAATGGTTATACAAAGCTATACCGACACAAAAGCTTACGATGCTTCCAGTGCCATGTTATTCAATCAGCTTGCCTACGATTTAAGTGTTTATATCGAGAAGACGAAGATTTTACAGGATTTGAATGTTGCCAAACGTCAAGCCGAAGAAAGTGACCGTCTCAAATCATCTTTCCTTGAGAATATGAGCCACGAAATCCGCACCCCAATGAATGGCATACTTGGCTTTGCCGATTTGTTAAAAACACCGAGCCTTTCTGGTGAACAACAACAAGAATACATTAAAATCATTCAGAAAAGCGGCAATCGTATGCTCAATATCATCAACGATATTGTTGATATTTCGAAAATAGAAGCTGGTCTGATGAAACTGGAAATAAAAGAATCGAACATCAACGAGCAGATCGAATATATTTATACCTTTTTCAAACCTGAAGTGGAAGCCAAAGGCTTGACGATTTCCTTCAGAACCCCCTTGCCTGCTAAGGAAGCAATTATCAAAACCGACCGCGAAAAACTGTATGCTATTCTAACAAACCTTGTTAAAAATGCCATTAAATACACACCCTCAGGTTCCATCGAATTTGGGTATACACTTATAAATTCGCAAAATTCTGCGTCTTTACAATGTTATGTAAAAGACACAGGAATCGGTATCCCTAAAGACCGTCAGGAAGCTATCTTTGAGCGTTTCATCCAGGCTGATATTGCAGACAAAATGGCAAGGCAGGGAGCAGGATTAGGCTTGTCGATTACCAAAGTTTATGTAGAAATGCTGAGTGGCGAAATTTGGGTAGAAAGCCAGGAGGGTATTGGTTCAACATTTTATTTCACCTTGCCTTACACTGCTCAACCAGTAATAGAAACTATCACTCATCAAGCCTCGCCTTCAGGAAAGACCGATAATGTTAAGAAACTAAAAATTCTGATTGCCGAAGATGATGAAGTATCAGAGATGTTGATTGACCTGAATGTTAAAACATATGGCAAAGTACTTTTAAAAGTAAAAACAGGGGTTGAAGCTGTTAAAGCCTGCCGCGATAATCCTGATATAGATTTGATTCTCATGGATATCCGGATGCCGGAATTGGATGGATATAAAGCCACACAGCAAATCCGGGAATTTAATAAAGAGGTGGTTATTATAGCACAAACAGCTTATGGACTGTCGGGAGACAGGGAAAAGTCAATAGAATCGGGATGCAACGACTATATAACAAAACCCATTGCAGAAGCCGAATTGCGGGCATTGATACAAAAATATTTCGGGGAATAGACACAGGATTGGCCATCACATTATTAGATGAGAAAAACTCATTAACAGCCACACCTCTTCCTTTTATTCGATAATATTCTGAACAGTTTTTACCTTTTGAGTCATTGGGATTGTCATAGCCATCTGTCCTGTCATGGCTATTGTCATATCAGTATCAACCTCCGATTCATCCGAAATCCAGATTCCTTTTGCCTGATCAAACCATACAGATCCCTTCGTATTTCCGGTTCCTTCAATAAACATATCCATGCCCATCTGATTCATCTTCCCTCCCATTTCCAGTTTGGAGGTGTAATCTATCCGAAGGCAATTGTGCCCATTTTTCATTTCTTTCCCAACAAGAACGTACTCAACAGATGCTTTTGTAAGCATTGAACCACCTCCTATAGCAACAGTATCCTGTTTATTAACACTCCATTTACCACCCACAGAAAGCTTATTCCCGGGCAGTTCATTGAACTTCTGGTTTGTTCCTGAACCCAGATCCATCCCCATTGCTTCGCCTCCAATTTTTATTGAATCAATAGCAAATGAAGAAAGTTCCTTTCCTAAATTTGAAAAAATATATTTTGTGCGTTTCCCGATTAATTCTTTCTGCACCATTGTGGTATCATAACCGGCAGCTTTTGTAGTAACTTTCATATCGTCGTATGAATAGATTATGGTGAAGTCGCCATTGGCAGCAACCTTATCGATATCAATTCGCGAAACCGATTCTGTAGAACCTGTTACCTTCATTTCCTGCCCTGCCATCTCCTGGGTTGAACTGAAGTTTGCAACAGATTTATACCTGTAAGTACTCCCTTTAAGATATTTATACTGAAGCACATAACTTTCCTGAGCCAACAGATTTGAAAATAGAAAAATACTGAATAACAGTAAAATTGATTTTGAAATAGATGTTTTCATTTTCTAATAATTTTGTAATGTTTATCCTGATTTGCAATGTGCCAGGCTACCCTTAGGACTAAACGTGCAACCTTGGCAGTTTTATCAAAATTAATTTTATCAGGATTATCGCTTACTTTATGATAATCGCTGTGAAAGCCTGAGAAGAAGAAAATAAACGGTATTCCGCATTGGTAGAAATTGTAATGATCGCTTCCGCCAAGCAGGTTTTCTTTTTCATAAAACAAGGTAAAAGGCTCTGCTTTGTTTTCAGTACGAACGATTGATGCAATGTCGGGACTTTGCCGGTTTCCGATTAAGCAGAGAGAATCTGTGCTGTTACGACCAACCATATCAAGATTCAGCATTGCAACAGTATTTTTGAGTGGCAGCAGAGGATTGTTAGTATATGCTTTTGATCCGAAGAGGCCTTTTTCTTCTCCTGCGAATGCGATAAAAAGAATGCTTCGTTCAGGTTTAAGCGGCATTTTCGAGAATGCAGCTGCAACAGCCAGAACAACACTGGTACCTGAAGCATTATCATCGGCCCCGTTGAAGATATAATCCTCCCCCACTTTGTGATCTTTCTTAACACCTACATGATCGTAATGTCCGCCTATTACAAGGGTTTCATTCCTCAGTACAGAATCGCTTCCAGGCAAAAGTCCAGCGACATTTTGGGTAGGTTTCTGAATTCTGAGGATATTTGTTTTCAGAAAAACATAAAAGGAAGACAAGTCTGAATATTTGTTTTCCAGCACCTTATCAAGGTTCTTTTGAATTTGTTTGAGAGAATCCACACTTGTAAATACAGCGTTTACAAATGCCTCTCCGGCATGAATTACAGGAATGCTTTCTTCTTTTTCATCACACAGATTAAGCGGAAGTGCTTCGCGGGGAATAATTTTGGAGAGTGAAGGCCAGGGAAACCCACGTGGACGAATTGAGTTGTAATTTAAGGGTTCAGTAATCACCAACATTCCAATGGCACCATGTTTAATTGCATTGGCCATTTTAAATTTGAGATTCGAGTACTTAGTGTCATCAGCGCCCTTGAAAACAGATAAGGTATCATTCTGACCCGGCTCATGCCTGAACACAATAACTATCTTCCCCCTGGCATCGAGGCATTTATAGTCGTCGTAATTGTATTCAGCAGCAGTAATGCCATAGCCTGCAAATACCAGCTGTCCTTCGCATGAACTGCCGGAGCTGATCTCGAAAGGAACAAAATCATCCTTTATTTTGAAGTTAGTCTGAACACCATTATGCTCGATATAGAATACATTATTATCTCCAAGGTCAGTAACACAGATGTTAAAATTCTGCTTAAAACTGCCATTCAGAGGTTTCAGTCCGAAGCGCTTAAACTCAGCAGAAATAAAGGAAGCAGCGCTATCAAGTTCAGGGCCTGGCGTATTCCTGCCTTTCATAGAATCAGAGGCAAGGTAACTGATATAATGCTTCATTAAAGCAGGTGTGATAGATGTTTCACCGGCTTTGCTGTAACTTTTATAAGAAATATTTGAGCAAGAAAGTAAAAGCCAGCCAACTATCAGCAATAATGACTGTCTTACATTTCTTAGGCTAATAATGTGCATTGATCAGGAATTGATTCTGCAAAATTATCATAAAATAATTGAATGAATTATTTTATTGAATTTGGAAGCTAAATGAATAACTAATATCTACTAATTCAATTAATTATGAAAAAAAAGTACTTTGGTTTAATTCTATTCCTAATGATCTGCAGTTTGGGTATCAAAGCTCAAAACATCGTTATCACCGAGATCATGTACAATGATCCATCAGGAGGCACAACCGGAGATTCTCTTGAATTTCTGGAAGTCTATAATCCTGGCCTGGTGTCCGTTGATCTTACTGGCTATCAATTTACTGCCGGCATAACGTATAGCTTTGCTGCCGGCTCTTCAATAGCTGCACAAGGCTATCTGATTGTTGCGAAATCGAGTACAATTATTCAGAATTACTTTGGAATTACCGGTGTTCTTCAATGGGATGCAGGACAGTCACTCGCCAATAACGGTGAAGCTCTTGTTCTTAAAAATGGATCAGCGGTAACTGTTGATTCGGTAAGATATTACAATACAGCACCCTGGCCAACCTACCCGAACGGGCTTGGCAGCAGTTTGATGTTATGTGATCCTTTTCTTGATAATAATGTTGGCAGTAACTGGAGCGGAAGTTCCTCAATTAATGCCAGTTTATATGCATCTGTTAACAATGTGGCCGTTTATGCCACTCCTCTGGCTGGATGTAACTTTCTTCCTCCCTACACTCCTGTTTTTGCGACTATCCCCTATCTGGAAAGTTTTGACAATGACTGGCTGATAGCTAATAATTTACGGGATGTGCCAAATAATCACTGGTTGAACACACCGAATGTTGGTAATAATTCCTGGCGCAGAGAAAGTGACGGCGCAGGCGGAAGCTGGACAGCAATTACCACCGGAGCCTACACTCCTGTTGCTGCTAATGCGACCACTCATTCAGCACGTTTCCATTCTTCTACGGCCACAACCGCTTCAGTTGGCAACCTCGATCTTTATGTGAATTTAAGTCCGGCAGGAGATAAAAAAATGAAATTCTGGTATATGAATTCGAGTGGAACCGACAGTTTGTCTGTTTATCTTTCGAACGACAATGGTGCAACGTTTAACTATCTGACTAAATTTATTACAAATTCAGGAACAGCCTGGGAGCAGAAACAGGTAATTATTCAGAATGCCACCTCAGCAACAAGCGTAATCAGGTTCAGAGGAACAGCAATAACAGGAACTACGGATATCGGAATTGATGAAGTAGAAATTGCAGTTCTTGTTCAGGATGATGCAGGTGTTTTTAGTATTACAGCGCCTACTACTGCGATGGCAAATTTAACAGAGGATGTTAAAGTTGTTGTACGCAACTATGGTGCAAATACAATGAATAATGTTAGCGTTCATTGGGCAGTAGATGGAAATGCGCAGACAGACGTTGTTATTTCTGACCCTGTTTTATCTCAGCAGAACAGTGCTGAAATCACACTTGGAGCCTATACTTTTCCTTCAACAGGAGTTTCCCACATCAAAGCATGGACAAGTCTTCCAAACGGCAATACAGATCCTGATGCCGGCAACGATTCAGCCTTTAAAACTGTTTATTTCCAAACATACGCAACGATTCCGCTTTTCGAAAATTTCGACAGTGTTTGGATTAACAAGCTTTCGACACATGATGTACCCAGCAATTTCTGGGCAAATGAGCCTGCTACAGGCAGCAATTCATGGAGAAGAGCTGATGATGGTGCAACGGCAGCCTGGACGAATCCTACAGTTGGAGCATACACACCTGCAGGAGCAAATGCTACAGTTCAATCCGCCAGATTCCATACAAGCGGATCAGCAGGAGGACAGATTGGAGCCCTTTCGCTTTATATTGATATGAGTACACCTGGCGACAAAGAACTTCGGTTCTACCACAATAACACAGCAGGAAATGACAGCCTTGCAATCTCTATTTCCACCGACGGAGGAAATACATTTACCTTCTTACAGAAATATACCGCTGCAACCACATGGACAGCTCACACCATTTTTCTGGGAAATATCTCATCGCCACAAACAGTAATCCGGTTCAGGGTTACCTCGAATACAGGTGGTAATACAGATGTTGGACTTGACCAGGTGATTGTAAATCTTGTTCAGCCGGACGTTGGAGTAAGCAAACTGATTGCACCAGTTTCAGGCTGTAATATTGCAGCTAACAGCGATATGATAGTACGGGTCAAGAATTTTGCAAACCTGAGTGTTTCAAACATTGATGTTCACTCATCAGCAGGAACTTTCACAGTTGCTGGTCCTCTGGAGCCCGGAGATAGTGTTGATGTTAATGTTGGTACAGTTACCATCCTGGTTGGAACAATACAGAACCTGTCGTTTTACACCTCACTTAGCGGCGATATCAATGCATTGAACGACACTTTACATGCTGCAGTGAAACATTCCACACAAATAAGCACTTTCCCATATCTTGAAGATTTCGAGACCGGCAGCACTGGAACTTTCGACCTGATTGGAAGTACCAATGCCCAAACAAGCATTGAAACCGGGATAGGGTATACTGGCAGTGTTGGTTTAAGAATGACCGGAAATGCTGCAGGCACCTGGCCGGCAAACTCTGGTACAACTACAACAGCAACACAGGCTTTCAGCTATGCCGATCATAAAGGAATTGTATCCAGCAGCTGCCAGATTGATGGAACAACACTTAATGCTCCAGAGCTAAAAGTAAGGTTCAGACAAACATACAGCACTGGATTAGCCTATAATTATTTCAGAGTTGTTGCAAACGACACTGTAGTTCTTGCAGATAATAACGGAAAGACCTTCTTTAATGCCGCAACTCAGGATGCAGATACTTTTGACTTACATACTTTCGACTTACAGCCATACGCCAACAGTCTGTTTAAAATTTCATTTCAGTCGGCATGTAAATACAACAATGCAACAGGGCAAAACGGCTTTGGTGATAATGTTATTCTTGACAATATCCTGATAAAAGACAAAATGCCGCTTGATGCCGGAGTTACAGCTATTATTTCACCCTCAAGTGATTGCAATTTAAGTAGTGGTGAGAATGTTAAAATTAGCGTTAAGAATTTTGGGGCAGACACGCTTTATAATATTCCTGTATACTACAAAATAAACAATGGCATACCCTCTTCAGCTATTATTAATACTGTATTAATTGCCGGAGAAAGCATGGATTTTATTTTTCCTGTTAATGCAAATTTAGGAGCACCAGGGACTTATACTCTTTCTGCCGGTACAATTTTACCGGGAGATGGTGATGCTACCAATGACATTAAGGAAAAAATTATTGTTAACACACCCTATGTATCTGCTTTCCCATATCTTGATAATTTTGAAGCAGCTAATTCAGGCTGGTCGGGCTTAGCAATTTCAGGAATAAACGACTGGGAGCATGGAACACCGGCTCAAGCCATTATAAATACCGCTCACAGTGGTGCAAGCGTATGGATGACAGGTTTGGCAGCTGATTACAGCGACAATTCAAGCAGTGCGCTTGTATCTCCCTGCTTTAACATGAGCTCACTTGTAAACCCTATTTTGAGTGTTTGGTTGAATTTCCATTCAGAGGCCAATTTTGATGCCATGGTTCTGGAGAGTTCCAACAATGGCGGTACCTGGACAAAGGTAACAGGAACCCCTTTCTACAATAACAACAGCAACCAGGGTACAATACCAGGGCCAAAATGGAGTGGAAACAACAATGGCTGGACATTCTATACAACAACTATTACTTCTTTAGCTGGCAGTTCGAAAGTGCAGTTCAGGTT
This sequence comes from uncultured Bacteroidales bacterium, assembly GCA_903923925.1. Taxonomy (GTDB): domain Bacteria; phylum Bacteroidota; class Bacteroidia; order Bacteroidales; family CAIXZF01; genus CAIXZF01. The sequence goes on from CAIXZF010000021.1 coordinate 19,382, forward strand.
CAGGTTTGCTTCAGATAACGGCCAAACCGATGAAGGTTTTGCTGTGGATGATTTCAGCATTTCAGAGGCATATCCCGATTTAATTATCTCTCAGCTTGTTAGTCCGCTTAGTGCATGTGGAATGACGGCAACAGAAACTGTTACAGTAAATGTGCGGAATAACGGATTTGCAGCAGCGAATGGTTTTTCTGTTGGAATGAAAATGGACGCAGGAGCGAATATTACTGAAGTTTCTACAGATACAATTCTTCCGGGAGCAGTAGTTCCCTATACTTTCACTGCCACAGCCAATGCAACTCCTTTCGGTATTCATCATTTTACCGTTAGAGCAATTAGTGCTGCCGACATGAATCACGCAAACGATTCTGCCACTGTGAAACTATACAATACCAACGATATCACCAATCCTCCCGGAACAGTTGATTTTGAAACATCGGCTTCTTTCCAGTTAGTTGGATTAAAGAATGCTGCTCAGTCAAAAGCTGATGCAATGGCAGGTATCGGAGCAAATGGAAGTGTAGGTTTATTATTGACAGGAGGTGCAGCTTCAACCTGGCCAAATAACAGTGGCAATACCACTACTGTGAACCAGGCTTTCGGATATGCTGATCATATTGCAAGTGTTTACACCTGCGATATCTATACAACTTCGGCAGCTCTTTGGGCACTTTCTTTTGACATGATGCAGACCTATGCAGATGGCCCAAGGAATTCATGGGCAAGGGTTATGCTTAACGACAATATTTACCTGCATGAAATGGGAACAGGAGATTCTACCTATAATCCTGTTACGGCAAGTTCAGATGTTTACGAAAATCACATGATCCTTTTACCTTTTGCTGCGCCTTACAAAATAAGTCTGCAGGCAGCCTGTAAGTACGATGCTGCGCATTCGGCCAGTGGAATTGCTGATGCCACCTATCTCGACAACATCGGAATTATTATTATAGAAGGTATCGACAAGGGAGCAGAGCTTTCTATGCTGGTATATCCAAATCCTGCGAAGGAACTGCTGAATTTCAGTTTTGGCAGGGTACTGGACAATGCTGTGATAGAAGTCCGCAACCTGCAGGGACAACTTCTTAACAGTCAGTCATTTGCCGGCAAAAAAGAATTTATGCTTGACCTCAAAGCATTGCCAGCAGGTGTTTATTCACTTTCAGTTAAAAGTAATGAGGCTTCCAGAACACTGAAATTTGTTCATACCCGATAAAAACAAGTGCTATTTTTTTGTACATTTATCAAGTCCACCGATATATAATCGATATTGTTACACTTAATTACCTTTTTATGAAAAAGCTTTACGTCATGATTCTGGTATTTGTAGCTTTCTGCTTTGTTAGCGCTAACGCTCAAAGCATCGTAATTACTGAAATAATGTATAATGATCCATCGGGAGGGACGAGTGGCGATTCGCTGGAATTCATTGAGCTATTTAACAATAGCACAGAATCCGTCGATATGACAAGTTTCCAGTTTTCAACAGGAGTTAAAATAATATTTCCTGCTATGAGTATTCCTTCGTGGGGCTATGTTGTTGTGGCAAAGAATGCAGCTGCAGTTCAGAATTTCTTCGGAATAACTGGTGTTTTACAATGGGACAATGGCGAAACCTTATCAAACACAGGAGAGGCTCTTGTTTTAAAAGATGCCTCAACGAATTTAATAGACTCAGTAAGTTATTTACCAACGGCACCATGGCCAACAGCCGCCAATGGTTTTGGCGGCAGCATCATGCTTTGCGATCCTTCACTGCCAGGAACGGCTGGCGCCAGCTGGATAGCAGCCATGCCTTCGAATGCCTCAATCTATCCAAACATTGCAGGCTATCCTGTTTTTGCCACACCAGGTACAGGCTGCACAGTTACCCCCCCTTATGTTCCGGTGCTAGCCTCTTTTCCATATCATGAAGCCTTCAACCTTGCCTGGATTAATGGTGATAATTACCGTGATGCTCCAAAAAACACCTGGCGCAACACACCTGCTTCAGGAAATGCCTCCTGGAGACGCGAAGATGACGGAAGTTCTGCTGCCTGGACAAATGTAACCACAGGTGCTTATACACCAGCCGGGGCGCAGAACAGCATCCATTCTGCAAGGTTTCATACAGCCGGAGCAACGGCAGGAACACAGGGAACCCTCGATTTATTTGTATTCCTGGGCATGACCGGATATAAAAAACTAAGCTTCTGGTATCTGAACACAGCCGGAACAGATAGTTTGGCAGTATGGGCATCGAGTGATAACGGAGCAACATTTACCTTTCTTCAGAAATATACAACAACGGCTGTTGGCTGGGAAAAGAAACAAATCAGCCTTGGGAACATTGTTGGTAACTATGGAATTATTCGCTTCAAAGCAACTTCAAATGCCGGAACATCCGATATCGGAATCGATGAAGTAGATGTGGCTATGACCCCCAATGATGATGCAGGAGTAGCTGACATCGTTTCTCCGAGTAGCTTTCTCTCCAATCTTTCAGATACAGTTAAAGTTACCGTTAAAAATTATGGCAGCAACGACCTTAATAATGTAACAATTAACTGGCAGGTTAATGGCATTCTTCAAACTCCTTATGTTTTAAATACTCCTGTTTTACCAACCCAAACGAGTGGAGTTATTGTTCTTGGACCCTATACTTTCAATGCAGGTGGAATTTCAACCATAAAAGCATGGACAAGCCTTCCAAACGGGAATACAGATAGTGATATCACAAACGACAGTGCTTCCAAGCCTGTTTATTATCAGACCTATGCCAGCATTCCATTCACTGAGACATTTGAAACCCAATGGCTCGACAAGCAGGGAACACATGATGCACCGGGAGAATTCTGGGCTAACAGTCCGCTTACAGGCAACAATTCGTGGCGCAGGGTAGATGATGGTGCAAGTGCAGCATGGACTGCTGTTGCTACAGGTTTGTATACACCAGCGGGGGCAAACAGTTCGTTATACTCTGCCCGTTTTCACACGGGTGCCGCCACTGCAGGTACACAGGGAATACTTAACCTGTATGCTAACTTTAGCACAGCAGGATCGAAACGTCTAACATTCTGGCACTTAAACACCTCAGGAACCGACAGTTTAGCAGTTTGGATTTCAACAGATAACGGAGGCAATTTCACCTTCCTTCAAAAATATACGACTTCAGGTACAGCCTGGATACAACGTAAAATAGATATCGGGGAAATTAATTCGCCAACAGTTATTATCCGTTTTCGCGCTACTGGAACTGCAGGTACAAATCCTACCGATATCGGGCTTGATGATGTTCAGCTTAGCCTGATACCAGCAGATGATGCCGGAGTTCTGAGTTTCACATCCCCCAATACAATGTTAAGCAACCTAACTGATACTGTTAAAGTTACACTTAAAAACTTCGGAGGCAACACACTTACAAGCGCCCAAATTCACTGGGAAATTGATGGTCAGGTTCAACCCGATGTAAGCTGGAACGGATCAATACCTTCATTAGGTGTTTCCAATACAATTACCCTGGGTGGATATACATTCCCAACAGGTCTGATTTCAAAAATTAAAGTCTGGACGTTCAATCCAAACGGGAATCCGGATTCCGATCATGCTAATGATACTTTAAGTAAAAGCACGTATTTCCAATCGTATGCAACGCTTCCATATATTGAACACTTTGAAAATACATGGATAAATAAACAGGCTACACATGATGTTCCAAGTTTTTACTGGCTTAACAGTCCTGTAAGCGGAAGTAACTCATGGCGGAGGAATGATGACGGCGCATCTGCTGCATGGACAAATGCAACAGCAGGCCCTTATACTCCGGGAGGTGCAAGCGGGAGCACCTATTCAGCAAGATTTCATACCGGTGGCAGTGCAGGCGGCCAGATTGGCTACCTCTATCTTTACGTAAATATGAACACAGCGGGTGATAAGGAATTACGCTACTGGCATATTAATACAGCTGGTCAGGATAGTCTTGCAATCTCCATTTCTGTTGATGGCGGAGCAACCTATACCTTCCTGCAGAAATATTCTGTTGCTGCCACATGGACACAACATATTGTACCACTGGGAAGTATCAGTTCTCCCACTACAATAATCCGGTTCAGGGTAACTTCAAATACAGGAGGAAATACAGATGTTGGTTTGGATGAAGTAAGTGTTTCTCCTTTAATACCTGATGCCGGAGTTACAAAAATTCTGGCACCTGTGTCAGGGTGCGCTATTGCTGCCAATTCAGATATGATAGTAAGAGTAAAGAATTTCAGCTCTTTGCCAATAACCGATATTCCGGTACATTCGATAGCCGGAGTTTATACAATTACAAGCACCCTTCAACCCGGCGACAGTATAGATTTTAATGTTGGAACAGTAACAATTCCTGCCGGTACAGTTTCGAATCTGAAATTCTATACCACGCTCACAGGCGATATTTTCCCGATGAATGATACGCTTAAAGTAAAACTGACGAGTTATGCCCCGATTAATACCTTCCCTTTCCTCGAAGACTTTGAAACCGGCACTACTCCATACTTTGCACTTCAGGGTGCAGCAAATGCGAAGCTTACCATTAATCCTGTACTCGGCAACCTAGGCTCCTACGGGCTTCTGATGACAGGTTTGGTTGCAGGAACCTGGCCGGGAAACACCGGCCAATCAACTACTCCTGCCCAGGCCTTTGCCTATGCCGACCATGCAGGAAAAGCCTACAGTGCTTGTATTGTTGATGCAAGCACACTATCAAATCCTGAATTAAAAATCGACCTCCGCATGGGAAACAGTGCGGGCTGGGCATACAGTTATTTCAGGCTTGTTGTTAACGATACTGTTCCCCTGGCTGATAATAATGGTATAATCAATTTTAACTCAGCAACAAATAATTCCGATCCTTATCTTACACATTCCTTCGATCTGTCGGCCTACGCAAATACACAATTCAAGCTTACATTCCAGTCGGCTTGTAAATATGACAACACAAACGGGCAGAACGGATTCGGCGACAATGTTTACCTCGACAATATCCGCATTAAGCAAAAGGTGGCAAACGATGCCGGTTTAATTTCAATTCTCTCACCTGTGAGCAGCTGTGGATTATCGGGCAGTGAACTCATCAGCGTGAATATTGGCAATTACGGCTATGATTCGCTCTACTCAATCCAGGTTTATTACAGCATAAACGGCGGTACTGTAGTTACTGAAACCTTCAATCTGATGTTAGCTCCCGGTGGCGATACGGTGTATACTTTTGTAGCGCCGGTAAATCTGAGCATCCCGGGAATTTACAACATCACAATAAGCCTTGGTCAGGATCTGGATCCAAGTAACAACTCCATGCAGATTTCTATTATCAACACACCTTTTATCAACAACTATTCTTATTTCGAAAATTTTGAAGGAACGAACAGCGGCTGGTCGAGTGGAATGCTTAGCGGAGCCAACGACTGGCAGTTAGGGACAGCAGCGCAAGCTACCATTAACACTGCACACAGTGGCACAAACGCATGGATGACAGGCCTCACTGCAAATTATCACGACAATGCCAATTGTTATATTCAATCGCCTTGTTTCGATTTCACTACCCTGGTAAATCCAATGCTCAGCGTATGGCTTAACCTGAAAACCGAATTGAATTACGATGCCATGATTCTTGAATCATCGGACAATGGAGGCGCATGGACCAAAGTTACTGGTGGCACAGGTTTTTACAACAACACCTCAACCCAGGGAAATCTCACACCGCCTAAATGGAGCGGAAGCACAACGGGCTGGACGCAATTTACAACTTCAGTTTCCAGCTTTGCAGGATCGCCAAAGGTTCAATTCCGCTTCCGTTTTGTTTCAGATTATGTTCAGAATGATGAAGGCGTTGCTATAGACGATTTCAACATCTCAGAAAAATCGCCTGATTTGACACTAAGGAGTATAATTGAACCCGCAAGTGGTTGCGATCTTCTTTCTCCTTCGCCTGTAAGTATAAGTGTTTCAAATTACGGCTTCATGCGCACCGACAGCCTGATTACAAGGCTTAAAGTTGATAATGGCGCCTATGTTTATGAAACTCATCACGACACATTGCAAGCCGGACAAACTAAAACCATCAACCTTACCGGCACTGCAAGCCTCACTCCTGCTGGAGAACATCACCTAACAGTAGGAATATCAAACCCTTTCGATCCTTACCATTGGAACGATTCGCTGAATGTAACCGTATTTTCGACAATGCCAATTGCGAACCCTCCTGTTTTAACAGATTTCGAAGCTCCTGGATATTTCCAGTATTTCGGACTCAAAACTTCGGAGCAAACAATGGCATCCGTTGAAAACACTATTGGTGTGAATAATGGCCACGCTATTTTAATGACTGGAGGTTCAGGTGGAACCTGGCCTGCAGGTGGAGGAAACACAACTACTTACGAGCAGGCCTTTGGATATGCTGATCATTATGCCAGTATCTATTCCTGCGATATTACCATTCCCGGAGGCGGTTACTGGGCCCTGGTCTTCGATCTTAAGCAAACTTACAGCGAAGGACCAAATACTTCGTGGCTGAGAGTTATGAAAGATGATAACATTCTGCTTCATTCAGCTTCAACAAATGATTCCATATTTAAACCTTTAACTGCCAGCAGCGATCAATTCAGTGGTCAATTATTCATGCTTAGCGGTTTTGCTTCCCCTTTCAGGATAAGTATTGAAACAGCAAACAGATTAAATGCAGCAAATTCGCCCACAGGAATTGGCGACAACGCCTTTATCGACAACCTGGGAATTGCCTTCTTTGGCGGAATTCCTGAAAATGAAGGTTTGGCTATGATGATATATCCGAATCCTGCCAATGATATTCTAAATATTGAATTATCAAAAGCTATCAATTCAGGTATTGCAGAGGTTCGCAATATGCAGGGGCAGCTAGTGTTATCAAATCCGATAAATGGACAACGGCAATTCTCAATAAATCTGAAATCATTAACAGCTGGTGTTTATTCGCTGTTGATCCACAACAATGAAAATATACAAATCGTAAAATTTGTAAAAACGAAATAATATTTTTTGTTCCCGATGGGGTTGTGGACCACAACCCCATCGTTAATGCAACATATTACAAATGTGTAAAACCAAATGCAATGAAACATTTTTTATATTTTATTTCAGGCATTTTATTTTCATGTTCTTTTGTAAACCAAGCAAGGGCACAATTTCCAAATGACTTTGGCGTAGTTGCACTCATAAACCCGGTGAGTGGCTGTAACCTTTCAATTGCTACTGTCACAATTCGAATCGGCAATTTCGGAACCAGCCCACAAGGCTATTCTCCGGTAAGCTACAGTGTTAACGGCGGCATGGTGGTTACTGAAATATGTCCTATAACATTGCCTCCGGGATGTACCCTGGATTATACATTTGCGCAACCTGCATATATTAGTGCACCAGGAATCTATATTTTTGTAGTTACACTAGGGCCTGACAACAACAATGCAAATAATACCATGCAGTTTACTGTTCAAAATGGCCAGTACATCACAAGTTTCCCCTATTTCGAGAAATTTGAAGGATTTGCCTGCTGGACAAGCGGGGGATTGGCCTCCATTGATAATTGGGAACTTGGAACACCTTCGCAGAATTCTTTGAACGGAGCTCACAGCGGCACAATGTGCTGGATGACAGACCTTAACTCAAACTATACGAATAACACAAATTGTTATCTTGAATCGCCTGGTTTTGATTTCACAAACCTTGCTGAGCCTACGCTCAGCGTATGGTTAAACATTAAAACGCAGGAAGATCTGGATGCTATGATTCTTGAGTCTTCTGAAAACGGAGGTCCCTGGATTCCGCTTATTGCCGACTCCGGGTTTTACAACAACAATTCAGTACTCGGATACTTCGGACCACCGAAATGGAGTGGGAACAGCATTGGATGGAGACATTATAAAACCTCCCTCAGCTATCTGGCCGGGAAGGCAAATCTGAGATTCCGTTTTAATTTTGCTTCAGACGGCACAATAAATGACGAAGGAATAGCTATAGACGATTTCTCCATCAACGACAAAGGTCCAGATCTCTTGTTAAAGCGTATTCTTGAGCCCTTGGGCAATTGCGGATCAAACCCTCTGCCTGTTAAAATAAGCGTGCAAAATGTTGGCTCACTTCCTTCAAACGGCTTTATTGCAAGAATGAAAACCGATAATCTCCCATATACGTATGACACAATTCAGGACACCTTAATTCCGGGACAGGAAAAGGATTTTACCTTAAGCAACCTTGCCAATGTATTTATGTCTGGGCCTCATAATCTTTTGGTAGCCGTTAAAGATTCAAATGATTTTAACACTACAAATGATTCCCTGATTTCGCTTATTTTTTCTGTAGATCCTATGCCATTACCGCCAGTACTTTTTGATTTTGAGAATCCAGGTTTTACACAGTTTCTTGGTATTAGTCATGGTACGCAGGCGGCAGCATCCGTTGAAGTGGGTTTAGGCGTAAACGGCACGTATGCAATCGTGTTAACAGGAGGAGATGCAGATACATGGCCGGCAGGCAGCGGGAACAGCACCACCTACGAACAGGCATTTGCCTATCAGGACCATATTTCAACCTTATATACCTGCGATGTTTCTTTAGCAGGCATGAATACCTGGGCATTTTATTTCGATCTGAAACAAACTTTCAGTGGAGGACCAAAAACCTCATGGCTGCGTGTTGTTAAAGATGATACAATTACGTTGCCGGAGATGTTTACAAGCGACACAGCCCTAAATCCAACAACTGCCACGAATGACCCGTTTTTACCCAGGTATTACATGCTTTCGGGTTTTCAGCCGGTGTTCCATTTAAAAATACAGGCTTCGAACAGGCTAAATTCCGCCAATTCGCCAAACCTGATCGGTGACAAATCCATTATCGACAATATTCAGATCCATTTCTTTGAAGGGATAAAAGATTCAAGGGAGTTATCAGTTCTGATTTATCCGAACCCGGCAGCTGATTTTTTGAATGTTCAATTGTCGAAAAGTATTGATCGGGCTGTTGCTGAAGTCAGAAATATGCAGGGGCAACTCCTTTTAAGCACTCTGATTAATGGAAAACAAAAATTCAGTCTTGATCTGAAATCCTTGCCTGATGGGGTTTATACATTGCTGATAAAGAATAATGATTTCATCCAGACATTAAAATTTATCCGTACCGGGCAGAACCGCTAATACCACGCAGCGTGTGGCATGTATGTATCGATTGTGAAGCAGGCAGATTTTACCACTCCATGCTGTCTTCGAGTTTGATATTCTGCATATCTTCCTCGCTTACACCATGCCAGCGGCAACCCTTCTTGGTGCAGATATAAAAATCGATGAGTTTTGTTCTGGCTCCTACGTTGATGCGGGCAGCTTTGGAACCGCATTTCTCACATTGTTTATCTGTTGGGATCAAACTATTATCACAATGCCAGCACATAATGTCTTCAACTGGCTGTTCCTCAGGAAGAAAAATGGTTGATTTGGTAGAAAAAACATTAAGAAACGGACTTAACATTAACAAACCAATATCACCTTTTCTAATCTTAAGCTTAAGTAAATCATTCTCTATCAGGCTTTTGTGACAATGCGGACAATATGAATGCAGAAAAGCACCCGATTCAATAATCTCTTTCCGTTCATCAACAGGATCGGGAACAACAGCTTCGGGAACGTTCTGATTTCTGTTATCCCTGGAATTCTGAGAATCCTCATACCCATATTCTTCGTACAAACGTTGCATTGCAGTTGTAAGATCCTCAAATTCAACAAAATGGTTTTTACACGAACTTCTGGAACAAATACTGACTTTCCCACCCATATCAAGGTAAAAAGGAACCATTGGTGCACCGCACGACAGGCATTCTTCCTTAGAGGTTATTTCCTTATTGCAACTTCTGCATGTAAATTTCGCCAGATGGCCAACTGGTAAATCAATATTGCAATTAAAATTAAAGCTGCCATAAATGGATGACAAAGCTATTGAACCTTTTTTACCGTCCATTTCGATATTGAGATGGATACTAGGTTTGTTATCAATAAGTTTCTCTTTATCCATGAGCGAATTCGTGCACATCGGACATTTAACATAGAGAGAAATAAAATCGTACATGGCTATATTTTATAGATTAAACATTACAATAATACTACAATTCGGCTGGGATAACAATACCCTTGCAAAAATATTTAAAAAATACTGTCGCATCAGTATCATGGCTTATATGTGATTACCGAAATCCGCTTCTTTCCGTCCATTCTCACGGTAACAGAATTTTGAAACCTCACATGCCTGAAATACTTCGTTGCCTCAACAAGTTCCTGGTTTGCAAACACTTCCCAGCCTATTTTATTGTTAGCCAGTTCCTGCTGCACGCTTAAATAGCCAACATTCATAGAAGTTACATTGTGAAAAAAGTGTGATCCTGAAGAAGCATCAAGTGGGAAATCCTCCAAACTTGTTTCCACAATTACCTTTGCGCTCGAAATCTGCGGCCAGTTTACCGGTATTCCGATCCAGCGATCGCGGGTTCCCCATCTTCCAGGACCAATTAAAACATAGTTATCGCCAAGTTTATTCATTTTTGCATTCAGATATTCGATTTCCTTTGCCATTTCCTCAGTTTTCGACTTATCAAACGTGGACGGATCAACGTAAATCAGGTCTTTTATGCCCTCAATTATCCCGTTGCCCATACCCCGCTCTGAGTAAAGAATGATTTCTTTTTTGTCAATTTCATTCATGTCGATCTCGTAATCCTGAGCATTGCCGATAAGGGGTTTAATCTGAAGCAGATAGAACGACGACTTGTAATTCTTGTCCTTGGTAAGATCAACAGCAAATTCAATTTCAACGGGGCAACCCATAGCCTCTTTAACCACGTCTAAAACGGTTTCTATGGTCTTTGCAAGTGGTATATAATTGTATTTCAGGATATTTGCAAAATTAATGATCCTGGGACCTGGGTGTGTAATTCCAGGAACAATGCGTTGGTTTTCAAGATCATAAACCGAGGCAAGGTGGCGCAGATTTCCATGTTTTTCGGCAACTTCAATATCCAGCTGAACCAGTCCGGCCATATCGCCTTCCATCAGGTTAATATCCTTCTTTGCAAGATCAACGGCAATAAAATCAACCTGGGAATTCTTGTACTGATCCTTAGAAGAATTGATATCAAGTGTTGGATATTTAGGTGAAAAACGATATGCTTTATCGCCTTCCACAACATACTTTCCAAGACCGAGAGCTGAAACAGCAAAGCCTTCTTCCGGTTTCATGTGGGCAAATGGATAATAATTATGCGACTGAGCAACACCGCTTATATGCGGATAATAATAATCCTCATACTTATTCCCTACAACCTCCTGAATTACAACCGCCATTTTCTCTTCCTCCACCTTATAATGGATAGCTTCAATGTATCCTTTTGCCATCTTTGAGAAGATAGAAGCATACACAAGTTTAATAGCATCCATGGTCTGCTGCAAACGCACGTTCGGATCCGGATGATTGTTAGGGAGAATATAGGTTTCAAAAATACCGGCGAAAGGTTGCATCAAGGAATCCTCAAACAAGCCTGAAGACCTGATTGCCAACGGATTATGAATAACCTTTAAAATAGCTTTAAGCTTTTTAATCAATCCATCAGTTAGTTTTCCTTCAATAAATAATTTCTTGATTTCTTCATAATCCTCTTCGGCATACACCTTTTCCATCAGCTTATTCCGTTCAAGAAAATAATCGAATTCATCGGCACCAATTATAGATGTTTTTGGTGCAACGATGTTAATATCAGGAACATGCTTACTAAAATCAAAATTATAGATGAGGTCGTTTATGAAAGCCAAACCTCTTCCTTTGCCACCCAGAGAACCTGACGACAGGCTCAGAATATTACTAGGATCTTCGATAGCAGATTCTTCAAAAGGAATTACTTTCCCTTTATTCTGCTCGTTTCTAAAGTTTTTAATGATTTCAATGAGGTGATTCCGGATATGATCGGGTGAATCAAAATCGCTCACCTGTTCAGGGTTGAGAATTTTAGCTGCCTGGATTTCGCCTCTTGCCATCAGCCACAGCGAGAAATGGTTTCGCTTTGAATGATAAAGCAGGCTCTCGTCGGGAATCGTACGCAGGTGGTTCTCAAATTCTTTAAGCGAACGGGCGGTTGCAATCTGATTGCCCTGAAGATCGCGGTAAATAAAATTTCCAAAACCAAGGTAATGCGTAATAAAACTCCTGAAATCCTGAATGAGGCTTTCAGAGTTTTTGTCAATAAAACTAGCCCTTAAAGCATAGGCTTTTGCAGCATTATCTTTTTCTGACGACTGTATCATTATCGGCAGATCCTTAAAAGCCGAGCGTGCATATTGTACAAAACGGGTTCCGGCATAATCATCCAGTTTTCCGGCTCTGCTGAATTTCATATCCGTAATCAGGCAAAGCATGTAATCCTTGTACTTGTCGAAAATATTAACAGCTTCCTCATAATTGGTAGCCATCAGTATCTTTGGCCTGGCTCTGAGTCTGAGAATCTTGTACAATTCATCTGTACTCACATCTTCCAGAATTCGCTTGGTTTGTTCGAGTACAATATTATAAAGCATGGGCAGATAGCGGGAATAGAATTCCGGAGAATCCTCCACAAGCAATATCACCCTTACAAGACCAACCTTTGTATCATTTTCAACATTAATCTTGTCTTCAACATGTTTTATCATGGCAAAGAAAATGCGTGAATCGCCATTCCACACAAATGCTTTGTCAACATACTTGAATTTTTCTGCTTTTTCACTCAGCAGAGAAACATCGCTATTATTGTTAAGTAACAGGAAGATAGGAATATATGGATATTCCAGTTTAATTTTACTGGAGATTTCGGCAGGTGTATTTTTATCCACCCCCATCATTACAATTACAAGGTCGAAATGCTTTGATTTCAACTCCTCATTTGCCTCTTCGAAGCTGGAGGCACCCGTAATCCTGGGAATAGAGGTGAGACTTAAAGCAGAGTATTCGCCAAGAACGTATTCCGAAAAGCGGCCATCTTTTTCAATGCTATAGGCATCGTATAGGTTTGCAACAAGCAAAATCTCTTTAACCTTAAATAACATGAGATCGTGATAAACATCGCGATCTACATTATTCTTATTGAGGAACTTACGAAGCAGTTGCCTGCTTTCGCCAACAAGAGTTTTTGTTTCTTTTTTTTGTGAAAAATACAGATCCTGCTGTCGTGCGCCTGAAATTAAAGCTTTGGCTTTTATACTGTTCAGGTAGCCGGTAAGGATATTGGCGAGGTTATTCAGGAGCTCCCGTTCCTCTATCATAAAGGGGCCTTCATCCAGAATAATAAATTCTTTAAGGTAAACAACCTCTAAAACGCCTTTTTTGCCGTCGATTGTCTCAAAAATTTGTTGCTGAACCCATTGGGTAGCCAGGAAATTAGCTGTTTTATACTCCTTTTCGTCGTAGCGTATCCTGGCGGCAGTATATTCAGGGTATTGCCAGGCAGGGGGAAGAATACTACATACCTGCTGTAAGGTATCTTCAACAGCTTTCCCTTCTTTAAGGATGCTTGTTGTTCTGTTTATTGCAGAAAGTTCTTTAAGACGTTCACGCCTTTCGAATGCGAGCCGGTCATAATCAAGACCGGTCTGAGCTTCATTTGATAGTTTTTCAGTCATATTGGTAGGCACGATAATAATCATGCCTTTTAAGACCCGATTATCATGCCGTCCAAAAATACATATTTTATGTGAATTCATCAGCAAGAAATCAAAAAAATATGGATTTTTTTACATAACTAAGTATCTGATTCTCACATACTTTAAAACGATTCTAAATTAGCAGCTAAAGCAAAAAAAAGTTCATTGTTTCATATTTCACAATCATAAAAAATGCGTAATATTGCCTGACTTTTAAAACAGAGTAAAAAAAATTAAACTCAACGTACTATGAACAAAGAAGTTTTAGACCAGAAGGTCAATGATTTCATGGCAAAAGTAATTGCCAAGAATCCGTCTGAGGTTGAATTCCATCAGGCAGTGAAAGAAGTAGTAGAATCATTGATCCCATACATTGAAGAGCACCCTAAATACAAGGATGGCAAAGTTCTCGAGCGTATCTGTGAACCAGAAAGAGTATTAATGTTCAGAGTTCCATGGTTGGATGACAAAGGTGAATTCCAGGTAAACCGTGGATTCAGAATTGAGATGAACAGTGCTATTGGCCCATACAAAGGTGGTCTTCGCCTCCATCCTACTGTAAATCTTGGTGTGTTGAAATTTTTAGCTTTCGAACAGATTTTCAAAAATTCACTAACTACTCTTCCAATGGGTGGTGGTAAAGGTGGATCAGATTTCGATCCAAAAGGAAAGTCAGACAATGAAGTTATGAAATTCTGCCAGAGCTTTATGACTGAGCTACAGCGTCATATCGGTCCTGATACCGACGTTCCAGCTGGTGATATCGGAGTTGGTGGAAGAGAAATTGGTTTCATGTTTGGCCAATATAAAAGATTGCGTAATGAATTCACCGGTGTTCTTACTGGTAAAGGCCTCGAGTGGGGTGGTTCATTAATTCGTCCGGAGGCAACAGGTTACGGTGCAACTTATTTCGCAAAAGAAATGCTAGCCACCCGTGGTCTTGAGATCGAAGGTAAAACAGTTGTTATTTCCGGTTCAGGTAACGTTTCACAATATGCTTGCGAAAGAGTTACTATGTACGGTGGTAAGGTTGTTACAATGAGCGATTCAAACGGTTTCATCTACGATCCAAACGGAATCGATGCTGAGAAACTCGCTTATATCATGAACCTGAAAAATGTAAAACGTGGTCGTATCAGCGATTACGCTACAAAATACGGTGTTGAATATCACGAAGGTAAGACCCCATGGGGTGTTAAGTGCGATATCGCAATGCCATGTGCTACTCAGAATGAACTCAACGAAGCCGATGCAAAAGTTCTTGTTGCAAACGGTTGCTACTGCGTATCAGAAGGTGCTAACATGCCATCAACACCTGAAGCAGTTGAATATTTCTTAGAAAAGAAAATCCTGTACGGTCTTGGAAAAGCTGCCAATGCTGGTGGTGTTGCCACCTCAGGTCTTGAAATGAGCCAAAACTCACTTCGTTTATCATGGACCAGAGAAGAAGTAGATCAAAGGTTACACCAGATCATGATCGATATCCACAAGACCTGTGTAAAATTCGGTAAAGAAGAAGACGGCTTTATCAACTACGTTAAAGGTGCCAATATCGGTGGTTTCGTAAAAATCGCTGATTCTATGCTTGCTCAAGGACTCGTTTAAGTTCCGTCGCAGAATTCGTAGAAAGGTGTCTCATCCGTGAGACACCTTTTTTTTTTAAAATTCTTCGTCTATTTATCCATTTGAATCATAAATAGATATACTTTCAATCATTCTTACAACATAGGGTGAAGCCCCCCAATTCTTATTCCCGATAACACAAACTAATGCGGAATCTTTAGAAATGAACAGCCCTCGGTTATATTCATCAGATTCTTCCTGCCCTTTTTGCACTGCTCTGAATTTCAATCTACTACAATACTTTATTACCTTGCTGTAGTCGTCACCGATTTTTATCTCTCCCAATCCATTTGAGTGAATTTGCATTTCAGAATTGATGTTTCTCTTACTTAATGTGCAACATGAAAACACAAGAATGTAAAAGAGAACAAGAAATATATTGGCGATTATTGCTTTGTAACAATTTTAATCAATCAAGCCCCGACAGGCTTGGCGGTGCGGAACTAAATATGTTTTCGGATTAGGGAAAGTAATTCGGCTTTGATTATGGGTTTTGAAATGTAATCATTACAACCGGCAGCTATTGCTTTATCCCTTTCACCAGAAAGGGCAAAGGCAGTTTGTGCTATGATGATTACATCCATATTAAACTTACGGATTTGCCGTGCAGCCTCATAACCGTCCAATCCGGGTAATTTAATGTCCATCAGAATAAGATCGAGGTCGGTGTTATTGTTACATACCTCAATAGCCTCTGAACCGGTTTTCACATGAAGAATTTCCCTGCTGTACTTTTTAACTATCGCTAATATGAGGAATTGAGAAATCTCATCGTCTTCAACAATTAATATTTTAAGTTGATTCATCTGAATATTTTTTACCTCACTTTTAACATTATTTGTTATGCTGTTTATTGTCTGTACTCCCGCCGCATAACAAATCGTAAAATAAAACACAGAACCTATGCCTTCTTCGCTTTCTACCCATATTTCACCATTGTGCTTTTCAATAAATTCTTTGCATAGGATTAGTCCAAGGCCAGTGCTAGATTCATTCTCAGTTCCTCTTCTGCTTGTTTGAACATCAATCCGGAATAAATCATCAATCATCTTACGGCTCATTCCGATGCCTGAATCCCTGACAAAGAATTCAACAAAATTACCGGGTAAGGACTTCGCCCCGATGCTTATTTCTCCGCCTTTAGGTGTAAATTTCAATGCATTCGATAAAAGATTCCGAATAATCGACCCCAGCATATACTTGTCGGCAAGTATTCCCAGTTCTGCCGGGATCTCATTTATTATCCCAATTTCCTTTTTGTTAGCCGAATCTAAGAACAAATGGAAAATTTCAGAAACCATTGGTAATACTAAAAAGGGCTCTGGCGTAAAGCTTATGAAGCCCCTTTGCAGACGGGCCCACTCCAGCAGGTTTTCGAGTAAACTGAAGAGATTGGATGCAGATTGATTCATGCGCTTCGAAAATTCCTGAATTTCATCACCGCTAAAATTCTCTGATTCTTCAACCATCAATTGAGTTAAACCCAAAAATCCATTGAAAGGACCACGCAAGTCGTGGGCAATGATGGAAAAAAATTTGTCTTTTTCGGCATTTATCTTAATCAACTCCTGGGTTTTATGCTTAATTTCTTCCTCTGCCTGATGGCGCTCAGTAATATCACGATAATTAAGCAAAACACCGTTGATAAGCGGGTCATTCAAAAGGTTGGCAGCAGCAAGTTCTATAGGCTTATAACTTCCATCTTTACATGCATACCTGAATTCTATTTTTATCACTGAACTATCGTTCTCCAGTAAACTATAAAAAACTTTTTGAATCCTCTCAAGATCGTCGGGATGGATTGTTGAAAAACCGCTGGTTCCGAGACGCTCCTGTGGCAGCCATCCGAACCATTTTTCGATGTTCGGGCTTTTATATGTCATTATACCATCGGCACCCATAATGCCGATTACGTCTGAAATATTGGAAATCATTGAAGTATATTTGTCATGGCTCCGCTGCAATGCTATCTCCGCCTCCTTTAAGGCAGTAAAATCCTTTTTGAGTTCTTCCTCCAACTTCATGCGATCTGTAATGTCGTGCAGGCTTGCATGAATGCACAAGAATCCATCATACATAATTGGGATACCCTGTACTTCAGCTTCTATAATCGTTCCATCAAGTTTTAAGTATTTCAAGTGAATCATCGGTGCGCTGCCACCATCTTTAATTGCCTTGTGTATCCGATCCAGCGCAGTTTGATAAGAATCCGGATGAATCAGATCCTTGATTGAAGTTCCAACAAGGCAATGCTCTGTTAATACACCAAACATTTTTAAAGCAGCTGGATTGGCATAAACAATTTTCAGGTCGCGGTGAACGAGTACAGCATAAGGAGACCACTCAACCAAAGCCTGGTAACGCTGCTCGCTCTGCATTAGTTTTACATGTTTCAGATTAAAGCTTATATCCACCATAGTCATAAAGCATTGTTCACCATTATTCTGAACGATGCCGGTAAGGTGAACAAATACGGATGAGTTCTCGATCCCGGAAAGTGTTACTTCGCATGATTTCTCAAATGTACCATTAAATACATCAGTTAAAAATTGACTAAAAATGAGTTTAGTGTCTTCAGAAACACAAAAACCGAATTTGGAACCTTGTAAGTACAATTGTTTTTTACCAAGTATTTTGGCCCCATGCAGGTTTATCTCTTTAATTTCCCCAAGATTTGAAAGCGTTAAATATCCAACTGGTGCCAAATCAAAAAGTTCTCGATACTTTACGGTTATTCTTTGTTCGGCAAATTGTGCTTCCAGAAGTTCTGAATTCTGAGTTTTCAGTTCTAACTGGTGTATCTCAAGTTCTTGAATTAGTCTCTGCAGTTTGTAATTTACAATTGATAACTCCTCATGATAAGCAATTTCTTCTCTTGCAACGAATAGCTCCACTGCCCGCCTTGCTTTCTCCTCATTTTGAAAGACCAACTCTTTGTTGGCAAGGATCAGCTCATCGGCCCACTTTGCTTTTTCTTCATTTTGAATGGCCAGCTCTTTGTTGGCAAGGATCAGCTCATCGGCCCGCTTTGCTTTTTCTTCATATTGATAGGCCAGTTCCTGAATAAGTTCCAGTATTTCGGCATCTGAATGTTTCTTTAGAAATTCTTCTGCTTTGTGGTGCAGGATTTCTGGCCAGGTTTTTTTTTCGGGGACTTTTTTCATAAAATAACAATTGCAAAAATGAAATTACGGCCTTGCCAAGGGTCAGGATTGAACCCAAATTTCAACTCGCGAATTGCAGTTGTAGGTTGGAGGAAGAGGCTATTATATTCGGAATTGGGAGGGGAAAAGTTTGAAGAGGGAGTGTGAGAGGGAGTGTGAGAGGGAGAACTAGTTTGAGATGGTTTATTTTTTCGGGGGGGG
>CAIXZF010000022.1 GCA_903923925.1 uncultured Bacteroidales bacterium
CCCATCGAATAAATGACGCAGTGTTAAATATGACCCTGTAAGGGTCGGCACGAAACAACGGCTGATGCTGCTATTGATTATCAAGCCATCCCGAGGACAAATGCCTTGTTAGAGTAGTCCTCCGAAAGGTAGGCCGCCCTTACAGGGCTCTAACGTAATTTGCCAATATTCTGCACGATGGGCGATGCCCATCGCTAATGGAATATGCCCTTACAGGGCTATATGTAAATATTACCTTGGTAAACTGGTAAATTGTTACATTAAGCTTTGGTTTGGTACAGAGGTCAATGTGCTACATTTTCTGTTCAAATCGGAGTATTACCCTGTAAGGGCATTTCCTCTGTGTCGGAGTGGGTATTCCCTTTCAGAATAAGCAGAAAAATATTAAATAGTTCCCCCTTCATTTTCCTTATCCAGGTATTGCTGAACAATATCGATAGCATTCGTAACTACGTCGCTGAGTGCAGTAATGAATGTTCCGTCGTGCGCAATGTTTATGGCATGTTTGATTGCCTCCGTTTCCTTGGGGATAATTTCGTAGGTAACTGTTCTGTTTGCTTCGCCTATTCCTGACAGAATGAGATCAATGATTTCTTCGGCAGTTCTTCCACGCAGATGTTTTTCCTGGCGGATAATAATATGGTCGAACATCCTTGCGGCAATTAATCCGCACTCTTTTATATCCTGATCGCGACGATCGCCCACACCGGCAATAATTCCGATTTTCCTCACAGCATTTACACTTTGCAGATATTCCTCAATTCCGCGGTACCCATCAGGGTTATGCGCGAAATCTATCATCACTTTGAATTTTTTAAACTCAAAAATATTCATACGGCCGGGAGTCTGCGCAACACCAGGGATAAAGGTCTGAAGCGACATGCTAATGTCTTCTGTTTTGAAACCCCACAAATAGCTGGCAAGCGTAGCAGCCAGTGCATTAGCAATCATAAACTTTGCTTTTCCGCCAAAAGTTAATGGCACATGTGTGGCACGTTCAACACGAATCTTCCATTCTCCTTTTTTTATAGTGATGAAACCATTTTCGTAAACAGCTACAATTTTCCCTTCCTTGCAAAGTTTCTGAATGATTGGATTATCTTCATTTAAGCTGAAATATGCCACATTACAGCTTAATTCAGAGGCAATTTTTACACAATATTCATCTTCGGCATTTAATACTGCCCAGCCATCTTTTTTAACGCTTTTTGCTACGGTGCTTTTTACGCGTGCAAGGTCTTCGAGCGTGTCAATGTCGTTCAGCCCGAGATGATCTTCCTGAATATTTGTAACCACAGCAATATCGCAACGGCTGAAACCAAGTCCGGAGCGCAGAATTCCTCCGCGTGCAGTTTCAAGAACAGCAAACTCAACTGTAGGATCCTTGAGGATATATTCCGCACTGATTGGCCCGGTATTATCGCCTTTCTCCATCATGTGGTTTTGAATATAGATACCGTCGGAGGTAGTGAAACCAACTTTATATCCATTGTATTTCACAATATGAGCCAGAAGCCTGGTTGTTGTGGTTTTTCCATTGGTTCCCGTAACAGCAATGATAGGAATGCGGCAAGGTTTTCCGGGAGGATAGAGCATGTCGAGTACGGGTGAGGCCACATTTCTTGGCAGGCCTTCTGATGGGTCGAGGTGCATCCGGAAACCAGGCGCTGCATTAACTTCCAGAATAACGCCGCCATTTTCCTTTAATGGCTGCGAAAGGTTCTCTGCCATAATATCCACTCCGCAGATATCGAGTCCGATTAATCGTGAAATCCGCTCACACAGAAAAATATTTTCGGGATGCATCATATCGGTAATATCGATAGATGTACCGCCGGTACTGAGATTTGCTGTAGATTTCAGGTAAACAATTTCATCTTTTGCTGGAATAGTATCAACTGTATAGTGTAGTTTTTCCAATAAATCGAGCGTATCTCTGTCGACATCAATCTGGGTGAGATTTTTTTCGTGGCCATAACCCCGTCGCGGGTCAAGATTTGTAGTATCTATCAGTTGCTGAACAGTATCTCTGCCATTTCCGACAACGTGTGCAGGAACGCGTTTTGCGGCAGCTACAAGTTTGTTATCAATTACCAGAACCCTGAAATCAAAACCCGTAATGAATTTTTCAACAATAACTCTCCGGCTGTATTTTTTTGCATAGGCAAGTCCTTCAACAGCATCATCCCAGTTAGTAACGTTTATAGAAGCTCCCTTGCCATGGTTTCCATCCAGTGGCTTGAGTACAATTGGGTAGCCGATTTTTTTGATTGTCGATTCAAGGTCTTCTTCGTCTACACAAATGCTTCCACTGGCCACAGGAATAGAGGCTGCATCCAGCATCCGTTTTGTTTCCTCCTTGTTACAGGCAATATCAACAGCGATATTGCTCGTTTTACAGGTAATGGTAGCCTGAAAACGCATTTGATTCACTCCATACCCCAGCTGAATAAGGGAATTGGTACCCAAACGTATCCAGGGAATATCGCGGGCAACAGCCTCATCGACGAGGCTTCCGGTACTTGGGCCTAAACGCACATCTTCGCGGATCTCGCGCATTCTTTTATTGTCGGCCTCAAGATCATAGGGTAATCCTTTTATCAGAGATTCGGCAATAGCTACAGCCCTTTCAGCGGCATACATACCAACATTTTCTTCGGTATAACTGAAAACCACGTTATAAATTCCCGGAGTTTTTGTTTCACGGGTTCTTCCGAAGCCTGTTTCCATACCTGCAAGCGTTTGGATCTCCAGGGCAATATGTTCGATAACATGCCCCATCCATGTGCCCTGATCAACCCGGGAAAAGAAGCCGCCTCTTGCACCTTCAGAACAGCGGTGTTCAATCATCGACGGAAACATGGCTTCCAGCCGCTCTCTGAAACCTTCAATCTTATTGGTTGGAAACTGTTCCATTTCTTCCAGATCAATACGCATCTGGATTAGTTTTTTCCTCTTTACACTCCAAATATTCGGACCCCGGAGGGCTTGTACTTTTAAAATCTTCATCAGGTGAGACGGTTTAAATATTTTGCTAAAAATAGAGGTTTTTGTCATGTAAAACTTACTATCTGCCCATTTAAAAAATAAATATAAATGTATGTTAATGTGTTCAACCTTCAAAAGTATATGTGAACATTAGAAGAAATTGTACTTTTGCCTGATGGAGATACGAGGAAAACTAATCATTATAGGTGGTGCGGTTGATAAAGGGAGTTTTACAGAAACCGATTTAGACAAAAGTGCTGCACAGAATCTGAACTTTTTTGAAGCCGGAATTTTAAAGCGTGTAATCGATGAATCTGTACATCGGGAAAAATCCCGTATTGAGGTAATTACTACTGCTTCAAAAATCCCCAAAGAAATTGGACCAGAGTACGTAAAAGCGTTTAATTACCTGAATGCCACCAATGTTGATGTTTTACATATCGACCGCCGCGAGCAGGCGATGGAGCCTGCGATACTCGACAGGCTGAGGGCTGCAGATGTGCTGATGTTCACAGGAGGAGATCAGTTACGCCTGACCAGCATTCTTGGAGGAACTCCATTTCACGATATTTTTCTCGACAAATACCGGAATGAGGATTTTATGTATGCCGGAACTTCGGCAGGTGCTGCTGCTGCATCAAACAATATGATTTACCAGGGAAGCAGTTCGGAAGCGCTGTTAAAAGGTGAAGTAAAAATTACCAGCGGTTTGGGTTTGATTAATGATGTAATTATTGATACCCATTTTGTTCAGAGGGGCAGAATCGGAAGACTTTTCCAGGCTGTTGTAGGAAATCCAAAAACCCTGGGAATTGGCCTTGGTGAAGACACCGGACTGCTTATTACAAATGGGAAACAAATGGAAGCTATAGGCTCCGGTTTAGTTATTATTGTTGACGGAAGAGAGATAAAGGATACAAATCTTACTCAAATAGAACTTGGCCAGCCAATATCAATTTGCAATCTGATAACTCATGTTATGAGTAAATATGATACCTTTAACCTGGAAACAAATAAAATGCATATTAAATCATCGCAATACATTTAAATTAAGAATTGATTGTAAAAACGAATAATGATGCTGACTAAAGAAAAAATAAAATTATCTATTGAGACCCTACCTGAAAATCCTGGCATTGATCAGGTAATTGATAAAATGATTATGTTGGATAAAATTGAGCAAGGCTTATCAGATATTGAAAATGGGAAGGTTTATACGTCAGAAGAAGTTAAAGCAAAGCTTTTTAACCAAGTCAAAAATATCTGAAAACATCATTCCCAAAATACTCTTACTTTTACATCAAAATAGTTGTGATGAAACACAGAAAATTTACCTTTTTACTGTTATTACTGTCGATCGTATTAAACTGCAACCTGCTTTATGCAGCACCAGGTGATACGACTGTTGTGCATACACTCAGATTTGACACAAACATCCGCTCAGGCATTTTTAATTTTCCGAACGATCCTTCGAAGACCTACGAAAAGATCCTGATGTTATACAGCATGCGCTGCAAAGGCGGGCATGTGTCGAACCAAACGAGCCCGAATATTGGATGCGGGGAATGGGATTACAACTGCTATACTTTTATTATTGACTCCAGCCAGACTGATTCGTTATGGCAAACACATTCATCGCACCTAATCAGCAATTTCAACGGGACTGTTTTTCCGTATACGACTCAGGCGGTGAATTCATATGTTCAGTACGTGCAACAGCAGGTGAATTATACCAGCGTTATTTCTGAAAACAGTGCTACCGTAGGGAGTATGAACATCCCGCTCAGCCAGCCTCTCGGAATGAATTCGAAGGTCGGAAGAGTGCAACACCTCTGGACGGCCACAGAACTTCTTGCCTCAGGACTTGTAGCAGGAGATATCACAGGCCTCAGATTAAATATTTTAAATACGGCAAGTAGTTTGTCGAATTTGCGTATAAAACTTAAACAAACAACACAAAGTGTTCTTGATTCTGAAAATCCGGAACTGGATGGGTTCTCTGATGTTTATTTTCTTTCAACCCCAATAACCATAATCGGGGAACATTCCTTTAACTTTTACAATCCTTTTACGTGGGATGGTGTTTCGAATATTCTGGTTGAATATAGTTATACTGAGCCAATTGCCACAAATTTTTCAAGTGTTTCAGGGCATGATGCCGGAAGTACAATGACCCTGGTAAACAATTTACCGGATGCATATCTTAAAATGGATGGCGGAATTCAGACCATGAAGGTGAACCAGGGTGTTTTCCCTCAAATATCCGATAAAATTACAATTGCTTTCTGGTGTTATGGTGATCCTGCAAAACTTCCAGCCAACACAAGTATCCTGGAAGCCAGTGGCTCCGCAAATTCAAGGCAGGTTAACATTCATATGCCATGGAGCAACTCAAGAATTTATTGGGATTGTGGTGGTGAAGGTGGTGGTTACGACCGTATTGATCAGGCGGCTACAACAGAGGAAATCGCCGGCAAATGGAATTTCTGGGCCTTCACAAAGAATACAGGTACCGGAATTATGAATATCTACAAGAACGGACATTTATGGGCAAGTGGCAGCGGAAAAACAAAGCTGATAAATATTTCGAAGTGGCTTGTAGGTTGTGCCTCGGATGGCAGTAATGCTTACTATGGAAACATCGATGAACTGAGTATCTGGAAGAAAGACCTCGATTCGGCAGCTATCAACCAGATGATGTGGAAGGATATAAACAGCAGCCATCCTGATTACAGCTCTTTACTGGCCTATTATCAATTTAATGAAGAAAGCGGAACTCTTGCTCATGACTCAGGACCATTCGGTTTTCATTCTACGATTATCAATCCTGGTCACAGAAACTTCAAAGGTCAGGATCTGCACAGAAATTTTACCCTTCATTTTGAGAGACCTAATACAACATTTGTTCAAGGCGTATATCAAATTCAGACTGACAGCATTTTAATTCTGGATTCCACACTTAACATTCCTTCTTCTGTTCTGGGATTTACAAGCATAAACAACAATCTTACAAATACCGACACTTTATATGTATGGCCGGCTGGTTTCACGTATATTTATGATCCGAACGGTGTCAAGCTTGATTCCATTTATATTGCTTCTGAGGATAGCCTTACGATAAGCCAGTTCACCTATTACCAATTCAGGCCAATGCGGATTGAGCTCATCAATTTTATCACTCCTTATGGCAAAGGCCTCACCATTAATGGATTGCTTGGCAGAACCTGGACCTACGATGTTACAGACTATGCCACAGTATTAAAAGGAGCTCGTTTTCTGGCAATGAGCGACGGAGCTTATCAGGAAGACAATGACATTACCTTCGTATTTTATGAAGGCACGCCTCCGCGAAATGTAAAATCTATTTCACAAATCTGGCCGAGCGGATCATGGGTATCTCCTTCTTACAATGATATTGTTACCAACAGGTATTTTGAGCCGCGGTTTGTGAAACCATCTGCGAACACTTCGCAGTATAAAATCCGGTCTGCCATAAGCGGGCATGGACAAGAAGGTGAATTCATTCCCAGAATGCACACTATTACCTTAAACGACACCGTAAAGTTTATCCGACAGGTATGGAAAGCCTGTGGCGATAACCCCATTTATCCACAGGGCGGAACCTGGGTTTACGACAGGGCCGGATGGTGCCCGGGAGCTGTTGTTGATACAAAAGAATATGAACTTACTCCATTTATTAGCCAGGGTCAGCCAATGAAACTGGATTATAGTCTGCCGGCGAATATGAACCCGGGTTCTTCAAACTACAGAGTTAACAATCAGTTAGTGAGCTACGGAGAAGCCAATTTCACACTCGATGCAGCCGTCGACTATATTAAAACTCCTTCAGGAAGAATAGAATTTGCCAGGTTAAATCCGCTATGTGCAGAACCTGTTATCATTCTAAAAAACACTGGCTCATCTGTACTTAACTCGTTGGATATCAGTTATGGAAGAGAAGGCGGGACGCTATCGAACTACCATTGGACAGGAAACCTTGGTTTTCTTGAAACCGCTGAAGTAAAGCTTCCTATTCCTGACTGGACAGGTACAACTATCAACAAATTCAATGTGCATCTGAGCAGTCCGAATGGCGGGCAGGATGAATATGTAACAAATGACACCATGTCGTCTGCTTTTATTGTTCCGGCAGTTTATCCCTCGCACATCTATTTTGATTTACGCACAAATTACAATGCTGGCGAAAACTCTTATACGCTTAAGGACAGCCAGGGTAACGTCATTATCAACAGGAATAACCTTTCCGCTAACACTATATATCGTGATACGCTTACACTTGCTGATGATTGTTACACCGTTTACCTCACTGATTCAGGAAATGATGGTTTATCTTTCTGGGCAAATACTTCGCAGGGTAACGGTTATTTCAGGATTCGTGATGTTAGCACAGGTTTGGTATTAAAACAGTATAATCCCGATTTCGGAGATAATATTTATGAGCAATTCACCGTCGGGCAGTATCTTTCGGTTGATGAGCCAAAACAGCAGGCTACAACTTCATTAAGAGTTTGGCCGAATCCGGCAAGGGCTTTGTTAAATGTTGAATTTGCCGGCAAAATAGGGAATACAGTAAAAATGCAAATCAGCAATATGCTTGGTTACGAAGTTGTTAGCGAGCTTATCAAAATAAATACTGCTCCCGAAATATATACCGTCGACACCGAAGAATTGAAAGCCGGCATCTATTCTCTTTCAATAATCTCAGGAAACAGCAGGGAAATGGTGAAATTTGTGGTCATTAAATAATTGAATTAACTGGTAATACTGAAGAAACTTAACCCTCTATGGAAGAATCAAAAACTAAAGACACCACCTTACTTCCAGATTTTTCGATAGTTTTAGCACCGCTGATGCGACGCTGGAAACTTGCCGTACTTGTGTTTGTGCTGGTATTGGGATACACTTTTATTTCTGGTATCAGGGAGAAAAAATTCTACCAGGTTTCCTTTTTTGTAACCTGTAATTACCAGGTTAGCCAGGCAATGAATCTGAGTACCGATTTTCTTAAGATTTATCCTGATCCTTCATTCAGCCAGGCAGAAATGAAGGTTTTAGGTTACAATTTCCATAAATTAAACCAGGCCAAATATCCAGGTTTAAAGAGCTTGAGTTTTAATACCGTAAGAACTGTGCGTGAAAACAATGCTTATGAGGTTAATCTCGACATATACGATACTGCAAAGATTTCGGCTATAGTTTCTGATTTTATTAATTATTTAAATGAAAATCAATTCTTTAGTGAAAAAATAGGACTGGAAAAGAAACGATACGAAAAAGTCCTTCACGAAATAGATCTTCAGCTTGCCAAATCCAGCACAACAGGAGGAATAGCCTGGAGCGAAATTTCTGCAAAAGAAGGCTATATAAACCTTGTCGAAAAACGCGAAGAAATTCGGTCGAGACTCGATAAACTAAAAGGCTTCGAAGTATCGGTCCCCCCTGTTGAACCTGATAGTCCGGCAAATATGCCGATTTCAAAAAGGATGATTCTTGCAGTTATCTGGGGAAGTATTTTCAGCATTTTCGTTGCCTTTGCCGTTGGTATTGTAAGTCCACAAAAGAAATAAGAAGCCTTTGCTGCATTTGTTTAAAAAAGACATCCTTATCTATTTTGCAGGGAAAATGATTCCTGCTGTGGTTAATCTTGCACTTATCGTACTGGCACTGAGATGGTTAGGAAAAGCTGAATACGGTAAATACTCCCTGATATTTTATGTTCTGATGCTCTTGTCGACATTCGGCTTTGGATGGATTCAACAGAGTATTCTCAGATATCTGAGCATCTACAAAAAACAAAAAGGGCTTGCCATAATAAGGTTCGGAATGCTAACATTGATAAGCTCTCTGGCAGGAGCACTTATTTTCCTGTTCCTGGGCCCGCTTTATTACAAGATCAGCATTCCTGAAACCCTTTTATTTATCGGAATTATAATCCTCTATAATTTCCTGGCACTAAGCATGACCGTTTCACAGGCAGGTTTCAAACCATTAAACTACGCTATCACCGAAGGTTCCTATAACATCCTGATGATTTCGACCTTTGCATTTCTGGTGCTGTTTGTGGGAGAGAAAACATATATGAGTTTGTTTCTGGCAATGATGCTTGGACTAATTGCTTCGGTTCTGCTTCCCTTTCTCTTTAAATTTAGAAACAAACACCAATGGAGATGGTCTGACGCCTATGTAAATGCCAGGTTTTTTAAGAAAATGTGGTCCTTTGGAATTCTGCTATCAATTTGGTTATCTGTATCTTACCTTTTCAATATTGCAAACAGGTTTTTTATTAAGGAGTATTCAGGATATGCTGATGTGGGACTATTCTCATCTGTTTACGACCTCATCTTTAAAATCTCGGGCTTCGTGTGTATGCCGGTTCTGCTGGTTTATCACCCTAAAATCACCGCTCTGTGGAATGAGGGTAAGCGAAATGAGGCGCTTAAAGAAGTAAACTCTGCTCTAATCCTTGAGTTGATGGTTTTTGCAGGCGTTTTTGTTGTTTTCATTTTTGGAAGACCCTTTTTGTTTGCCAAAGTGCTGCACATTACTGAACCCGATTTACTCTGGATGTCGGTAATGCTGATCGTAAGTGCTTTTATGTGGCAGGCTGCTTTGCTGGTACACAAGGCTCTGGAACTATTACTCCGCTTGAAGGAAATGATATTTTCAATTGTAGTTGCCCTGGCAGTGAACATTGCCGGGAATGTACTTTTGTTGCCGGTTTATGGATACAGGGCAGCAGCATTTACAACACTGGCAGGGATTTTTACCTATATCGTTCTGGTGGCTCTGCAATCGCGGTATTATCTCAGAAAGGAGAACCCGAAATGAACATGCAGTTCCAGGTTTTACTTGTTATGGTACTTTTTGTTCTGTTCAGTGTTTTTGTGCGCTGGCAGCAAAAAACCTGGATGAGCCCGGCAGCATTGTTTACCTTATTCTGGACCGCACTCTGCGGATTATCGGTGGTGATGGCTCCCGATTTTTATTTTTCACCAAAGGCATTGCTTTTCATCCTGAGCATCCTGATTGCCTTTTATACAGGGGCAATCATCGGGCAGGCACCTCCGCTGGCAGTTTTACCAGAATCCACTGGCCAAACTCCGGCAGCAAAAGGTGCATTCATGAACAGAGCCTTGCTCATCTACCTGATTCCCACAACATTGTCGGGATTTGTTGCAGTTTACCTTTTGCTGGGCTTTTACGGTTATCATGCCGAACAGCTTTTATCGCCTGCGTTTGCTGATATGACGCAAATAATGACCAAGGAACGCTACATAGGAATTAGCCTGCCGAAACCGATAATGATTTGTTTATCAATAACTTTCAGCGGAACCCTGGCGGGAGGATACATTTATGCCTACACAAAAAGCATCTACATAAGAACACTTTCGCTGGTGACTTTCGTTCCAATTCTGCTTTTTACGATGATCTATACTGCAAGAGCGCCATTAATCTTTCAGATTGTTATGTTCCTTGCCTCGATGATTACCTCTAAAATTGCATTTAAGGGTGACGACATTAAGCTATTTTCTCCTAAATTCCTGCTTTGGGGTACACTAAGCAGCCTGGGATTATTTGTAGTTTTTATGATTACGCAGATGCTTCGTTCAGAATCTGGCTTTAATCTGACACAGATTCTTGCGACTTACGACCATCTGAGAGTATGGTTTTTCGGAAATATCTCCGGATTCTGCATGTGGTACGACCTGGGAATGCCTATTGACCACCCGGGATGGGGCAGCCTTACCTTCGGTGGTTTCTATGAGATGATGGGCCTCAGCACTCGGAAACTGGGACTTTTTGAAAACTTCATGGATATCAGCGGAAAAAACGATTTAAGTAACATTTACACCTTATTCAGATTATTGATTGAGGATTACAGCCTGTATAGCATTCACCTTATCTGGCTGGTATTGGGAATTGTATCAGCAAGGCTTTACTTTGGAATTGCAGCTGGCAAATGGCTCTACATTCCATTACTTTCAATTGTTTACGCATTTTTATTCTGTTCTTTCATCACATCTTTATATACATACAACACTAACATTTTTGCATTTATTATCTTTGGAATCGTTTTCACTTTGCTCACTGCTGTTAAACCCGGAAAAATCCATTGATGGATACTAAGTACGTTTTTATTTTAATATGTTACTATAACGAAGATGAGGTTGTTTCCTTCATTCATAATGAATTGGGAAAGCAGCAGTTTAAAGAGTATTCCATTGTGATCGTTGATAATGGAAGTCATAATCCTTTTATACTTGAAAAGGAAACAGATAATAATCATATCTTCTTATTCACTCCCGAAAAGAACCTGGGTTATTTTGGTGGTGCCGAATTCGGATTGTTAAAGTATACGGAAGTAAAATTTGAATTGCCAGACTTCGTGGTTATCAGCAATACCGACATTCATTTTGAAGATGCCGGCTTGCTAAACCTGATGTATAATAAGTATAATGACCGGGATGAAGATATATTTGGTATCGATATTCTTTCAAGCTTAAACGGACAACATCAGAATCCATATATTCCGGAGCGCATCAGCAGGAAGAAAATGGAGTTTTTTTTGCAGATTACATCTGATACTTTAAAATACAACGCATTTTTATTGCTCTATTATGCGAAAAATAAGCTTAAAGGCATTCTGCAAAAAACAGGCAATTCGGCATATAGTAAAGAAGGAAGGGTATATTCCATTCATGGCTCTTTCATGATTTTTGCAAAAAGTTATTTTTTGAAAGGTGGTAATTTTTCCTATGATTCGTTTTTATTTTGTGAAGAAATATTTATCGGAGAAGTAGCCAGAATAAAAAAAATGAATGTTTATTATGACCCTTCGTTCAGGATTATTCACAGGGAACACTCAACTACAGGTGTTTTTAAGAAGGCAAGAGATGTAAAATTTATGCATGAATCATATCAATACATTCTGGAGAATTATTATTAATTAGCTTTGCAAACAAGCAGTAATGCTTTCAGTAGGATTAATTTTAAAACTGTTTCACTTATTAAACAGACAATTAGCTGACAATGAATCCCTTTGTGACCATCCTTATCCCTTGTTTCAACGAAGAAAAGTATATTGGTGCTTTGTGCAGGGATATTTTAGGTCAGAATTATCCGCAGGAGAGGATTGAAGTCTTCTTTATTGATGGTGGGAGTAGTGACAATACCAGGAATGCTATTGAGCAATATTCATCCGGATTTTATAGTACACGCATACTCGATAATAAAGAACGTTATGTTTCGTATGCACTGAATTTTGGAATAGAACAAGCCAGTGGTGAAGTTATAATCAGGATGGATGCACATGCAAGATATCCAACGGACTATGTTTCTAAACTGGTAAACAGTTTATATGAGTTAAATGCTGACAATGTTGGAGGATCGTGGCATACAGTCCCTTCTGGCAGCGGATTGAAAGCTGAAGCAATTGCACTGGCAATGTCGTCGGTTTTTGGGGTTGGTAATGCACTTTACCGGTTGAATATCAAGAAAATACGTCAGGTTGATACAGTTCCCTTCGGATGTTATCGCCGTGAAGTTTTCGATAAATGCGGAACTTTCGATGTGGAACTAATCCGGAACCAGGATGATGAATTCAACGCCAGACTAATTAAAGCAGGTGGCAAAATTTTTCTTATTCCGGGTGTGCGTATTACTTACTTTGCAAGGGAATCCATACGAAAAGCCATGAAAATGTTTTTCCAGTACGGTTATTTCAAACCCCTGGTAAACCTGAAACTTGGCCGGGCAGCAACCATACGCCAATTTATCCCGCCAATTTTCTTTTTATTGATGAGTTTACTGATTATCAGCTCACTATGGAATTACTGGATGGCAGTGGTATTTTTGATTGCCCTGTCTGTTCATCTGCTTTTCGGGATAATTTTCAGTATACCGGCAGTTTTCAGAACTAAAAGAGCAGGGCTGCTTTTCATGCTGCCTATCGTTTTTCTGCTTGTTCACCTGAGTTACGGATATGGCTATATTAGCGGGATAAGCCGGTTTGCCATTTTCCGCAAGGCCAAGGTTGATGCGGGGACATCAAGGTAAAGAAATGCAATGGCATTCCCGTTGGCATTCCCGTTGGCATTGTGGAGACGTAGCATGCTACGTCTCTACGCGGCCAGGGTACCTGGTAAAACCCTTTTGTTATTGAATTACAATTTTTTTGCTGACACGATTGTTCCCTTGTTGTATATCAACCATATACATTCCTGGTTTCAATTTGTGCAGATCGATTGCTTTCCTGGTGCTGGCTTCAAATGTTGTATTTTCGAGGATCAGCTGACCGGAAGTAGAATATACCGAAAAGGTTAAGGGCAACATTGAACTGCTTTCTACAAAAAGATCTCCTGAAGAAGGATTTGGATAAACATTGAAGGAACTGGATTCAACTGTTGATGTTGAAGAAGTAGGATCCAGGTTAAAGGTGCCGGTAAAAAGTCCACGGCCATGGGAAGCAGCCACTACTTTACTATCTGAATTTCTTATTTTCAGCATATCAACCCTTACATTCGCCATTCCAGTAACAGCAGGCGTCCACCAGGGATTGGAATTATGCAGATTTCCGCATGACCAAACACCTGTTTCAGTTGCTATCAAAGCCTGGTTACTGTTTCCAGGGTGGTAAATAGCCCAGCGTACCGGCATATCCGGAAGGTTATTTTCGATACTTTGCCAGTTTACACCACCATTAAATGTTTGCCAGATGGAAGGAACACCATAATTGGAGAATGTAACCATGAGTGTATCATTAGAACCACCAATTGCCACACATGAGATGGCTGCATTCGGGAATGAAGGGTCGCCGATTTCGGAAACTACTGGTGTTGAATTGGCATTGGTAACTTTAAACAGCCGTCCCGACTGTGTTCCAATAAACAGCATCGTATTAAAAAGCGTTGAATGCTGAGAAACCTTAACATGAGAATACGGGACAGTTGTTCCTGTATTTAATGGAATAAACATCCCATTGTATCCACCTTCCACGTCGGTAATTCTCAGGAGCTCATC
This sequence comes from uncultured Bacteroidales bacterium, assembly GCA_903923925.1. Classification (GTDB taxonomy): domain Bacteria; phylum Bacteroidota; class Bacteroidia; order Bacteroidales; family CAIXZF01; genus CAIXZF01. The sequence continues at coordinate 14,029 of CAIXZF010000022.1, forward strand.
CACATGGGTAGTATTAAAAGGGTCGCAGGCATTTGCATAAATTGTATTGTGCTTTGATTCGTAATCGGAAGGATTTACGAACAAACCGCTCTGATAATCAGCGATATAATTGAGAAGACTACCGCCATTCATTGTAAAATACACATTATAATAGTATGAAGTAATGAACATACCGGTCTCATCCTGATCGAAAAAGGCATATGCACCATCACCTCCGCTAACCATATCAGTAATCGTAAACGGGCTTCCCGAATACAGCAGGGTTCCGTTATCCTGCAATCCACCAAGCAATGCCTGTGAGCTTTGCATGGGATCGATATCGCAGGTATAGAACTGCAGAGAAGAATAATTTTTGTTTCGCTCCTGGAAATAGGGGGCAAGAGCTGTTGCTGCGGCAGTATAAAACACACCTCCATCACAACCGAAAATCATTTCAGTATTCGATCCTGGTCTGTAGGCAATGGCATGCTGATCGCCATGCACATAGGTTGGTCCTCCACCATTGTACATCTGAGCCCAATCGGTAAGGAGCAGCCAGTTTTGTCCTCCATCGGTAGTTCGGAACAAATCGAGTCCGCCTATGAAAACAGTATTGGCATTCGTTGGATCCACGCAGATATCAAATGCATGCCAGGCCAGGTAAGCCCAGTTTCGGCCGTTGTAATCGGCCGGATAGGTAACTTCATTCCAGGTAAGGCCTTTATTTGAAGACCTGAGGACATATTTTCCTTCGAATTTATTCCATCCATCGGTATATCCGGCTGCAACAATAGCATATACAACATTCGCATCGGAAGGCGCGGTTGCAAGCATGATTCTGCCGGGCAGGTAATAATCTGTTCCTCCCGAAATCAGGGTATTGTAGGTACTGTTAATAGTCCAGGAACCAGGAGTGCCGGCATCACTGTACAATATAGTGGCACCACCGACTCCATCGATATTTGGCATTGTTCCGATGAAAATCCTGCCATCGGCAGTAAATTCTATATCAGCAACAGCGTAAGGTGTTGCCAAACCTGCCATGTTGGGAAGCACCTGAGTCCAGGTCAGACCGCCATCGATAGAACGATAGAGACCGCCAGTTGGCGAACCAGCCTGATTCGCGCCATGATAAATCCCTGAAACTACACCAGCATAAATAACACTCAGCCCGTTTTCATTCCTGACTTTTACATCCGTAACATAGGCAAATTGCGATGTAGATGGTAACAAAGTCCAGTTTGTACCACCATTTGTAGATTTATAAATCCCGACTCCCCTACCCGATGATTCGCGGTAGATTATAATGGCCGTTTGTGCCTCACCAGTACCAACATACATGGTTTGTGTATTGTTCGGATCGCTGGCTATGGATGAAACCGACAAGCCCTGCCAGAAATCGTCGACAGAAACCCATGGCGAGGATGCAAGAGTTACATCGTTATTATACCAGAGTCCGCCAGTAACGGCGCCAGCCCATACTTTCCGGTGGGTAGCATCATTGGGATCCCAGAGCAGTGAGCGGGTTCTACCCCCCATATCCGAAGAAACATTATTCCACTGAATTATTGCATTTGTAGATTTCTCATTCAATTTAGTTTGTTTATATGCTTTGTAAAGCCTTTCACCAGGGACACGCCCTATAGACGGATCCATGGTCATAAAGAAATCCTGCATAGCAGCACGATCCGGGAAATCACCCTCTTTTTCTTCCTTGCCTTTTGCTTTTGCTTCTTCTTTTTCCATCGGCATCATAGCCGTAAGCTTTTTATATTGCTTATTTAAAGCCTTCTCGTAGGCCTGACGGTTAAGGTCAGCATTGTATAAGGGTTTGAGCATTATAGTGGTAATAATACCCGCTAAAACAAAAACTCCAAGAGTGAAACGTATTTTTTTCATTTTAAAACGATATTGAACGTAAAATCTTTATATGATTAAGGACAAAATTAATCCGGTGATTAGTCCGGAACCTCCCCAAATAAGTGCAGTTTTGAAAGTTGAGTTCTTTTTCCGGCTTACTTGTTTCCGGGCGTCTTCGAGGTCTTTTTTTGCCTTATCGAGTTCCGCTTTTGCAGTATCTAATTCTTTAGCTGCAAGGTCGAGTCGTTTCTGGAATTCATCCAGATCTTTTTTATGGAGGTCGAAAACAGTTTTATATTTCTGCAGAATTTCCTGATAGGATTTGTTGGCAGAGTTCAGCATTTTCTCATATTCACCAATAGCTGCTAATTGTTTTTCCGGATCCTGATTCTGGATAAAAACGCGTGACTTTTCGTATAATTTAAACCGGTATTTATTAAGCAGATATGCAGTATCGCATTGTACTACAATTTGTTGACCAGATAGTATGCGCAGTGGTGAGGCAGTGATGAGGCATGATGTGTCGGTAAAGTACTTTAGTGGTGCCTGTGCATTTGTAAAAGCTGCCAAAGCCAGAAAATAAATAATAATAAGACCCTTATTTATTCTCATTGTATTGTAATTCATGGTTTTGTTTCAGAATGTTGCTGGTTATTTTCAACTCGATATTTCATTCATTTTTATGTTGAATTCTCCGCAGGAGATAAATGACAATAGAATTGATATACAACGAACTGTAGTTTCTCCGTATTTTAAGCCAAAATTACGCAATCTAAATGAAACCGAAAGTGAGTTTTATCGAATCAGTGATACGGACCCCACTTTCCGGCCTTTTTTATCTCTTGTTATATCTCCCTGGCCAAGCCATTTTATAAGGTAAACATAAACACCCTGAGGACAATCCTTCCCCTTGTAAGTTCCATCCCATCCAACTAAAATATCATTAGTTTCAAAGATCAATTCTCCCCATTTATTAAATATCAGCATTTCAAAACTGACAAGGGATGTAGACGCTTTTGCAAAGAAAGCATCATTAATGTTATTGCCATTCGGCGTGAATGCATTTGGAGCCCAAACAATAGTACAATTATCAACAACAGTTGTATCTGAAACCACACAGGCCTCATTCCTAACTGTTACGAAATAGATGCCCGGCTGTTCAACCTGATAGAACTGGCTATAGGAACCATCCTGCCATTGGAAGTCGCAATCGTTGTTGTAACCGGCATTCAACAAAAGTTCTGTTCCCATGCACAAATAAGCTGTGTCTGGCAATATAGTTAAGGGGGTAGCTACTACTTTAACTGTAACCTCTTCTTTTCCAATACATCCAAAAGTGCTGATTCCACTCAGCGTATAGGTGATTGTTTGCTTTGGCGAGGCGTTTACGTTTGGTCCGAATGTTCCGCTTAATCCGGTTAACGGACCCCAAATATAGGTTGCAGCGCCATTAGCTGTGAGTTGTATTGCCGAGTCTTTGCAGATCGCCGGGTTCGCCGGAGTTACCCATATTGTTGGTATCGGATGAACAACAACTTCAACTGTATCTGAGTTATTACACCCTTGAAGATCGGTAACCGAGAGGTAGAAACTGGAGGTAACAGATGGAGCAACAAAAGTTATTGGCATTGTGGATCCATTACTCCATAAGCAGGTAAAACCGCCGGAACCGCTGAGCATTGCCGAATCTCCAACACAAATACCAAGATCCGGGCCTGCATTTGCATCAGGTAATGGCTTAATCTTAAGTATCATACTGTCGGTAGAATCGCCACATAATATTGCTGTATTAACTGAATGCAGGGATAAAGTAATGCTGCCGGCAGTTATATCCCAGGCACTTGGTGTATACACCGGATTCTGAGCTGTAGGATCGTCGAAGGAGCCGGTTCCGGAGGTCGACCAGATCAACGAATTGGCATTGGCAGATGTTGCAGCTGCCAGGTGGTATGTAAATCCTGCACAAATACTATCATCCTCACCAGCGAAGGCAGTCGTTTTTTCTGGAATAGTAAGCAGCAGCGAATGAACGCTGTCGCCGCAAGAAGTTTGTCCGTAGGCGGTAAGCGATAGAATTACACTCCCGTTAGTAATGTCCTGAATACCAGGGTTATAGGTAGCATTCAGAAGGTGATTATCAGTGAAAGTTCCTGTACCGGAGGTAGTCCATAACAAGGAGTCATAATGGTCAGCTGTTGCAAAAATAGCCTGGAATGGATTTCCAGGACAAATTGTGTCGTTAGGTCCTGCATTGGCAATTGGCAGTGCATTTACTGTAATTGCCACAACATTTGAAATTGCAGAACATGCCACTGAATTTAATGTGCTGCTTACAATTACCCTGTAAAATGTGTTTACAGTTAAGGTTGATGGTGCAAATGTTGAATTCTGAGCACCATTAATGTTAGCATAAGGTCCCGCTGAAACTGTAGCGGATTGCCATTGATAACTCATAACGCCACTGCCGCTTGCTGCTGTTGCAACTGTAAATGGTGCAGGAGCTGTGCCACTGCAAATTGTCTGGCCGGCTGAAATTACACTTGCGGTTACATTGTTGATTGTAATTACCACAACATTTGAAATTGCAGAACATGCCACTGAATTCAGAGTGCTGCTTACAATTACCCTGTACCAGGTGTTTACAGTTAAGGCTGGCGGAGCAAAAGTAGAATTCTGAGCACCGTTAATGTTTCCATAAGGCCCCGCCAAAACTGTGGCGGATTGCCATTGATACGTCAGAACGCCAATGCCGCTTGCTGCTGTTGTAACTGTAAATGGCGAAGGCATTGTGCCACTGCAGATAGTCTGGTCAGCTGAAATTACACTTGCGGTTACATTATTTATTGTAATTGCCACAACATTTGAAATTGCAGAACATGCCACTGAATTCAATGTGCTGGTTATGATTACCCTGTACCAGGTGTTTACAGTTAAGGTTGATGGTGCAAATGTTGAATTCTGAGCACCGTTAATGTTTCCAAAAGGCCCCGCCAGAACTGTGGCGGATTGCCATTGATAGCTCAGAATGCCACTGCCG
>CAIXZF010000023.1 GCA_903923925.1 uncultured Bacteroidales bacterium
AAAGAGACTTGAAAGAGCAATCCGCCAAACAACAATAATAAGTTAAGTTTTTTCATAATTGCTTTATTTTAGGTTAATAAAATGATATTAATTGTCTGTATTCTAGTTTGTTGTTCTATTATAGCCCATAACGGCAGTCTGTCTAATAACCTCTCCCAAAGTTAATTTCCAGACTAAATACGGGATTAAAATTAAGCAATAGGTTTGATATGCGCATAGCATTTCGCAGAAGTAATTTCCGTACCCTGAAAAAGTTACTTCGGGTAATAGCTTTAAAACAGGCCATTATTGAGCAAAAAACAAAAATCAAAGCTTTCAGATATGCTTCAAGCTTTTGGTGGCCAACAATATTCATAATCCTGCGCAGGTTGTAAACAGTAAATATGAGGCCTACATCGGAGGTAGCTCGTTTAATGTACTTTTTTGTCATGATGTAGCTATATCCCCATTGCCGCTTTATAGTGCCGTAAGGATGTTCAACGATGGCCTGGCGTTGCCGGTAGACTTCTTTGTTAATAACGTACCGTTTTTTGTTAGCATCTACCAAATCTGCGTATTGGGAACGCTCCAGTATTCGTCCGTTTTTGCTTTTCGTGCATTGGGCTGCTAACGGGCATCCCTTACATTCGTTGGTTTTGTATTGCTTTACTTTATAATTGGTTTTTGAGCTGTTTTTATCGTACTGGTTCCCATTGCTGCTGAGTGTATTGCCAGCCGGACAGGTGTAGGTATCTGTTTGTTTATCGTAAACGAAATGTTCAACATCAAAGGCCGGATCAGGGGCGTGCGAGCCTGGACCGGGAATGGCCACAATCACTTCAATACCTTGTTTTTCTGCATAATCAAACTCCCCACCGGTGTGGTATCCCTTGTCGTAAAGCATTGTAAAACTGCTGTCCTGTAATATGGTTTTGGCCCGCCGAGCCATCCCGCCCATGGCTTTGTTATCGGGCTGGTTGGTTACCTTGTAATCGATCGGAATATTGTACTTTGAATCTACTGTTGTTTGAGCACTTAAGGCAACTTCGGTTATATTGTTGCGTGTTATCATCTGGCGGCTGTCAGGATCGGAGGTTGAAATCTGCGTTTCCCCGCTTTGTTCCAGTTGCTTACGAAGATCCAGATACCCGGCTTTACGTTCTTTGTGCTTTTTGATTTTCTCCAGGATCTCAACCTTTTCAGGTTCACTTACCGAATCCTTGTCCTCTGATGCCAGTATCTTATTGTATTCTTCCAGCCGGGCATCAATGTATTCGATGTGCCGTTTAATCTTAGCTTCGTTGAAATTGTTCTTCTTAGAGTTTTGAGCCCGTAGTTTGGTGCTGTCACCGGCAAGCAGTTGGCCGCCAATTAAATCAAATTGCTTTGCCAGCTGTACGGTTGCTCTGAATACCTTACTTATCGCCTTGGGGTTGTCTTTCCTGAAATTGGAAATGGTGTTGTGATCAGGTACCAGGCTTTTCATCAGCCACATCAGCTCAATGTTACGCCCACATTCTTTCTCCAATGCCCGCGAGGAACGGATGCGGTTTATGTATCCGTAAATGTAGAGTTTTAGCAAATCGGCGGGGTGATAGGCCGGACGACCATTCTCGATAAAGCTTACCTTAAACCCATAATCCGCCAACTTAAGGCTTTCCACAAACATGTCGATCAATCGAACTTCGTTATCCTGATCAATAGCCGCTTCAATAGATGAAGCAAAAAGTGGAATCTGGTTTCTGTCTTGTCCTGTGATGAATTTCATGAGGTAAATATACCGAAAATCAATGCTATATAAAAATAAACAGGGGCAAAATCCGGTAGTTGTTATTAAATAAATTTATGTGTTAATAACTGCTGAATATCTAATGGGCAAGGGTTTTTAGACAGTCTGACGGCTGACGCTATAGCAAGTGCGGGATTAAATTGTTGCTCAACTGTCTGCCAGCACAAACCTACATAATAATTTCTAATTCATACACGCACCACATAAAAATCGGAGACCGCAGCCGTAACTTTATAGTATGAACGAGCTCGAAGCTCAATGTTTAACTTAATCTATAAAGACATGAAAACGGTCTGCGGTCTCGATGTGCATAAAGATACGATATTTTTATGCATTCTGGCTGGAAACGGCCAGGTAATTTTGCGTGAGTTTACTACTCTCACGTGTGACATAATACTGATGCTCAACTTAATCCAGCAAGAACATGTTAGTGAGGTAGCGATGGAGAGTACTGGTGTTTATTGGATTCCGATTTGGCGAATATTGCAAGGGCATGTATCCTTGAAGCTGGCTAATCCTTATTACATCAAGCAATTACCAGGTCGTAAAACGGATGTCAAAGATGCTCAATGGATAGCAACGGTATTGCAAAAGGGATTAGTGCGTGGTAGTTATATCCCCGGTAAACATATTCAGGAGCTTCGTCAATATGAACGCCGATATGTTCATTTGAGCGAGCAACTTACACGAATTGAACAGGAGATAGACCGTCAGTTAAACCGGTGTAATATTCGCATTACCAGTTATGCAAGTACAGTTGGGAGCAAGTCGGTAATGAAAGTAGTGAAAGCCATCATTGATGGAGAAAGTACGGCTGATCAGTTAATCAGGCATATTCATGGTCGTATTGTCAATAAGAACAAACAACAGGTCTTCTCATCCTTAGAAGGAGTTATCAGTGGTACAGATAAGTTCATTCTCAGTCAATGTTACCAGGAACACGAACTCATTAGTAGGCTACAACTGGAATGCACCGAACAAATGCAACAGGTATGTGATTCCTATTTCAAAGATGAATTAAGTCTTTTATGCACCATACCTGGTATTCAAAAACTAAGTGCTATGACTATTATCGCCGAACTGGGAGTTGACCTGAGCACTTTTCCAACGTCAGCAATGCTTGTGGGCTGGGCAGGCCTGCGGCCGAGAAACGATGAAAGCGCAAAGAAGATTAAAAGCCGAAAAATAACCAATGGAAACAAATACTTGAAACGTATCCTAGTTCAATGTGCATGGGCCATTACAAGAACAAAAAAATGTTGGCTAAGCGGAAAGTATAATGAATTAGCTAAACGAAAGTCTCACAAGAAAGCATTGATTGCTATTGCCCGAAAATTGCTTGTTATCATTTGGAATATTCTGTCAAAGCACGAAGTTTACAAAGAATATATACCCTACATTAGTTTGGAGAAAAAACAAAAGCGAATCGATTATCTTCAAAAACAGTTACTTGAATTACAGATAATTTAAAGCCGGTTACATTTGTGGTGGTTAGACCCCGTTCACAAACAGACTTATTTTTTTATTTTTTAACGCACACTCACCAGAGTCCTGAACTCGCAGAGGAAATTATTCCCCAAGATGTTTTTGTGCAAATTGACTGTTTGTGATTTATAGAGGAAATGTATATAAAGATTCCAAATGTTTCAACGAACACGCAAACCCGCATTTGCTATAGCGTTTGTTGGCGGCTGGCGTTTCTGTCTTTGATTACTTTCAATTCTTGTATTCTGTCGGTTTTCCATAAATGAATTTCGTAAAAGTCATCTCCATCAAGTCCGTCCTCACTTATTTTATCAAGATTTCCGTAATAAATTCTTGCTCTATAATTCCCTTTTTCAAGAACAATTCTTTCAGCTTCTGGAAAATAGTCCGTGCAACCTGCAAGTACAAGTTTGCCAGAACTAATTTCAATGTCGCATTCATTTATTTGTCCTATTGTGTTTTCTGGGTCTAATAAAAATTCTGGCTGAGTCTCATATGTTTTTAAAGTTACAGGAACGTCCATATTTCTGACAGTTCCCACACCGATAGTTCCAGCTGTCGTGGCTAAAAGAATTTCAACTGCTTCGTCAGTCCAACTATCACTCAAATCTCCGTCCACTTCTTCGTCTTGAATATAGAATTGGAAGTAGTCTGCAAAAAGTTCTAACTTTATTTCGTTTGTCAATATGTTGTCAGTTTTGGGTTTTTTTCTACGCTTGCCGCCAACGGTTTGGCGCTTGGCGCAGTGGCGGATTTCGGAGCACTAAACTGTCAAAACACCACAAAAGTTGATGCGAGGTAGAATTTTCAATTAACCACGTCACCCGCCATTGAGCCAAACGCCTGTTACCAGCCGTTATTCTTTTTATGTGTCTTAAAGAGTCAACTGCGTTTTAGTTTAATACAACCTTCTTATTAAATACACCATAATCAGTCTGAACTTTAATTAAGTATGCACCTGTTGGAAGGTTTTTGAAATCAAGAGGGATTTCATGATTGCCTGGGCTCTCATTTCCTACAAATAAAGTTTTTATTCTATTGCCGTGGATTGCAAACAAAGTAATCTCCACATAAGATGGTTTGGGCAACTTGTACTTAAGGATACAATCTTTTTGCACAGGATTAGGATAAACCTGAATTTCTATTTCGGGAGATGGATGAAAATCAAATATCCCTGTTTGGGACGTTTTAAATTTCAATAATTCTCCCTCAAACCCAATGATATAAGCAGTATTCCTGTCAGTCATTTTAATTTGTATTCCCATTTCAGTGTTTGCAAATTGTCTTGTCCAGTTATTACCACCATCGTTAGTAAAAAAGATTTCTCCTTCTTGTTTTAATACATAACCAGTGTCCGGATTGAGGAAAGAGATTGATTTAACATAATACCATGAATCAAGCGGAATTTCAAGCCAGGTATCTCCTCCGTCAACTGTTTTAAATAAGGAGCTATCAGCACAGCCAGCATATCCAACATTGCTGTCTACGAAATAATATTTGGAAAGAGGCTTTATTGTATTGTTTTCCTTTTTTTGCCAAGTGTTACCACCATCATCGGTAACCACCAAATTTGAACCACCGTTGATAAATCCATGCTGATTATCAGTAAATTGAATGTCATACAATTCAACTCCGAAGCCTGGGTGAATGGTTAACCAAGTGTTGCCTCCATCAATTGTTTTTAAAATGGAACCTAATTCTTTCGAAAGGGCAAATCCTGTATCCTTGGTTGCAAAATAAATATCGTTCATCCAAATACCTGTTTCAATAATTGACCAGGTATATCCGTTATCTGTTGATTTTGCAATTTTCCCGAAATTACCGGAAGCAATAATGATATCTTTTTGAGGGATTTCAATATGATAAAGACTCCAAAAATCATCTGCTCCTGTATAACATTTTCTGAAGGTTTGACCGCCATCCTCTGTAACATAAATAATACTTGAATCACCAGCAAGATAACCGTTCTCCGAATCAACGAAATTCATATCATAGAAACTGTAGGAGAGTCTTTCGCTCTCATTAGTCCAGGTTTGGGCATCTTCTGTTTTAGTAATCTGGCCGCGAAAGCCTACCCCAAACCCATGCTGGTTATTTTGAAAAAAAATGGAATTAAAAGATGTATAACCGATAGTGTCTAAGGACCATGTTAGGCCATAGTCTGATGTTTTAAGAATGCGTGAATCAGGTGAGCCAACGAAACCAGTGCTATCGTTGATAAAAAAAATAGAACTAACCGGACAATTACTGTTTCCATATAAATTAAGCCAAGTAATTCCCCCATTGTAAGTACAAAAGAGCCCATTACCAGTTGCAATAAAGCCAGTGTCAGCATTCAGAAAACAAATATCATTGGTATATAATGAAAGGTTGAAATTAATATCTTCCCAAGTAGCACCAGCATTGATTGTACGGATCAAAGCCCCTTCTACTCCAACAGCATAAGCTTGGTTATTATTGATAAAACTGATCGCTTCGAGCATATATGAATCATTATATTCCATTTTGGACCAAGTAGTACCAATGTTAAGAGATTTGAGAATCGTACCATTCCAACCAACAATATAACCAATTCCGTCATCGTTAAATGTTATTTCCCTGAGTGGAGCATCTGTTCCGGATGGAATTGATTTCCAGGTATTCCCTGCATCCTCGGTCTTTAATATTGTTCCACTCCACCCAACCGAAAAGCCAGTATTCTCGTCCAGAAAGTAAATACATTTAAGGCTTTGTTTTGTGCCACTATTTTGATAAAACCATGAATCTCCAGAATCAGTTGTCTTGATAATGGTGCCATTTTCACCTACAGAATATCCAGTCGAAGCATTTGTAAAAAAAACCGAATAAAGGTCGTTGCCTTGTGGTTTTGGATTCATCCATTTCCATTCTTGACCAAAACTGAATTTTGGAAATGCTAATAAAACAGCTATCAAACAGCTAAGGCTACAAATTATTATATTCTTCATTTTGTAGATTATTATTGTCAGAAAGGAACAAAATCATAGAATATT
>CAIXZF010000024.1 GCA_903923925.1 uncultured Bacteroidales bacterium
AAGTTTAGCCGGTGCCGGAACATTTACCTTATTGTATTATTACACCAATGCTAACGGGTGTTCAAATTCTGCAACTAACACCATACAGGTCACAGCGCTTCCAACAGTTGCATGGACAAACACGCTAGCGGCGCAATGTGTTTCGGCTACTACCTATGCAATAACAGGGGGAACACCAACAGGCGGTACATATTCCGGAACCGGGGTTACTGGAAACAACTTTAATGCATCAGGTGCCGGAACAGGAACTTTCACGATAACCTACACCTATGCAAATGCCAACACCTGTACAAGCACTGCTACAAAGTCCATTATTGTAAATCCGCGGCCAGTTACAGAAGCAGGATCTGATCAGACAATTATTTTAGGGAATAATGCCAGCCTTGCGGCAAGTGCCAGTGGTACCGGCGGCCCCTTTACATTTCTCTGGAGTAATGGTTCCACAAACGCCTCCATTAGCGTGAGTCCAACTATAACTACCAAATATTTTGTTATGGCTACAAATACCTATGGTTGCAGTTCCTTTGATTCAGTAAGAGTTATCGTTAATCCTGCAATTACAGATTACCTGATTAGCACCTATAATGGACAAATAATTACGACCTGTTCTGGAAATTTTCTTGATAGTGGCGCTGGCACAGGAAATTACGGGAATAATCAGGTTTACACAACTACAATCTGCTCAAACTCATTGGGATCACCAGGAATCAGTTTGCATTTTAACAGCTTCAATATTGATCCTAGTGATACTCTCTTTATTTACAGTGGACTATTTACGAGCGCTCCTTTAATCGGTGGTTTTAACAATTCCTACCCACTGTTAGATTCCACGATATCTGCTAATGCCAGTAATTCATCAGGTTGTCTAACTCTAAAATTCATTTCCAATGCCGCCACAGTTGCCTCAGGCTGGAGCGCTGCAATAAGCTGCTCTGTACTTTGCCAGGAAGTTATTGCAGGAATTGATCCGGCAACAACTGTACCTGAACTTATAAATAACGCAATAAACGTAGGTACTGGCGACATTTTTACTCTTGGCGGATCTGCTATGTTCACACAAAATAACATGTTGTATTCACAGTCGATTGCAACTTCAACCTTTATCTGGAATTTTGGTGATGGTACAATCGATACCGGGATGATTATTCAGCATTCTTATTCCAGTACCGGAACTCACTATGTTAATCTAAAAGTTATTGACATCAATGGTTGTCAGAGTTCAAATCTATTTTACATAGCCGTGATAGTTGCCAATAATTTTCTGACAACCACTGCACAAACTCTCACTGCCTGCCCGGGAAATATCGTTGTTCCGATTACGGTTAGCAACTTCACGGGAGTTTCTGCAATTTCCTTAAAACTTTCTTATAACAGCTCCATTCTTACATACACTGGTTATCAGAATGTAAATACGGCACTTTCAATTGGTACGCTATTGGTAAATGCTTCAAATTCAAAAGTTCAGATAGCCTGGTTTAGTATTTTACCGGCAACAATAGGAGCTGGTACTTTATTGGATCTTAATTTTTCAGCAGTTATTGGCGTAAGTCCGCTTACATGGGATCTTTTAACACCAGGCGATTGTGAATACAAGGATGAAAATAATATTACTATTAATGCCAGCTTTATTAACGGAAATATTAGTGTTGGGACTTGTTCTAACCTGACAGGTATTTTATCCTACAACAACACTGCATCCACACCAATGACCAATACCACTGTTACATTAAAACAGGGAGGAATTACTGTTAATCAGGTAACTACAAGCAGTTCGGGAAATTATACTTTTGCTAATCTTGCAAATGGCACATATATCACAGGTGGCAGTTGCACTAAACCCTGGGGAGGTGTAAATTCTTCTGATGCCCTGCTAATACTCAAACACTTTGTAAATACCATAAGTCTTACAGGTCTCAGAAAAATAGCTGCAGATGTTGATGGCTCCGGATACATAAACTCCTCGGATGCCTTGTTTGCAGCAAAGCGTTTTGTGAATATTGTTACATCTTTCCCAATTGGCGATTGGGTTTTTGAGAAAGACAGTGTTCATATTACCGGAACAGGAAACCTTGTACAAAACCTAAAGGCCTTAACTGCCGGAGATGTTGACGGTTCTTTTACCCCTGCAGCCAAGGAAACGCCTTCTGTTTTTATGCTTGAAGAAGGTGAAATTATGTGTACTGCCGGCCAGTCTGTCCAAATCCCGGTTCTAAGCGAACAGAATCTTTCAGTAGCTGCGGTTTCCCTTGCAATTAACATCCCTGCAGGTATTGATGATGTTACTTCAGTAAAAATAAACACAGCTTCTCCTGAAAATTCAGGGACATTAATTTACAACCTCTCAGATAATCTATTATTTGTAGCTTGGTATAGCCTTGTCCCAATAAATATTAGTACTGGCGATCCCCTAATGTTTATTGGCATTAAAACGGGAACCGGGATGCCTCCAACAGGGGTTAATTTAAATTTCGACCCTGGCAGTTCTATGGCTGATGTAAATGTCGAAAAGATAAATGAAGTTTATTTTTCATCACCGAAACTCAGGAATGCCAATGCAGGATTTTGGCTTGAACAAAATAAACCAAACCCGTTTAACGATAAAACGAAAATTTCATATAACCTGACGGAGGAATCTGCTGTAAGCTTTAAAGTTTTTAATGTGCTTGGTAATTGTATTAAAACCCAGAATTTTTCTCAGCTTAATACAGGCATACATACCTTAGAATTTGAAGCAGCAGATTTTGAAAATGGTATTTATTTTTACACTATTGAATCTCACGGAAAAAATACATCATTCAACTGTGAGCGAAAGATGATAATTGTAAAATAGATACGAGTGATTATCCCTTGCAGGGGAGAAGAGAGAGCATCTTGTTGTGAGATGTTCTCTTTTTATTATTTTCTTTAATCAATTGTTATTCAAAACGTTTGAATTAGTAAATTTGCTCAAACAGTTCAAATGCGGAAACTTTACTATTCTGTTTTTAGGCGATTATTTTGCATTTTTGTTCTTCTCTTAGTGAGTGGGGCAATGTATGGGCAAGAATTCAGCTATACCCATTTTTCAATTCCGGAAGGGCTGGTACAAACGCAGGTTCAATGTCTGTTTCAGGATAGCCGTGGTTATATCTGGATTGGCACTAAAGGTGGTCTAAGCCGATTCGATGGTCAGGAATTCACGAATTTTACCAAAGCAAACGGTCTTGAAAATAACTTTATCAGTCAAATTCTCGAGGACTCTCAGGGTAGAATATGGGCAAGGACAAAAAACGGGATAACTATCATTGATACCAGAGATAGAATCACCAACAGTTCGTCTGGTTTACCTGAGCGGGAAATGGAATACATGTATATAAACAATCATAATGAGACCATGGTTGTATTTTATTTAAGCAAAGATTTTTCAAGGGGTCTGGCTAAATATTCTAAGGGTAAATTTCAAATCATCAGCGATACTATTTTCGAAAATGGGAAAAGGGCAAAACTGGATCTCGATAGTCGTTATTCTTTTCAGTACGAGACCTCAACAGACCGTCTGTTTTTTGTTAACCCAAAAGACAAATTAGCCTTTTATATCAATAATAAAGTTCATTCTTTTAACACAGGGGAAATTTACCCCATTGAAGTTAACAAATGTTCAGATAATAACATCTACTTTATTGCTAACAGTGGCATATACAGAATAGAGAAGAATAAATTCAGATTTATTTGCAAAATAAGAGATATTAGAACCACTGCTTTCAATAGTTTCGACATTAGTATTAAGGGAGAAATCATCTTTAGCAATATGCATGACAGATTGACCAGAATAAGTGATCAAAGCGAATTTTACGACGCTAAAAATTTTGGTGCTGGCAATCTGGTACTTTTCGACAGGGAAAATAATTTGTGGATAGGGAATGATGCAACCGGATTGTATATGGTTAGGAATAGGGCTTTTGTGAATTATATACCTGAGAAATGTGGTATTTTACCTTATATTTTCAGTATTGTTGAAGATCAATCGCACTCACTTTGGTTTGGGTCATTAACCAGAGGCTTATGCAAATACGACGGGCACCATTTCAAAAACATTACCGCCTATAAATCCTTAATCAAATTTGATAATTTCTACCCTGGCAGCCTTTTAACCAAAGATGGCACCCTGTTAATTGCAATAAATAGTGGTCTATTTCGTGTAAAAAATGACAAATTTCAATGGTTTTTCTCGAGGAAAGCTGACCAGTGTATTTTTCTTACTAAGGAGGATACCATAAGGCATCGCATCATAAGCAGTTCCTCACAAAGAATTTACATCAAAGAAAAAAATGGCCGGGAAATTATTGTGCCTCTCAAAGCCGGAAATAAAAAAAGTAATTCAAATATTTCTTTGTCTATTGACCCTGCTAACCGATATTGGATCAGTAGTTTTACCGGAATGAGTATTTATGATGATGGGAAAATCACCAATCTTCCTACTCCAGAATATCCATATAATGGAGGAGCTATTAGTCAGTATTGGGATGAAAAAGGGAGATTATGGATGGGAAGTGAAACGGGCTTGTTTCTCCTTGAGAAGAATAAATGTACCCGTATTGAAGCAGATATTTTTTCGAGTTATGTAAATGCGATCAGTCGTTTGGATGAGAATCATATCCTTTTCGGTACAATTAACGGCTTGGGCGTATTGGATCTCAGCGTTTTTAATAAGACATCAGAAATCAAGATTGATGTTTACAATTTTAAAAATGGTTATGAAGGAATTGAGGTGAATCAGAATGGGATATTCAAAGATTCTAAAGGTTTTTTCTGGATTATTAACTCCGACAGGGTTGTAAGAATGGATCCGAAGTCCCTTGATGTAAATTCATTCCCACCACCTGTCTTCATTAAAAAAGTCTATGGATTCGGTGAAAACATGCGGCAGTTCGAATTGCTTTCGAAATGGACACACGACACATTGATTGCACTCTCGAGACAAACAAACAAATTAAAATTCGAATTCGTTGCCTTAAGCTACAGATCAACTGCGCTCACACGTTTTCAATATCAATTAGAGGGCTATGATAAACAATGGTCGGCACCTTTGAGCGAAAACTATGCCATTTACACTAATCTTTCGCCAGGCCATTATATTTTCAGGGTTAAAGCCATTAATCATTCAGGTGTTATCAGTAAAGAAGCAGCTGTGATCCATATTTTTATTAAACCCGCTTTCTGGCAAACATGGTGGTTTATACTTCTTGTTGTTTCAATTTTTTTGGCTTCAATTATCGGAATAACCTTGAAATTAAATAACATCAGGCGAAATAAAAAACAACAGTCATTGGAAAACGAAAACGCCTTGATTGATCTTCAGCTTAAAACCATCCGCAATCAGATAGATCCCCACTTTACGTTTAATGCAATGAATTCTATTGCCGCCGTGATCTATAAGGAAGACAAATTGAAGGCATATAGTTATTTTACCCGCTTTTCAGGTCTGATACGTGCAGTTCTCGAATCCTCTGACAAAACAGAGCGGAGTCTGCATGATGAGATTGAATTCGTAAAAAACTACCTCGAACTTGAAAAACTCCGTTTTAAGGAAAAGTTCGAATATTCGATTACTGTTGATCCTGGTATAAACTTATCGATAAACGTTCCGAAACTTATTGTGCAGGCGTATGTTGAAAATTCGCTGAAACACGGACTTATGCATAAAGAATCAGACGGTTTGCTGACTATCCTTATTAAATCAAGAGAGGATTCCGTTATCATAGAGGTTACAGATAACGGAGTTGGGCGAACTGCTGCCAGAGAGTTTAATAAAAACAATCCTGCATATTCCGGTAAAGGATTGCAGATTATGGAGCAGTACTATGAATTGTTCGAAAAGCTCTATCACATCAGGATATGGACAGCTATTGAAGATCTTTATGACCCTAACGGAATCAGCGCTGGTACAAAGGTTAGTGTTCATTTGCCACATAAAATATAATTTGAAAATTATTTAAATCAGCCGTAGAGACGTAGCATGCTACGTCTCTACAATGTGTCGGGGATGGCAAAATCATTGAATTTATTATGGCAGCATAATTGTGGCTGGCGGGGGCGGTGTCGTTTGACGGGACGGTGTCCAGTCCCGTCGGCCGTAGAGACGTAGCATGCTACGTCTCTACAATGTGTCGGGGATGG
>CAIXZF010000025.1 GCA_903923925.1 uncultured Bacteroidales bacterium
CGATGGCTCAGAACGTATCCACAAAAGCTCCGGTTAAAACAACTCCTGAAATGACCGATACACTTGTAAAATATACCTGTTCAATGCATCCGGAAGTGAACAGTGAGAAGTCGGGAAAATGTCCCAAATGTGGTATGGATCTCATTAAAAAAAACGCTGAAAGCCAAATTGTAAAGTCCTCATTCCATTGCCCCATGAAGTGTGAAGGTGAAAAAGTATATGATAAAAAAGGAAATTGTCCAAAGTGTGGAATGGATTTGGAGGCAATAATTCCTGTAAATCATAAAGGGCATGATCATAAAAGTAAATAGTTGATTATCAGAAAAATAAAATCGACATCTGAAGTGTTTAACTTTTGGATAAAGGTGTTTAATATTACTATCGCTCATTATTTAATTTTCAATCTGGTATGTTTAATCTTCTTGTAAAATATTTTCTTGAGAACCGGTTGATTACTTTCATTTTCCTGATTGCTTTTGTGGTGATGGGTTTAGTATATATGCCATTTAACTGGAATGCAGGATTGATACCACGTGATCCTGTAGCAGTTGATGCGATCCCTGATATTGGTGAGAATCAGCAGATTGTTGCAACTGAATGGATGGGAAGATCTCCAAAGGACATTCAGGATCAGGTAACATATCCCTTAACTACAGCATTACTGGGAATCCCGGGAGTACAAACAGTGCGAAGTACTTCCATGTTCGGCATGTCATTCATTTATATTATATTTAAAGACAAAGTTGATTTTTACTGGAGCAGGTCACGTATCCTTGAGAAGCTTAATTCATTGCCTGCCGGAACATTACCTGCCGGAGTTCAGCCGACACTGGGGCCAGATGCCACAGCATTGGGTCAGATCTATTGGTATACCCTCGAAGGTCGTGACCCAAAAACAGGGAAGCCCAAAGGCGGTTGGGATCCTCAGGAACTAAGAACGATACAGGACTTTTATGTAAAATATGGTTTATCTTCAGCCGAAGGTGTTTCAGAAGTAGCTTCCGTGGGTGGTTTTATTAAAGAATATCAGATCGATCTGAAACCTGAGGCACTAAAAGCATTTGGCGTGTCGGTTATGGATGTAATGAATGCTGTAAGGAAAAGCAACCTTGATATCGGAGCTGAAACCATGGAGCTGAATAATGTAGAATACATTATTCGAGGCTTGGGTTATGTTAAAAACCTTGAAGATCTGGAAATATCGGTAGTAGCTGTCAGAAATAATGTCCCTGTACGTGTTAAAGATGTTGCCCATATTTCATTTGGACCGGCTACCCGGCGGGGTGGGCTCGACAAGGATGGGTCCGAGGCAGTGGGAGCTGTTGTTGTGGCCAGATATGGGTCGAATCCAATGGAGGTGATTAATAATGTTAAGGATAAGATTAGAGAAATTGAAGCTGGACTTCCGCAAAAGACACTCCCGGATGGAAGCATTTCGAAAGTTACCATTGTACCATTTTATGACAGGACAGGGTTGATTAAAGAAACAATCGGTACACTGGAAACAGCCCTGTCACATGAAATCCTTATCAGCATCATTGTTATCATTGTTTTGGTAATGAACCTCCGGGCATCACTAATTGTAGCTGGATTGTTGCCTATTGGTGTATTGATGACCTTCATCCTGATGCGTTTCTTTGGCGTTGAAGCCAATATTGTTGCTTTATCAGGAATTGCAATCGCTATTGGGGTAATGGTGGATATAGGGATCGTCGACGTTGAGAATATACTCCGGCATCTGGAGATGCCGGAAAATGAAGGAATACGTGGCAAGAAGCTGATGCAGGTTATCTATTTAGCCACAACTGAAGTACGTGCAGCTGTGGTTACTTCCATTGCAACTACAATAGTTAGTTTTTTACCTGTTTTCGCAATGCAGGCAGCTGAAGGGAAATTATTTCATCCTTTAGCTTTCACCAAAACATTTGCACTTTTGTCGGCCTTCATTCTTGGGATTGTTGTACTTCCCACTCTCACTCACATCTTCTTTTCGATTCGTTTTGATACAAAGAAGATTCGCAAGGTGTGGAATGGATTGCTGATACTGTCAGGTATTTTGTTTATTGCAATCTGGCATACATGGCCGGCTTTAGCATTAGTGGCAGTTGGAATCAACAATCTGTTTGATTTCCAATGGCCTGAATCCAGAAAGAATATTCCGAATTATTTAAATATTGCTATTACTGTTCTTGTTGCAACCTATTATTTATCAATTGAATGGCTGCCATTAGGAGCGCATAACAGCGTATTTGTAAATTTCCTGTTCGTTGCTGCTATTGTCGGAGTTATTCTTACCATTCTGATGTCAATGGTTTATTATTACGAAAATATTATTCGATGGGCATTGGGAAACAAGCGTAAATTCCTTGTGATACCAGTAGTTACACTAGTCTTTGGCCTTTTAATCTGGCTTGGTTTTGAAGGTATTTTCGGATTTATCGGAAGTGGATTGGAAAAAGCTGGCTGGAGGAATATCAGAAAAACATCTGCCTGGCAAAGTTCTGGGAAAACTTTTCCCGGAACAGCTAAAGAATTTATGCCATCATTAAATGAAGGTTCCTTCTTACTGATGCCAACCAGTATGCCTCATTCAAGTATTGAAAAAAACCTGGATTATATAAAAACATTAGACCAACGACTTTCGCATATTCCTGAAGTTGAGGTGGCTGTTGGAAAGTGGGGACGTGTAAACTCAGCACTTGACCCTGCTCCTGTTCAGATGTTTGAGAACACCATCAATTACCGTCCAGAGTATATTCTTGATGAAAATGGACAGCGGATGCGGTTTATGGTGGATAAGGCTGGGAATTTTGTATTGAAAGGCACAATTTTATACAATCTGAAGAAGGATGGATTTCGGGTGATTACAGTCGACAGCCTGCTAGCAGATAATAATGGCGAATATTTCAGGCAATGGCGACCTGGAATTAAAAAGCCTGATGACATCTGGAATGAAATTGTTAAAGTTACCGATATCCCAGGATTAACTTCAGCTCCTAAATTACAACCTATTGAAACCCGGCTGGTGATGCTCTCAACTGGTATGCGTGCCCCCATGGGATTAAAAGTATACGGCCCCGATCTAAATACTATAGAAAAGGCAGGAATGGTATTTGAACGGGCCTTGAAAGATGTACCTTCTATAAAAGCTTCCAGTGTGTTTTATGATCGTGCAGTAGGTGCGCCTTATGTTGAAATTAAGCTTAACAGGGAAGCTATGGCTCGTTATGGCATGACCATTAGTGATGTACAGGAGGTGCTTCAAGTTGCTGTAGGCGGGATGTCGCTAACCTCATCGGTTGAAGGGCGCGAGCGCTTCCCGATCCGTGTGCGTTATGCCCGCGAATTGCGCGACAATCCTGAAGATTTGAAGCGCATTTTAATTCCATCAATGAATGGTGTGCAAATTCCATTGAGCGAAATCGCAGATATTGATTATGCAAGAGGTGCTCAGATGATCCGGAGTGAAAATACCTTTTTAGTGGGTTATGTTATCTTTGATAAGCTTGAAGGAAAAGCCGAAGTGGATGTTGTTAACGAAGCTGACAAAATACTGAAGCAGAAGTTATCGTCAGGAGCTATTGACCTGAATCCTGGTGTAACTTACAAGTTCGCTGGTAATTACGAACAGCAACTCAGGGCTACGAAACGATTAAGTATTGTCATTCCAATCAGCCTGGTCCTGATTTTATTGCTATTGTATTTACAATTCAGGACTGTCGCAGCTTCATTTATACATTTTTCAGGTGTGTTTGTGGCCTTTGCCGGCGGATTTATCATGCTGTGGCTTTACGGGCAGGATTGGTTTATGAATTTTTCTGTTTCAGGTATTAATTTGCGGGATCTCTTTCAGATGCACCCCATTAACCTAAGTGTTGCAGTTTGGGTTGGATTTATTGCTTTGTTCGGCATTGCTACAAATGATGGGGTTATTATGGGAACTTATATCCACCAGGTATTTGAAGAAAAGCACCCAAAAACAGTTCATGATGTTCGTGAGGCAGTTGTTACAGCAGGTATGAAACGTGTACGCCCGGCAATGATGACCACTGCAGTTGCTGTAATCGCACTTTTACCTGTCTTATCTTCTACTGGCAAAGGTTCAGATATTATGGTTCCAATGGCTATACCCACATTTGGCGGTATGGTGATACAGGTTATGACTGTTTTCGTAGTTCCGGTATTCCAGGCAATCTGGCGGGAGAATGGAGTCAAACGACAATCTAGAATAGCAGAAACTGTAATACCTAATCAGTTAATCAATGAATAAACAAGCATTTAAGAAAACTTTTGTAATCCTATTGATTGTTTGCAGTTGGTTTGCAGGAAAAGCCCAGCAACAACAGGATTCCCTGTCAGGTTATCTGATAACGGCTGCTAAAAACAACCCCTTTGTAATGCAACGCTATTTTGAATACATGGCATCAGTTCAAAAAGTACCACAGGTTGGCAGTTTGCCAGATCCTGAATTGAACCTCGGAGTATTTTTGATTCCAATGGAGCTGATGGATGGCAAACAGCTTGCTGATATCAGGCTTATGCAAATGTTCCCCTGGTTTGGTGTTCTTAAATCTGCAAAAGATGAAATGAGCCTTATGGCAAAAGCTAAATATGAGACTTTTCGGGATGCCAAACTTCAATTAAACTATGATGTTGAACGTAACTGGAATGAACTCCACAGGATTAAACAAAATCAGCGTATTACATCCAAAAACCTTGAAATTCTGCAAAGTATTGAAAGATTAAGCATCGAAAAGTTCAAATCTTTTCCGCCAGGAAATAATGCATCAACCAACAAAATAATGCAGCCTTCTTCCGGCCAGCCAGCAACTTCCGGATCATCAGGGATGCAACGGATGAGTGGTAGCCAGGGAAGCATAACGAGTACTTCAATTAGTCAGAACATCACCCCAATGCAAAGTAATCCAATGGGTTCATCTTACAGTGGATCTGGCCTTTCTGATGTATATCGCATACAGATTGAAATTGGTGAACTTCAGAACAATCTTGAATTATTAAACACTCAATGGAATACACTATCAGCTGAGTTTAACAGCTACTTAAACCGGCCTCCAACGACTGCAGTAATTATTCCGGATACTATTATAGCAGTTATTCCAGACCCTTCTATTTTGAGCTTAAAGGACAGTTTCCTTGCTAAAAACCCTATGCTGGGAATGATCCAATATGAACAGCAATCACTCACTGCCCGGTATAAAATGGTGAGTAGAATGGGGTTTCCAATGATTGGTCTGGGTATTAATTATTCTCTGATAAATGTAAGTGAAATGAATACTTCACCCATGAATGGGAAAGACATGATTATGCCAATGGTTACAGCATCCCTGCCCATCTATCGTAAAAAATATAAAGCCATGCAGAGTGAGGTGAACATGCTTCAATCAGCAACTCAACAGAACTATATTGCTACAGCTAACTCATTGCAGACCGATTATTACAAGGCCTTTCAACTATTCCAGGATGCAGGACGCAGGATGAAACTGTACAGGGATCAATATCAATTGTCATCAAAATCATTGGAATTGATGCTTCGGAGTTTTACTGCTGGATTATCTGATCTTTCTGATATTCTTCGGGTTGAACAGCAAAATCTTGATTACGAGTACAAACAAATTGAAGCCATTGCTGACTACAATACTTCAATAGCATGGCTGAATAGAATTATTGGATTAACACAAGTGCAGTAATAAAACATCAAAAAGATGAAGCACATAGAATTTAAAAAGTATTTAATCTACCTTCTTATTCTGATAGGAGGCTTGTTTCTGGGTTGGCTCATTTTTCATTCCTCTGATAAAAGTATCGAAGGAAAAGCAACGTTGACAGAAGAAAAGAAAAGTACAATCTGGACTTGTTCCATGCATCCTCAGATCCGGAAGTCCGAAGTTGGTAAGTGCCCCATTTGTGGCATGGAATTAATACCATTATCCCAGGGTGGGCCGACGGTGGATTCTAATGCAGTTCATATGAGCAAAGAGTCTGTTCAACTGGCCAATGTACTTACTTCAATTGTTTCAAAGCAAAACCCGCTAAAACAAGTAAGGTTATATGGAAAAATTCAGGCAGATGAGCGCTTACTGCAAAGTCAGGTTTCGTACTTACCCGGTCGCATAGAAAGATTAGCTGTAAATTATACAGGAGAATCCGTCAGGAAAGGTCAAATACTGGCAAGCATATATTCACCTGAATTAATGACTGCGCAACAGGAACTTCTTGAAACTTACACAACCAGGCAAACTCAGCCAATTCTTTATGAAGCAGCAAAAGACAAGCTACGGCAATGGAAACTTTCAGAAAATCAAATTGCTTCTATTGAAAAATCAGATGTTGTGAAAACTAATTTCGAAATTTTTTCGAATACCAATGGTGTTGTAACTGCAAGACGTGTAAGTAATGGTGATTATATAAGTTCCGGATCTGTTTTATTTGATGTTGCAGATCTGTCTGATGTTTGGATCTTATTTGATGCCTATGAAAGTGATCTGCCATATCTATCGGAAGGGCAAACTGTTAATTTTACTATTGAAGCCATTCCAGGAAACAATTATTCAGGAACGATAAAATTCATAGATCCTGTTCTTGACCCCATAAACAGGGTTGCAAAAGTAAGAGTAGAAGTTCCAAATGGAGAAAAGAAATTGAAACCGGAAATGTTTGTTACCGGAATTGTATCAGCACAACTTGATCAGTATAAGAACAAGCTTGTTGTTCCCCGCTCCTCAGTATTGTGGACAGGTAAACGTTCTGTTGTTTATGTAAAACAAGCCAATAGTGAGGACTTTATTTTTAAAATCCGGGAAATAGAACTTGGTCCGCTTTTAGGAAACAGTTATGTTGTTATGAATGGATTGACAGATGGGGAAGAAATCGTTACACAGGGCACCTTTAGCGTTGATGCTGCGGCCCAACTTGAAGGTAAGCCCAGTATGATGAATACGGCAGAAGGTGAGCCAAAAAGCAAACCCGAGGTGAAAATGCAGGATAAACCGCTCACTGAAAATCTAAAATTTACGGTATCAGGCAATTGCGAGATGTGTAAAGCCAGAATTGAAAAAGCTGCCTTATCCGTTAAAGGGGTAATTAAGGCAATTTGGACAGTTAAAACCAAAATCCTGAAGGTTGATTACAATGAAGACCTTGAAAATCCAGATTCTGTCTATAAAGCAATAGCTGATGCTGGCCATGATACTAAAAAATACAAAGCTGATAACAGTATTTACGATGCATTACCTTCTTGTTGCAAATACAGATAAACTAGCCCAATATGCCTTACAGAGTCACCTGGTGGAACAAGTACAACATCTTTCCTGCCCAATTCTGAAGAGTAAGGAGGTAATCCATTTCTATCGAGTATAAAAAATTGCACATCGTGAATATGAAATGGATGCACTATCAGCTGTAAACCGAATAGTTCTGGTGATATTTGCCTGGGATTCCGGATAGGGTGAATTAATCGTTAATGTCGAAGGAGTGAGGCAATGAAAACGCCCTAAAAAAACAGATCAATTGCACATTGATCGTCAATTTGCTTATGACAGTCATCCAAAAGACCTTAAAAAGAAGCTGGGAATTCTCTAATCTAGTCGGTTTTTGTATAATGCAGTTGTTCAACTACATCCATTTGTAAATTTTCTTAAAAATCCACACAAAGACTGGCAGAAAACCCTTCGAAATAAGGAACAACTATCTCTATTTTGACGGGTTTACTTTTGTGAAAATAAAAAACATAACAAAATGCATTAAGACTATCAGATGGTTATGATACCAGAAATTAAATTTGTATTTTTACCGGGCAAAAGTGCATCCAGATAATTTATTTCTTACTATTGTTGTAGTATAAACATTAAAACATCAAGTCTATGAAAAAGTTTTTACCTATCGTTTTGATTTTATTGATAAGTAAAGTTGGTTTTGGCCAAACTTATCTACTTGAGGAGTTTTTTAATGATTCTATTAATTTCCCTCCAGCCTCCTGGACAATAGTTGATCAGGATGATGATGGGTATAACTGGCGCATTAATACATGGGACAATGGTTCTTTTACAGAAATCTATGCCGTTTCTGATTCATGGCTGAGTGGAGGAGTTGGGGCACTAACACCAGAGAATTACCTGATAAGCCCGCAAATAGATCTTACAGGGCTGGTTGGCGAAGTTAAAGTACGTTATACGGTGCAGGTTGCCAATATTGATTATCCTGCAGAGAAATACAAACTTGCCGTTTCAACAACGGGTAACCAGGTAGCCGATTTCACCAATGTTGTACTTACCGAAACACTGGACACCAATGTGTATTATGTATGGAAAGAAAGGATCGTGGATCTGACACAATTTATTGGCCAGCATGTATATCTTACCTGGTGTCACTTTGATTGCACCGATGAATACAAGTTTCTGCTCGACAGCATCCAGGTTTACAATATTCTGAATCCAGGAATAGAAAATCCATCCTTAAACGCAATGATCCAGGTATATCCCAATCCAGTAAGCCGAACACTAACTATTTCAGGAGATTACACCAATGCCAGGCTACTTCTTTCAGGCGTTGATGGAAGGGAAGTATTCGCTATAACTGATCAAAACAGGGTATCGAAAATCGATGTTTCGGAATTTGAAAGCGGTATCTATTTTCTCCGTATTGAAACTCCAAAAGGAATCGTTATCAAAAAGGTAGCAATCAACAACTAAGAAAAGTTTTACCCCTTACTTTTCTAAAGTTTTATCCACACAACCTGCATGGCATGCGGGCTTACTCCGGTAAGCCAGTCTTCCTGTGAGGAACCATCCAGATTCGACCTGACGATTTTTCCATCGGGATCAGAATTGGTTAATTTATATGCCCAGAATAGCTTGTTTCGTTTGTGGTCGATGGTAATACCCCAGGTGGCTTTGCTACCGAATTCGCCAATTTTTGCAAGACCTGTACCATCGAGATTACACTGATAGATCCCATTTTCTGTAACAGCAGAACCTGTTGATGCATAAATAGCCATAAATACCTTTCCTGTTGCGAAATCAACCTCCAATGCAGTTCCGTCGATATCAGGTATGTGGTTTGTTAAACCTGTACCGTTCAAATTTACAGAGAAATAGCCACCGCTGTAATCTGTTTTATCATTCACCAGGAAAATATTACCTGAAACAGAATCATATTGCATATCAATGGGATATTCAGGAGCAGTTGTGCCTGTATTGATAACTACTTCCGGATTGGTTCCATCGAGATTTGCGCGGTAAATGCCACCAGTCCGGCCCCAATAGATCTTATCGCCAAGAACAAAGATCCCTTCACAATCTCCGGTGATCTCCTGCCCTGCTACACTTTTATCGAGTATTTTAACCGGGTTTTTCCCATCAGCATCAAAACGGTAAATGACGCCAAGCGAATAATCTGTAACATAAACCTTGCTGTGAGCAGGGTCAGCAGCAATCCCATAAGGTCTTACCATATCGGTAGGCTCAAAGTCCTGAACAAGGGGTGCT
Source organism: uncultured Bacteroidales bacterium (assembly GCA_903923925.1). GTDB lineage: Bacteria > Bacteroidota > Bacteroidia > Bacteroidales > CAIXZF01 > CAIXZF01. The sequence continues at coordinate 9,504 of CAIXZF010000025.1, forward strand.
CCTTCGTTTAAAGTAACCAGGTGTGCATTACCGACTGTTGCGCCGCGTGAAGTAAAATAAAGAACCTGGCTGACCCCACCTGCAGGATCTTTTATATTGACAACCAATGTTTTAACAAGTTTATTGTAATACAGTTCCGTTTCAGGTGTACAAGTTAATGTAAGGGTGTACAGCCCGGGAGAAGAAAAATGAATCACAGGGTCCTTTTCTGTGGAGGTCTGCCCGTTGCCAAAGTCCCAGGAATATCCATGGGCATTAATAGACAGGTTGGTAAAGGTAACATCGCAGGGTGAATATCCCTGGTTGGAAATGACAATACTAAAATCAGCGACAGTACTAGCGGCGGGATTGCCAAGTTCCACTTTCCGGCAGGAGGAACTAATGCCTAAGGTCATTAGTACCAGTATATAAAAATATAGATTTTTTTTCATGTGTTAATAATTTTGATTTTTATTGTACATTTTCGTAGGATCATGCATAGCATGACCTTACATAAGTTTAGCCCTATAAAGATTAGTAACCAGGGTTCTGTGTCATTTTATTATTGGTTTGCATTTCGCTTAGCGGGATCGGGAACAGTGTATATTTTGCATCAATACCGAGTAAACCAGCCGCCCGTTTAGTTCTGACCAGATCTGACCAGCGTTGTCCTTCAAAGGCAAATTCAAAACGCCGTTCATTTTCGATGGCCAGTTTCAGCGCATCATAATCAGAAGCGGTGGTATTTGTAAGTCCGGCGCGGGTGCGGACTACATTGATGTTGGTTTGAATGGCACTAATATCACCATTCGAATAAGCCATAACTTCTGCCCTGATCAGGTACATTTCGGCAAGGCGCAGAACGTAAACACGATCGGTACCGGCTAAAATATCCTTATATTTTATGCAATATGGCAGATTGGTGGAATCAGTTGCTATTGAAGCACGATAGCGGTTTGAATCAGCCACATCAAAACTCTGGATAAATGATGAGGGAGGAGAAACTTCATACCTTCCGGTTAGGCTCCTGGGAAAGAAGTACTGAGCCAGGCGGTTACTGTTCTGAGCATCAAAAACTATTTCAAAAATTGATTCACTTGCATTTGCCTTGAACAAATCGGCAAAATTCGTTGTAAGCTGGTAAGCTCCTTCATTAATCACCTTTCCAGCCTTTGAAATAGCCGACGCTGCGGCTGAAGGACTATTATTATATTGAAATTGTGTAAGATATACCCTGGCAAGCAAGGCAGCAGCACTGTAAGAACTTACTTTTCCCAATGTCCTGACAGCTGGTAGCTTGGCCTCAGCTTGTTCGAGATCATTAATTACCTGCGTAAAAACTTCATCCACAGAATTTCTTGCCTGGTTAACATTGCTGAGATCGAGGGTAGGCTTGGTCTTCAGAGGAATTCCCCCGAAATAGTTCATAAGGTTGAAATGACATAAAGCCCTGAGAAACAAAGCATCGCCTTCAAATGTATTTCGTTCTTCCTGGGTCATATTCCCTATTCCCGGCAAACGGTCGAGAACATTGTTTACCCGGTTTATACAGTCGTAATTAGCAGACCAGATTCCATCAATAATTCCATTATCGGCCTGGATGTGGTTATTGGCAATTTGGGAATATTCCTGTGTTGTTCCAGTCCAGTCCAGGTTATCGGCAGCCAGATCTTCCACAAGTATATGGTTTCGGCCATAGCTACCGGCATACTGCAGCGCGTTGTAAGATCCGGTGATGGCCCGTTCTACTCCTGTTTTGTCGTTGATGGCTTCATCAGCCGAAATCGACAGTGTAGGCTGAACATCGAGCACTTTTGTGCAGGAAAAGAGCATCAGCGTAAAAATCGTTAGAAAATATTTTGCCTTATTCATGTGATTCCTGTGTTAAAAGATTAAAAAGCAAGGTTTAAGCCAAAAAGATAAGTACGTGCCTGCGGATAAGTAAAGAAGTCGGTTCCCATAATAATATTACTGGAACCTCCAAAATAGTTAACCTCAGGATCCATTCCCCTGTATTTGGTAAAGGTGAACAGGTTTTGAGCACTTGCATAGAGCTTAGCAGATTTTACACCATACTTTGCTATCCATTTTTTATCGAAATTGTAAGCAAGGGTAATATTTTTTATTCTCAAGAAAGAACCATCTTCAATAAAGCGGGAAGATTTATATGAGTCACCAACCCTTGGAATATCGGTGATATCGCCAGGATTCTTCCAGCGATCGATCATCCTGATTGTCTGATTGTCTTCACCCGATCCTGATTCCAGGTAGATATTGGTTCCGTTGAAAATGTCGTTTCCGTATACCAACTGGAGAAAAGCAGAGAGTTCAAAGGATTTGTAACTGAGGTTATTTGTAAACCCGGCTGTAAATTCCGGGTTAGGATCCCCGATTTTTGTACGGTCGTTGGCCGTAATAATACCATCTTTATCTATATCATCATAAACAAGGTTACCTGTTGACGGGTCAACGCCAAGGCATTTGTATCCAAAGAAAATACCAATAGGTTGTCCAACCTGCACAGAGTTTCCTCCGCGACCGAGATCATCAATAGGCTGGTTTTCATAGAGGCTGGTAACTTCATTGCGGTTCGCAGCAAAGTTCAAAGAGGAAGACCAGGTCACTGCCTTTTTGATATTCATTGTATTGAGGACAATTTCAATGCCCTTGTTTTTCATTTGACCGATATTGGAAGATATGCTGTAAAATCCTGAAGATGCAGGAATCGGCCTGTCGAGTAATAGATCACGGGTTTGATTGTAGTAGAAATCAACATTCAAAACGATCCTGTCTTTAAATAGGGATAAATCAAATCCCAAACCGGTTTGAAGGGTACTTTCCCATTTCAGATCGGGATTTGGTAATTGTGTTGGGGCAATTCCTGCACCACCACTGTAATTGTAACCACCACCATAGAGGCCAAGCGAAGCAAAATCACCAATAGCATCATTTCCTGTAAGTCCGCAACTGGTTCTGAACTTTAGTTCGTTAATAAATTTAATTTTTTTCATAAACGGTTCTTCTGTCATACGCCATGCAATAGAACCAGCCGGGAAATACCCATAGCGGTTGTTGGCGCCAAACTTGGAAGAACCATCTGCTCGTCCGGTCAGGGAGAAAATATATTTGAACTTGTAGTTGTATTTAAACTGACCGAAGTACGAATTCATCACACGGTTCAGGGCAGAAGCAGAAGCAGCCCTGATGGTTCCTGCCGATGCAATGTATTGAAAAGCTTCATTGGGAAAATCAATTCCTTCAATATAGGTGTAGCGGCTGGCATATTTCTCCATGCTGTATCCAAGCAAAGCATCAAAGTTGTGTTTTTCATTGAAATTCTTCACACCCTGAAGAACATAACTCGACATCAGATTACTCACATAACTTGTTCCTTCAATACCCAGGCCTTTGTAGCGTGCGCCCTGGCGTGTTGTAATCGGGTCGTAACTGTGCTCACGAAGGTTGTAATTATCCGCTCCCAGCTTCGCAGTAAACGTAAAGGCATTCAGGAACTTATATTCCATGTAAACGTTGCCGTTGTTACGGTTGGTATATGCATTATTTACCGACCCGTTGGCAATGGCTACCGGATTGGCATAAGGGCCGGTTTCGTCATATTTGCCGGTACTGTCATAAACCGGAAAAATGGCCGGGATCGACATAGCGTTTGGCAATGGTCCATTAAGTGTTGCATCGCCTTCCACACGTTCATTTTTTGAATAGGTAAGAGACACACCACCGCCGATAGTAAGGTTTGGAACAATCTTATAATCGGTATTGATACGACCACTATAGCGCTGATAGGAAGATCCTTTCACAACACCGCCCTGGTCAAAATAATTGCCTGAAATGAACAGCCGGTATTTATCGCTGCCGCTACTAATGGCAAGTTCACTGTTTGAAGTAGGTGCAACCTGAAGGATCTCTTTCATCCAGTCGGTGTTAATTCCTTCAACATGAGTGCCTTTATACTCATTCCACTGATCAGCATTCATCATTTTCAACAACCTTTCCTTTGGTAAAGACTGCCACCCATGACTGGTATTAAAGGTAATATTGCTCAAGCCCCGACTTCCTTTTTTAGTGGTTATCAGGATAACCCCATTTGAAGCCCTGGCACCATAAATTGTGGTAGCAGAAGCGTCTTTCAGAATTGTAACCGATTCTATATCATTAGGATTGAGGTCGGACATAGCATTAATTTCCTGTCCGCTCATTCCTACCTGACCATATTCACCTGTAATCACGGGGATCCCATCGATGATCATCAGGGGCTGGTTGCTGGCATTGATGGAACTGCCCCCCCTGAGTTTAAAGGAGGCCTGTCCACCAGGTGTGCCAGAATTCTGTGAAACATTCAATCCGGCCGACTGCCCTTCAAGAACACCGTCAATCGTGCGGATAGGCATGTTTTTTATCTCATTTTCTCCGACAATATTATACGACCCTGTGATCAGCTTTTTGCTGGTAGTACTATATCCAACTACAACCATTTCTCCCAGGCGGATTTCTTTGTCTGACATGGTCACATTAATTTGCTTTTTCCCATCTATTGCAATTTCCTGTGTTTGCATCCCGATAAAGGAAAAAATAAGGATTCCGTTCGATGGAGCCTGAAGGGAATAGTGACCGTTAACATCTGTAGATGTTCCTTTTGTAGTACCTTTCACTAAAACCGTTACACCCGGAACAGGCATGTTATCCGTTGCCGAACTTACTTTTCCATTAACAGAAATGTCCTGGGCCAGCAAGGTATTATAGAGTAAGGCAAACATGAATAAAAGAAAGTAAGGTTTTTTCATATCTCAAATTTAGTTATTGTTCTCTATTTCAATGGATTAATGGAAATCTGAACCGGGGTGATGTCCATTTTAATATTAACGACTGTATACTTATCCTCCTGGCTATGATCGGTAGTAATATACCCCTCACTGCCAGCTATTTTTCTCAAGGTGACCTGGAACCCTGAATTTTGCTCCCAAAAGCTGATATTGTTAACAACATCAGTTCCTTTGTTGTCGATGAGGTGAATTGTCATCAAGTCGACTAAACCGGAAGAATGACCCGACAAAACTCCTGCCTGACCAGGACACTTTACATTGTAATATTCTTTACCCCTGGTTGGTCTTTTCCCTGCGGCAGGAGATATTTTCCCTGTTGTAATATCATAAGAATCCCCCTCCTCTAAAAAGCTTAGCGTAAGATCCTCAATATGTGCCAAATTCTGCACATGGGTTATCCGGGCATTGGTGGCATCAAGAATAGTAACTCCGGAAGCACCTGCCACCCTGATCAGGTTGCTGCTGCCCATGTAGATCAAGGCAGTATTCTCATCAACTCCAAAGCCTTTGCTGAACTGAGGCATTTCCTTTAATAGAACCGTGGCAAGTCGCCCGATTCGGGATCGCTGGTTAAAATGCTGGTCAACAATACCTGCCGGAAAAAAACCTAATCCATTCAAGAGCATAACACCCTGGTCTTCAGGAAAATCATCTCCATGATAATCTGTTACCACACCATGTGCGAGTGCACTCAAGCTGTTACCTCCTCCAATCATAGGGTTGCTCATTATGGCAGCTCCGGCGCTGGTGCCGCCGATCACCCCTCCCGACTTGAATACGTCCCAGACTGCCTCTAAAACCAGTGTTTTCGTCCCGTCAGGCCTGACCAGGGTTTTAGTGGTCCGAATCTGATCTCCACCGGTAAACCAAACTGCAGAACAGGATCTCACCAATGCTGCCAGTTTTGGGTCATTGGCATTGTCTTTCCATTCCGATTCATTAACATTAACGGTGCTGTCATCATCCACCATGGCAATTTCAATTGGGTGAATATTTTCAGGTTTAACATGATATGAGATCAGAATCTTTTTAAAACTGATTAATGACTGCATAGCCACGCCGCTTGCCGAAGGAATGATAGCAAATGAAGCTTTGTCCGGTCCGCCGGCAAGAGCTATCAGCTGATTAAAAACACTTTCATTGCTGGATTCGAGTCCTCCACCTACAATTACAAGATTTCCTTGTGATTGTGTCTGACAATAGGAACCAAATGAAATTAACAGGAATACAAGTAAGATAATTTTTGTTCTCAATATTCGGCAAGTAGTTAATCAGAAGGAAACTACGCGAATAGTTTCTGAATTTATTAAGCGAATATATTAATTTAGTGTGAAAAAACAAATTGACTGTTAAAACTTTTCCTCAAATTTGCTGAAAGAATTAAAAATGATGCTGACACTATTTAAAAATGCACAGGTTTACGGTCCTCATTTTCTGGGGACCAGGGATGTATTAACCGGTGGAAAGGTAATCCTGGGGATTAACGAACATCTCGATCCTCCTGCAGGAATGGAAGTACAAACAATTGATTGCACCGGATTAAGACTGGTTCCCGGCTTTGTTGATTCGCATGTTCATATTACCGGAGGGGGTGGTGAAGGGGGCCCGGCCAGCCGTATGCCAGAACTCACCCTGAAAATGATGCTCGAAGGAGGCGTTACAACAGTAATTGGTTGCCTTGGAACAGACGGGTTCACCCGGTCGGTGGAAAGTGTGCTCATGAAAGTAAAATCTTTACGGGCCCAGGGAGTTTCAGCCTGGATGTATACCGGAGCCTACCAGGTACCTACACCTACCATTACAGGTGATGTAATGAAAGATATTGCCTTGTTTGAGGAGATCATTGGTGTAGGCGAAGTTGCTGTTTCCGACCATCGGTCGTCGCTGCCTACTACTACCGAACTTGCCAGAATTGCTTCCCAGGCCAGGGTAGCCGGGATGATTGGAGGAAAAGCAGGTATTGTGAATGTACATATGGGTGACGCACAGGATCCCTTCAAACCCATCCATGATGTAGTTGCTAATAGTGAGTTGAAATACAAGCAGTTCATCCCGACACATTGCAACCGCAACACATATATTTTTGATGATGCAAAGGAATACGGTAAGAAAGGATATGTCGACATCACCACAAGCAGCTACCCATACTATGCTGATGAGGAAATAAAACCTTCCCTTGCCTTAAAGGAACTTATGGCATGCGGAGTCCCTCTGCAGCATATTACTTTCACTTCTGATGGTTGCGGATCATTACCAGGTTTCGATCCGGTAACCGGAAAACTCATCAAAATAGAAATGGGTCTCCCGTCTGCCAATTTACGGGAAATTAAAGAGGCCGTTCTGGAAGATGGCATCCCGCTGGAACAAGCCTTACAAGTGATAACCTCAAACCCTGCGAATATTCTGAAATTAACAGGAAAAGGACATATTATTGAAGGATATGATGCTGATATTCTGTTACTTGATGAAGATTTCAATCTTGTTCATGTGATGGCTTTAGGAAAACTCATGACCTTGTAAAACTCCCATCAGGAAATGACCATAAGAAAAAACCTCCTTATACTTACTTTCTGGTTTATTGCAGTAAGGCTGTGGGCTCAATCGCATCTGCCTCTTGTACTTCCTCCTGAAAACAGGGATTTTAATGCAAGCCTTTCTTTCCTGGCTTCCGATTGGATGGAAGGGCGTGAGGCCGGTACAAGGGGAAATTTCATGGCTGCCGATTACATTGCTTCTCAATTGCAACTCTTTGGTTTATATCCGGTTGGAGACTCCATCCTTGTGAATACTGAAAAAAGAGCATATCAAAAAGGCCTGTTAATTTCAGCGTTTTCCTATTATCAGAATTTTGAACTAATAAAGTATTCAACCGATAAAGCAGACTTAGCCATTGTTCACCATACAGGCAACAGTGAATCAGCCTTTCAGTTTTCACCAGGTGTTGATTTCGTTTGCAAATCTCCGCTTAACGGCACAGAAGCTTTAGCATCCCTGGTTTTTGCCGGGTACGGTATTGCTGCTCCGGAAAAAGGATATAACGACTATGCCGGACTGAATGTTAAAGGGCGCATTGTTGTTGTACTTGATGGATACCCCGGACATGCCGATACCAACTCCATTTCCTGGAAAAAACTTGGGAAACAGTTCCGCGAGGATGAAACAAGCCCGGAAAAGAAGCTTTACACAGCCTGGAAACAAGGAGCGCTTGCACTCATCTTTGTCTCGCCTTCTGATCTGCTTCCAACAGTAAATCAATCTCCCGTTAACAAAGATGTGGTGAAATCGGCCATGAATTCTATTAAATCAGAAGATCCTGACTATGAAGATTCAGACTTTGCCCTGCCAGGCGATACTAGCCTCTGCCCTATCCCATCATTCAGGATAAATTCCAGACTAAATTCACAGATTTTTGATAATAGCGGGATAAACTTATCTGAAACTGAACAGAAAATTGCCCTTACTTTTTCTCCTGTCGTGAAGATTATGGAGGATACAAAGGTAAGGTTCTCCGTTTCAGTAAAAGCGGAATCTGTCCAGGTGCGGAATATCATCAGTATGATCCCTGGAAAAGACACAACGAAAAGTATTTTGGTTGGTGCACATTATGATCACCTGGGCAAACGCAACGCACTAATATACAATGGTGCCGACGACAATGCATCTGGTGTTTCCGGGATGCTGGCCCTGGCAAAGGTATGGAGCGAAAGCTCAGAGAAACCTGCCTGCAATCTGATCTTTGCCTCATGGACTGCCGAAGAAAAAGGATTACTGGGAAGCAGCTATTTCGTCTGGAAAAAGAAGCCGAATTCTGCTCAGTTATTGCTGTACATTAACCTCGACATGATTTCCCGATCAGAACCTGAAGATACGGCACGAAAACAACTTAGCATCGGAACAATGACTGCCAGCAATAATCTGAGAAAAATGGCAGAGAACATTAACCTGAAGTGCCCTCACCCCTTAAAACTAGACCTCTGGGATGTTACCGGTCATACAGGAAGCGACTATGCCCCTTTTGCCTCATGTAAAATACCGGTCATGACCTTTTTCTCCGGATTTCACAGCGACTACCATACACCAAGGGACATTGCCGCAAACACAGATCCGGAAAAGATGAAAAATATCCTGAAAATAGTGAACGATTGCCTGCTTGAAATGATCAGCAACATTCACGAATAGAAATTACATCCTGAAAGATTCACTTCTGACCGTTACCTTGTCAAGATTCTTCATATGTACATCGACCCCAATTCCCGGTTTGACAGGCACATCCATGGTTCCATCAGGATTCACAATAAATTCCGGATCAACGATATCTTCTTTGTAGTATTTCTTGCTGGCAGAAATATCGCCTGGCAGCGTGAAGTTTGGCAGTGATGCCAAGGCAACATTTCCTGCCCGGCCTATTCCCGATTCGAGCATACCACCACACCAAACCGGAACATTTTTGGAAGCGCAATAATCGTGAATCAGTATAGATTCCGTAAAACCGCCTACACGACCCGGTTTAATATTGATAATTCTGCAACTGTCCAGTTCAATAGCAGCCTGAGTATCACCCAGCGAATGAATGCTTTCGTCAAGGCAAATAGGAGTCTTTAGCTCACGCTGGAGCTTGGAATGATCGTAAATATCATCGTAACCCAATGGCTGCTCAATCAGGGAAAGTCCGTAATCATCCATTTTTTTGAACAGTCCAATATCATTCAACGTATAGGCAGAGTTAGCATCCACCTGGAGTAAAATTTCGGGGAATTCACGTCTGAGTGCATCCACAAATTGCAAATCTGATCCCGGTGCGATCTTGATTTTGATCCGCTGGTAACCTTCTTTAAGGTACTTTTCCACTGTATGTAAAAGCTCCGGCACAGAAGGGTAAATACCGATACTTACCCCTACATTCACCTTCTGACGTGTACCACCCATCATTTGGGACAAGGACTTGTTTTCAGCTTTTGCAAAAACATCCCAAAGTGCAGCCTCCAAGCCTGCTTTTGCCATCATATGCCCGCGTACCTTCGCGTAACCGGCTATCGCCTCATCAATACCGCTCAAATCTTTCCCAAGAATTGATGGAATCAAAAAATCCTTCAGGATATGCCATGCCGTAGGTACTGTCTCGTAAGAGTAGAATGGTGTACCTTCAGCTACACTCTCACCCCAACCGCTCACGCCTTCAGCATCTACCCTGACAATAATGTGTTCTTCATCATACTCAACGCCCATTGAAGTGACAAACGGGGTCACCAGAACCATTTTTACATGTCGGAGTTCAACTCTTTGTATACGCATAATGTTGAAATTTAGATAATTATTAAATCCTAAACTACTTTTTAACAACACGCAAAACCGGAAAATCTTCACCCTTCCTTAAAATATAAGCAAAGTTCTTGTACGTAATTAAGCCCAGCATCGATTTGGGCTCAAGTGCCAGCACAATCAAATTGCCCTTTAGCTGGGCTGTTGGTATAAATAAATAATCGGACGGGGAAATTAAATCTACAACAGTAGGCTTGACAACCAAAGGGTTAACAATAATATCTCCTTCAAAATCAATGGAATCGATTTCAGTAATCGTATATTTTTCTATCCTGAATCCACTGTATTCCTTGTAAAAAAACTTTAAAAGTGCTTGTCTGTCAACCCAATCAATTAATTCGCTGTTTTTTTTCGGGATCAGATATCCAAACGGTTTTTGCACATCAAATAAGGATTTTACCACCGGTCTGTAGTCCTGGACTGCAAAAACAGAATCCTTTCCTGTGGAATAGGAATAAAGAGGGATCATTAATGTCTTTCCGTTGACCACATGTTCCGACTGTATTGAGACCATCTGTTTAGCCGATAATGATATAAGTTTATGTCTTTCGGCACTTACAAGACTATCAATTTTATCTTTATACAAACAGGTATATTCAAGCAAGCCACGCATACCATTCATTTGTCCTTCAGCACGATGCTTTATGTTTTCCACAAAATTATCTATCCCGTTCCGGCCTTCCTGGATAAAAGAAACCGAATTTTGAATCCCCAGACTTTGCCGGCCGTCGTTGATGTCAAAGGTACTGTACCTGAAATAATCAATGCCTGGTGGACCGCCAGGGCAATATACAAAAGACGAGAAGCCCCTTGTGCCTAAATATTTAAAAATAAATGGTATATAACTTTCATTGGACAATCTCCTGATTTCCTCAGAAACATTGAGATTTGTAGTTGTACCAACTGTTATGTCAGCATTTTTGCGGTAACCGAATTTCTGCCATGCCTCGCCATAAGGTGAATATTCATGTACATCCATGGTTACTTCAAACTGGTATTTATCGAAGAGTTGGTGTAAAGCCTGGGTTTCCGGCTCCGTGAGAATCAGGTGGTTACGGTTCAGGTCCATATTATTTGTATTCCGCCTCTCATTCACTTCCGAACCATCAGGATTAAGCTGTGGGACTATTACCAGATTAATTTTATCGAACAGATACTTGTTTTCAGGTTTCAGCAATTCCTTAGCTAGCAATAATGCACCTTCTTTTCCTGACTGTTCATTTCCATGTTGCTGAGCAAAAATGAGTACACTGATCTTCGATTTATTGTACCAGTTGTTGTCGGAAGAAAACATCATTGCATACAGATTTCTGCTTTTTACTGACTTCCCGATGACGCTGACACTTAATAAATCAGATTGATTATCAAGTATTTGAAGATAGCCCGAAAGTTCATCATAAGAAGTTACTTTGGCATAATTGTTTTTCACCAGGGGAATAAGAACCTCCTGCGGCAGAAGAAAAAAAGGGTAAGCCAGCAGAATGAGGACAGAAATAACGCTTTTCATGAAGTAAATATACGGATTTTGAAGTACTGTGCAAGTATCAGATAGATGTGTTTAATGCTGTCATCAACAGGTCTTATTTGTTCGTAAAGGCATACTATTTTTAGAACAGATTATAATACCTGAGTGTTTATAATGTATTTTTGAAAAATAACCAAAAATAAAAGATAAGTCTTTATGAATAAAACATTGATTATCATAATGTTTATACTGATGTTTCATCGTGTATATTCTCAGCCTTATACTTCTTATTTTACTGGAAATCCGACGGACATTAGCACCACACCCTCCGGAGGAGTTTGTATGATGGGGGGAGCCACCGAACATGACGGGGCGATGCAATGGTTTCTGCAAAGGGCTAATGGTGGAGATATACTGGTGTTGAGGACATCCGGATCAAATGGATACAATGATTACATGTACAGTCAGCTTGGAATCTCAGTTAACTCTGTTGAATCTATTGTCTGTAATTCAGCTGCAGCCTCTTCTGATCCTTATGTTCTGGATAAGATTTCAAAGGCAGAAGCCATTTGGTTTGCCGGGGGCGACCAATGGAACTACGTGAGTTACTGGCGAAACACTGCGGTAGATAGCTTATTGAGGGATGGTATTACAAACCGGCACATCGTTATTGGAGGTACCAGTGCAGGGATGGCCATTTTAGGAGGGATCGTTTTTACAGCAGAACATGGTTCAGCTACTTCTGCTTCTGCTTTGTTGAATCCTTATGCCAATACTGTCACTATCGATTCCATCCGTTTTTTAAATGTCCCTTTTATGAACAATGTGATTACCGACACTCATTACAACAACCCTGACCGCAGGGGACGGCATGTGGTATTTCTTGCCAGAGCCTACCAGGACTGGGGTATCGCAGCAAGAGGGATAGCCTGTGATGAATATGTTGCTGTTTGCATCGATACCACTGGAAATGCCAGGGTATTCGGAGATTATCCGGCTTACAACGAAAATGCCTATTTCATTATCCCAAATTGTGAATTGCCGCTTAATAGTCCGGAAAACTGCCAGAGCAACCAAGCGTTGAACTGGTATAGAGATTCTGTAGCGTTAAATGTTTGCGACATAAAAGGCACCAATAACGGAGCCAATACCTTTGATATGAACACCTGGCAAACCAGCAACGGCGGAACCTGGTATCACTGGTATGTGAGTCAGGGAATTCTGAAGACGCAGACTGCTAGTGCACCTAATTGCATCCCTGCTTCAATTCAGGTAAATACCCCTGAAGATTGCCTTCATCTTGAATATTTTCCTGGTGAAATTCAATTGTCCACTGCTGAATGCCGGTTAATTTCTGTTGAAATTTTTGACATTCAGGGTATTTCTGTATTACGGAACGAACCAGGGTTTATCAATCAAAATCTGACAATCAAGTTGCCTGAGCTTAAAACTGGAATCTATTTTATAAAATGTCAAACCACGCATGGTCTTTTTGCGAGAAAGATATTCGTGCTATAAGTCATCTCTAAAATCCGCTGAGTGACATAGTTACAGTTGGAATCAACAGTAGCCATCCCAGGATAACCAGGATAAGGACAAGTTTCCAGGCCCAGCTGAACCATTTGCTAAACGGAATTTTAGCCACTTCCAGAACACCGATCAACACTCCTGAAGTTGGAACGATGAGGTTGGTAAATCCGTCGCCAATATGGAAAGCAGTAACAGTAGCCTGTTGCGAAAGGTGTATCATGTTGGAAATATCCTTCAGGATAGGCATAATAAGGGCGGCTTTCGCTGTTCCCGAAGTGATAATCATATTCAGGGCAGACTGAAAAACATACATCAGTGAAAGACTTGTAATCTGCGACGAACCCTCAATCGATCTTGAAACAGCATTCAGGAAAGTGTCGATAATCTTGCCATCTTCCAAAATCACGATGATTCCACCAGCCAGACCTACAACCAGGGCGGCCGACAATATATCCCTGGCGCCTGCAATAAACATTTTGCTAATGGTGCTGGGGTCCATACCCATTGTGAATCCCGAAGCCATAGCCATTGCAAAAAACAAAGCAGCAATTTCCAGTAATCCCCAACCAAAAGCAATTACACCTCCTATTAAAAAAAGGATCGTAAAAAACAGAATATTAAGCGTGAAAAACTCCATGGATTTTTTCAAAGCAATGTAGGAAGTAGGAAAAAAGAGTAAGGCAAATACCGGCAGCATGGGTGCATTAAAGGCAAAATTTCCAATCTTTATATAATTCAATGGGTGGTACAATGCAGCAACAAGCATCGCAGCCTGCAAGGCGATAAAAACAATCCATGCACCTTTTCCCGCTTTAGTACGGGGAGGTTCAGACTGTATCATATGATGGGATCTCCAGTATTCATCATCTTCATAGACCACCGAAGATTTCGGATTTTTCTTCACTTTTGCGGCATACCTGAGCACATAAGAAATACCCACAAAGCTGACAATCAACCAGATAACAAAACGGTATTCTATTCCTGAAAACATAGGAATTCCGGCAATTTCCTGGGCTATTCCCAATGTAAAGGGGTTTAGCATACAGCCTGCAAAACCAATACCTGCGCCAATAAAGCACATGCAAACACCCACAATGCTATCGTACCCCATAGAAATAGCCAGGGGTACAAAAATGGCGGTAAACGCTATGGTTTCCTCGGCCATCCCGAAAACGGCACCGAAAAAGCTGAACATCAGCATAACAGAGATGATTAGAATATTATGGACCCCAATTTTTCGCAACAGGCTATACTTTTCAAGTTTCTTGCTTCTTTTCAGAAAAGAGTACACACCACTGTCAATGGCTTTGCTTTCATTCAGCAACCAGAATGCTCCTCCAAGGATAAGGATGAAAACGATGATCTTCGGAGACCGTACAAAGCCTTTGTAAAAGGATGAAAAGATTTGCCAGGTTTGAGGTTGCTGGTCAACCTGCCTGTAAGAACCCGTTTCAATAACAGTGGTTTTGGATGTTCCAGTGTCAAGAATCTTTCTGGAATATTCACCGGCTGGTACCAGCCAGGTTGCAATGGCCGCGAGAAGGATAAGGACAAAAATCAGGACATAAGTGTGCGGAAACTTCTTCATATCATTATGGCTTATAGTTCCGTAAAAATAGAAAGAAATGAATACAGGGAGTTTATTTAAAATTGTTTTTTAGTGATTCTTATTTTTTTCTGATATTTAGCTTCATGCATCCACCCCAGTCCAAGGAGATTGTTGAGGCTTCATAAGAGTCCTGAGAATCGATTCTCTCCAAAGGGCAAAAGTATATAACACTTTTTATATCTTGAATCTTAATATTATTTTTAACATGGATGGCTAAAAATTCAGGCAGTTTTTTCGATCAAATTCTGCCTGCTTACTGGTTTTGTCAGGAATTCATCGCATCCTGCCTCCATTCCTTTATTTTTATAACTATTTATAGCATAAGCAGTGACTGAAATAACCGGAAGCTCCTTCCTGAAAGTTTTAATCTGCCTTGTAGTTTAAAAACCATCCATCACTGGCATTTTTATATCCATACGTACCAGAGAAATTTGAGAAATTTGATAAGTTAAGACTCTAATTTCTAATGTTGCGAAGTTGTTTATACAAAATAATTTTATATTT
Organism: uncultured Bacteroidales bacterium; assembly: GCA_903923925.1. Classification (GTDB taxonomy): domain Bacteria; phylum Bacteroidota; class Bacteroidia; order Bacteroidales; family CAIXZF01; genus CAIXZF01. The sequence continues at coordinate 24,751 of CAIXZF010000025.1, forward strand.
GCATACTGCTTTATCAAAACAGCATATTTTTTTTAAATGAAACTGAATACAAAAAGATTTATTATTAGTATCCTTATCGCTTCTTTTTTCATTTACTCAGTGGTTATTTATACTGTTGGCACCAGGGTAGACAAAGGAGAAAAGTGGATTACAGAGCAATCAAGACAAGGTAAATTACTTTTTCAGAAAAAAAACTGTATTGCCTGTCATCAGATTTATGGCCTTGGTGGTTTTATGGGACCTGATCTGACGAACGTAATTTCGGCTTTGGGAAAAGGCCCCGATTTTGCCAAGGTCATCCTTTCGAATGGAACTGAACGAATGCCAAATTACCATCTATCTGAAAATGAAATAGATGCGTTCATTGCCTTCTTTACTTATACCGACAAGACTGGCATTTCCCCGGTGAAAGATTTTAATATTAATTACAATGGTACAGTAAACTGGAAAGACAAAAATGAAAAAGGAAATTAGTGTATACTTTATTTTATTTGCGATACTTGCCTTACTTTCCGGCGTCCTGATTGGAATTATTGCTTCATTTCAATTTATTATTCCCGGTTTTTTTAATATTATCCCCTTTATTAAGTGCCGGCCATTACACGTCAGTCTCGTGATAGCCTGGATTTTTCTGGTCTCTATCGGCGGGGTTTATTATTATTTGCCCAAATATTGTAACGTAAGCTTATACTCTGATAAACTACCCAAGATTCATCTTTGGATTTTCATTTTAACAGGGATCAGTGTTATTACCTCCTATTTACTCGGGATCTTCGGAGGTCGTGAATACTGGGAGTTTCCTCCGGTATTGGCTATACCAGTCATACTTTCCTGGATATTATTTGGCTATAATTATTTTAAAACAGTTTTTACAAAAAAGGACCATTGGCCGGTTTATCTCTGGATGTGGGCCACTGGAATATTCTTTTTTCTTTTCACCTATATTGAGTCTAACCTATGGGTTTTCCCTTACTTCAGAGAACATCTGATTAGAGACATCACAGTCCAGTGGAAATCTAATGGCTCGCTGGTAGGCTCCTGGAACATGCTGATTTACGGTACTGCTATTTTCCTTATGGATCGTATTAAAGAGGATGATAGCATTGCAAAATCCAGACTGGCATTTGTAATGTATTTTCTTGGATTAACAAACCTGATTTTCAATTGGGCACATCATATCTACATTGTACCCAATGCACCCTGGGTAAGGTATATTGGGTATGGAATAAGTATGACTGAGTTAATAATTCTTGGCAAACTGATCTGGAACTGGAAAAAAGACCTTACTAAAGCTCTTCAGGATTTTCACATTCTGGCAGTCAGGTTTATCGTTGCTTCTGATGTATGGATTTTATTAAACCTGACGCTTTCAATTGCCTTGTCAATTCCTGCAATTAACATTTTTACGCATGGTACTCATCTTACTGTAGCCCACGCTATGGGGAGTACAATTGGCATTAACACTATGATCCTTATTGCTTCATGTCTCTTCTTAATACCTGACGTAACGAAAGTTCAGTTCAATAAATTAGAGGCAAAATTTATTTCGATTGGATTCTGGATTATGAACGGCCTTTTGTTCTTTTTCTGGATAGCGTTAATTCTGGCAGGATATTTTAAAAGTCATCTTGTTCTTCAGGACAAGCTTAGTTTTCAGGATATTATGTTGCAAATAAGACCATACATCGGAGTAATTGCCTTTACCGGAATCGGAATTTTAGGAGCAATGTTAATGATCTTTCTTCCTCCTGTTAATATGATAAAGAATTATCTCATTAAAAAGTAAAGTTCTGTTTCAGAAGCTTATTTTTCAGAACATTACAGTTTGTTAAAATGTATTTTTGCCACAGAGTGGCGGCATGTATAGCATGCAAAGCTTTGATGGGCAGCGCCCATCGTGTAGAATATTTATATCTATTTTATCCCGTAATGTCCTCGCAGAATACTATCGAACCAGCAACCTGGCATAATGCGTTTTAAAATAACGGCAAGTTTCTGCTCGAAAGAAGCGATCACATAGCGTCTGGCCGGATTTTTCTTCTCCAGAATTTTCACGATCTTTCGTGCAAGAATTTCAGGGGCCCAACCCTTTGTTTCATCTTTTTCAATGATATCAATTGTCTTTTGAAACTGATCCTTGTAGGCATCAATTGTATCAGAGGTTGAATGATTTAATCGGTTTTGGGTATTGTGTGTATGGAAATCTCCGGGGTTAATAAGTATTACTTTAATGTTAAAGGCTCTCAGTTCCATTCTTAAGGCTTCACTAACGCCCTCTATTGCAAATTTACTGGCTGAATAGTATGACTGAAACGGAAGACCCATCAAGCCTCCTATCGAACTTACGTTCAATATTCTGCCACTACCTTGCTTGCGCATAGCTGGCAGAATGCTGCGAATTGTATTCATGAAGCCGAAAAAATTAGTCTCCATCTGAAGCTTCATTTCATCAAATGGAATAACTTCTGCTGCTCCACCGGTATGCATGCCCGCATTATTAATAAGGATGTCTATTCTTCCTTCCTTTTCTAAAACCAAGTTTACATTCTTTTCAACAGACTGTAAATCTGTGACATCCAGTAGAAGCACATTTACTTTTGAATCATGTTCACAAGGTTTTCTACAAGTACCGTAAACAATATAGGCATTTTGAGCAAGCATAGAAGCTATCGACTTACCAAAACCTGAAGAAATACCAGTAATAAAAACAACTTTTTTCATAATACTTGCCCAAATAAGATTACTTAAGTATCTCCAGTATTTTTGCAATCTTCTCAATTTTTGTCAGGGCAATTTCCACCTGCTCTATTGTGTGCGTTGCCATTAATGAAAAGCGGATCATGCAATCTTCCGGCCTGACAGCGGGAGAAATAACCGGATTTACAAATACACCATCTTCAAAAAGCATCTGTGTCATTTGCAAAGCTTTAACATCATTCCTAATAAACAAAGGTATAATAGGAGTTTCGGATACCCCTGTATCAAAACCAAGTAATTTTAACTCACGATTAGCAAAGTTAGTAACATCCCAAAGTTGCTGAATTCTTTCTGGTTCGCTTTCCATGATATCAAGTGCAGCTAAGACACTTGCTGCAGATGCAGGCGTCATGCTGGCACTGAAAATGAGTGCCCTTGAATTATGTTTGAGATAATTTATTGTATCCTTATCGGATGCTATAAACCCGCCCAAAGAAGCAAGAGATTTGGAAAATGTCCCCATTATTAGGTCCACTTTATCCGTTAATCCAAAATGAGAAGCTGTTCCTGCTCCATTCACACCGATTACACCAATTGAATGTGCATCGTCGACCATAATTGAAGCCTGATATTTTTCAGCTAATTCAACAACCTCCGGCAGCTTAATTATATCTCCTTCCATAGAGAATATACCATCAACTACAATCAATTTCACACAATTAGAACCGCAATGTTTTAATTTGCTTTCCAAGGACTTCATGTTGTTGTGGGAAAACTTTAAAACCTTTGAAAAGGATAATCGACTACCTTCAATTATAGAGGCGTGATCGAGCTCATCGAGTATGAGGTAATCATTTCTATCCGTTAATGCAGATACAACGCCAAGATTAACCTGGAAGCCCGTACTGTAGCAAATGGCTCCATCCATTCCAGTAAGCTTAGCCAGCCTGTCTTCAAGTTCAATATGAATATCCAGAGTACCGTTCAGAAATCTGGAACCTGCACATCCGGTGCCATATTTATCTATAGCTCTTTTGGCAGCTTCTTTAATTTTAGGATGGTTGGTTAGTCCAAGGTAACTGTTCGAACCAAACATCAACACTTTTTTACCATTAATAGTTACAACAGTATCCTGGTCTGATTCAATCTGTTTAAAATATGGGTAGATACCGGCTGCCATTGCCTTCTGAGGAATATCGTACAGGGCCAGTCTTTTTTGTAATAGCTTCATGAAGTTAGTATATTGATCTCAAGATATAGTTAACGCTATATGTTTTTTCGAAAATAGTAAAAAAACATGAGATTGGCATTATTAAATTTTGAGTCTTGAAATTTCAATTGTTGAATAACCCCCAAAATTACAAAATTGATCACCAAAAGCAGAATAAAATTTATAGGAATGGCTTAGTATCTTTTGCTTACTTTTTTTTAATGCTATGAACGCTATGAACACGCAATGCACGCAAAGCTTAAGGTTGTTTATTTCCGGAAGGATTTCATTATATTTTCAGTAGCTTTTCGCTATGGTTACAAAAAAGAAGAAGGTAATCAGAACACTACTCCTTCATTTCATCATAAACAATCTTAGAGATCCCACTAATTGTTTCTGCCTGTTGCTTAGGCTCTGCTCCTCTGGTCATTACAGTAAGCAAATACGTATTATTCCCGGAATATATAATTCCCGTTTCAGAAAAATCCGGTTTTTTTGCATCACCAGCTTCACCAAATTTTCTGGCAATTTTCACATCTTTTGGCAATTTATTGGCGATTCCATCATTAAAATCGCTTCTGGTCATGAGTTCCATTGCATACTCAGAACTTGACTCATTCAGATAGGTTGAACTGTAAAGCACACGCATGAACTTAGAAATATCCTTAGCTGTTATTTTATATTTGTCATCCTTTGGATCTGGAACTGGTATTCCGAGGTCTGAATAAATTTTCTGGTAAACTGCAGGTTTTTCCATATGCAGAAGTAAAAGTGTAGTGGCAATATTATCTGAATAAACAATCATATTATTCAAGAGCTCTTCTACTTTGTACTTTTTACCAAAAACAAGTGAATTGCCTTTAAACGTTTCGTGCTTTGGATTAGCAATCGGACGATCATAAACAAATTCTCTTTTCAGGTATCCGGGATAGGTTTCAGCTACTTTCAGATAATAAATCAGCAAGGGAATTTTAAACATACTCCCTGGTTTAAAAGTCTCATTGTCATTAATGCTGATCCAATCCCCATCATTCATTCTACGCAGATATACAGAAGCCTCATCCAGCTGTCCTGCTTTTTTCTGGGTTTCAAGGTACATTAATATATCATGTTTAACACCCTTCATTTGTTCTGATTCAACAGGCAGATCTGTAAGTCTTAGAGGTTTAACAAAATTGTAATCTCTATTTTGTACCATCTGCATTTTTTCCGGCTGATCAATTTTATCAGCTACGACAGGTTTTATGGAAGTCCTGTGAATATAGGCCGAATAAACTACCCCGGCAAGGAAACAAAAAACAAGAGAATGGAAAATATACGTAAAGAGAATAGGTACTCTTAAATGATTCTTTTGTTGCGGTAAGGCAGTTTGTATTTTCTTTTTCATCGGAATAGTAAAATTACAGTTTAACAATACACGCATATGACCAGAATATTCCATCCGGGTTGCCTGGAATACCAATAAAAGCAGTAATAAATTATCTCCTTGAATAAAAATACTTATTTATGTGTTTTTGTCAATAAAAGACCAACTTTTTCAAGTACTTTGTGTCTTTAGTAATGCATTATCATACAACGGTCATCATGAAAAAGCTCTGTTATTCAACTTTCTTTATCCCTTTCCTTCTTTTTTTATACTTTACCAAAGTGGAAGCAGGGATTATTACAAAAATTGACACATTTTATTCCTGTTCAAATACCATTTTATCAGTTCCTGTCAGGGTTTGGAATTTCGATTCGGTCGCTTCCATTTCACTGGTAATCAATTATCCAAGCGATTCGCTGACTTATGCCGGCTATCAGTACATTCATCCGAATCTGTCGAATGTTATTATAAACGTACAGCCTGGTCAAATCCGGATTGCTAACTTTATGTTATCAAATGCAACTATTCCGCCCGGCGGAACGCTCCTGGAATTTATTTTCATTTATGCAGAAGGCTGTCAGACTATTAGTTTTGATACGCTTACACCTGGAAATTGCGAGTATGCTGGAATTAATATTTTGCCCTTGCCTGCCCAATTTATAAGTGGTGCTATCTGCCATTCAACAACAGCAATTACTCAACAACCTGCTTCGACTACAGTAAGCGCAGGGAGTTCTGCTTCTTTTTCTGTTTCAGCGAGTGGCGGGAGTATCGCAATTTACCAATGGCAGCAAAGCTCAAACGGAGGAACTACATGGGCAAATTTAATAAATACACCTCCATACACAGGAGTTTCAACTTCAACACTTACAATAAGCGCGGCAGCCGCAAACCTTTCTGGATTTCAGTACCGCTGTTTGCTTGCAGGGCAATGCAACAGCCTGAACTCTAATGCTGCCATGCTGTCTGTTAACAGCATATCAGGTGGTGCAATTTCCGGGGATCAGACAATTTGCAATAGCACGGTACCTGTTCCCTTAATAAATACAAATTCTGCAACAGGCAGCGGAACAATTTCCTACAGCTGGCAATCTTCAATAGCGGTTTCCGGACCTTATATGGACATAGTTGGTGCAACAGCAAGTACTTTTTCCCCACCGGTATTAACCAACCAAACTTGTTACAGAAGAATTGCTACAAGTGTATTGAACGGGAATCAGGTTCAGGCATACAGTAACATTGTATGCATTACAATAAATAATGTTTATGGTGGTGTAATTGGTGGTTCAACAACGCTCTGTGCCGGCAGTCCTCCTCCGGGAGGACCTTTTACAATACCAAGTGTTGCAGTTGGTAGTGGAGCCTTGAATTATCAATGGCAATCGGCATCTGCAGCAATCGGACCCTATTCAAATATTAATGGTGCAATTGTTACTAACTACATGCCTCAGCAAGTAACTATTACAACCTATTACAGAAGATTCACCTGTAGTACATTGAATGGTTTATGTTGTTGTGCTTTAAGCAATAGTGTTGAAATTTCATTAAACGCACTTCCAAGTGTTACGTTTCAGGTAAGTAACGACAGCATTGTAAGCGGTATGCCCTGTACCATAACAGCAATGAGTAGCCCACCAGCCTACTACAGCTGGAGCAACGGCATGTATACCAGCACTATCACTGTGAGTCCAGCAATAACAACTACATATTCGGTAACAGCAACAGATATAAACGGTTGTTCATCTGTTGGGTCTGTTACAATTCATGTCAGTAATGCTATTGAGGGCCATTTGACCTATAGCAATTTGAATAGTACACCAATGTCGAATTGCCATGTTATGCTTATTCATGGGCAGGATACTTTGCTTCAAATTACTGATAATCAGGGATTTTATTCGTTTATCAATATTGAGAACGGCAATTATGTACTGAAAGCCAATTGCACAAAACCCTGGGGAGGAGCCAATAGTACAGACGCCATGAAAGTTCTGCAGCATTTTGTTGGCAGCCCGGTTTTACAGGCTTTTCGGGCGTTGGCAGCAGATGTAGACGGAAGTTCATCTGTTAATTCTTTGGATGCATTAACAATCATGAAACGCTTTGTGGGGATGGTTATGAGTTTCAACAGCGGCGACTGGCTGATTGAAAGTGCAGCTATTTCTGTAAACAATCAGGGTGTTGTTACTAAAGATCTTAAAGGCATTTGTTTTGGCGACGTGGATGGATCCTTCACCCCTGTTCCATAAAAAAATAACACAATAGTGAACAATAAACTATAAATTCGCGTTTTACGTCAAATTAATTTTATGAAGCCAATTCTTACAGCAGGTATTTCGATTGTTAATCTTGCTCTTATCTCCTATTCGATAGCAATTTACAATCAGAACAAAAAGAGGATCCTGAGCAGGAAGGTAATGACATTCCTTACCATCGGAATTATCCTTGACATAACGGCAACAGTGTGCATGGTTATCGGTTCAGCTGAAGGGGCAATGACGTTACATGGAATTATCGGCTATTCTTCGCTCGCAGGAATGCTTGCCGATACTATAATGTCTTACAGGCAAGTATCGGCAAATGGACTTAATACAGCTATTACCTCCAGATTTAATAATGGATCAAAAGCTGCTTATTTATATTGGGTAATTGCCTACATCACAGGTGCTTTAATAATTGCGTTGCGGCATGCAGTGTAATCCTTGAATTCTGAAATATTTCCTTTTTACTAAGTCATTTTTATAAGGATGGTTTTTATTACATCCGACACATCCTCAGCCTTATCAGCTACTTTTTCAAGGGTTTCGAGAATTCCTTTTTTCTTAATGAGTTCGTTGGTATTGGTTTCATTTTCAAACAAGCCTGAAATACCAATATGGTATAATTCGTCAGCTTTGTTTTCCAACGTATTTATTTTGATGCAGGTTTGAATAATTTTCTCCTTTTCTCTGCCGGCATGCCTTAAACTATGAACTGCAATATCGATTTCCAAAGAAGCTGAATGAATTATTTCAGCCATAACCTTAAATTCAGGAATAAACGACTTTGGCTTATAGAGTAAGACTCTCTGGCCTACACCGTTAATATAATCGAGTACATCATCAAGAGAAGATGCCAATTCCTGAATATCCTCTCTGTCGAAAGGAGTTATGAAGGATTTATTAATCTGATCAAAGATTTTGTGAATCATTTCATCGCCGGCAAGTTCAGCAGCTTTGATTTCCCAGATAATTGGTTCTCTTTCCTCAATCGTTGAGGTTTCCATAAGATCTTTCAGCAATTCAGCAGCTCTGATCAGAATTTTTGCATTTTCTTCAAAAAGTGGGAAGAATGATTCATCTTTAGGAACAAAAAACTTCAGAAAATAATCGATATTCATATGCGTAATTTTAAGAAATTATCAGAAATATTTTTAATAGAATTACAATGCAAGGCGAATAATAAAATAGAAGATACTACCAATTATTGCTGAAACAGGAATTGTTAAAAGCCAGGCCCACAGGATTTTGGTTGTTACACCCCATTTTACGGCAGAAACACCTTTTCGAGCGCCAGCTCCCATTATTGCACCGGTTATTGTATGAGTTGTACTAACAGGAATTCCAAAACTTGTTGCTCCGAAAAGTGTTAATGCACCGGCTGTTTCAGCACAGAAACCTTCAAAAGGCTTTAATTTGGTAATTTTCTGACCCATGGTTTTAACAATTCTCCAACCACCAAATAAAGTTCCAAAAGCAATTGCTCCCTGGCAGGATAATACAATCCATAATGCTATAGGATCATGTTTAGTTGCTTGTCCGGATACAATTAAGGCTACCCAGATAATGCCCATTGATTTCTGAGCATCATTTCCACCATGACCAAGACTAAATGCAGATGCAGATAAGAGTTGGAATCGTCGGAAATACTTATCAACTCTGGATGGAGAGAAATTCCTGAACAGGAAAATTACAATTGCAGAAATTAAAAATGAAATTAACATTCCCAAAAGTGGAGCAATAACAATAAAAATAACAATTTTCATAACACCAGCAACAATTACTGAACCGAACCCTGCTTTAGCAACAGCAGCGCCTACCAAACCTCCTACCAGCGTATGAGAGGAACTACTGGGTAATCCCCACCACCAAGTAAAAAGATTCCATGCTATAGCAGCTATCAAAGCAGCAGCTATCACATTTAAATTTATAACTTCCGGATTAACAATGCCTTTACCCATTGTGGTGGCCACATTGAGTTTAAAAACAAGAAAAGCTATAAAATTAAAAAAAGCAGCCATAATGACTGCTGTTAGCGGGGATAAAACCTTTGTTGAAACGATTGTTGCTATTGAGTTTGCTGAATCATGAAACCCATTTATAAAATCAAAAATCAGCGTTAATGCAACAACAATGTATAGAAATGTCATTTGTATGGTTTTGTAGATTTCTGAAGTGCAAAACTATAAAATCCGCTTCTCTATCATCAAATAAAAATTAATTATTTCTTAACAAATACTTAAAATAAGGGAGAAATAAAGTAAAACACCGGAGAACAAAGCAGTTAAGTTAATATCAATTAGCAACAACGATTAGAAAACTGAGTATTAAAGTATATTTGCAGGATTCAATCATAAGGCATTTGATAAAATTTAACACAATAATAATCGGAGGCGGCCCCGCAGGTTTGTTTGCAGGTATACATCTGAAAACAGGCCGGAATGCAATTCTTGAGAAAAATAGCCAAGCAGGCAAAAAACTGCTTATTGCAGGTTCTGGAAGATGTAATATAACTCATATTGGTCTAATTAAGGACTTTTTTGAACATTATGGAGCCCATTCCAGCTTTATTAAACATGCCTTAAAACAATATTCAAATTCCGATCTGCTCAATTTTTTCGAAAATTGCGGGTTAAAAACCATCGTTGATAAAAATGGGAAAGTTTTTCCGTTTTCTGAAGATTCAAAAGATGTTCTTCGATTGCTGGAACATCAATGTGAACGCAATTCCACAGAAATCCTGACTAAGCAAAATATATCAGTCACAAAAACTTCAGATTCCGGATTTCTGCTCATAACTTCAGAGTCAGAATTTACCTGTAAAAATCTTATTATTGCTACGGGAGGCCGCTCGTATCCAGGAACTGGGTCAACCGGCGACGGGTATGAAATGGCAGTTTCTTTGGGACATTCCGTTATTCGCCAAAAGCCTGCTTTGACACCGGTTTTTATTAAGGACTATAAATTTGCAGAACTGTCGGGAGTTTCACTTAGCAGCCGGCAGGTTTACATTTACCGGAATTCGAAAAAAATTAAGGAGCACAGAGGCGATTTTGGGTTTACTCACAAGGGATTAAGTGGACCAGGAATACTTGATCCTTCGAGATTTATGGAGCAGGGAGATGTGCTGAAAATAAACCTTGCAGGTACTAATATTACTGAGTTTACATCAGATTTTCTTTCAAGAGCATCAATTCAGGGAAAAACTACATTATTGTCGTTTCTCAAAGATTATGATATCCCAAAAAGCCTGATCAAGAATATTTTACAAGAAATTGGTTTAAGTGCCGACGATACACTTGCGATTATTACCCGGCCACTTCGGATAAAACTGGCTGAATTGTTTTGTGAATACCCATTTCATATTGAAAAAATTGGAGGCTACGAAATGGCTATGACCACTGCAGGCGGGGTTGATCTTGACGAAATTTCCCCAAAAACCATGGAATCAAAGATCTGCAAAAACCTTTATTTTATAGGAGAAATACTTGATATTGATGGAGATACAGGCGGATATAACCTGCAGGCTGCATTCTCAACAGCCTATGCAGCAGCGATGAATATCAATAATTCTATTGACACTTCCGGAATCTGATCTTATCGGCTTGCTTTCAGAAATCTTTCTTTTCCACTCAGATCTTTAATAAGTTCACATTTTAAGAATCCTTGTGATTTTGAAAGTGCAAGCATTTCATCTCCGAATTCTTCATTTATTTCAAAATAAACAACTCCATTCTCCTTTAAATGCTTTTTTGACATAGAAAAAATCGCCTTGTAAAACAGAAGCGGATCTTCATCATTTACAAAGAGTGCCAATGCTGGTTCATAATCCAATACATTGATTTTCATTAATTTACGTTCAGAAAACCTAACGTAAGGTGGATTGCTAACAATAACATCAAATTTTGGTAAATGCACAAGGTTTGCATCGTCAAGAATATCGGTAAGCAGAAATTTGATTTCGACTCTATTTTTTATTGAATTTTCTGAGGCAATTTTAAGAGCATCCTGTGAAATATCGATAGCCCATACATCCGCATTTTTAATATACGACTTTAATGAAATAGCAATACAACCGGAACCAGTTCCGATATCAAGAATCCTTAAATCCTTGTCACCCATTGTGTCTGACTGATAGTCTCTTATAATTCTGTCAACAAGTTCTTCAGTTTCCTGACGAGGAATAAGTACATTTTCATTCACATTAAAAGCCAAACCCATGAAATGCGCTTCTTTCAGAATATATTGAATAGGTCGGCCTCCTGAAAGCGATTTAAGCATAAGTGTAAGGAAGGAAATCATACTAACCGGTGCGGGTTTATTGTAGGATAGCATTAAAGAAGTTCTTGGCAAACCCGTAATTTTTTCTACTGCCATAAGAAATATCTGCCTGATTTCCTGACGATTGTATTGAGGTGCCAGTTTTTCAAGGTATTTTTCCTCCATCCTTTTAAAATCCATTATCCAGGGTTATTTATCCCGTGAAATTAATAAATACCTTTGCATAGTATGGATTCCGACAAAAAATACATGGCAAGATGCCTGGAAATTGCCAGGGCAGGTGCAGGATTTGTAGCTCCGAATCCACTTGTTGGCTGTGTAATTGTCCACGATGATCGAATTATTGGCGAAGGATTTCATCACAAATTTGGCGGTGCACATGCTGAAGTTCTGGCAATAGAATCGGTCAGAAACAAAGATTTGCTAAGCAACTCAACCTTGTATGTAAATCTTGAACCCTGCAGCCATTATGGGAAAACGCCTCCTTGTGCAAACCTTATCGTAAACAGCAAAATCCCTCGCGTTGTAATTGGTCAGAAAGATCCTAACCCGAAGGTTAATGGAAATGGGATCAGATTTCTTGAAGATGCAGGATTAACGGTAACTTTTGGAGTTCTTGAAGAAGATGCAAAACAGATTAATGTACGTTTCAATACATTTATTGAAAAGAAAAGACCTTTTGTAATACTAAAGTGGGCAAAAACACTGGATGGCTTTATTGATATTGATAGAAATGGGCCAAACAGAGGTGCAGACAACTGGATAACAAATGCCAGGCTGAAAATGCTGGTTCATAAATGGAGAACAGAAGAGGATGCCATATTAATTGGCACCAACACTGCATTGAATGATAATCCACAGTTAAATGTTCGTGAATGGGTTGGAAGAAATCCTTTGCGTTTAGTTATTGATGAATTTGGACAATTGCCGGAATCTTTGAACGTTTTTGATGGAACTCAAAATACCATTGCATATACTGGTAACCCAAAAACATTCAACTCCAATGTAGAGTATTGCACACTTGATTTTAATCTGAATATTATCCCACAAATTCTTAACGATCTTTATACACGAAGTATTCAATCGGTTATTGTCGAAGGTGGGAAAGAATTACTCGAGGGTTTTATCGAATCCGGTTTATGGGATGAAGCAAGAATATTAACTGGTAGAAAAGTTTTTGGGAGTGGTTTGTTGGGTCCTAATATTGAAGGTATAGAAATTTCAAATGATATTCTGGATAGTAATTATCTGAAAGTTTTTAAAAACTGTTAGGTAAACTCAAAATCTCCTTCGGATAATCCACTTTATATAAGAACAAGCCTGATGCTGGTACAGACATCCCGGCTCTGCATCTGTCTTTGCTTTCAATTACAGAACGGAGACCATCTATATCCAGTTTCCCCTGCCCCATCTCCAGCAAGGTGCCAGTAATGGCTCTGACCATATTTCGCAGAAAACGGTTTGCTTTGATGGTAAATACAAACTCATCACCAATTTCTTCCCAGAATGCAAACTCCAACTTGCACAATGTGCCGGTAATATCAGAATCTTTTTTTGAAAAAGCGGCGAAATCATCATATTCAAAAAGAATTTTTGCACCAATTTTCATCAGTTCAAAATCCAGTACAGGAGGATAATACCAGGTGTAAGGCAAACGGAAAGGATTCTTCTTTCGGGAAATATAATACTTATACGTCCTGCTGGTAGCAGAAAAGCGGGCATGTGCATCCGGTTTTGTATTAAATACACTATAAATCACTATATCTTTAGGCAGGAAGGAATTTAATTTGTAGGTCAGCAATTCAAGTTCCTCGCTGTTAAGCTGTTCAGAAAAATTAAAATGGGAATAAAAGTTAACTGCATGAACTCCACTATCTGTCCTTCCACAACCAATTGTCTGAATATCAGTTCGTAATATTAAAGATAAAGCATTATCCAAAACTTGCTGAACTGTAGTGGAGTTAGGCTGGATCTGCCAACCGTGATAATTTGTTCCATCATAGGCCAAATGAATGAAGTATCTGAATAAATTTGCTTTAGACATAGTGAAATATGGAAAAATGCAATCACGAAAATAAAGCAAGTCAGCGAATAAACAGTCAGGCATTGTTTAGATTGAATATAAATTTCACTTTCATTGTAAAAAATGTTTTCTATTGTGAATTAATTAACAATAAATCTCAGTAACTTTGGGGTGTGGTTGTGAAATAATTAACAATGAACGTAATTTACTTATTATCAATTAAATAAGGAGGAAGAGATGTCAAGTACAGAAACTTTAGTTAAAGACCTTGTATCGAAATATGGCAAAAGTCGTAACAGTCTTATGCCGGTTTTACAGGGTATTGTTCAGGAAGAGAGGTACTTATCTGAGGAAGCAATGATCTTTATTGCAAAAGAGCTGGATTTATCTGCTGCAGATGTATATGGAACCGCTTCGTTTTATACTTTTCTGGATACCGTTCCAAGAGGGAAAAACATAATCAGAGTTTGTAAGACCATTTCCTGTCATATGACTGGCAAAGATTTGATTATAGAGACTTTGGAGGATATACTGAAAGTTAAAGTCGGACAAACAACCCACGATAAGAATTTCACATTACTAACAGCTAACTGTCTGGGCTGGTGCCATAAAGGACCAGTCATGCTGATTAATGATGAAGTTTATCCGGAATTGACTCCGTCGAGAACAACGGAAATTGTGGAAGAATACATGAAGAATGCAACCCACTAAACCGAAGTAGTATTCAAGAAAAATCAAAAAACACAGAAATGGAAACGAAAGTCATAAAAAAAGTTGACACGATATTCGACGTTGTTGAATGCAATTATATCCAGGTTCTCGAAAAAACACTAGCAAAAACTGCCGATGAAATTATTCTTGACATTATTGATTCAGGACTTAAAGGTCGTGGTGGTGCAGGATTCCCAACTGGTCTGAAATGGAAGTTTACAAAGAATGAAGAAAATGCGGTAAAGTATGTAATCTGCAATGCTGATGAAGGAGAGCCCGGTACATTCAAAGACAGGGAAATTCTTGACAGAGTACCTGAGAAAGTTTTTACAGGCATGGCGATTTGCGGATATGCAATTGGAGCAAAGGAAGGTTACATCTATCTAAGGGGCGAATATAATTTCCTGAAACAGGACCTTCAGATGAAGATAGATTTATTCAATTCACAACTAGCTGACCGTGATTTTGATTTTAAAGTCTTCCTGCGTTCAGGCAGTGGAGCATATATATGTGGTGAAGAAAGTGCTCTGTTTGATTCAATGGAAGGACTCAGGGGAGAACCAAGAAATAAGCCTCCCTACCCCACTGTAGCCGGTTACAATTTGAAACCAACTGCTATTAATAATGTTGAGACTCTGGTATATGTTACCATGATCTGCCGAATGGGCCCGGAATCATTCAAAGCACTGGGAACCAAAGATTCACGTGGATCAAAAGTATTCTCCGTTTCAGGAGACACACCAACTCCGGGAATTTATGAACTCGAGTTAGGAATGCCACTGAATCAGTTTGTTGATGAATTCGGTGATGGGGATACAAAAGCAGTTCAGGTTGGTGGTGCTTCGGGGCATTGTGTACCCCGCAAAAAATACAATGATACTATTATCGGTTTTGAAGGAATACCTACAGGCGGTTCTATGATGATTTTTAACAGTACACGATCAATGTATAATGTATTGCATGATTACCTGGAATTTTTTACTGAAGAAAGTTGCGGGCAATGCACACCATGCCGTGTTGGCTGTCAGCAGTTACTTAAAGGAATTGAAGCAGTGAAGAAAGGTGATAAAAAGCCTTCCTATCTTGAAGATTTGAAGAAACTGGCAGCAACTATGAAAATTGCTTCAAAATGCGGTCTGGGCCAGAGCGTTTCAAACCCATTCAATTCAATTGTCGATAATTTCCGTGAGGAGATCATTTATTAATTTCAGCGTAGAAATTTAAAAAATCCAACACAATGAGCAAGTATCTTGTAAATCTTAAAGTCAATAATATTCCGGTTACAGTTGAAGAGGGTACTACAATTCTTGATGCCGCACGTAAACTAAACTTTCATATTCCAACCCTTTGCTACCATGAAGACCTCACAGTAGCAGGAAATTGCCGGGTTTGCCTAGTTGAAGTAGCTGGTTCCAGAAGCCTGGCAGCATCCTGTGCAACTCCGGTATCGGAAGGAATGGAAGTTCTTACAAACAGTAAAAACGTTCGTTCGGCAAGAAAAAATGTAGTAGAACTCCTTCTTTCAGAGCATAATGCCGACTGTACTAAATGCTTCAAAAATGGGCATTGCGAACTCCAGACCTTGTCCTCAGAATACCAGATTGGTCAACATTTGTTTATCGATCTTGTAAAGACAAAAGACAAAATTGTTGATATTTCATCACCATCTATTGCTAAAGACGACAGCAAATGTATTCGTTGTCAGCGTTGTGTAAGAACCTGCTCCGAATTGCAGGCAGTTGGTGCTCTTGCAGTTATCAATAAAGGGGATCATCAACGGATTTCTACTTTTTTAAATAAACCATTATCAGAAGTTGTTTGCACTAATTGTGGACAATGTATAAACCGCTGTCCGACAGGTGCTTTAACAGAACGTTCTTATATTGAAGAAGTATGGGACGCAATAAACGATCCTTCAAAACATGTTGTAGTTGAAACAGCACCTGCTGTTCGTGTTGCACTTGGAGAGGATCTTGGATTTGAGGCAGGAGAGCGCGTAACAGGAAAAATGGTTGCTGCCCTGAGACATCTGGGTTTCGATTCAATTCTTGATACAGACTTTACAGCCGACCTTACCATTCTCGAAGAAGGAACTGAATTACTTACCAGGCTAAAAAAAGCGCTGGTAGATAAAGACGAAAAAGTTTCTTTACCAATGTTTACATCCTGTTCGCCAGGCTGGATAAAATTCATCGAACACATGTTCCCTGAATACCTGCCAAACCTTTCGACCTGCAAGTCTCCTCAGCAAATGTTTGGTGCTCTTGCAAAAACCTATTATGCACAGAAAAAGAACATCAATCCAAAAAACATGGTATGTGTTTCCATTATGCCATGTACAGCTAAAAAATTCGAAGCCGGCCGACCTGAATTAAGAGACAGTGGCTACCAGGATGTCGATTATGTATTAACAACCAGAGAGTTGGCAATGATGATCAAACAAGCCGGAATTGACTTTATGAAGCTGGAAGATATGGAATATGATTCCATCATGGGCGAATCGACAGGTGCAGCAGTAATTTTTGGCGCAAGCGGTGGTGTTATGGAAGCAGCATTGCGTACAGCTTATGAAATTATTTCAGGACGCGATGTGCCTTTTACAAATCTGAACATAGTTCCTGTAAGGGGTATGGAAGGCGTAAAAGAAGCAAAAGTAATGCTGAAAGATGTGAAACCTGAATGGGGTTTCTTAGAAGGCGTTGAAGTAAGCATCGCAATTGCACATGGACTTGCCAATGCCAAAAAAGTTGTGGAATCCATTAAAAACGGTACAGCAAACTATCATTTTGTTGAAATTATGGGATGCCCGGGAGGATGTATCGGTGGAGGCGGACAGCCAATTCCAACCAGTCCTGAAATCAGGCAGAAACGTGCAGATGCAATCTATGCTGAAGACGAAGGCCTGCCATTAAGAAAGTCACACGAAAATCCGGAAGTTCAATACCTATACAAAGAATTCCTTGGTGAACCCCTTGGACATCGCTCTCATGATTTGCTTCACACTCATTACAAACCGCGTAAAAGGTATTAGTAACTTCCAAACCCAAAATGCCGTCTCAGAAATGATGACGGCATTTTTTTATCCCTTCTCCCAGTGTTGCAATCTTGACTTCAACAATACACTGATGTTTAAAAAATTACAAATTGTATTTAGTGACAAAAAGACAACAAAAACATGATTTTGCAATTTTTGAAGGAAAGTAGGAACACAATATATCATGTCCAAATCAAATTTAAAATAAATGGGTAAATCAAATTGCTAATTTTACAATATTCGGATAATATAACTTGCTTTGGTTCAACTGAACAATTTAACATTTAAAATGGATATTAATTGAAACTTTTCCTAGAAATAGCTTTCTTTGGCTTTTACTTCACGTCATTTCAACAAAGTTTTTAACAATATAGAATTATTATTATTACACAAACATCTAAATACCAAATATTTACGATTTTATTGTTATTTTTTTCACACTGTTAATAAATTAACAATTATTTTTTGATAATAAAATAACAATTCGTATCTTTGTCGAAAGAAATGCAGTGAATTCTCAGCAACTCACCGAAGTACCAACAGCTAAAATTTACTCCGAAAAGGAGGCGCTTGCAATACTTCCATTACTAACAATCCGGGGGTATTTTGGACTTGCTGAAATAACTGAAACAAACTGCCGAGAAAAAACTCAATGAACTTGGAGAACTAACAGATTACAAAAGTCTTTTAAAATAAGACTTGCAAATGGCTAAAACAATCCTTCCCAATTCGTGTACCAACACTCCCATGAAACCTGCCAATCACTCATACAGCGATCGCAACAACAGGGCACGAACAGGGAAGGATTGTTTTTTTTAGAATCTATTCGCTTTACTGAGAATGTATATTTATTAATAAGAAGCTGGAGGTAACAGAATGGAAAGGATCACCTCAATGGATGACTTAAAAAAACTCAGAAACACTCTGCTGGAAAAAATGAAATTCCGGGAAAACAACCAGAATGCCCAGGTACAGGTTCAGGTTAAAGTAGCGATGGCTACATGTGGAATAGCTTCAGGTGCAAAAGAAGTTATGGATTTCATGGCAGAGGAATTTGACAAACGTAATATCGAAGCTGTTGTTACACAAACAGGATGCATGGGATATTGCTATGCCGAACCTACAATTGAAGTAAAACTCCCAAATAATGAGCCCGTAATTTTTGGTTGGGTTGATTTAAAAAAAGCTGACCGTATCATTGAAAAATATATCAGGAACAACGAGCTTGTTGAAGGGATCATACCACTCAACTTCGCTTCCATCGATGACAACCTGAATGATGAAACCACTGAAAGAAAAAAACAGATCAGGATTGCCCTCAGGAATTGTGGTGTCATCAATCCTGAAAATATTGATGATTATATTGGTCGCGATGGATATCAGGCTCTTGGGAGATGTTTAACAGAACTTAGTCCGGACGTAGTTATAGATCAGGTTAAAAAATCTGGGCTACGTGGTCGTGGAGGTGGAGGATTTCCAACTGGTCTGAAATGGGAAATTACACGCAAAAGTGTTGCAAAACCAAAGTATGTGGTTTGTAATGCCGACGAAGGTGACCCCGGTGCATTCATGGATCGCTCCATTCTGGAAGGCGACCCTCATTCAGTAATAGAAGCAATGGCTATTGCAGGCTATGCTATTGGTGCAGAATTTGGTGTTGTTTACATCAGAGCAGAATATCCGCTTGCTATCGAACGTCTGAAAATTGCTATTGGTCAGGCAAGAGTTTTGGGTTTACTTGGACGGAATATTTTTGGTACTGATTTTTGTTTCGATATTGAATTGAGATATGGTGCCGGAGCCTTTGTTTGTGGCGAAGAAACCGCCCTTATACATTCCATGGAAGGTAACCGCGGGGAACCAACAGTAAAACCGCCATTCCCTTCAGTATCAGGATATCTCGGACTTCCAACCAATGTAAATAATGTTGAAACTTTTGCAAACATCCCTCCTATCATTACGAAAGGTGCTGAATGGTTTGCTTCAATCGGATCAGAAAAGTCGAAAGGAACCAAGGTTTTTGCACTTGCAGGCCAGATTAACAATGTTGGTCTTATCGAAGTGCCAATGGGAACAACACTTCGTGATGTTATTTATGAAATTGGTGGTGGCATAAGAGATAGCAGGGAATTTAAAGCAGTTCAAACCGGTGGCCCATCAGGGGGCTGTTTAACAAAAAAACATCTTGATACTCCAATTGATTATGATAATCTGATTGCCTCAGGTTCCATGATGGGATCTGGTGGAATGATTGTAATGGATGAAGCTGACTGTATGGTGGCAATTGCAAAATTCTATCTTGAATTTACAGTTGAGGAATCATGCGGAAAATGCTCACCTTGCAGGATCGGCAATAAAAGATTGTTTGAAATTCTGGAGAAAATTACCAAAGGGAATGGAACGCTTGAAGATCTGGAACATCTTCGTACGCTGGGTAATGTGATAAAAGACACTTCTTTATGTGGTTTGGGACAAACATCTCCAAATCCTGTTCTATCAACACTCGACAATTTCTTTGAAGAATATTACGAGCATGTGGTTGACAAAAAATGTCGCGCCGGTGTATGTAAATCATTAATGAAATACATCATCCAGGAAGATAATTGTGTCGGTTGTATGGCCTGCGCAAGAAATTGCCCGGTTAATGCGATTACAGGCGAAAAGAAACTGCCACACCTGATAAACCAGCATATCTGCATTAAATGCGGAGCCTGTATGGAGAAGTGCAAATTCAATGCGATTTATACCAACTAATTGATTTGATGTATTATGGAATCCATAAAAATCACTATTGATAAAAAAATAATCGAAGTTCCGAAAGGAACCACCGTATTGCATGCCGCCAGGCAATTAGGAATAGAAATCCCCACCTTGTGTTATTTTAATCTTGGCGACATGAACATAGAAAACAAACCCGGGGGATGCAGGGTTTGTGTTGTTGAAGTTGAAGGCAGAAGAAATCTGGCACCTGCATGCGTTACAGAGTGCACAGAAGGGATGCTTGTTAATACGCACTCTATCAGAGTATTAAACTCCCGTCGCACTGTATTGGAACTCATACTTTCCGATCATCCCTATGACTGCCTTGTATGTGCAAAATCTGGTAATTGCGAACTGCAATCACTCGCTCAGAAACTTGGAATCCGTGAGATTCATTATGAGGGTGAAAAGTCGACTTACCGGAAAGATACCTCTCCAGCCATTATCCGCGACATCGACAAATGTATTATGTGCCGTCGATGTGAGATGATGTGTAATGATTTTCAAACTGTTGGTGTATTATCAGCAATTAACCGTGGTTTTCAGGCAGTAGTTGCACCAGCTTTTGAAATGAATCTTGATCATTCTACATGTACCTATTGCGGTCAATGTGTTTCTGTTTGCCCTACTGGTGCGCTAACAGAAGTTGATCATACACGTAAAGTCGTAAATGCTCTGGCAGATCCGACCAAGACAGTAATTGTACAAACTGCACCCGCCGTAAGGGCAGCATTAGGAGAAGAATTCGGGCTCGAGCCCGGAACACTGGTTACCGGTAAGATGGCCGCAGCACTCAGACAGCTGGGATTTGATTTTGTTTTCGATACGGACTTTGCTGCCGACTTAACCATCATGGAAGAAGGTACTGAACTATTAGACCGACTTACGCGCCATTTAAACGGTGACACCTCTGTGAAACTGCCAATATTAACTTCCTGCTGCCCGGGCTGGGTGAAATTTTTCGAACATAACTGGCCGGATATGCTCGACATTCCGTCGACAGCTAAATCTCCCCAGCAAATGTTCGGAGCAATCGCGAAAAATTATTTCGCTGACAAAATTAAGGTTGATCGTAAAGACATGGTTGTGGTTTCCATTATGCCTTGTCTGGCTAAAAAGTATGAATGCACCAGGCCTGAATTCGCTGTAGACGGCAACCCTGACGTAGACTACGCGCTTTCTACAAGGGAACTTGCTCACCTGATTAAACAGGCGAACATTGATTTCCTTTCACTGCCCGACGAAGATTTTGACAATCCGCTCGGCGAATCCACTGGTGCAAGTGTCATTTTCGGCACAACAGGAGGTGTTATCGAGGCCGCGACAAGAACAGCTTACGAAGTGTTCACCGGCAAAAAACTAGAAAAGATCTCATTTGAAGAACTTCGTGGCCTCGAAAATATCCGTCATGCAACAATTGATTTCAATGGATTGCCTATAAATATAGGCATTGCCCATGGACTTGGTTATGCCAGGAAACTTTTGGAAGACATCAAAGCCGGAAAGAGCGAATTTCATGCCATCGAAATAATGGCGTGCCCTGGAGGCTGCATCGGAGGTGGTGGACAACCTTACAATCATGGCAATTCTGATGTAATAAAAGCCCGCCAGACTGCCCTCTACAAGGAAGATATTGAAAAGCCTATCCGCAAATCACATGAAAATCCATTTGTCCAAAAACTTTACGAGGAATACCTTGGCAAGCCTATGGGAGAAATTTCGCATCATCTGTTGCATACCCATTATTTCGACAGGACCAACGAAGTGATTATCGACGAATAAATTTTAGGAGGAAAACACAATGTCACATATAAAAATACAGCTGAAACCGAGGCAGGTAGAGCAACTTCAGGAAGTTTGCCAATCGTTTAACAACAAACCCGGAGAACTTATTAATGTACTTCACAAGGCCCAGAGTATATTCGGGTATCTGCCTGCAGAAGTGCAGGAGGTTGTTGCGAAGGAGTTAAATTTATCTGTTGCAAAAGTATATGGGGTGGTTACATTCTACTCCTTCTTCACAATGCAGCCCAAAGGGATTCATCCTATATCCATCTGCCTTGGAACAGCATGTTATGTTCGCGGAGCCGAGAAAGTTCTCGATGAGTTCAAGCGCTTGCTAAAGGTTAATGTTGGAGAAACTACCCCCGACGGGAAATTCTCTATCAGCTGCCTGCGCTGCGTGGGAGCCTGCGGACTAGCGCCTGTTGTAACCATTGGTGAAAAGGTTTACGGACGCGTTTCACCCGATGGTGTTAAGGATATCCTTAAAGAGTTTGAATAAAATAATAATGGTGGATAAATGGTTGATCAGAACCGCCTCGTAATAGGGCGGTTTTGTTCGTATTCCAGTTTTTCTGGGTCGTTTTATCCTTGACTTTCAAGAAGGATGCCAGGTCTTCGCGGCTCATTCCCTGGTGTTTGGCGGCAATGTACACCTCAAACTGTTTCTGCGATTTACCAGCACTGTCAACTTTTTCGATGCGGCGGATGCTGCGCCTACTACGGCCATAATCTGTGCCTCCCGTTCGGTACAATCTTTAATGATAGCGCGAACCTGGCCACGGCCGAGGTTTTTATGCGCCATTACCCGGCGATGCCCATCGATGATCTCATAGCCCTCAACAACCTGGCGCACAATGATGGGCTGCATCATTCCGCTGCTTTCGATACTGGCGGTTAGCTCATCCAATTGCTGTGCTGCCCTGGAATTATCGTTTTTTGTTGTTTCATTCAGAAATCTCCCCTGGTAAGGCGATTCCTTTA
>CAIXZF010000026.1 GCA_903923925.1 uncultured Bacteroidales bacterium
ACAGCGGTATTCGAAGAAGAAAGTGTTATTGCAGTACTTGCCGATTTGGTAAACGCAACTCTGTAAGTTTCTGCGGGATGAAAAGTTACAGTTCTGGGGAACAGTGTAACGGCCTTTGTATTTGATGTTTCGTTGATTTTTATCTTATAACTACCGATAGTTCCAGTATATATAAATACCTTGATAAAGTAAGTCCCAGGTACTACACAACTTAAAGTATAACTTGATGCATTGTTACTTGAAATTGTTGAAAGATTCAGGTAATTCATCTGGTCGTCTTCAAGAAAATAAACATCAAAGCTGGAATTTGCTCCTGTTTCATTCAAAAGGGAAATTGTATAACTAATTCCTTCTTTTGCTGCAAATCTAAAATAGTCTACATCATCATACGTTTGAAAGGTATTGTAATATTCCAGGCCATCGGTTGAAATATTGTAGGCATAAGGTGAGTCATTGTTGGGTTCACAATATACAGTTCTTTTAAGAATTGGATTAAAGTTAAAGAACGCAGGTAAAATTTTAATTCTGTAATTACCTGTATATCCGGTATATACAGAAATTTTAATGTAGTGAGTGCCTGATGTTCCTGCGATGAAAGTATAAGAGTTTTGATTTGATGCAATTAGTGATTGTGTGGGGTCGTACAGGTAAAAGCTCACATTCGCTAGTTGTTCGTCAATGAGGCTGATGTTATAGCATTGACCCTGAACAGCTTCAAACTTTATATAATCCACATCTGTGATAACATTTATTGTTTGAGAATGCATTTGATTGATGCTAATCAGATTGGCAGTGGCAAAATTGTCATTGGGTTCAAAATCACCAGCAGGATTCACGAAAACAAGTGTTGAATCGTAATCTGTTGTGGTTGTGGAAGCCGCTTTAATATAGGCATAACCAGCAGCAACTGCGGTCATAATGCCGTTCTGATCAATAGTAACCACAGCGGTATTCGAAGAAGAAAGCGTTATTGCAGTACTTGCCGATTTAGTAAAAGCAACCCTGTATGTTTCTCCCGGATGAAAAGTTACAGTTCTGGGAAAAAGACTCACAGCTTTACTGCTTGTTGTTTCCGTTATTCGTAATTTATAGCTGCCGGGTGATCCTGTATAGATAAAAACTCTCACAAAATATGTTCCTGGTACTGTACAGTTTAATGTAGTGGTAGAAGTGTTGTTGCTGCTTAAAGTATTTGTATTTAAGCTGTTGGTTTGATCATCTTCAAGAAAAAATAAATCAAAAGATGCGTTGGATGTTGTTTCTTCTAAAAGAGATATCTGGTAACTAACACCTGGTACGGCTGAGAACCGGAAAAAATCTACATCAGATGGTGACTGGAATGTATTGTAATAATCTGTTCCCGTAGTCGAAATATTATATGCTAGGTATAAATTATCATTAGGTTCAAAATCTGCATCAGGTGTTAATGACGGACTAAAATTCCAGAAAGCAGGGATTATTTTAATATTATAGCTGCCTGTAGTTCCCGTATAAACCGATACTTTTATATAATGTGTTCCGGATAATCCTGCATTTAAGTAATACTCGTTCTGATTAGAGGCAATTAATGATTGCGTTGAATCATACAAGGAAAATTGAACATTTACACCTACTTCATCTGACAGAATAACCTTGTACCCATTTCCCTGTACTGCCTGAAATTTGATATAGTCAACATCTGTTGAAACATGAATGGTATGGCTTGCCAAAACATTTATTGCGTGAGTTTTTGCAGTGGCAAAATCGTTGTCAGGCTCATATGAATCTCCAGCAAGTGGACCAGGATAAATATCAAATATGGCACCCTGTCCGTCATTGAAACTGTAAGTTCCAGGGTTTAGGTTTGTCAGGTAGAAATACCCATTGGCATATCCACTCCAGCCCCAATTGAAATGAAAATAATTGGTGCCGGTATATCCGTCACAATTGAATAAATGGCCTCCCTGGGTGCCTGAGCCCCGGTAAATTATTGGCCTGGATAAATCCAGATCTGCTCTTATTTTAGCTTCCCAGTCACTGGAAGTGTAGTCACTCATAAAGTAATAACTACATGCTGAATTATATCCGAAATAGGTGGAAAGCGCTGTAGGCACAACTCCACCACTGGCCCCGGAAGCGCTGGGACCATAATCCATGTCTACAGCAACACCGCATTGATACAATACTGTGGCTACATTGGTATTGGAAGAAGAAATGCTGTTTGGCATTGCAGCCCAGTTGTAAGTTGTTGTCCCAAAATTAGCCGATTGAAGGCCATAAGTAGCATGGGTATAACTATGCGAACCGGAACCCTGGGCAGGCCAGCTATGATATTTCATTATTTGAGCCATAGCTGTTGCTACACATCCGGCATAAACTCTTCCACATGGTCCCGCTGCATCAACAGGACACAGACCATTGTAATTACAACCTTGATCCCAGGTTACATTCATCAGCGGTGGTACAGATAAGCCAGTATTGTCAACATTAGTATCAACGGAAAGATATTTTTGCCATGCTGTTGTGATATTTACATCTGCCAGAAGATTGTTTTGAATAGCAAAATCAATTTGGTTGTAATAGTTTTGCATCCAGGCAATATATTGAGGTGGCTTTACCTCGGATTCAGAATAGTCATATTTGTCTGAAAATGAAAGAATTGGATGTACTACATCAGTAGCAGCTATTACAATATGGCCATTGTTGCCTGGGAAATTAAAGAAATAGCAGAGTGCATTACCATCTGAATTAATGGTTTTTGCAAGATACAGCGTGTCAGCACTGATTTGAAGTTGCTTTAATATAAATTTTTTCGCGACTTCTTCGGCTGTTGAAACACTTACTTTCTTTGACATACCTATACTCGAAACCAATAATAGTGCAATTAGGAGTAGATGTTTTCTTTTCATCGAATAGTTTATTTTGATTTGTAAAATTGGTCTTTAACCTGAATAATTCATAAAAAAAAGGAAAAGCTTGTTAAATCTAAGATAATGAGTACCTTAGAGGTGACAAAACCAAAAACAAACTTTTCCATGAGTAAAGATACAAAAAGCCTAAATACCGAGTAC
>CAIXZF010000027.1 GCA_903923925.1 uncultured Bacteroidales bacterium
CATACAAATATTACATGACTAAAATCGGAAAAGAAACGATTATTATGGCAGAGAAAATCAAAGAGTTGGTCTTAGTTCCAGCATATTGCTACTGAATATTATGCCAAAAAAAACATTAAAGTAAAAGATAAGATACTAATATACCTGTTTTATCTCTAGGTGTTGCAGCTAATACCAGTATCGAATTTCGAAAGGCTGTATCCGTTAATACAGGATTAATAGCAGTTGATCCAGTTGTATCACTTTCTGAGTCTGATGCTCCTGAAGGCAATTCATTTAATATAAATCCCTGGTGAATATCAACAGGTGGATTCGGGAAAAACTTTTGAGATGCATTTGCATCCAAAGTAAGCATAAGGCTAACCATAATAATTAGCAATAAACCTTTCATTTTGAACATTGGTTTCATCGTTTTGAGTTTTACTGTTTGATTAGATATTTATTCATCTTCTTTTTAACTGCTTTGGAAAATTTATTGATCATCACAGTATTTGATACAATTGAATTGGTTACTGCCGGAATAGCAGTTAGATTAATTGTAGCCTGAGTTTCGCCATAATAAATTGTATCAGATGTTGCAGGCACAACCACTACTGTTTTAAAATACATTGTTGAAGTGGAATCTTTGTAATTGAAAAGGATGTTCCCATTAAATTGCGATGTGTAATGCAGTCCATTAATGGTTGTGTCTGCCATTGTTGGGATCTGTGCATTTACTGAAATAATTTCAATAAATGTCAATAAAAAAAATAGTATTTTTTTCATGTTGCTTGTATTTAAAAATATGTAATTATTACCGCTAGGCCGTTCGCACCTGCTCCGCCTGCTCCGCTATTTCCTACACCGTCCCGGGCTGCTCCGCCGCCGCCGCCGCCTGCCCCAAATGTGCCGCCGTTTCCGCCGTTTCCGCCGTTGCCCGTTACGCTTGAACCACCGCCGCCGCCGCCGCTTCCGCCGTACCATGATGCTGCTGTACCATGTGAACTACCATTACCGCCGCTTGTGTTTATTGCTCCGGCTGTGCCTCCCGTCCAATTATTCATATTTACTGCACCATAACCGCCGCTTCCGCCTGCTGCTGCTGCATTGGCCGCCGTTATTGTTCCGCCGCTGCCGCCTGAAGCGCCCGCAACTCTTGTGTTTAATCCTACTGCGCCCGAACCGCTTATATTTGCATTTGCTCCCGCCGCTCCTGTTTCTATTGTATATTGCCCTAAATTATAACCTCCTAACCCTGCTGTTGTCGTTCCGCCCCCTCCGGGATAACCTTGTGAAGCCCATAAATAAGAACCAAAACTTGTTGGATCCCAAGAATATGAACCGGGGTTTCCATTAGTTGAATTTGTGGTCTGTGCCGCCCCTCCTGCGCTTCCTGCTCCCACTATTACAGTTTCGGTTGCGCTTAATGATGTTGCAATAAAATCCTTTTCACTATATGAACCGCCTGCACCGCCGCCGCCCCCGGCTGCTGAAGTTCCGGCTGTTGATTTTCGTCCCGAACCGCCCCCGGCGCCTGCACCTATTAAAATAACTTTTACCAGCTTTGCGCCTGTTGGTTTCGTCCATGTATTCGCGCCGGTGGTTGTAAAAACTTGTATATCTGTGGGGGTTGCTGAACCGCCGCCGCCGCTTCCCAATGGCCCTACAGTAACGCCGTTAATTTGTACATAAATACCGGCGCTTGTTGTCCATATATCGCCGTTTGCCGGGCTTGCCGGTGCTGTTCCGTGTGGTGCGCTAAAACTGGCCGCGGATGTTGTGCTGGCTCCTGCTGTTATTTTGCCGGCGGCTGTCGTTTTTCCTGTTATATCTACGCTGAATTTCGAAACATTTTGATTATATGCCCCTATCAAATTGCCCGCCTTGGTTCCGCTGGTTGTACTTAAATCGTTTATCTTTAATATATCGCTGTCGGTATTCCCACCGCTTATATCTCTAAAAATATTTACTACTGGTAAACTTTGCGTTGTACTTGAACCATCAGTTGTAAACGTTGCCGCCGTGCGTAAATTTCCCGAAATAAATGCTGCGCCGCCGCTGCTGCTGGTGCTACGGGCGTATAATGCGTATGTGCCTAAAGTTGTTACAAATTCAGCCGCGTTACCGACTTCTCCCTGAACATATATTCCGGGGCCTGAACTTGCCGAAAAATAACCGGCATAACCGTTCGCGCTGCTTGAATTAATGCCCTGCGTTGTGCTTGTGGCAGTTGCTTGTAACATTGCCCCGGTGCTTGTTCCTCCTACCGCTATTTTTCCGCCGTTAAATATTCCATTTCCGTTAATTCTAAAACCCGCGCTTTGATCGGCGGCGGTTTGGTTTTGTATGTAATTTAAGGCCGGTATATCAGCCGCAACCAATGCCCGAAAAGTAGGTGTACCGGTTGAACCATTGGGAGCTGCAAATATTTTGTTTGTTGTTTGTGTTGCCCAGGATCCTGCTAATGTTCCTGAAGTTGTTACAGGACTTCCAGTTACTGAAAATTCGGCTGGTAAAGTTAGACCAGTGCTTGTTACTGTTCCTGTATTGCTCGTTTTATTGTTAAAAGTGTTCCAGTCGGTAGATGTTAAATAACCACTTGCGCTGGTGGTAGCTGCTGGCATTGCAATAGTTAATCCACTGTTAAGTGTTCCGCCTCCGGTTAATGGGGATGTGGTTGACAAACCTACACTTGTACCTATGTAAGGTAGTGATGGGATATCCGCAGAAACTAGCGAACGAAATGAGGGTGTACCGGTTGAACCATTTGGAGCTGCAAATATTTTGTTTGTTGTTTGTGTTGCCCAGGATCCTGCTAATGTTCCTGAAGTTGTTACTGGACTTCCAGTTACTGAAAATTCGGCTGGTAAAGTCAGACTTGCGCTTGTTACTGTTCCTGATGTATTGCTTTTGTTATTAAAAGTATTCCAGTCGGTAGATGTTAAATAACCACTTGCGCTGGTGGTAGCTGCTGGCATTGCAATGGTTAATCCAGTGTTAAGTGTTCCGCCTCCGGTTAATGGAGCTGTGGTTGATAACGTTTTATTAAATACAATATAATAACTTGATAAATTGGGAAGGTCTAAAACATTTATTGTTCTAAATGTTGGTGTTACCGGACTCCCGGTTACTGGACCAGCTAGAAATGTTGATACTACAGCAGTGTTAAGATTTGCAGTTAAAATTCCACTTCCTGTAATTGGGCTTCCACTTACCGAAAAAATACTAGGCATTGATAATCCCACACTAGTAACTGTGCCACTTCCACCTATAGATGAAATAGAATCATTTTCCCAAGAGAGTACACCTCCCTTTAACTTTAAAATTTTACCATCAGTACTTTTTGTTGCTGGAAATTTATATCGATATGCAGGATTTCGTCCAATCGATAAACTGTCAAGAACTTTTGTCCATCCCACTGTCTGTCCATCAACATATGATGTTGCAGCAAACAAGAAAATCAAAATGTAAAATATTTTTTTCATAATACTGCCATTACTATATAATCACAATGTGCATCAATTGGAACATTTATTATGAAATGGTCTGAAGCCTTTGCAATTACATCCCATTTTACATCCCCATCATAATTGTAACATTCGGCCTGAACAACATAATCAACCGTACCCAAATCTGATGTGAAATAAACATTATTATCGCCAACTGCTAAAAATACTCCAATTCCTCCCCTGACATTATTTTGATAACTGTCCGCCGGGCTGGTAGTACCTCCGGAACCCGTTGAAGAATTAATAATAACCGTCCTGAAGCCGCCCATTCAATCATCTATTATCAAAATTATTTTTTAAGAGTTGCAAAGGTTTTGACAACCAGTAATTGTTCTAAATTCCTAGAAGCCGGATCGTAAGTCCCACGGTATGAAACCCTAAATTTTTGAGTAATTGAACAGTACGGTTCATTAATAAACTCGCGTATTTTAGAGGGTGAAACAATTACATTGTCCATTATATATACATTCGAGGCACCAAGGTTTTCGAAACTAATGGAAATACAACCCTCTGGATCAACAATTGCATCTCCTGTAATTATTTCTGCTTTATATGTTATGTCGTATTCCATTACTATTTTTTGTATTTAGAAATTAATGCGAAAATGCCCCCCATTACCAGGAGACTGAGAAAACTAATGCCTATGACTTTTTTTTTTGCTCTAACAACTCCCAACCTTTCAGGATTAACCTAAAGTCCGGTTCAATACCATTCTCATGTCTGGAAATTGCAGCCATGATCTTTTTTATGTAATCGGCCTGATCAATTGTTATTACAAAATTTGGCTGAATGCCTGTCTGGATAGCTACACTATTGATATAAGCTTTTGTGTTGTTCTCCACAGGTGGGGCCCAACGTGTAATTATTTTTTCAATGGTATTATAGCCTGAAGAAATGAAATTTACAAGAACCTTCATTGCGGCTCTGTAACCATAATCCATTGTTTGAAATTGACGAAAACGCTTGTCAGTTCCGGGAAAAACTTCACCTAAAAATGGTTTTGAACCTTTTACAAGATTTCCGGGGTTGTTGTTACGATATCCTAATGTTGGCATTTTGTTAGCATTTTAATGTTTAACCTGGTGAAGATCCCAGCTGCCGGCACAACATTTTGTTAGCAATCTAATGCCAGGCTTCCGGGTTCCGGAACAACTTTTGTTATCATTTCTGTTTTTTAGGCAAAAATCTGTCAGCAACCATAAACCCCACTCCAAGAATCAAAATAGGAACTCCATATTTTAATATGGTACCCCCTGGAACTAAGCCCTCCTTTAATTTATCGATCAAAGATTTTTCCTGCTCTTTTTTTGCAGCTTCAACTTCCTTTACCGTTAACGCTCCCTGATCTTTTAATAATTTTAGTGAATACCATCCTGCATTATGCTGTACCCACTTACTACCATCCTCATCCAATTGCCACCAATATTTACCATCCCTTAAAACATACGAAAACACAACTCCAACGTTTTCACCTGCTGTTGTTACTCTTAAAATTTTCGCTGTTGTAGATGGCAAATTGCGTACATTAATTCGTGTTTGTGCGAATAGCGTTTTACCAACAATCTGATCTGGTGAAATAATGGAATCTGACATTATTATTGATTTTCAAGCATTTTAACCGCCATGTTGTACATTTCGGGATTTGAATTTTGTAACTCCGCCAATTTTGCAAGTTTCCGGGTAAAGTCTGGATCATTAGCATATAGTGAAGTCAAAGCCTCTTCAGCTGTTTTCTGATCATCATCAGTTAGAACCTCTTTTTTTTCTTCAGCTGCCTTTCCAATACCAGGACTTGCCACAGCTGCAACAGGTGTTGATTTTGTGAACACTGCTGAAATTATGGTTCCGATATATGGCTCCAACCTCTCTACAACCCTTTCTAACGGACCTGGTTCATTAAGCTTTGCAAGCTTCTTCAATTCTGTAATTTCCTTATCCTTTGCAATAATGCTTTGTTCCATGTGAAATTTTTCCATGTTTCTGGTAACTTCCTTTGCAACCAATTCTTCTACATTAACCGGTGGAGCTACAGCACCTATCCCTGGCATTCCGTTAACATATTCACCTGGTATTTCAACCAAAGTTCTGAATTCAGGTAATGAGTTATTTGCCTTAGAACTTAGCCACAAAATAAAGTCGCCTCCACGCCTGCGAATGGTGTCCAAAAATTCATCTACATCGCGTAAAACATCGGAAACGGTTTGGTTTTCCTTATCATAGTTTGAAGCCAATGCCGCTTTTTTTGCAACATCGGCTTCACCAACTACAATTTTAAAATATGGTAAGTCACATTTTGAAATGTACTTCCTTAATGAATCAGCCCCATAAATCGCCGGTTTACTCATGATCTTAGTCTAAAAAATAGATTGCAAATAATACACTCTCACCAGCCACTAAAGCTGAAGTTGCACTGAAAGAAACAAATGACTTTTGCGGATCAATAACAATACCATGCGATTGACCAATTTTCGGATCATTGGAAGCAGTTGAAAAATTCTTCATTAAACCATTGTTCGAACCGGTGTGCAGTGCCACCAATGGCAATTCCTTAATCTTTTCCTTTCCTGCTGTGTGAAGGGTCATAAACCCATATGTAAATGCATTGTCATTTACAGTTGCTGCTCCTGAAGGTGTTTTAATAACTTCAGCTACCTTAAATGCCTGAATAGCTGTTACACGTTTACCACGGATGTTTGTCACGTCCGGAAAATTAAAACGTGTCTGACTGGTATTTGTTATTTTTACTTCTACCAGTTCGCAATTCTGTACCGGGGAATTATTCTGATCTTTCAGCATGTTGAAATATATTAATGATTAAAAAAAGCCGGGGATCTTACCTTATTTCCAAGATCGCACCGGCTTTTAAATATGAATTGCGATTTTACCTGCGTGTGACCAAAAATCCTTTGAACATCAACACAAGATAGTTTGCAGTATTGGCAGCTGTATTTGCTACAAGTGCTGTGCTGTCAACTGGAGCTTCAAGAGAAATAATCGATTTACCATCACCCTGGAATTCGATTTGTGGGGTTAATTCAGAAAAACCTGAATATTCTCCTGCACTACTCTTGGTATTAGAGGCTGACTCAACAGTGTTCCCAACAAAACGGAAACGCCTGGTATCCATTTTCTCAATGTAGATGGTTTGGCCAACCTGAACACCCAAAAATCCGTTGTACATTGATTCAAGATGTGCAACTTTGAAAGTTGTAGAAACATCAGGAATAGCTGTTGGATTTGGATAAGTTTGCAGAACTTCAACACCTGGTAAAGTGCTAACGCGTGCCATGATGAATAAACCTGTATGCGTGGCAACAAATTGATCATTACGATCAAGTTTTACTTCAGTAACAGTATCACTGTTGGAATCTTTCACCACAGGAAACGTATACCGAGGTTTTCCATTTAAGATTTTTTGTTCAATGCGAATAAAACCGGGAGTAATAATAACGCCCTTTTCAGCACTGTACTTTTTTTTCAAAGTGGCAAAAATTGCCAGATTGCGGTCAACATTCGTAACCCGTGGACCATCTGACTGATTGGCGGAATTTGCCTGCACCGCTCTCCTTACTACTTGTGGCATATGAATTAATTTTAAAAGATTTTGAACTCGTTTTCTTTCTTTACTGATTGATAACAATCTTACAGATCATCATCATCATCAGTACCAATCTGAGGATCATCATTTCCGGCAACCTGTGGATCATCCACGCCTTCAACGAAATCTCTGTCGATTACATACTCTTCAGTTGCTCCAACACCGTCCATGTCGTCAACCCCTGCAATTGCAGGAATAAGTTCGGCGGCTAATTCGGCGCCTGCCTGTCCGGCAAAACCCAACCCTGCTGGTTCGAGCATTTTGATACGTGGGGCCAATTCTGGCAATACGGCACCGGCTACAATCTTGATGACTGCACGGATTTTTGGATTAATTGAAGCGGGAATAATCTTGTTTGCTGCTAATGAAGCGGCTCCGCCCACTGCTGCTGGAAGGGCCTTACTTGTAACGGAACTGACCATTTTTTTAATATTGAGCTTTGACATTGCTTTTCGGTATTATGTGATTTTTTTGAATAAATTCTTTGAATCTCCCCAATACTATTTCTAGTATTTACGGGCTTTACCGATTGAAGCAACCTTACGCTTTAAGGTCTCTTTTTTCTTCTTTTCGGATTCATATTCCGACAACCGTTTTTTGTTGGTTTTGTCGACTTCAGCACACTTGTGAATGTAATTCTCCAAGGTTGCATTACTTGCGCTTGCCTTTGGTTTGCGCGGATATTTCAATGATTTAGGCTTTTTCATGATTTTGAATTATTGGTTTTATTGTGATTGCATGAATTTTTAACAGATACCAAATACCTTTTTACCACCATCACCAGGCACTAAACTTCCTGATCCGGTACCAGCTCCCGGTTGACTTAAAATAGACTTGCTTAAGTCATTAGCAGTTGAATCATCTATTTCCTGTGCATGTTGCTGATAATCAAATTCGCTTTGTTCAGGAACTTCCACACCCTTCGCACCAAAAAGACTTGTCAATTTTTTTATCAATCCTTCTAATAGAGGCATTAATCCAACTACTAATGGAAGTATACCAATACCAATTCCACTTATTCCCTTAGTCTTTAAAATTTCAGCTAAAACGCTTTCAGGACTTTTTGAATAATGCTTCATTATCCCATTTCGCACTAATCCCATGAAATGATTACGTTTCATACCAATGGCATTAACAATAACATCTGATAGCTTTTCAACCTTTTTTCTTGTGGATCTCATTTTTTCAGGAAGCTTATCAATAATCTTCTGATCATTGATAAAAAGGTATAAGAACAGCGGTGCAATTTTGGGAAGTGTTACCTCTAAAATTCCTTTTGCTGCCAAACGTGCAGGGGCTGTAACAACCTTTACAAGTGCCTTAGCTCCTTTGGTTACAACTGATTTTCCTTTGTCAACTACCTTGGTAACTCCCTTTTTAGCCTGGTTAAAAAGCTTCTTAAGGCTTAATTTGCCAACTCCGGGGCCTACCTGGTTAATGATCGTTTGCATCCTGTCATGATCATGATCATCCAAGGCACCAATAAAAGCATCCATCACTTTTATCGACTTACGGTAACTTGCAGCCTTTGCTGATCCTATTCCCTGAATACCTGAAACAATATCATGTTCAATGGCCAAACGTTGCCGAACAATACGGGCCTCAAGTTGTGCGTCAGTTAACTGGTCTACATTATCCGGTAAGTTTAATGAGGCAGCTTTGCCAATTCCTTCGATTCTATATAATCCTGGCATTTTATAGTCTTTTTTAAATGTGAATTTCTTCTCTGTATTGAATCCGGAAATAACACCATCAACAATAACATCCTTTGATTTACCGTGTGCAATTACATACACATGTGTATAAATAGGATTAGTACCAAACGAAACAAAACGATAACTGTAAGGAATTCCAAGAGCCTTCAGACATGAGCCAATAAATAAACTAAAGCTTTTACAATCTGCATATTTATCTTTCCACACCGCTGCTGGTAACTTCACATATTGTTCACCACGTGGATCTTCAATATATTGGATGTATTTGCGTACAAATGTGTGGAGCTTTAAACAAAGATCTTCGAGGTTGTTATATTGAATGCTTCTGGCAAAATCCAAAACATCTTTAAAACCAACTTTGTCAGCATCTAAGATTGTTGTTACTATGTCGCTTGTAACATAATTTTCCTTAACCATGGTTTTTTTCCCAATGGCAGGTTTAATCTTCTGATCCGCTAATTGTTTTAAGTAGATCATGCTGAAAGCTTAATTTTTTGACTTATCGGAATCGCTGGAAGGTTTTCGGCCTTTAGGGTTCCAAGCAAATTAAACTCTTCTGGTAAGGTTGCTTTTTTTTCGCCTCCGAACAATAACACAGATAGAGTTGAAGCAACCTGCTGTAAAATGTTCGAATTCGCTATTGAAAGCGTAACGGGAATTTTTGTTGTGGCCCGGCCTGATAAACTTGTTCCTGATGCTGTTTTGGTGTCAATGTTGCCTATCCTGGTAGAGCCGGAAAATACGTTTCCAACAAATGAGGAAAATTTCACATCCTGTGTATTCGGATTGTAAATGGATAGGGTTGCATTTAAAACACTCTCAGAAAGATTTGTTTTATTAGAATCGAGTTTTAAACCAGAAAGATTAATTTCCAGGTTGTTCAATTTTGATGCACTACGGGCAAAGTAATACAATGCACCCAGTACCAAACCGCCTGTAAATAATCCGCCAATTCTCATTTTTTCGTCTTTTTATTGCTTTCGGACTATTTTCCGATCAATAGGGACGGCAATGTTAAGGGCGTTATTACATTAGCATGTTACAAAACGATATGATACGTTACATAATGATACATAATAATACACATTATGACCTTACTTTTATCCGTTCTGTTACACATTTGTAATCAACATTGTGATATTCGCAATATTCTTTGATGGTGATTTCCTGATAATGTCCAGATGGAAGTTTCTTTTTCCCTAGTACATCTCTTAGATGTCTTAAAATTCTGTGACAATTCACTCTGCTTGTTCCAGTGATTAACTGAAGATCGGTTACTTTCAAAAACAATCTGCTTTCCATTAAGAAATGTTTGGTTTCTGGTTTTAATATGAAATTTGCAGCGTAATGATTACCAGTTAAATACAATTATTCGAATTAAATTATCTCCAAGTAATTATTGAAATATTACCAGGGATATTCTTAATTGCTGTTTTGACTGTTCAGGTTACCGTAATTGAAACAAAAATAACGCATATCTGGTAATATATTCCATCCGGACATAAAAAAAAGCCTGGCGTATACCAGACTTTTTTTGATAAATTTAGTTTACTTGTTTATTGGTAACATCCAAAATAAGTTAACATGTCCAAAATGTATTCAGCGGAATCACCACCTTTCTGACATGTTCTTATAAATTCTTTTCTTATTGCAGGGTTTAAAAGCTGATCATGTATTAATACATCACAATCATCATTAGGGTTCCATTGCATCAAACCCTCTTTTTTCTGCTTTAATGTATTCTTCTTCTGGTCTGTCATTGGTTTGCTTTTTAAAAAAATTCAGCATAATATAATCACCATTTGGTAGACTCTTTACTAAAATTCGCCATTGTCCTCTACGAAATTCGCCATCAATATTTTTCCGTTTTCTTATTATCCTAAACAATGGCAGTTGTAATGTGGGTTTTAACCTTGCCTCAATAATCAATCTAATTACCTCACCTTGTTCCTTAACCGATAACTTTTTTAGTTCATTATCAAAAACCCGTATTCCATCTCTGTTTATGTATGGATGTAACTTCCTTAAGGCTTGTGGCAATGTTCCAATACCTGCCTTTTGTGCTGTTTTAAATACTTGCCCAATAAGCCAAATGCCACCAAATAACAAAATCCAATCCTCTAAATCCCAAGTTGATTTTTTAGCCATTATTAATAAATGTGGTTCAAAATTAGCATCTTATTGAATATAATAAACGAGAAAAGCCAGAATTTTATTCCAGCCTCTTCTCGTTTAAATTCTTTGTCAAACAAAATCCGACAAATTCAGCTCCAGTATTTCCGAATAACTTGTATCATTATCATGGTTCGAATACCAAACATATTTCTCATAATCGTAAACAAAGTATTCTTCCACACTATATTCCTCTGCAAGCCGCTTCACTTTCGTGATCATAGTTTTGAATTCCTTTGATGTTGTAATTTCTACAATCAAACATGCAATTGTTTCTCCTTGTCTGAAAACTACCAGATCGGGTGCATCACTTTCCAGATTGTTCTGATCAATACACCATTCTCCAATTATCTCAAATTCATCTTCATCGTCACCTATGAAATTCGTTAGCTCTGTATAAAAAGACAAACAAAGCTTCTTATGTGGCTTACGTGCCATTGCAGCTGCATGCCCAATTCCATGTGGTCTGTCATTAAGTGCCATTGTCGTATTTTTTTTTAAATGTACAAATTAAAACGGCAAATCATCTGATTCGTCTCCTGATGGAACTGGAGCTGCATTTGCTGCACGGTTCTCATAAAACTTATCTGCATCGTTTCCGGTATCCTGATCGGGTTCCTTTACCTGAAGCAATTCAATATTGCTTACCCTTACATTCAACGCACAAGCCGGACGTCCTTCTTTATCTTTATAGATTTCGACATCAGGATAACCTTCTACAAATACCTTGGTTCCTTTTTTGAGATATTTGGCAACTTCAACACTTTGGTTTCCTTCTCTCCAGTAAGTCGAATTTACCCATACCTGGTGTTCAGTTACTACACCATCCTTGTCGGTTCTTTTCTGGTTGTGACATACTGAGAAGTTAACTGCCTTACGTCCGTTTACTTCATTTACTCTGGCATCCTGGCCAACGTTTCCAATAACTTGTAATTTGATCATTTTTTAATAATTAAGGGTTAATGTATGTGTTTATTGAACTTTATTGCTTTCGTTTTAATTCTGATTTCATAATGTCTACCATTTGCTTAATTGCTTCTCTGGTGGTAAAAGCATCCTTTACATGGATCATTCTTTTTTTGCCTTCAATGTTGATTTGTGGTTTGTAATCCTTTTCAGGAAGATGAAATACAAATGCAGGGTTACAGATGTAAAAATCCGGATCGCTTAATACTTCGCCTGTATCCTGGTCGATCATGGAAGCAACTTCAGCGTATTCGCTTTCTGTGTCCTCAACACCAACATGACTTACATTTAATGCAGCTTCGCCATGCAGGCAACCAAATTTTTTATACAATGCCTTGCGGTAAATTTTAGGCATAATTTCAGCCATGAGTTCAAAATCAAATTCACCTTCTTTTTTGTCGAATGCCTGTGGTTCGAAATGGTAACTTATTGCCTCCATTACGGCCATTAACATTTCCTTACTGTTGAATTCTGTTGAACGAACCTTGCTTCCATCTTTTCGGTCAACGGTGTAAATGGTTTCCAGGTTGATCATGGTGGATCCTTTGGGGTTTAGCTTCTTTGCAAATTCCATATCAATGGTTCTGTTGCCCTTCATTATGGATCTTGCCATATCATCAGTTATAATCTCCCTTTTTGCATATTGGTTTACAGATGCTTTGTTCCATGCCTGCAAAACAAATTTGTGAAGCTTGT
The DNA here is from genome assembly GCA_903923925.1 of uncultured Bacteroidales bacterium. GTDB lineage: Bacteria > Bacteroidota > Bacteroidia > Bacteroidales > CAIXZF01 > CAIXZF01. The sequence continues at coordinate 12,636 of CAIXZF010000027.1, forward strand.
TCCTGTTTTGCTTTTCACGCTTTACCAGGAGTAAGGTATGGATGTGGATATGTGGCCCATTGTCAGACTTGGTTGTTTCAATTCCATATTCTCCGCCAAATACCAGCGAATTCCAAACAGGACTTTTACGCATAAGCCAGAACATTGCTGCAATTTCATCAAAGAAATAGGGATTTCCGTTAAAACCATGTGTGGCAATATGCGGAACTGTTAAGGTAAGATGCATAATGTCGTATTCATAATTTTGAACAAATTCCCAGGCTGAATATTTTTTTCCGGTTGCCTGAGATCTGGTAACAAACTTTGAAGATCCAGTTTCCGGATTTTCAATTTCGGCAATGGTCTGGTTTTCTTCGAACCATTTCCAATATTTGCGCCTGGTACTTTTTTGCCGGTTCTGATTGCAAACAAAACAAAGCTTAGATCCGCAAAACATTGAATTGATTAACTTCATGCCAGTTGGTCCCTTATCATCTCTGTATAGGGTTAGATTTGCGCACCTGCGCACATATTTACGCAAACGTTGCATGTGCATGGCCTGTTGTTCGGTTAAAGTAGCATGTGTGAGGTAGGAATGCATCTGATCGGCTAATTTTAGATTCTTTCGTTTAAGGGCTGAAAGCGTATTGGATCGTTTTCGATTGTGATCGGCTGGTTTCTTGGGCTTATTTTCGCCCGTATCCGCTTTAGTATCTTTTGGGCGTTTTGCTAACATTTAAGGTTTCCAAACAACCCTTTATTAACGAGGAAGGGTTTTCGTTAGTAATAGCAAGGGTTTGAGGCGTTATTTACGAAACTACTTGTGTAGCTGATTTGTTAGCATTTTTGCTTAAAGCTGCCAGGATTTCGGCGCGAAATGATAACAAAAATATTTTTAAAGTGTCGCACTTTTTTGAGAATGAAGCATATTGTTTGTTGTCAGGATGTGGAGCTAATACCTCATACTGAGGAAACATAAACTCCATAATGTAATATAGCTTCTCTTTTAACAAACTGTGATTTTTGTATATTTTTAAATATCCTTCTAACGTAGAAAGTGCTTTTAACTGATATTCGGGAAAAGAATAAAATGTATCAGACATTACTTTTCGCATTTGCCGGACACGCTTTCCCATTGTCTCATCAACATAAAAATGTATTACCAAATGATGCAGGTTTATTACTTCAATCTCTAAGTAATTATCATTGCTTGTTGCATATATCGGAGGCAATCCAAACAATAAAGGATAATGTATTTCAATAATTGAATTGTCAAATAAATTACGTGTTATCTCAAATCTATTCATAACGCTTTTTGTTTAGTTGGTTCTTATGGATTTTTTTCCAGTCCCTTCCTCCTGATTGCCTGAGTAACGAACGGAAAAGGGCGGCGGGGCTGAATCATTACGCTACATAAGAAGTACCCCGCTGCCACATTTCTTGACTCTCAGTTTAACCGATCGTCGGGCTGGGACCAGGTCGGATCCCTCCGGAGCCTGGCCAATTTCGTTTTTATTCCTCTTCTAATTGTTCACTCCAATCAGTTACAGAATTATACATTTCTTGAAATAATTCTGTACGTTCTTGGTATTCGGATCCTTTTTCGGAATCTTGCCACTTGTCGGATTTCTCAGCATAAAAATTGTTTCTTTTCTCAACCTCCTGGTCTAAGGTCTCTGTTAGATCCTGTAACTGTTTCTTAATTTTTGCACTCATAAATAGTTGAATTAAATATTAAAAATCATCATCAATATCTTCCATCCCCGGATGCTCTGTTTCCGGATATTCCGGAGCATTAAAATTGTTCGTATTTACCGGCTTAGTTAGCATTTGTAATAAAGCATCAACCTGGCCTTCAGCTCTTTTTTTCTCAACCATGGCACTATTTAACTGCCTATGCCATGTTTGCAATCTCTGAAGCTCTATCCTGGTTTCTTTCAACTCTCTTTTGAGATCATTGTAAGGGCCTTCGATAATTTCAATTGCACGGATAAATGTTGCACTGGCTGTTCTGATGCTTAGACTTTCCTTTACTTTTTCCAAAGTTTCAACCTGATCGGTATTAAGGCGAATCATAATAGTAGAAGCTTTGCCGTGGTTTAAATACTCATTCCGTAATTCTTGCTTTAGTGTAGTTTCGATTGGCATAATTTTAATTGTTGCGGTTAATTAAAGTTTGCGGCTATGTGTTATTTTCTCTTTGCAAGTAAACTAGCCTTTACTAATTCGTAATAGAGTAAATTCATATTGACATAGTGTTATTTAGATAATTACGGACTTCACGCGCTGAAATCCTTTTTCCATCGGATGTAGGCATTAAATAGAGATCTGCAACTAATTTCTTTACAGTTGTATGCGATACCTTTAAAAGCTTTGCAACCTGATTAAATGAATATGTTGTTGTTTCTTCTGCTGCTTTTCCCTGTTCTGAATGTATTCTCAGTAAACAGTCATAAAATAGCGTGGATACTTCACCAACTGTTAGAGTAATAAATGGCTTATTGATGTCTAGTTTCATAGCTTGCAATATTTTTCAACGAATTCAATAAAAGTTATTTCAGGTGCAGGATGTTTCTTAAAAAACTCAACATGCATGATGTAGGTTAAATGTTTTTCTCCATTAGCATAGGTCGTAACTGACACAAACATTTCATCAGTGAATTTCACTATACCATCCGGACGGGTCCAATCTAATCCATTAGCAATACATATCTCCTGAACAATGCGAGATTCATATGCATTCTGTAATTGTATTTTGAAAGGTGCAATTTCCATATTATTTGGATGGCCAGTAATTTGTAAATGTCAACAAATAAGCTATGCCCAATATCAGATCTACAATAAGAACTGCTGAAAACACAATAAGCATCCTACGGTTGAAATCCTTAAATTCTTTGATCATTATCATCAAATAGAAAATGAAAAAAAAAATGCAAATTGGGCCAACAAACTGTAAGCCTAATTTTACTATTAAGTAATCTTGAGGTGTCATATCTATAGAATTAAAATGTAAGTTTGTTTCTTAAAGGAGCTATTTCCATTGTAGTTTATGCTTCTTTTATCTCTATTGTTCTGGAAATATCATTATCCTGAATTAGTACATCAGAATGATCGGCCTGAAATGCAAGCTTATCACCCACAAAAAAAACACAACCTATCTTTTTAGTTCTTAAATAGTTGTCAATACCCCTCAGCGATACTCGTTCCCAACAACAATCATAATCTAACATCAACCTTGTACCTGTTATATCTTTATTATCAATTACATCAACTAACCGCTGTAATTCGGAAATACTCATAGAATCCGGACGGTTCAACATTTGAGTGCAACGGGTTGGAGTTATCCCCATTAGTTCTGGTAAGCTGTCAAAATGCTTTGCTGATAGTTTTTCCTTCAGATAATCACGTAATTCCATAACCTTTTATATTTTACACCGTTAAAGCGATTGATTTTGTGTTACGAATATTCGTAACTTCATTATGCAATATTACGATAATTCGTAACACAAAGTCAAGTAAAATTTAGATAATTCGTAATTTATTTTTTATGTCGCTGTATATTAACAAATTACGCTCTTTGTTGGAATTAAGAAAAGTTAATCACAAAGATCTTGCTGATAAAATAGGTATGAGTCCAACTGGTTTTTCGCAAATGTTGAGTAATGATTCACTAAAGGTTAGTGTATTACAATCCATTGCAGATTATCTAAAAGTCCCGATGACTTATTTTTTTGAATCAGACAACGGTTTGCCTCCACATGTCGATGTTGACCGTGTTTTTGATGTTATGAGGGAAATTGTAAAAAGAGAAATGAAATAATAAAACTAATGGAACCTAAAAAATCAATAATTGACGCAATAAACAATCCATTAGGCTTTTTTGTATTAGCGCTGTTAATAATTGAATCTTTTTTGGGTTCAGTTTTAAGTCTTTCAAATATCGAAAAATCCTCTATCCCTACATTTATTTGGGTTGGGTGTATTTCGTTTGCAGGCGTTGTGATTGTAGTTGTATTTTTAGTATGGTTTAAACCTGAAAATTTAATTTACGACAAATATTCTCATCTAGTAAATAATGGAAAAATAACTTTCGGTTCAAATAGTGAGTTAATTGATCCAAACAAAAGATTTGAAAATCCTAAAGAACAAATGGAATGAGTCTATATGTAATAATCTTCGAGATAAAAAAAGGTGCAAAAACATCTTTTATACCTTTATTTGATGAAATTAAAAAAAAATCATGGTGGCATTACATGTCTAATTCATACATCGTTAAATCCAATGAAACAGCAAATGAGTTGTTTAATAGATTGAAACCACATTTAAATAAGGAAATTATTTTGCTTGTTTTTGAATTAGGAAAAGATAGGCAGGGATGGTTAACCGAACAAGCTTGGGAGTGGATAAGAGAAAATAAAACTCAAAATTAAAAAGCAACGAATAGAAAAGATTATTGAATTATTAAAAGGGGGTAAGGGAGGGAAAGGGAAATGAGGTAATTTTGAGCCTATTAACGCTCATAACAATGGATACACCAAACAAAGAAAATGTATATGTAATGGCAAAAGGAAGTAGTATTTGGGAGCAAATTATCGGGGCTGCAATGCTGGTGGGAGGTGCGTATCTGTTTTCAGAATGGATAAAAAAGGATGCCGAAATAATAATGAATTATAAGTGTCCCCGGTGTTCGTATCCTCGTTTAACATGGGGACAAACAGAATGTCCTAATTGTAAGATAGATCTGCAATGGTCGTCGGATGAGACTGATAAAAATAAGCTAGCCACAAAATAATATTATTTAGCATGAGGGTTGACGAACGGGAGCCAGTGTTACGGATTCATATTCGGTTTAAGAACTGGATTATAGCTAAAGGCTTTTGGCTTGCAATGTGCATATCTATTGTTTGGCTTATGTATTTTGAATGTTTACACGACAAGGATTGTAATTATATAGCTACAGGTTTCTTTGCACTTATTGGATTAGGATGCTTCATCAACCTTGGTATACCAATAGACAGACTTGTAAACAAGGATATCATCAGTAATAATCCATAATAAAAATGATAACAAAAGTTGTCCCGGTACCAGGAAGCCTGGCATTAGATTGCTAACAAAATGTTGTGACAGCAGCTGGGAGCTTCACCATGGTAACTACTAATTTGTTATCAAAACGAATCAAAAAGTTTCATTTTCTCCTGAAGAGCATCATTTGAAACCTTCATGTAAATACTTGTAGTCCGGAGGTCGGAATGTCCACAAAGTTTCTGAATGTCCATGGCACTGAATCCGATTTGAGCGGCAACCGTTGCAAAGGTATGCCGGGCGCAATGTATTGAAATACTTTTTGTTATTCCCACCATTGGCATAATAAATTTAAGCCTTCTATTTGTTTCCTGATCGGAATACACTTTGAAAACTTTACCTATATCCTTTAAGCCTCCAATTAGTTTTAAGCTACGATTAACAAGCGGAATATTAATAACATCCTTTGTTTTCTGCATATGAATATACAGATAGTAGTTTTCTCCATTCTTAATTATGTTGGAAAAGTTTAAGGCTTTCAGATCCTGGTAACGCAAACCTGTAAAACAGGAAAATAAGAAGTAACGCAAAATTTCCTTATCATGGGGATCCATATTGCCGGTAAAGAGCTTTTCTAGTTTGCGAACCTCATCCAGAGTTAAAAATTCCATATTGCCCGCTGGAGCTTTGCCGATCTTATATTTTTTAAATGGATTCTCAGTTACCAGGTCAACAGAAATGGCGCGGTTAATAATCGACTTTATCCATCGCATTGATTTGTGAATTGTAATGGGTTTGTTCTTTTCAACCTCTGCCAAATTCTTTTCGTATCCCTTAAGAAATAAAACGGATATGTGTTTGAACTGCAAATTTGGGCTGTATTTCCGTAGCTTATCCATTTCGGTATTATATACCTTAACGGACCCAGCACTTAATTTATTAGCTGATAAGTTGAGTTCGGATTCAACAAATGAATAAAAGTTCCCCGGTGCCTCCGGAGTACCTTTAAAAATCTGATCAAAATCAGACAAATCAAGATTTTCACCTTTCATGTTTGAATCAATTACCAGGGTTTCAACCTTGACCAGGTAATTTTTAATAAGTTCGTTTATTTTGTCCTTATTGGGGATGGAACGTACTTCGTGTTTACTTGCGTTCCAATGCTGCAATGGGAGGCAGATATGTAACGAATACTCCCTTTTTTGCCTGCGGAGTATTATCCTGAAGTAAAGTGGATATTCACCGCTCGTTTTTTTACGCTCGGTTCTGATATAGATTTTAGTAGAAATTTTATTCATTGGCTAAACGCTTTCAATGGTGAAACATTGGTGAAACATTTAGCCGCAAACTTTGAAATAATAGTTTTCAAACCTTTAACCGCATAAAGGCGAAACCCTAGAAACAACGCATTTTCAAAAATATTGTTCAAAAATGCATTGTTTACAAGTGGGCCCAACAGGACTTGAACCTGTGACCGACGGATTATGAGTCCGCAGCTCTAACCGACTGAGCTATAGGCCCCGGAAAAAGGCTTTTAACCTTTTCCTTTGAAAAGTGGCTGCAAATGTACAACTTTGAAGCAAATTTTCAAGTTCATAAACTAAATTCTTATTCATTTGCAACAGATCGATACTATCATCTTCGATTTTGGTGGCGTAATCCTCAATATTAATCACCAGCTTACGGAGTCTGCTTTCGAAAAACTTGGTATTGCCAACTTTGAAACTTTATATTCACAGGCCCTGCAAACTGACCTCTTCAACAAGCTGGAAACCGGCAGAATTTCACCCCAGGAATTCAGGAACACTATCCGCACAATTGCCGGCCTGCCTCTTACTGATATACAGATTGATAAAGCCTGGAACGCAATGCTGCTCGATCTGCCTAAAAACAGAATACGACTGCTGGAAGCACTGAAAAATCGTTACAGGATTTTCCTCCTCAGCAATACCAACGAAATCCATTACAATTCCTATGCTGAACAGCTCAGGAAAAGATACCACTACCGGGATTTTTCGCGATTGTTCGAAAAAGCATACTTTTCCTTCCAGATTAGTATGCGCAAACCGGATACTGAAACATTCAATTTCGTTCTGGAATCCAATAATCTTAAGCCTGAAACCTGCCTTTTTATTGATGATTCTGCACAGCATATAAATGGAGCTATGAAAACTGGAATCCATACTTTGCTGCATAATGCCGACCATGAAATTACCTCACTGTTCGATCCTGATACTTTTGAAATCAGCTATGGACACTAACTCAGGCGATTTTACCTTTAGTTCGTTAGATTTTGTAATTTCACGGAAAATAATCCAATCCTGATGTTTAGATCGCCTTTAATTGAAAACCTTTCCCCCGGAGCGAAGTTTTTAATGCTTATCCTATTGATTATTATTGGCCTTTTCACTGCAATTTCTGTTGGACTGGCTGCTGCAGTACCTTTTTTGGGAGGAGGAGTCACCGAAATGATGACCCGCACCTCTGAAAATATGCTCGGCAATATTGGTTTTTTGAAGTATTTCCAGATTGTGAGCCAGATCGGTTTCTTTATTCTTCCTGTATTAATCTATTGCTATCTGATTGAAGGAAAAGCTGCGGTCTGGCTTCGGCTAAACCTTCGTCCCGACTGGATTACGCTGATATTTGCCATCAGCCTCATTGTTATTTCTGTGCCTCTCATCAATCTTCTGCTGGAATGGAACCAGACGCTTCGACTTCCCGATTCTCTTGCCGGACTTGAAAACTGGATGAAATCCACAGAAGCTGGTTCAGATGAACTAACCAAAGCTTTTCTTGACACAAGTACAATGGGTGGTTTCCTGGTAAATATTCTGATGATTGCCGTGCTGCCAGCTATCGGAGAAGAATTTCTGTTCAGAGGAGCAATAACAAGGATCTTCTTTGAATGGTCGGGGAATAAGCACCTGGCTGTAATTTTTGCTGCATTTTTATTCAGCGCCATGCATCTTCAATTTTATGGATTCCTGCCACGCTTTGCTCTTGGACTGATGCTCGGATATCTTTTTGTTTTGTCGGGGAACCTCTGGCTTTCGATTGGAGCTCATTTCGTTAATAATTTATTTGTGGTTGTTGCTGCCTTTCTGTTTCACAGAGGTATTATCAGTACTGATATTAACGAATACCAGGGAACTGAAGATATCCTGGTATTGATATTAAGTTTTGTTTCAACTGCAGTGCTGATGCTGGTTTTTTATTTTCGGCTAAAGAAGACAGAAATAGTTTTGCCTGGTTGATAATCAGCACACCAGCACACTAATATCCAAGTGATTTTTAGTGTGCTGGTATGCTAGTGTGCTAGTGAGTTAATGTGCTGATAATCTGCAAACTGATATTTAATTTAGTTCAAATTTTACCGGCATATTAAACTGAACTTTTACTGGTATTCCCGACATTCTTCCGGGTTTCCAGGTGGGCATCATTGCTGTAACTCTAACTGCTTCGTTTTCGCAGCCTCCGCCAATTCCACGAAGGATATTGATATTTATTATATGCCCGTTTTCGTCAACAACGAAAGAAAGATATACTGTTCCGCCGATGCCGATTTCCCTGGCATCTTTAGGATAAACAATGTTATCGTGGAGAAATTTCAGCCTGGCACCTTCTCCACCCGGGAATTCCGGCATTTCTCCAACAACTGTATAGATTTTAGGTGTTTCAGGAGTTTCTATTACTTTAGGAATCTCAGGTTTCTCGTTAGAAATTGTGTCGTCGCCGGTAAATTGTGGAGGGCGGCGGCTATTAATTGCTTCCATATCGAAATCAAAACCAGAGATTTTTGTGGAGTCATCGGTAACAACAGGTGGTTCAAACCTGGTTTCCTCTTCTAATGCTTTTGTATCTTCCGGTAATTTTGGCAATTCAATTTCTTCCTTTTTCAGATCATCCGGATTACCTAATTCGCCAATAACTGTAATATCGGGAGGTCTTACATTGGCTTGATTGTATAAACCTGCGATAAGCGGAATCCCTATTCCAACAAGCAGGGCAGTTACTGAAATCATTAATCCGCGGCTTAATGCTTTAGGATATTCTCTGCGAATGAGATAAGCACCATATTCCTTGTTCCTGTCAGAGAAAACAATTTCTTCGAATGTTTCCCTGTTTTCATCTGTTGTTTTCATGGTGGTGAATTTTAAATGGTTCGACATCTTTGCTCTTTACTATTAGATGCAAACACTGCTGAAATTCCATAAAGCTTTTGCAATATTCTGTTTTGAAAGTCTTATTTCGAAACTTATTAAAAGGAAGTATCCACAACTACATCAGTTTAATTACCTTTGATCAGAGCGTAAAGAAAGAAACAGTAATACTTATTCAATGAGATCCACACATTGCAGTTTAATCGTTTGTCCCGAATCGGGTGAAAAGCTTTTGCTTGAATCATTTAAAACAAATGCAGAGCTTACTAAAGAAGGAACCTCTTTTGAGGATATTGAGTGTGGTATATTGTATACTTTGCAGGGATTTCACTACCCTGTTATTGATGGAATTCCAAGAATGTTACCAAATCCGCAGAAACTTTTTCCGGGTTTTTATTCAAAATGGAAAGCAGAACTCCACAAGATTCCTGAACTTAAGTTATCAACGGTTTCCGGATCTTCTTTGCAGTTTATCACGGATTACCAGCCGACCTTAAAACGTTTTGGAAGAGAATGGAAGAAACACAATTTAGAGGGATTAACCTGGGGTCTTGATCAGGAAACCCGGATTTCGCACTTTCTCACTTATATGGATATCAGCAAAGAGGAACTGAAGAATAAACTGATTCTCGACGCAGGAGCAGGTTCAGGACAATTAACCTGCAAGCTTGCCAATTATGGATGTACAATTGTTGGAATCGATTTATCGCCTTCAATAGAGGAAGGATGGAGAAACCGGAAAAAGTTTTCGCCGGGAAATTATCAAAATATTCTTTTAGTTCAGGGAAACCTTATGAATCCTCCTTTCCCTGCAAATACATTCGAATTAATTCATTCTTCAGGCGTTCTGCATCATACTCCTGATACTAAAAAGGCATTTTTTAAGGTATCCGATCTTTGTAAGCCGGGAGGAAAATTTGCAGTGTGGCTTTACAGCATAAATGAGGGTTCATTTTTGCCAGTTTTCCCATTTATCAGTAAGCGCTTTCTTTCTGTAAATACCAAAACTTTACGGAAATTCACACCGAAACTACCAGCAGCTTTCCTTTACAACAGTATACTCACCTATGTTTTTATCCACCATAGTTTTTATAAATTAAACACACTGCTTAGAGGCCGAAAACACGAACAAACTGTAAGAGAAAGAGTTACCAGTTTATTTGACTGTCTTGCTCCGCCTTTTGTATGGCAGCATGATCCGGAAGATGTGATGCGATGGTTTAAAATGAGTGGCTATACAGAAATTAAAGACTGTTCGATTCCGGGAGATCCGGATGGTTTCAATATCTGCGGTGTAAAAATGCCTACAGATTAAGGAAATCTATTTTACTGCGGCAGGCAGAACATAAGCCTGTATTTTTCTGGTCAATATCTTCCACATAGGTACTTGATCGCATCACACAGGATGGATTGTGACAATGCAGAAGACCGAAGGTATGGCCAAGTTCATGAACTACTTCCTTTACTGTGCGGTCGAGCAATAGCTTTTCATCGAGTTTCATCCCATAGCGTTCGTTGCTTAAGCGGTATACAGAAGCAATTCCGCTGCGGCCGTTAAGAAATGCCTGTCCGAAGATATAGGTAAGAATCGGGATGAAAAGATCAACATTAAATAGGCCGAAGGTTTTCAAAGAATCACCACCAAACCGTGAATCCACCTCTTTTAGTAAAGAATTTCCGTTATACTGTCGCCTGGCGGGATCATAAAACTCGCTTAAGTCCATATGTCCTTCCTTAATCCTTACCTGAAACTGAAAATCACGGGATATTTCACCCGCAACTTTTTCAAGAAATTCGTTCTCGAAATATCCAAATGAAACTAATGCGATATCTTGCAGACTCATTTAAGGATGGGTTAAAGGATAACTGAGCTGCTACAGGGCAGGTTTCAGATCATATTTTTTGATTTTATTGTAGAGGGTGACCCTGTCGACATCAAGCGCTTTTGCCGCTCTGCTTATATTCCAGCTGTATTTCGTAAGAATCTGGTGTATATGATTTTTTTCCAGATCATCGAGACTTTCGAATGAACTTCCGACAACATTTTTTTCCAGGGGCAGATCTTTAAGCGTTATTTTCCTGCCATTTCCGATTACAATAGCCCGTTCAATCATGTTTTCGAGTTCGCGGATATTCCCGGGAAATTTGAATTCCTGAAGGCGTTGAAGAGCAGCCGGATCGATAGAAATCGGTGGCCGGTTCATTGAAGTGCAATACTTCTTGATAAAGTAGTCGACAAGTAATGGAATATCATCTGTCCGTTCGCGCAATGGCGGAATATTAATGTTTACTACATTGAGCCTGTAATATAAATCTTCGCGGAAGCTTCCTTCATCCACCATGCTTTTAAGGTCGCGGTTTGTAGCACAGATCACCCTGAAGTCGGATGTAATTTCTTTGTTTCCGCCAACTCTTACAAAGCTTTTCGACTGCAGAACGCGCAAGAGTTCAACCTGCATTTTTGTAGAAATTGTAGAAATTTCATCCAGGAAAATGGAGCCGCTATCGGCCATTTCGAATCGGCCTTTCCGATTATACATAGCGCCTGTAAAGGCACCTTTTTCATGTCCGAACAGCTCACTTTCGAGTAAACTTTCGCTTAAGGCTCCGCAGTGAACTATTACAAAAGGAAAATATTTTCGGGGAGAATTCGCATGTATAACCTTGGCTATAAGCTCTTTTCCGGTACCACTTTCGCCAGTAATAATTACAGAGGAATTCGATTGGGCCACACTTTCAACTTCTTTTAGTACAAGGCGCATGGCTTCGCTGTTTCCAATAAGGTCTTCGGTATTATCAAGAGCAACAACTTTTTCGCGGAGTACTTCATTTTCTTCGGCAAGGGAGATCAGCTTTGAAGCGTTGCGGATAAGGTGTGAAAGGTCGTCGGGATCGAAAGGCTTTGTAACATAATCGAAGGCACCGTCCTTCAGAGCCTGAACCGCAGTATCAACAGTTGCAAAAGCTGTCATTACAATTACGATGGAATCCTTACGCAGGGTTTTTATCCTGCGGAGCATTTCGAGTCCATCCATCCCCGGCATTTTAATATCTGCAAGCACAATGTCAAAATCTTCAGATTCGAGAATTTGCAGTGCTTTCTTGGCATTTTCGGCGCATTCGACGCGGTAACCGTCTTCAATGAACCAGTTGTACAAAGAATCCCTTACGGAGTCTTCGTCGTCAACGATTAAAATTGAAATTTTCTTCGACATGGTAAATTCTCCCTACTCTCTAATTACCGGTAAAGTTATTGAAACTGTAGTTCCCTTGCCTGGCTCCGATTTAACATCTGCTTTTCCTTTGTGGCTCTGGATTATACCATGTACAATTGCCAGACCCAGCCCGATTCCGCTCGATTTCTGTTTCGTGGAAAAGAAGGGTTCAAAAACATGTACCTGATCTTCAGGGTCGATACCAATTCCATTATCAATGATTTCGATTCTGATGTTATTCTGATCCGGATTTATTGTTCTGATTGTAATGATACCATTTTCAACAATTGCCTCAGAAGCATTGACGAGAATTGCCACACAGGCTTGTTTTATCTGGTTCGGGCTACAATAAATCAGATCCAAAGAAGCTGTGAATTCTGAATAAAAGCCAATGTTGGCAATTTTCATTGGATGATTCATCAGGTCAAAAATATCATGTAAAATATCATGTAAATGCTTAGGCTCATAATCGTTCTGGTCTTTTCGTGAAAAATCGAGCAGGCCTTTTACAATATCTCCGCAACGTTTGGTTTCGTTTTCGATGAGAACAAGATTTTTCAGCATGCTCTCCTTTTTCCTGGGCTCCAGTTCCTGATTGCTCAGCTGTTTATAGACTAATTTTGTGTAGATCAGAATTCCGGATAATGGATTGTTTATCTCATGGGCTACCGAAAGGGATAGCTTACCAAGTGAAGCAATTCTTTCAATATTTATAAGTTCGTTTTGCACTTCTCCAAGTTCTTCTGATTTTTTCTGCACCTTGTATTCAAGTTGCTGCGACCAATTCTGTAGTTCGTTGGTAGCAGTGTGCAGATTATCAAGCATATCATTAAATGCTACAGAAACCATTCTCATATCGTCGAGCTGGTTTGGTTTTATTTCAAGTCGCGTACTCTTATCTCCATTGGCAACGGCGATACTTGCTTTAATAATTTCATTAAGCGGGTTCTGTATTTTTCTCCTGGTGAAGATTATCAGAAATCCTACCAGCACCAGTGTTGTAAATGTTGCCAGGAGGAAAAAATCTGTTGATGATTTTTTAAGCGTGGCATCCAGGTTCTGAAGGGGAATCTTTATCACAAGTGAGCCTAAGACCACATCTGATTTCTGGTGCGCATGACATTCACTGATATAGCAGGATTTTTCGTTTAGAATCGGTGATTTTATGAGGAGATGCCTGTGGTTGTTGTCAGGCAGATTCATGCTGCAATTGCTGTTGATATCGATAATCCTGTATGATTTGCCTTTCCCGGGAAACATGGAGGCAATGCTTGAATGACAGCCGACGCAGTTGGCATTGCTGTGTGTTAAGGTATCATTTGCAAAAGATGTATAAACCAGACTGTCTTTCCCATCATACATATTCACTTCATCAATCCCTGAAAGCGTATTGATAATATCCAGCGTATTCTGCAGCGCTCCTTTGTCGTTTTCGAGCATGGAGCGGTAAAGTGCTCCCTCAACAAGATATCCAATATTATTGCCACTTTCATGAATTACGCTCTTCATGTAGGTTTCGTTTACCGACAGAAATATTATTCCAAACGAAACAAAAAGAAAGACAGACAATATGGTAATTACATATACCACCTGTCCGTAAATAGATGATCTGACTCTGGCGTAGCGTTTAAGTATTGAAGTACCTACTTTGGTTTTGTAGTTTCTTTTAAAGAGTCCCATTGCCCATTTCCCACACGATTAATTAGTAACTAAGTTAGTACATTCCGGCGAATTATTGTGGTACATTATCTCACTTTTATTTAATCAGTTTCAGCGGGGTAAAAAAAGAAAAAGCACTTTTCTTCTGCAAATTGTTTATGCATTGAAAAAGTGCTTTTCATTTCATTATCAGATTATTACATCGATATTACAGCCATTATATCACAAGAAAGTCTTTTTGGAAATCAGACCAAACTTCTGTTGGCATTTCAGAGAGCGCATTATCACAGAGTTCTCCTCCATCCTGGAGTATAACCATTGATGGTTCAGGGGAGTACTTTTTCATGGAAACAGCCACAAAATCCTTAAATCTCTCGAGCTCAAGTTCCGACCAGCTGGTGGCATCTCCGGCAAGGTAATAATCGCTTGTTTCAGCAACCCAGTTTGTTGGTTTCAGTTTGTAGACCCAACCTTTTCCATACGGATCATCGTTCACAATTTCGGGGCTTTCAATAAGCAGTGTGTTTGTATTCAGCACAGTTCCTGAAATGGGTGAAAGCAGGCTAAGGGTTTTGCCGTTCTGATCGATTTCTGCCAGCAGCTCACCTTTGAGAATCGTTTCGCCAGGTTTTCTGAAGTTTCTGAATTTTACAACTCCGGTGATGTGGAGCAACAAATCATCTAATCCAACCCTGGCTGTACCCGATTTTTCAAGGTGTGTCCAGGTGTGGTTTTTGCAGTAAAACAGGCCTTGCGGAATTCTGAGTGTTTTAGCAGAAAGGATTCCCAGTACTTTTTGAATTTGCTTGCTTACTTTAACCTGTTTGTTGAGAATAACCCAAAATGGGATCAGGATAGCAAAGAATGTAATAATTGCAAGGTATTCTATCCCTTTTGTTTCGAAAATGTTTGTATAACTAAAGCCGTCCATTTGATTGATATTTAAAGTTTAACTAAATTTTTATATACAACTGATATTAATTTTCTTCTTTAACCCATGAAGGAGAATCTCTTAGTACCGGCATTCTGTTGATTACCCATTTGAAGATCCAGATTTCAGTGAAGATTACCGCCAGTGTAACCACGATCTCCATCCATGTTGGCACGTAACGGATTGGCATATCCCATTTAAACCCGATCACAGTTACATTCAACCTGTTAAGAATTACTCCAAGCATTGTGATTATTGCTGCAATCCGTATCAGAAGAATATTATTCCTTCGGTAACTGATGTAGAACAGTATCATTGGAAGCAGCACAAAACCAAACATTTCGAGCAAAAACCACTGTCCCATCCCGGTGTTCAGTAAATCCCAGTGTTTTCCATGAATGAAAACCAGCAATTGCATAAATAAGTAGGCAAACATAGCGCCGGTGCAAATTTTGGCCAGGCCATGAATGATTCCGTTCTGAGCTTTATTATCTTTTTCACTGATCATACGGTGGAAAACCTTGTGGCTGATTGATCCTTCGAAAATAACCATCGAAAGTCCGGCGAAAATGCTTGATACAAAAAACAATATGGGAATGAATTCATTATACCATAAAGGATGGATCTTATCTTTTGCCATGAGGTAGAGGGCGCCCAGTCCCGACTGATGCAATGTAGAAAGCGTAATTCCAAAGATAACTGCACCAATTGTCATTCCGGAAAGGATTTTACGGGCACGCTTAGCCCCAAGCCATTCGGCAACAGCCGGCGAGAATTCGATGAGCTGTGCCAGCATATAAAGCAGAAAATGCCAGGCAACAAGGAACAATACCGAACTGGTACCAAAATTATTCCCGATTATGGGATTAATAACGTTCCAGGGGCGGCCAAGATCGAGGAGCAAAGCTCCTGCATAGAATACATATGCAAGAAAACCGTTGAGTACAGTAATTCTTACAATAGAATGGTATTTGTGCATATTGAGGATATACACCATAAACGTAAGCACGTAGGCTCCTCCGGCAAAAGCAACACCAGTTACTACATCAAACCCAATCCAGAGACCCCAGGGAATCTCCTGCGACAGATTAGTAACTGCACCAATTCCTTTCCAGAAACGGATTACAATTAAAACCAGACCGAGCAGCATTATTGGTAAGGAGATAATATTAAAGGGAGTAAAGAACTTTGTCTTTGGTTTTAGCTCGCTGAATATAAATTTCCAGATGGGCTGTCCATCATTATCTTTGGCGATAGGGTATGTTGTATTACTCATTTTCGTCTCCTTCCTTATGATCTTTTTTAGTTGCTTCGTGTATTCCAAGTAATAATGGTGGCAGCAGCACAAATACAGAAGGCACGCTATACAGGAAGCCCTTTGAAAGTGCAGGATATGATTCTTTTTGTATGGCAGGATTAAAGCCCAATTCATTCATAGGGACAGGTGATAGATAGATGAATCCTGTGCCTCCGGCATCGTGTTCACCGTAAATAATATCGGTGTAAACTTTTGGGTTTTCAGCGATTCTTTTACGGGCTTCAGTAATGAGTTCTCTGCGTGTTCCAAACAACAGTGCTTCACCAGGACAGCCTTCGGCACAAGTAGGCATTTCTCCCTTGATTACCCTGTCGTGACACATATCACACTTTACTATTTTAGGATTTGCACTGTGGTATTCAAATTTTGGAACATCGTACGGGCAGGAAACCATGCAGTAGCGGCATCCCATACATTTTTCACTCCTCCAGATTACGGCTCCTTCTTTAGTTTTACACATTGCCTGTGTAAGGCAGGCTGCAGCACAGGCAGGCTCATTGCAATGCATACACTGTTTTTTGATATAAACCTCGTCTTTCGAGGTCTTATAGCAATTTACAACTGTACGTTGTATTTCGCTGGTGTTGCGGATAACTCCAGCTTCCGGAGCTTTAGCCGGTTCTGGCAAACCATGTGCTTTTGCACAAAGTCGTTCGCAGGCACGGCATCCAAGGCACATTGTAGGATCGTACAACATTCCGTAGAATTCGGTTTTGGTATCCTTTTTGGTAGTAGCTCCAAAATTTTTTCCTACGGCTAGCGTTGCTCCAACAACTCCAAGTGTTTTTAAGAAATCTCTTCGATCTAAGCCCATTGTAGTTGGTTTTTATAGTAATTGAATAGTTTGTTATATAGTAAATGGCATTTATTTGTCAAGAAAATTTGTTTGAAAATCTTCCCAAACTTCTGGTCCGAAATCTGTTAATACATTATCTTTAAGTTCACCACCATCCTGCAGAACAACTGGGAATAATTCCATTGAGTTTGTTTGCATTGCTGCAGACAGAAAGTCTTTGATACGTGTAAATTCATTTGTGATCCATTTTCTATATGAATCGGCCATGAGCAGGAGTTGAATTTCCCTGATCCAGTTTGAAGGTTCAATTTCATAAATCCAGCCATCACCATAAGGCGATTGGTTTATAATACCTGAGTTGGTGATTAATAAATCATTATGTGAATTTATGTATCCGGAAACAGGAGCCTTCACATTTAATTGCTTTCCGTTTTGGATGAGCGTGAGAATAATTTCACCCTTGGTTATTTTTTCACCGGTTTTTCTCATCTTGATGCGTGTAACATTTCCGGTGATGTGCTGAAGGAAATCATCAATCCCTATTCTAACATTACCATCTTTTTCCATATAAACCCAGGTATGAGTTTTATCAAAATAAAGACCATTTGGCGACTTAACTGTGGTTTCATTAATGAAGCCATCATGAGTAACTGTAGTTTTAACTCCAACAGATTTTCTGCGTCTCAGAAAGGTGTAGAGTGCAGTAATAAATAATCCAGCAATTACAAATCCGGCAAATATCAGTAGGATACTCTCACTGTTTGATACAACATTCGAAGGAGCTGCAGCTATTCCTGTATTGTCGAGCAGGTCGATTTTTGCCTGTCTGTCGCTTAGCACAAGATCACAATATCCATTTGCACTTAAATATGCCTGTCCATCGGCAAGTACCCATTTCATAAAAGATTTTTCAGTTTCATTTACCGGCATCGAAGGAGCCAAAGAATAAATGCTTTTGCATAAGGACTGAGGGTATTTTCCAATCCAGACGCCTCTGAGGAAGGTCTGCCAGTTATCGTAAATCTGCTCGCTATACTCCAGTTTACCATTGCCATTCTTGTCGATGGGAAGCATGCTGATGCCAGACATTATCCTCATATTATGCTCATCAAGCATATTAACCATTCTGCAGAAACCTAAGGACAGAGGGTCTTTCTCAATTGCGGTAATCAATTCCTGAGGATTTGCTACCATAGTCACTTTGAGTGAATTCTTGTTTGTGGAGAGAAAAGAAGTAATAGCGGCAGTCATCGAATTATCAGAAATCATATAAATATGAAGCGGAGAATTAAGACCTGATACCACAAATGTTCCCCAATTCTGACCAAGTGTTGTGGTGAATGCTTTTGTGAGTTCTGTTTTTGTAACGCCAACCTGATTCAGCTGACTCAGGTATGGGTTTGATGAATTCATTACAGGAACAATAGCATCGCGACCAACGACCATTTTCCAGGTATATTCGTTAATTTCCGATTTTACAGGTTCACTCGAAACGAAAGTGATTCCGGCTTCAGAGTTAGCCATATTTTTAATTCCTGAACCAGAAACCTTAATCAGGTTAATTTTTACGTCAGGGTTCAACTTCATGTATTCAGCAGTCCACGTTGAGGTGAGTGAATACAAATCTGGAGAAGTGGAAACGGTAATGTTGGTAGTGGCGGCATTACTACCGGTTTTGTCAGGATTGCTTCCTGAGATACTGCTGCATACTACAAGTAGCAGAAGACCTACGATTGAAAAGATTGTGTTTTTCATGGCTGTAATTATTTTGATCGTTTATTTTAAGCAGGGATTTGAGTTTATTTTTAACAGTTTTATCCGTTGTCAAATCGGGGTATTCAATAAAGATGCCAAAGCATGAAAACCAGTACTAATATATTGTTTAACAATTACTTAGGTAAGTAGCTGTTTAATTATTAAACACAGTGTTGTGTTGAATTATTATACAGTTATAAAGCAAATTCTTTGTATTGATTTGAAATTCAGAGCATTAAAGAAGGTGTTGAATTTCTATACAGCTGTTGTATTATTCAACACATGGTTTTTAAGAGATTGATTTTTAGGTATTTGCTAAAACTGTAAATACGCTTTTTTTACGCAAGGAAGGATATTTGACCAGCGGCAGGCGTCACCTCTATTCCTGGCTCCTCGAGGAGAAAGGGAGCACTGTTGCCGAAGATTCTGGAATCAACATTATCCTGTAACGTAAACATTCAGATAATGGTTCTATCGATATATTTGGACGAATAAAAGGCTTAATAAACCAGTATGAAAATGTAGCAATTTACCAGTGGATCAATTACATGGTGTCTATAAATTGATAAACTGGTACATTGATAAACTGGTACATTGATAAACTAGTACATTGGTAAATTGGTACATTGTAATTTGTTGCCTTCTCAGCAGGCCTGTTGTGCTAATATTCTATCTTATTCAAGAATTAGTTTTCTTGAAAATTGCCTGCCATTGGCAATAATTCTGATGAAATAAATACCTCTTGATAAGCCAGGAATTTCTAACTCAAAGTCTGGACCCGAGGTTTTTAAACTGAGAATCTCGTTCCCGACTAAATCAGAAATCGTAATTTTAATATCGTTTAAGGTTGAAGTAAAATATAGGGTTGATTGTGGTGTTGCCGGATTTGGATAAACAGAGAAAACATCGGGATTTTGTATTTCTTCTACTCCAATTATTTCAGATAGTGATCGTTTCCATATACCTTTATGTAATATGCCTGCAAAAATTGTTCCCCCACTGATACATATGGAGGTAACAAAATCGCCAGCAATACCTTCGTTTATTGAAGTCCAGGAGAGGCCATTATTGCTTGATATACTAACACCTCCATTTGAGATTCCTTCAAAAATATGAGTTCCTGATACAGACAACGCACTTATAACATTCACACTTAATCCGTTTCCAATTAGTACCCAATTTTCACCATTATCATCAGACACAAATAATCCGCCACTCATTGCAGCATAAATAGTGGAGTCAGAGCTTACTAACTGTCTTACATACAGCGTTGTTAACCCATTGTTAATTGCATTCCAGTTGTCTCCGTTAGTTGTGGATACAAATATTCCACCACCTTCTGTTCCGGCGAACACTCTGCCCCCGGCAGGTACTATGGATGTAATACTCAAATTTGTTAAACCATTATTTTTTGTAGTCCAGGTATTCCCATTATTCGTTGAAACGCAAATGCCGGCATGAGTTCCTGCGAATATTGCCGTTCCATTTACTGCAATGGTTCTAACGTAATAATTAGTCAAACCGGCGATTTTTTCTACCCAATTGTTTCCACTATCTTCAGACCTAAAAACGCCTCCGCCTTCAGTCCCTGCAAAAATACTTGTTCCGTTTGCAACTATTGTGTTAACATGATAATCTGATATTCCATTATTAGCGGTAGTCCAGATTGCTCCCTCATCATTTGTAACTTCAATACCGCTACCATCAGTACTGGCAAAAATGGAGGTTCCAATCTTTGTGATTGCATTAACATGTGTACTTACTAATCCATTGTTGACACATGCCCAAGTCTGACCAGTGTTGGTAGAAAGATACATGCCGCCACCATCCGTTCCAGCATAAATTGAAGTGCCGGAAATGGCTAAAGAATGGATCGTCAGATTAGGTATCCCATTTCCTAAAACTATCCAGGTATTGCCATTATCCGAAGATTTATAAACTACCCCATGAGCGGTTCCAATAAAAACATCAACTCCATTTGTTGCTAATGAAGCTGGGTTAACATTCAGAATTCCGTTATTTATTGCTATCCAGTTATTGCCATTATTGGTAGACAAATATAGTCCACTCCAGGTAAAAGCATATATATCCGAATTGTTATTTGCTAAGGAAACAACATGTAAACTATTCATTCCTGAATTAACAGCTGTCCAATTACCTCCAGAATTGGCAGACATAAAAACACCTCCACCGTCTGTTCCCGCATAAATAGTGGTACTGTCAATGCTTAATGATACTATCGAAAGATTAGTTAGTCCATTGCTTACTGATATCCAGCTATTTCCAGAATCTGCAGATATAAATACTCCCTGATTAAAGCTGCCTATACATATAACAGAACCTCTTATCGCAATTGAAAGATATTTAGTAAGCGATAATCCATTATAAACTGTTGACCAGGAGGTACCATTATTCGTGGATTTATAGAGCCCATGATCTGTGCATGCAAATATGGTTGTTCCACTGAAGGCTACTGCATTAACAACTGTAGAATAAAAACCATTATTAACTGCAGTCCATGAATCACAATTATTTGCAGACAAAAATACTCCACCTATAAAAGTCCCGACAGCTACATTGTTACCATTAACTGCTATTGAATTAATTATTCCTCCACCTGGCCCATTCGTTTGCTGCCATTGTGAAAAGGTGTATTGTGCTGATAAAAAGAATAGCACCATCAAGATAATTGTAAACGTTAAAGTTCTCGCATTTTTTAATTTTTTTAAACTTGTTTTCATTTTGAGCAGGTTTTAGTTTAGACTGTAGCCATACCGCCGAAACCTATACCAAATATAAAAATAATATCTGTAACATAAATTCTAAAACATGCTTTTGTTTTATATTGAAAAAGCTGTTCTGTAAAAATTTAGCTGCTTTCAGGAAATCAGTATATTTGAAGTACTATTTATCATGATCTTATCGCGGTTAACATAATCTTAAGGATGTATAAACAAATCTTACTGTTGTTGCCTGCATTGTTTTTCATTCTTTCCCTGAATGCACAGGTATTCACCGACAGTAACCTTCCAATTATTATCATTACTACAGATAACAGCGCTGCTATTCCGGATGAGCCCGGTGTGTTTGGTGATATGAAAATCCTCTTCCGTGGGCCAGGACAGAGAAATTATGTAACAGACCAGGATTCTTTGCAGTTTATAAATTATAATGGCAGAATCGACATCGAAATACGTGGATCGTACTCCCAGGTTTTTCCGAAAAAGGCTTATGGCTTTACTACCGTGATGTCCGACAATATTACAGAAAATAATGTCAGTCTTTTGGGCATGCCTTCCGAAAATGACTGGATTCTAAATGGCCTCAGTTCAGATCCTTCACTTATAAGGGATTACATTTCGTACAATCTGTCGAGGCAAATTGGTGAGTATGCCACCCGTACTTCCTATTGCGAAGTAATGATTAACGGGGATTACAGGGGGCTTTATATTCTGGAAGAAAAAATTAAACCCGATAAAAACCGTGTTAACATTGTTAAAGTTGATACGGCTAACAATAGTCTGCCTGAATTATCGGGCGGATATATTACCAAGACTGATAAAACTACAGGAGGCGATCCTATCGCCTGGTATATGTCAAGCTATATCGGCTTTAACGACAACCAATTTATACACCACTGGCCTAAACCAGAGGATGTAAGTATACAGCAAAATAACTATATCAAATCTGTTTTTCTGGGTTTACAATCAGTCTGCACCGTAGGGAATTCATCAATTTCCACAGGATTTCCTTCTATTATCGACATCCCCTCTTTTGTCGATTTTATCCTTATCAACGAAATTGCAAGCAATGCGGATGCTTACATGTACAGTACTTTCTATCACAAGGACAGGAACGGGAAATTAAGGGCAGGTCCTGTCTGGGATCTGAACCTGACTTACGGCAACGACCTGTTTAGTTATGGATTCGACCGAAGCAAGCCGGATGTTTGGCAGTTTTCCAATGGCAGCCTTGAGGGGCCGAAATATTACAGGGACCTCTTTAATAATGTGCTTTTCAAATGCTATTTATCCCGGCGCTGGAATGAGCTCTCTCAAACCGGACAGCCATTTCATCTCGTAAGTCTGGGAAATTTGATAGACACTACAGTTGCCCTCATCAGTGAGGCTGTGGTGAGGGAGAATGCCCGATGGGGCACTATCGGAAATCACCAGGCTGCGATTAGTTCGCTTAAAGCCTGGCTTAATCTCAGGATCCCCTGGATTACAAACCACATTGGTTCATACAGCGCCTGCCAGAATATTTCTACGCCTCCGCTGGTAATATCCAGGATCAATTACCATCCTGGCACTTCCATAGCTTTTCCGGATGAGGTTAAGCTGGAATTCATAGAAATAACCAATGCCGGGACTGCCACCATCGATCTGACAGGGATCTATTTCGGCGGGACAGGCCTGGTTTATCAGTTCCCTGCAGGCTCATCTCTGCTTGGAGGAAATGCGGTATTTCTTGCAAGCGATGCAACGACTTTTCAGAATAAATACGGGATGGCTCCTTTTGGGCAGTTCACAAGAAACTTGTCAAACTCAAATCAGAACCTTTTGCTGTTTGATGCTTTTGGAAACGAAATAGATCATGTTCATTATTTTGATGTTCTTCCCTGGCCGGATACCGACGGAAACGGGAAATTCCTTCAGCTAATCAGCGTCAGCCTTGATAACAACCTTGCCTCAAGCTGGATTGCCGCTGACGAAAATACAGCTGGAATTGGTGATCCGGCCAATTATTCCCTGGTTCATTTGTATCCTAATCCGACAACAGGAAAGCTGCAGATAAATGCTGGAAAAATAATGGAAACCATTAGTATCACCGACTTGCAGGGCAAGGTTCTTGAAATGTATGAAGTTAATGAAAAAGAATTTTCAGTCGACATTTCGCAACTTCCGGATGGCATCTATTTTGTAAAGCTTAGTAGCTCGCAGGAAACCAGCTTTGCGAAGTTAATCAAGAACTGAGGAAACCATTGTTGAATGTAAACGTCCAAGTGCTTCCTCCAATGTTGCACGCGTACAGGCCACATTCATCCGCATGAAACCTTCGCCTCCGGGACCAAAGTCTTTACCCGTATTAAAACCCACACCAGCCTCATGAATCAGTTTCTGCTTGAGGGTTTCTGTATCAAGTCCGAATTCACGGAAATCCAGCCAGATCATATACGTGGCTTCCGGGCGGAACATTTTCAGAGCAGGAATATTTTCCTTTATGTATTCTTCTGCAAAATTGATGTTATCATTTATATAATCAATTAGTTGTAGTCTCCATTCTTCGCCCTGAGAATAGGCTGCTGTTGATGCTACACTTCCGAAAAGATTTCCCATTCCAAGGTGCATTTTTTCAATAAACTTTGAAAATTTGGTCCTGATTTCCGGGTTCGAAATAATAACGGATGAAGTAGAAAGCCCCGCCAGGTTAAAGGTTTTACTCGGAGCATGCATGGTAAGGGTGATTGCGGCAACTTCCGGCGATAAATTTGCGAAAATCTCATGCTTGTACCCGGGCATTACGAGGTCGGCATGAATTTCATCAGAAACAATCAATACATTGTGCTTCAGACAGATTTGAGCAATTTTCTCCAGTTCTGATCGGTTCCAGCAACGACCAACAGGATTGTGCGGATTACAAAGAATCAGCATCTCAGCATCTTTAGCCTGTTCCTCAAGCAAATTAAAATCGATCTCGTAAGTAGTTTCCTTTTGTAACAGCTGATTGTAAACCAATACCCTCTCGTGGTCCTTTACTGCACCAAAAAATGGAAAATAAACCGGAGGCTGTACAATAATTTTATCGCCGGGTTTTGTAAAGGCTTGTACAGCAAAATTCAGAGCTGGTACAACTCCGGGACAAAAAACAATTTCGTCTTTTTGAATTGACCAGTTATGACGCGACTTCATCCAATCAATTATTGCCTGGTAATATGATTCATCCCTGAATGTATAACCATACACCGGATGGCTGGCACGCTGAATAATGGCATCACGGATAAATCCGGGAGTCTCGAAATCCATATCAGCAACCCACATGGGAATTACATCGGCTTTTCCAAATATGGTTTGACGCAAATCATATTTAACACAGGAAGTATTGCTGCGGTCAATAATCTTATCAAAATTGTACGTCATTAGCGAACTTTAAAAATATATAAACTGAGAATCACCTGTAATCAGATAATCCTGATAAAACTATTGAATACCCAGCACTATTGCCTAGAAAATAAAGGGCAGAAGCCTTTTGGTTTTGATACAATAATTCTCATATTCCTTCCCAAAAGTTTCCAGTAAAAGTTTCTCTTCAATGGATATGCGGTAAGCCATAGAAAGGAATACCGGTACAAACACAATCAGCAGGCTGAGCCAGTTATTGAACGACAATCCGAATCCCAGAAAAGAAAGAAGCGAACCGGTATACGCCGGGTGTCTTAAATATTTGTAAAAGCCGTGCTGTATAACTTTATGATCGCTGCGGACATTCAGATTTACTGTGAAAAACTTCCCCAAAGTGCGGATTGCCACAAAGCGAATTAGCATCCCGAGCAAAATAATTAAAGTGCCACTTATGCGGAGATAGTCACTGTTAATTATTTTAAGCTGTACTTTCATAGAAAAGTATACGCCAAGGAATATCGAAATACAGATTGTTATCCAAATAATTGCCAGCGAATATTTATCGGGGTTTTTGCCGCTGTTGTTTTTTGCCAATAAAATACGGTTTAGCAGTATTTCAGACAGCAGCCAGCAAATCCAGACTATTTCAAAAAAAAAATTCATAAAGCCTCAGATTGTATTTTTTAAATGCTGTGTTATATTATTTCAGGTTGATGTTTTTGGTTATGTTTCGGAATAATGTGGAACCACTAAAATGATTTTTTTCTGAACTTCAAATCTAATATCGTACATTATATATATAGCCCAGAGGGCTTTAATGTCCATAGAAATTGCGGGGCAGGAATAAATATTGCCCTTAGGGCATAAATGAAATGTTTCGAATTGATAATAACCTGCAATATTATGAAACATCACCATGTTTATTAATTATTAACGAGCAGTTTTTTCGTCAGTTTTTTCCCATTTACCTCAAATGAAACGTAGTAATTTCCGCTTTTCAGGTTTACAGTGTTTAATTCAAAACTGTGTTTTCCATTGCTTTGTTCAAACTCATCGATATTCATAACAGTTTTGCCATGGCTGTCGAAAATCTGCATTTTTACCCTTGCAGCTTTCTCAAGTTCATATTCAATGCTAACATTGCTGCTGGCAGGATTGGGATAGGCTGAGAATTTCATCCCTTCAAAGAATTCCGGAGAATTAATGCCTGCAGTACTCTGGTCTGTAACAACCAGAAGATACATATCGATATTTGCACTGAACAGTTTTTTAATAGTTCTCCATGTATTGTTGTTCAGTTTAACCCAGGAAGATTCGTTGTTTCCCGGATCACCTGCCGTGCAACTTACGATTGCAAGAGAATCGTTGCCAAAGTTTGTGTAATCAAGAACAATGGCATAGCTCGAACTTACGTATACGGGGCCTGCGAATGGTATTACAGTAATGAAACCTGAAGTATCAATATCTGCATTTGAAATTGAGGTAGTAGACAAAACAGCACCCGGTGCTGTTGTAACAACGCCTGTGGAGGCAGTTCCCGTGGCATTGGCAATATTAATAGTAACAGTAAGCATTCCCGGGGTTCCGATTGTGTCTTTCTTTATAGCCCAAATGAGTACCTCCTCTACAAAATAGCTTTGAGTTAGCGGAAAAACCTGTGCCTGAGCTTTAGTTTGATTGTTTGTGCCGAAAACATAGCCCACATTCGTAGTGCCCGAAATGTATGAATAAACTGTAAAAGCTGTTGAATTTAGAATTCCGTAAGGTTTTACGGTGTCTGTCGGCGTTTTTACTGAGTTAACAGGAAGTGGCCCCTGGTACTTTTTTCCCTGGACTAATATTGCCTGTGCCATGAGCATGGCCGAAAAACTCATCAATAATGCTAAAGTGAAGATTTTTTTCATTCTTATTGACATTAAAATATGATTAATAGATTTTTTTTAAACAAATTTAAGCATCTTTACGTTGTAAATTGTTATTTTTAGAACGATGTTCGTACTATTGCCGGCAAAATTAAGTAGTACAGCTTTTTAACCACTAAAATGAAGAATTAAGGATCATGAATTTGCAGGATAATTCAAAAGGTAATCTAACCTATGGTGAGGAGTTATACAGATCCTTATTTACAGATAATCAATCTGTAATGCTTCTGATTAACCCAGATACAGGCGAAATTATTGATGCCAACCCCGCTGCCAGTAGCTTTTATGGCTGGTCGATTTCTGAAATCTGCCGCAAAAATATATCCGAAATCAATACGCTGGAGAAAGAAGATATTATTGCTGAGATGCAAAAGGCAAAAGAGGAAAAACGAAAACATTTCGAATTTAAACACCGGTTGGCAAATGGAAGCATAAGGGATGTGGAGATATACTCTGGCCCAATTTTACATGGGGAATCTACCTTATTATATTCCTTGATTCATGACATAACGGAACGAAAACTGAATGAGTTGGCTTTAAAGGAAAGCGAGGCATTGTATCATTCCATTCTTCAGGCTTCACCTGATAATATTACCATTACAGATTTGGGAGGAATCATTCTTTTTGCTTCGGCAAAAGCCCTGGAGATGTTTGGATATGAGCAGATCGGGCAGTTCATGAATAGAAATATAAATGATTTTATTGCTCAGGAGGACAAGGAGAGGGCTGTACAGGAAATTGTTAAAATGCATCAGGGTATTTTATCCGGTCCGGGAGAATACAAAGCTCTGCGTTTTGATGGGAGCATCTTTGATGTTGAGGTTAATGGAGAATTTATAAGAAATACTGAAGGGATCCCTATAAAGATGGTTTTTGTTGTAAGGGATATTACAGAAAGAAAGACAGCAGAAGAACTCCGAAATCAACAACTTTTTTACACAAAAGCATTAAACGACATAGCTGAATGTATTATCAAGAATGATAATGCTGTAGAAATACTGGAAACCGCTAACCGTATTATCGGCGAAACTTTACAATTAGACAGGGCACTTATTTATGATGTATCCTTTGATAAAAACATCATTACAGGTTTATGCGAATGGTTAAGATTGGATCATCCGGAAATAGCGCCAACTAAAGGTGAATATCCTATCGGGATGTTCCTGAATCCGTTGACTGAAGTAAAAAATACCCGAAAATTTATCGAAAGTCATAGCGATGCGGTAAATGATTTTTTTAAACACGATGGATCCGGCGAGATTTTGCACCAGCAGATGAATATTAAAAGCCTGATCTGGTATCCTTTTAGTTTTTACGAAAACGGATATTATCTCTTTACACTAAACCAGATTCTTGAACATAGGCAATGGACTACGGCAGATATAGGATTTCTGGAATCAGTTACAAATCAAATTGGTTTTGCCTTAGTAAAAATAAAATTACTTGAAGAACTGAGGCAGAGGGAAGAAGCCCTCAACCTGGCGCAGGAAATTGCAAAAATGGGAAGCTGGGAGCATAATCTGCTTAAAAATGAGCTTAAGGGATCCTATAACAATGATCGTTTACTTGGTTTAGGCTTAAATGACAAGAAGGAGAATCTATATGACTATTTTTTCAGCCTTGTTCACCCCGATGATATTGAATTATTAAAATTTATACAGGAGGGTAAGTTCAAAGAGGGGGAAACTAAAATAGTAAGTCATCGTATTATTTTGCCTGACGGAACAGTTAAGTGGTTGCAGAATAATATTGTTCCGGTTTTTAATTCAGGAAAATTGGTAGCACTTCAGGGAGTTAATATCGATATTACTGAAATCAAACTCGCTGAGGAGAAGATCAGGTTTCAGAACGAAAGACTCAATGCAATCATTAAATCGATGCCTGATCTGATTTTTGTCAGTGACAGAGACGGTAATTATCTTGAATATTTTAAACCGGAAAAAGCGGAATTGCTGATTCCGGAGGAAAAGTTGATAGGATCGAATGTTAATGATGCTTTTGATAAAGAAACAGCAAATCTGCACATAGCAAAAATCGAAGAATGCCTGCGGACGAATACCCTGATCTCTTATGAGTACAATAGAAAATTGAAGGATAAGGTTAGTTATTTTGAAGCCAGGTTAATTTCATTGGGAAATGATACGGTTTTAAGGTTTGTCAGAGATATTACCGATACTAAAAATAAAGAAAAGAAAATAAAGGAATTAAATACAAATCTTGAACGTAAAGTTGAAGAAAGAACTCAGCAACTCTCAGAAACGAATGAAAATCTCCGAAAGCTTGTTGAAGAAAGAACTCAAATTTATGAAGCTCTGAAAGAGAGCGAAAGCAGATTTTCCTTATTTATGGATTATTTACCTGCACTGGTCTTTATTAAAGATTTCGACAGCAGGATGATCTATTCCAATAATGCAATGGATATTAGCTTAGGTGCATCGCAGTGGGTTGGTAAATCCTTATTTGAACTTTTCGATCGCGAAACCGCTGAAAGAATAATTGAAGATGATAAAAAAACAATTCAGACTGGATACCAGATAATTGAAGAAAGCTTTCAAAATCTTAATGGCGAAATACATCACTATGAAACGCAAAAGTTTGTTATACCGAGGGAGGGTCGCGAATTTCTGCTTGGGGGTATAGCTTTAGATATTACCAAAAGAAAACAGGCAGAAGAATTATTGGAGCAAACGCGCCATAATTACGAAACCTTTTTCAACACCATTGATGATTTCCTTTTTGTACTCGATGAACAGGGGAATATGATTCATACCAACAATACAGTAATTAACAGGCTTGAATACACAACTGAGGAATTACTCTCAAAATCAGTGCTTATGGTTCATCCTGCCGAGCGACGTGAAGAGGCAGGACGCATTGTTGGTGAAATGCTGGCTGGTACTTCCGATTATTGTCCGGTACCTCTTGTTACAAAATCGGGTAAAGAGATTTCTGTGGAAACAAGAGTAAAACCAGGCTTTTGGGATGGGAAAGCGGTTATTTTTGGGGTAAGTAAAGATGTTTCTCAATTAGTAATTTCTGAAGAGAAATTTTCGAGAGCTTTTCACTCAAGTTCTGCATTAATGGCCATTTCAGGATATGAAGATGGTATTTACATAGATGTTAATGATACCTTCGTTAAAACATTGGAGTTTTCCAGAAACGAAATTATTGGTAATGATTCCACAAAACTTAATGTTTTTGTGAAGCCGGAAAACAGGAGCTTAATCTACAGTGAACTAAAAGAAAGCAAAGAGGTAAAAGAAATTGAAATAGAATTCAGGGCAAAATCAGGAAAGATAATTACAGGACTTTTCTCTGCTGATTTCATATATGTAGGAAACAGGCTTTGCTTGTTAACATTGGTTGTTGATATTACAGAGCGAAAAAAAGCAGATGAAGAAACAAAAAAGGCAAGATTGGAAGCAGAAAAAGCAAACCATGCCAAGAGTGAATTTCTTTCCCGCATGAGTCATGAATTGCGTACACCAATGAACTCTATACTTGGTTTTGCTCAATTGCTTCAGTTAGGAGAGCCTTCGAACCCTCAAAAAAAAGGACTTAATCATATTCTAAACAGCGGGAAACACCTGCTTAATCTGATTGATGAAGTACTTGATATTTCGAGTATTGAGGCAGGTAAGTATTCTCTTTCACTTGAACCTGTGCAGATAGGTGGCATTATCAGAGAAATGATGGACGTTATTCAACCGCTTGCCACAGCCCGTAATATCAGGTTTGAATTCATATACTCTGCAGAAGATAAACAATTTGTATCTGCCGACCGGCAGAAGCTGAAACAGGTACTGCTTAATTTGCTGAACAATGCAGTAAAGTATAACCGGGAAAATGGCTTTATTATCGTTAGTACCAAATCCATTTTACAAGAGGATGGTTCTGATGTCTGTCTCCGGATTTCAATAACGGATAGTGGTTTGGGAATAGATGCTGAAAACATTCCAAAATTATTTATTCCTTTCGAGAGAATCGGAGCCGAAAAATCCCAGGTAGAAGGTACCGGACTTGGCCTGGCTTTATCTAAGAAAATGGTTGAAACAATGGGAGGGAAAATCGGAGTTGAGAGTATAAATGGCGAAAAGACTACTTTCTGGATTGAACTCACCCAAATTCAACATCAAATTGAAAGACCGGAAAAGGCTGGTCTAATTAAGGCCTCTGGCATTAAACCTTCGGAAAATTCGGGCACCATATTGTATATCGAAGATAATGAATCTAATATCGAATTGGTTCGGGAGGTACTATCTATTCAACGTCCCGGCATGCAATTAGTTACAAGTTTTACCGGGGGCGAGGCAATTGAACTGGCTGTTAATTTTAAACCCGATCTGATTCTCCTCGATCTTGATTTACCTGATATCCATGGAAGTGAAGTGTTTGAGCGATTAAAGGAAGATAAAAGAACAAATAGTATTCCTGTTATAATAATAAGTGCTGATGCAATGCCCGACCAACCAGTATCACTCTTAAATGCTGGTGTACGTCAATATCTTACAAAACCGTTCGATTTAATAAAATTTATTGAGGAAATAGATAAATGGACTGGTACACTAAATAATATCAACAAATAATTTAGAAAATTCATGAATAACCCAACGTTAAAAGACGCAAATATACTGATAGTTGACGATCAGCAGGCTAATATTGATATACTGGAAGGCCTTCTCGAATTTCAGGGATTTACGAATATAAAAACTGTAACCGATCCAAGAGAAGTAGTGCCGCTGTTTAAAAGCTTTGATCCGGATTTGATTTTGTTAGATTTAACAATGCCACATCTAACTGGTTTTGAAGTAATGCAGCAATTAAAAGCATTGGTTCCTGAGGAGACTTTCATGCCAATACTGGTGCTAACAGCTGATATTAGCATTGAAACCAAACAACAGGCACTGGCAGGAGGTGCCAGCGACTTTCTTTCTAAACCCTTCGATTTAGTTGAGGTTGGATTAAGGATCAGAAATTTGCTCTATACGAGTTACCTGGTAAACCAATTGGAAAATCAGAATGCAATTTTGGAGGAGAAAGTTAAAGAAAGAACAATAAACCTTGAAAAAGCAAATAAAGAACTTGACAAGGCAAATAAAGAACTGAGCGTACTTGATCAGGCTAAGCTTGATTTCCTTCAATTAATCAGTCATGAGATACGGACTCCTCTCAATGGCATCCTTGGTTTTACTGATTTACTCCGCTCTGAAATCCAGTCTGCCGAACTGCAGGAATATCTCGACTATCTCGAATCTTCTGCTAAAAGATTAGAAACGTTTTCATATAAAGCATTAAAAATTACGGAATTACGAACTAAAAAATTTAATTTAAAAATAGAACAGGTTTCTTTAAACGATCTTTTCAATACTGCACACAAATTTCTCCTCGACAAAATTGAGGCAAGCAATATTAATATTATTTTTCAGAAGGATGAATCTTTTGATGAATTAGTGTGCGACTGGGATTTGGTAAAAATCTGCTTTGAATGCATTATAGATAATGCTGTAAAATATTCGCCACCCGGCGGAGATGTAATAGTTAAAACAAGCATGTTAGGAGAGGCCATCGTTTGTGAATTTTTTGATAGCGGTTCAGGCTTTTCTGAAAATGCTCTCGAAAATCTGTTTCGCCTCTTTGGTTTAGGCGATGAGCATATCGATCAAAACACAGGATTGAACCTGGCTTTAGTCAAATTGATTATGGAGGTGCACAATGGTGAGATAGAGATTATTAATAACCTGCCAAAGGGCTCAATTGTGCGATTGATTTTCAACGCCAGAACTCCTTAACAATTTAAGTTCACTTTTCCCCCTGGCCTGGTAATCCAGCATCGAGTCTGTGAAAGATTCCAACACTAAGAACAAAACAATATCAGGCTTCTCCTTTTCGATGATTTCCGGGTTCAGTTTGTATTCCCAGGCATCAAAAATGCTGACAGTCTCCCGGAAATGTTCTTTCAGAAACTGGGTGATGTAATATCCAAACGAATCGCGTATTATAAGAATTTTCAGGGAGCGGGGATCGCCGTTACTGTAACGCTCCTCGTAGGATGCAGGATAATTGAACGAGGCAGGCGGTTTGTAAATTTCGTTGGTATCGACTTTTGTGTGGTTATGACTCTTTCGTGTATATGTATATTCAAGTTCACCACATCCATTTGCCAGGAACAGCATTTTGCTCAGGTTGCCTGAGAGGCGCGGCTTACGGCTGATAGAATAATCGCTGAACTTTAACATTTTACCAACGGCCGGGAAATCTTTCTGAAGGGAATCAATCAACAGCTGGTAGGCCATAAAAGCTCCGTTGTAATTCCAGTGATTATCACCCTTATAAAATACAGGAAACGTATCGCTCTTCGCAAGGATCAGGGCTTTCCGGAAATCCAGAACATGCATCCCCTTTCCTTTCATGTAATTTGCAAACTGATCCGTGCGGCTTTCAGAATTTACCTGCTTAAGGTTTAAAGGAAGATATTCCGGATATACTGAATATTTTACCGGAGTTATGGCATAATACATTTTAGCGCGATGCGATTCGATAAACTTTTGCCGGTATCTCATTTCTTCAAGCATACTCTGAAGCTCAGTTTCTGTAAATCGATTTACACCCCTGTAAACTTCAATCTCGTGCCCGGTGTTATAGAGCCAGTTATCCTTCCCAATTATTACATAGGATGGAATCGGAGATTGCTGCAAAACATGAATGTCGAAATACATCTTGTTGTTCAGCAGAAGATTCCGGAACGAAAAATGATCATTTACCCAACTGTCGAATGCCGGGGCAAAAGAATCAGGAACATTTTTCCGGATGTCGGGGAAAGCAGCGAGCTTTCGGTTTTCATTTGCCGACATATCCGGAAATCCATGGAAAAACAGATTCCATCCCGGAAGTATAAACAACACACATAGTGCTCCTATAAATGTAATATTTCTGCTTTTCTTTTTCAAAACCTGATATAAATAAACGGATTGTAACCTCCACGCAATAGTTCTGCAACGGCAAAATAAAACAAAATAAGTAAGCTTATTGCCAGGACAGCTCTGTAAATTTGTTTGAGTTGTTTGTTTCTTTTTCCTTTAGTCCCGATTATCATCTTCCAGATTTTCATCCTGAGAAAATTAAGCAATCCGGATGCACCGGCAATTCCAGCAATTCCTGAGATCACAAAACCTGGTGTTACATAGCGGTAATATTCGAACTCACCGGAATTTATACCATTTATCCCAAGCATTCCTTTAACTACTCCAAAAGCCTCCTGAAAGGTGGCAGCCCTGAAGAAAATCCATGCCAGCATCACAATCAGTATGGTATAAATATGCCTTAGTGGTCTCCATAATTTCCGCATTTTTTTCTCAAGTCCCAGCTGCTCCATAACAAGAAAAGCACCATAAATCAACCCCCAGACTATAAATGTCCAGCTCGCACCATGCCACAAGCCAACAAGGAACCAGGTTATGCTGATGCCGAAAATATAGATCAGCTTTTCTGATTTTATACCGAAGTAGGATTGCGCAGGCATTCTTCTGCTGAAAGATAAAGCTAATGGCAGAAAAAGGTAATCTCTGAACCAGCTGGTAAGCGTCATATGCCAGCGTCTCCAGAAGTCACGGACCGAACGGGCCATGTAGGGATAATTAAAGTTTTCCGGTGTTCTGAAGCCAAGGATGGCTGCCAGTCCGATAGCCATATCCGAATATCCCGAGAAATCGTAATAAATCTGAAGCGTATATGCGATTACTCCCAGCCAGGCTGTAGTGAGCGTTAACTCCGCCGGCGATAGCTTGAAAACAGCATCCGCTACAAGTCCGAAACTATTGGCCAGCAGAACTTTTTTAATCAGACCAAACAGAAACCTCTGTAACCCATTGGAAATAATGGATAGCCTGGCGTTAGCCTTTACTGCCGGAATAAAAAAATCGCGGTAGCGGACAATTGGACCGGCACTAAGCTGAGGGAAAAAGGAAATATACAAGGCCATGGAAGTCAGGCTTTTCTGAACTTCTATCTTCCCTTTGAACAATTCAATATGATACGAAAGAATCCGGAACGTATAAAACGAAATACCGAGGGGCAGGAAAAAATCGGGCATCTTGAGAGCTTTCATGCCGAAAAGGCTTGAAAAACTGTTAAAATTGGAGGCCAGAAAACCTGAATATTTGAAAATAAGCAGCATCCCCAGATTCACAACTATTGCAATTATAAAATAGGGTCGTTTCCCTGATTTCTCCTTTTGCTGATGCATCATCAACCCAAGCTGATAGTTAATCAGGATTGAAAAGAGTACTACCAGTAAAAAACTTATGCTCGCCCAGGCAAGAAAAATAAAACCGCCGATAAGGATATACAGTTTTTTAACCCTGCCTGGCAAAAGAAAATAGATGCCAAGAAAAACAGGAAGGAAAACAAATAAAAATGTAATTGAATTAAAGAGCACTTTTCAAGGTTTCAGAGAACTTTCACGAAATTAACTATTTGGCTACCTTGCAATTGGGAACAGATCCGATATGTTTTTTCGACCAGCTTCCGGCTTTTTTCTTGTCTTTTTTCATTCTTTTACGGGTATCTTTTGTCTGTATCGACTGATGCCGCTTTATCGCCTTATCGTACTGAGCTATCGTTTCTTTTTGCTTTGAAGCTTTCGTTGCACTGATTTTATCAATACTCTTGCTCACAGGCGACTGCGACCGGCAGGAAGTTAAACCAAGCAGAATGATAAAGAGAAATAGTCCGGAGATTTTAAGAATGTTCATATCTTTGTATTCCCACTGGAATCCATTTAATTCAGAAATAATATCCTTGTTTAAACGTTGTAAAAATACGGTTTCCGTCGACATAATATCTTCAAAAATGCTAAAAAGGAATAACAGGATATTGTTAATTATTATTGTAAGCTGCCTGTCGATGGTTTTTGCATGTAAAAAGGATAAGGCTTCTGATCCAATTCCATATGCCTATATAAATTTCGTGGTTTATCCCAATTCAACAGTATGGCTTGAATTAAATGCTGTGGGTGGTTACGCCTACGTAAGTGCTGATCCTCCAAGTAAAGGTGTTATCATATACCGTTATGGGCCCGAGGAATTTGTTGCATTAGAGCGCACCTGTCCACATAACCCCTACGATAATTGCGCCACTGGTCCGGTAAAGGTCGAAAAAGGAGGTTCAACAGCCGTTGACTCCTGCTGTATGTCGCGGTTTATTCTGCTCGACGGAAGTGTTTTCCAGGGACCATCATCCTATCCTCTGCGCACCTATCACACCTCCTACGACGGTAATGCCCTGAGAGTATATAATTAGGATTATTTTTTTATGCTATCCAGTTGAGAGAAAAATTATCGGCTTCTTCCTCCTTAATTTTTTCTGCATCAGAGTAATCAATATTTTCAAGACTGATGAATTTTTTTCCATGTAACAAAATATGGCCAGCCTCGTGATCCACTTATTGGTGTATTTGGTAATGTGCAGTTTAGATTTAAATGGGAATTGGTTTTTGCATAGGTTCAAATATCAATCGATAGGGTTGATCAAGATCATAAGCCCATTGCCCCTTGCGTTTTCAAGTAAGTTCATGAAAATTACCCGGCAAGTTTCGCATGAAAATACAATACTGCTTCAATTTGCCACAGCGCAGCGACCTGAAAAGTGGATGAAACCTGCGGAAGATAATGAATTCCTAGTACCTGTAATGTTCAGCCTTGTAAGGACCTTCAACCGGTACGCTGATGTATTCTGCCTGTTCCGGAGTAAGCTCTGTTAACTTAACCCCTAACTGCTCAAGGTGGAGGCGTGCCACTTCTTCGTCGAGTTTTTTCGACAAACGGTAAACACCAACTTCATAATTGTTCTCCCAGAGATCAAGCTGTGCCAGGGTTTGGTTGGTGAAAGAGTTGCTCATAACAAAGGATGGGTGACCCGTTCCGCAACCAAGATTTACGAGGCGGCCTTCAGCCAGAAGAAATATTGCATGTCCATCAGGGAAAGTATATTTGTCAACCTGTGGTTTAATGTTCAGCAGTTCAACGCCAGGGAAATTAACAAGCTGATCAACCTGTATTTCATTGTCGAAATGACCAATATTGCAAACAATGCTCTGATCTTTCATTTTATTCAGGTGATCAATTGTAATCACATCCTTGTTGCCTGTTGTGGTTACATAGATGTTACCTTCGGCAAGTGCTTCCTCGATAGTGGTAACCTGGAAACCTTCCATGGCAGCCTGCAGCGCGCAGATCGGGTCGATTTCGGTAACAATTACACGGGCACCATAGGAGCGCATTGAGCGGGCACAACCTTTTCCAACATCACCATAACCAAGCACAACTACAACTTTCCCGGCAATCATAACATCAGTGGCACGTTTAATACCATCAGCAAGTGATTCCTGGCAGCCATAAAGGTTATCGAATTTCGATTTGGTAACACTGTCGTTTACATTGATAGCAGGAACAAGTAATTCACCTCTTTCCATCATCTGGTAAAGTCTGTGAACACCAGTAGTGGTTTCTTCGGAAACACCTTTCCACTCAGCTACTATCTTGTGCCATTTCTGATTATCTTCAACAAATGCAGCATTTAAAGTATTCAGGATTACGCCTTCTTCTGTATTTGAAGGTGTAGCATTTAACAGATCTGGATTATTTTCAGCCTGGAAGCCCTTATGAATCATCAGGGTTGCATCGCCACCATCGTCAACAATAAGGTTTGGACCCTTATCGCCGGGGAAAGTAAGTGCCTGCATTGTACACCACCAGTATTCTTCGAGGCTTTCGCCTTTCCAGGCAAAAACGGGGATGCCTGCTTCAG
Organism: uncultured Bacteroidales bacterium; assembly: GCA_903923925.1. Lineage (GTDB taxonomy): Bacteria > Bacteroidota > Bacteroidia > Bacteroidales > CAIXZF01 > CAIXZF01. Next base: position 50,321 of record CAIXZF010000027.1, read on the forward strand.
CAATTGCAGCAGCTGCATGATCCTGTGTTGAGAAAATATTGCAGCTTGCCCATCTTACGTCTGCACCAAGTTCTGTAAGAGTTTCAATCAGTACAGCCGTTTGAATGGTCATATGAAGTGAACCCGAAATTCTCACTCCTTTCAATGGTTTTGCAGCAGCATACCTTCTGCGGATAGCCATCAGTCCCGGCATTTCCATTTCAGCAATGTCGATTTCTTTTCTTCCCCAATCTGCGAGGGTAATATCCTTAACTTTATAGTTGGTCATTGTTTCTGTAATTTGCATTATTTATGCGGTTTATAAAGGCAAAATGCCCTCTTATACAATAATTTTAAGCGGGTGCAAAGGTATGAATTAAAGTAATTGATAAGATATGTTTATTAAAAATTTGAACTATCTAAGCTTAAAATGGTTAACAATTAGTAAGCATCAATATTCATACGTAATTTTGTTGATTCTTTGAAGGGAAAAATATGCAGCAGAATATATATTTATCAGATATACTAAAAAAACGCATTCTTGTTCTGGATGGTGCAATGGGTACTATGATTCAGCGGTATCGGCTGGAGGAAAAAGACTTCAGAGGCGAACGTTTTAAAAATCATGATTCCGACCTGAAAGGAAATAACGACCTTCTTTGTCTCACTCAACCTCAGATCATCAGCGAAATCCACGACAGCTATCTGGAAGCAGGTGCCGACATTATCGAAACAAACACTTTTAATTCTAATAGTATCTCCCAGGCCGACTATAAACTGGAAAAGCTTGCTTATGAACTGAACCGTCATGCTGCTGAAATTGCGAAGGATTGTGCTGAACGCTTCACGACCATGAATCCTGAAAAACCGCGTTTTGTAGCCGGTGCCCTGGGCCCTACCAACAAAACGGCTTCACTCTCTCCTGATGTGAATGATCCCGGATTCAGGGCTGTAAGTTATGATGATCTGGTTTCTGTTTACGAGGAGCAAACAGAAGGCCTGATGGATGGAGGTGTTGATATGCTGCTTATCGAAACAATTTTCGATACACTGAATGCAAAAGCTGCATTGTTTGCTGTCGAAAACGTTTTTGAGCGCCGCAAAAAAAGAATTCCAGTCATGATCTCAGGCACAATTACTGATGCCAGTGGCCGTACTTTATCCGGGCAGACTGTAGAAGCATTTCTTCATTCCATCTCGCATGCTAACCTGTTGAGTGTTGGTCTTAACTGTGCGCTTGGTGCAAAAGAGCTCAGGCCTTATCTCGAAGAACTTGCAGAAAAAGCTCCATTTTTCGTGAGTGCCTACCCGAATGCCGGATTACCTAACCAATTCGGGGAATATGATGAAACACCGGAAATAATGGGTACGCATATTCAGGATTTCCTCGATCATCGTTTTGTAAATATTCTGGGCGGCTGTTGCGGAACTACTCCGGAGCACATCCGGAAGTTTGCCGAAATAGCTGCCACTGCGCCGGTTCGCATCGTTCCTGAACGCAAGCACGAAATGAATATCAGTGGCCTCGAGCCGCTTGCCGTTTTTCCCGGAAGTAATTTTATAAATATTGGTGAACGTACTAATGTAGCGGGTTCACGGAAGTTTTCAAGGCTAATTTATGAGGAAAAATACGAGGAAGCACTGAATATTGCCAAACAACAGGTAAATAATGGTGCTCAGGTTATTGATGTAAATATGGATGATGCCATGCTTGATGCTGAAAAAGCTATGGTTAAGTTTCTGCATATATTGATGTCGGATCCGGAAGTGGCAAGGGTTCCGGTGATGATAGATTCCTCGAAATGGAGTGTGATTGAAGCCGGACTGAAGTGCTTGCAGGGTAAAGCTATTGTAAATTCTATCAGCATGAAGGAAGGTGAAAATCTCTTCCGCGAACATGCCAGGAAAATAAGGAAATACGGAGCAGCAGTTATTGTTATGGCCTTTGATGAGCAGGGACAGGCTGATACCTTTGAAAAACGAATTCTTGTATGCGAACGTGCATATAAAATCCTCACTGATGAAGTTCATTTTCAGCCTCAGGACATCATCTTCGACCCCAATATTCTTACAATTGGAACCGGTATCGAAGAACATAATAATTATGCTGTCGACTTTCTTAATGCAAGCCGCTGGATCAAGGCTAACCTGCCACATGCAAAGGTAAGCGGTGGCATCAGCAACCTTTCATTTTCATTCAGAGGGAATGATACGGTGAGGGAAGCCATGCATTCTGCCTTTCTTTTCCACGCCATTAAAGCCGGTTTGGATATGGGCATTGTAAATGCCGGACAGCTCATGGTATATGATGATATTCCTGCCGATTTGCTGGAGCTGGTTGAAGACCTTATCCTGAACCGCAGAAAAGATGCTACAGAGCGATTGATTAGCTATGCAGAAACCGTTAAACAGCAGGATAAAAAGGAAGAAAAAACAGATGAGTGGCGACTGGCGACTGTTCAGGAACGTTTAACGTATGCCCTTATCCGCGGTATTTCTGAATTTATTGAAGAAGATGTGGAAGAAGCCCGTGCACATTTTAAGCAGGCATTGCACATTATTGAGGGCCCTCTGATGGATGGGATGAATATTGTTGGCGACCTTTTCGGAGCCGGGAAAATGTTCCTTCCACAGGTTGTGAAGAGCGCCCGTGTTATGAAGAAAGCCGTTAATAAGCTTACACCTTACATAGAAGCTGAGAAAAATATTGCCGGTTCGCGACAGACAAACGGGAAAATACTGATGGCAACAGTGAAAGGCGATGTTCACGACATCGGGAAGAACATTGTGGGTGTTGTGCTTGGGTGTAATAATTTTGAAGTTGTCGACCTGGGAGTTATGGTTCCTGCTGATAAAATTCTGCAGGCTGCTATTGATGAAAATGTCGATATTATTGGTTTAAGCGGACTCATCACTCCATCCTTGGATGAGATGGTTCATGTGGCGAAAGAAATGAAACGTCGCGGGATGAATATCCCACTGATGATTGGGGGTGCAACCACTTCGGAGATCCATACTGCTGTAAAAATCGAACCTCATTACCAACATGGAGTAATTCATGTTAAAGACGCATCAAAAAGTGTTGGCGTTGCAAGTGCATTGCTGTCGTCGGGACAAAAAGATGATTTCCTGAAGGATATTACCGAAAAATATTCAAAAGTCAGGGAGAAACATGCTTCCGACCGGGCTGAGGCCAGTTTTATTACGCTGGCAGAAGCACGTGCAAACCGTTTTTCACCCGATTGGGCTTCAGAAAAGATTGACATCCCCAATAATACAGGAATAATTACATATGATGATTATTCGCTTCAGGATATTACCAAATATATTGATTGGACATTTTTCTTCCATTCGTGGCGTTTAACAGGGAAATATCCTGCTATATTCGAAGATCCTGAAAAGGGAGTTGAGGCAAAAAAACTTTTTCAGGATGCAAACAACATGCTTAATCTCATCCTGGAGAAAAAAATTCTGCAGGCAAAAGGCGTTATTGGCGTATTCCCTGCAAACTCAGATGGCGACAACATTCTTATTTTCGAAGATGAAGACCGTAAAAGGGAGATCTGCCGCTTTAGCTTCCTCCGAAATCAGGGACAAAAAGAAGCAGGAGTTCCGAATTTATGTTTGTCGGACTTTATTGCTCCCCTTAACAGCGGAAGAAAAGACTATCTCGGAGGTTTTGTAGTAACCGCCGGAATTGGTATAGAGCCATGGATTAAAAAGTTTGAGGATGAACTGGATGATTACAGCTCCATCATGTTAAAGATTCTTTCGGACAGAATGGCGGAGGCTTTTGCAGAGCTGATGCACGACAGGGTGCGAAAAGAATTCTGGGGTTATGATCCCGATGGAAGTGATGCTATTCTTGAGATTCTCAAAGAGGAATATCGTGGCATTCGTCCGGCACCGGGATACCCGGCCTGTCCTGAACATTCGGAGAAGGAAATTCTCTTTTCCCTGCTTCAGGCAGAAATACATACAACGGTTAAATTAACAGAAAGTTATGCAATGTATCCGGCATCCTCAGTTAGCGGATTTTATTTTGCTCATCCCCAATCCCAATATTTTGCCGTTGGCAGGTTAAGCCGCGATCAGATTACAGATTATGCTAAACGTAAAAATGTTTCAATAGAACAGGCTGAAAAATGGCTGGGACCCTATTTGAACTATAAATAATCAGAAATGAAAGTTACAGAACATATTGCAAGGGCTGGAAAAACCCTGTTTACAATTGAAATTCTGCCTCCGGTAAAGGGCGACAGCATAGAAACGATTTACAGTACTATTGATCCCTTACTCGAATTCAAACCTGCATTTATTGATGTTACCTACCACAGGGAGGAAATCGTTTTCAAGGAACGGCCGAAAGGATTGCTGGAAAAAAAGGTGGTTAGAAAACGTCCGGGAACCGTAGGGATTTCGGCCGCAATTAAGTTTAAATATGGTGTTGATGTTGTTCCGCATATTATTTGCGGAGGTTTCACAAGGGAAGAAACAGAAAATGGTTTAATTGACCTTGACTTTCTCGGTATTCATAACCTATTGGTTATGAGAGGTGATAATTTAAGGAATGAAAAATATTATCATGCTGAGCCCGACGGACATTCGTTTGCAATTGACCTGGTAAAACAGATAATGGAAATGAACCAGGGCAAATACATGGAAGAAGATCTTTTAGGTTCATCACCAACTAACTTTACTGTTGGTGTTGCCGGCTACCCTGAAAAACACCTGGAAGCTCCAAATCTTCATACCGACATTCAGTTTTTGAAACAAAAAATTGATGCAGGTGCCGAATACATTGTTACTCAGATGTTTTTCGATAACTCAAAATACTTTGAATTTGTGAAGCAATGCAGGGCAGAAGGTATTCAGGTTCCTATCATTCCCGGAATAAAACCTCTTTCCACTATTAACCAAATGGTTACGCTTCCGCGAACCTTTAATATAGATCTTCCGGATTCCCTGGTTAAAGAAGTTCAGAAATGCAAGAACAATGAACAGGCCAGGATAGTCGGAATCGAGTGGTGTATCGAACAATCAAGGGAACTGATAAATTTCGGAGTTCCTGTTCTTCATTTCTTCACAATGGGAAGGCCTGATAACATTAAAAAAGTTGCAGAAGCTATATTTTAGATATCCGGCCTAATGGAAAACATCCTTCAAACTATACTGTCCCGGAAATCTGATCAGAAAAAGCAGTTTGCTGTTCTTATTGATCCTGACAACTATAAACCGTCGGAATTGATATTTCTGGCAACGATGGCAACAAAATGTAATGTTGACTATTTCTTCATCGGCGGAAGTTTACTTACCGCCGACAACCTTAATGAGGCTGTTATCATCTTAAAAGAACATTGCAGCATTCCGGTTGTCATTTTTCCGGGAAATACAATTCAGATCTGTGCGAAAGCTGATGGAATATTGTTCCTTTCTGTAATATCAGGACGAAATCCCGAAATGCTCATTGGAAAACATGTGATAGCTGCTCCAATTTTAAAAAAGAGCAAACTCGAGGTTATTGCAACCGGATATATGCTGATAGAAAGCGGAAAATCAACAACAGCCTTGTATATGAGTAATACCAATCCCATTCCGGCAGAAAAACCAGAAATAGCAGTTTGTACGGCAATTGCTGGTGAAATGCTGGGAATGCAGCTCATTTATCTTGAAGCCGGAAGCGGTGCCGAAAGAGCTGTTCCCGAAAATATGATTTCAAAGGTCAGAGAAAATATTTCGATCCCTTTAATTGTTGGAGGTGGTATAGCAACAACAGATCAAGCCAGAAAAACATTTGCCGCAGGAGCTGATTTAATTGTAATTGGAAACGCAATTGAAAATAATGTTAATTTTATTGAAGAAATCGCTCATCTGATCCAATCAGAATTTAATAGTCCTATTGTCTAACTTTAAAAGCAATGCCATGAAAATAAAAATCGTATCCATAATTGTCCTGACATTGATTGTGTTAGGATTCAGTACCTGCAAACAAGATGAAATCCTCTCTCAGGATTTTGATGTTGTTCTTTATCAGGATATTACGGTAAATAACCCCAATGATTCCATCTTTACTGGTGCACAACTATTAGATGCAGCTGCACAAAGCTCCGATTTCGATAAATATAAAGATCATATTGAGGACATAAGCCTTACAAAAATCACCTATTTCCTTACAGCATTCAATGGTCCTGCTGATCAGCAATTGCTTAACGGGGCAATTGATATTGCTGACACATCCGGAATTAACAGGATTAACCTAACTTCCATGACAAATGCCGGTCTAGCTTCCCTCCTGAATAACGAAACCGAACTTACCTTAAACCAGCCGGCTGTAACCTGGCTTAACAACAGGGTTAAATATACTCCACATGCCATTAAAGTATATTTTAGCGGTAACGTTAATAAAAAGCCCCTTGATTTCACAATCAAAATCCGGTATTACCTAAAGATGAAAGTATCAATACTTTAGATTGTTTGAAGTTCACCACCTATTGACTTTTATCAAAAATGGCAAATCATAAAAATTGGCATGCAAAACAAATTGAAACCCGCAGTTTTGGAAGCCGCCTGGCAGATTCAGTAGCCAGTGGAATGGGGTCATGGAGATTTATAATTTTCCAGACCATTTTGGTCATTCTATGGATGGGCCTTAACATAGTCGGGTTTATGTATCATTGGGATGTTTATCCCTTCATTTTGCTGAATCTTCTGTTCTCCACACAGGCTGCTTATGCTGCCCCTATAATAATGATGGCTCAAAACCGCCAAAACGACCGCGACCGCCATCATGCTGAAGCAGATTACCAAACCAATTTAGAAGCTAAACGTGAAATTGAGGCCCTGGCAATTATGTTGAAGACAATTGAGGTTGAAAAACTTGATAAAATCATAAAAATGCTGGAAGAAGAAAAACTGGCAAAAACTTCTTACAAAGTTGCATCATGCCACCCCGAATAGGGTTATGTTTCAGAATATTGTAGAATCAATAAAATAATTTTTTCTGAACTTCAAATCTAATACCTTGCATTACATATATAGCCCAGAGGGCTTTAATGTCTATAGAAAATGCAGGGTAGGAATAATTATTGCCTTTAGTGATATCATATTTATAGAAGAATGATAACACATAAAATAAAAGTCCCTTTGGGAACGTGATAAGGCTTTGTTATTGTTCAAAACCCATATTGAATTGACCAATGAATTCAAATAATTACCTTCCAATAGTGAAATAAAATGCAGAACCTTTTCCTTCTTCGCTCTCAACCCATATTCTGCCACCGTGTTTTTCGATGAAGTCTTTGCAAAGAAGTAATCCTAAACCGCTACTGGGTTCATTTTCAGTTCCTCTTCTGTTTGTTTGAACATCCAGCCGGAATAAGTCATCAACTATTTTTCTGCTCATTCCGATACCTGTATCCTTAATTGAAATTTCAACATTGCCGGAATCTGCAACTTTAGCCAAAACAGTTATTTTCCCACCTCTTGGAGTATATTTCACAGCATTTGACACAATGTTCCTGAATACGGTTTGAAGCATGTTTTTATCAGCATTTACTGTGATATCCTCTGGTATATCCAAAATTACTTCAATATTCTTTATTTTGGCAGGCTCCAGAATTATTTCTATGCTTTCATCAACGAATACATTCAACTGAGCTTCTTCTCTATTGAGAGTTATTAATCCTTGTTGCATTTTAGCCCACTCAAGCAGATTTTCAAGCAGGCTGAATACATTGACTGCTGAATTTCTTAAAAGCAAAGAATACTTCCGAATTTCATCATGGGTCAGGCTTTCTGTTTCTTCAGTCATTAACTCTGTCAACCCTAAAAAGACATTGAAAGAACCGCGCAAATCGTGGGCAATGATGGAGAAGAACTTGTCTTTAGTCAGATTCAGCTCATTCAATTCCTGATTTTTTTGATCGAGAATCTGGTTCATGCTGCGTTGCCTGCGATAATAACGTATGGTAATAAGTAACATGATTAATCCCATCAAAATTATCAATCCGGTAACACCAATGTAAAACCACTGGATTCGGATGGTCTGTCGCTTTATCTCATTGTTTTTTTCCAGCAAAATGTTCTCATTCTCCTTCTGTTTCAGGGTATTCTGGAAAATTGCTTCGGCAACCTTTTGTTTTACATTTTCGTTTCCGAGGGTTTCCTGCAGATCATCGTATCTGACAAAATATTCAAATGCTGCTTTGTAATTATTCATTTTTGCCTCAATATCTGCCATTGTTCTGTATCCGTCTCTTTCATAGGTTGCGAACTTGTGTTCCTGTGCAAGTTTAATCCCCTTTTCGGTAAATTCCCTTGCTTTGGAAAGGTATCCAAGGTTCAGATAAATATATCCAAGGTTAACCATAAGGTTGGCATTTTGCCTTTCGGAAAACGCAATCAACGGAGATTTACTCGCAACCTCGTAATAAGAAAGTGCCTTTTTGAAATTTTTCTCTTCGCATTCAAGGCCCCCGAGATTGATCAGGCATGCTAATCGGCTATCCTCGTTTTTGTATTGTTCTGCTTTATGCAAAGCCATGCTTAGGAATATCCTGGCAGAATCAAATTGCCTCCTGGAATCAACATAAAATAAACCAATGTTTTGTAATATCGCCGTTTCGAGGGTGGTGTTATTAACAGACTTGTTGATTTTAAGAGCCATACGATAGCTAATTATCGTTTCAGTATAATTGCCGATGGCCTGATAAATCAATCCTATTCTGTTGTAAGTTGAAGCAAGTTCATATGTCTTATGACTGGCTTCATATATGTTTTTTGCCTCAATCAGATATTCAATTGACTTCAAATAGTTCCCGCTATTGTAATAAACCAATCCCAGATTATCGAGCGCATTTGCATACCTGGTCTTATCCGGTAAATATTTTGAGACATTAACAGCCATTTTACTATACTTTTCGCAGCTATCTGTGAACCCGAGATCAGCGTAACAAGCCCCAAGGTTCATCGAAACTATTGCTTCAAGGTCGGCGTTCTTATCCTTCACAGCCCTGGCAAGCGCCTTCCTGTAAAAAAGGATTGCCTTAGTGTATTCATCCTGATACAGGTAACATGCGGCAATGCCATTCAAAGACTTTGTAATCCCGAAACCGTAATTGAGCTTACCTGAAATAGCCAATGATTTTTCATAAATCTTCATGGATGAGTCGAGCGTAACCGGAAAAAAACATTTGGAATATTCCAGCAGCAGTTTCACTTTATTACTATCGTCTTTGTTAGCTATGGATATAAGATGAAACAGACTGTCGGCTGAAGGATTCTTTGGCTGAGAATAAACCGTAAAAGCTGTAATAAGAAGGAATAAAAGTGGTGCGATTTTTAATTTCATAGGAAAAGATGTAACTATCAACATATAACAATAGCGTCATAAGGGAATATCAAAGATATAAAATAATTTTAACTTAATCTGTAACAGTCCCTTCCAATAGTACTATTTGTTTTTTTATTACCTTTGCAGACTTTTTTAATAATAAAACGAAAACAAAGGAAACTTAGCTGATGGAAAGCAAATACCGCGAATACAAAAATCTTAATCTCACCGCACTTGGTAAGGAGATTCGCCTGTATTGGGAAGAAAACGATACCTTTAACAAGAGCCTGGATATTCGCAAGGGTCATACTCCTTTCATATTTTTTGAAGGCCCGCCTTCTGCAAATGGGATGCCTGGTATTCACCACGTTATGGCCAGGGTTATTAAAGATATTTTCTGTAGGTACAAAACTCAGAAAGGCTTCCTGGTCGACAGGAAAGCAGGCTGGGATACCCATGGACTTCCTATTGAAATCGCCGTTGAAAAAACGCTTGGAATCACCAAGGAAGACATCGGAAAATCTATCACAGTTGAAGAATATAACAGTGCCTGCCGGACAGAAGTAATGAAATACAAGGATACCTGGGATGAGTTAACCCGGGAGATGGGCTATTGGGTCGATCTTGATCATCCGTATATCACTTTCGAAAATAAATATATTGAAAGTGTATGGAATCTTCTCTATAAACTTTACAACAAGGGACTGATATACAAAGGCTATACCATTCAGCCCTATTCACCGGCTGCAGGAACAGGTCTGAGCACACACGAACTCAACCAGCCCGGTTGTTATCGCGAAGTGAAAGACAATACCGTTGTTGCCCAATTCAAGATTATTAAGGGGGGAAAGTCAGAATTCCTATATCTCGATGGCTGTGAGGAAGTTTTCTTCATGGCATGGACTACTACACCCTGGACACTTCCTTCAAATACAGCGCTCGCTCTGGGCAAGAATATTCAGTACCTGCTCGTTAGAACGTACAACCCCTACACCCATAATCTCGTAAATGTTATTCTGGCAAAAGACCGGTTTAACGACTATTTCCCTACGGAGAATGAGGGACTTATCCTGGAAGAGTATGAGGCCGGACAGAAGATAATACCCTATAAAATACTGGGAGAATTCAAGGGCAGCAGCCTGGAAGGTATCCGCTATGAGCAGCTCCTTCCATATGCGCAACCCGAAGATGGCGATGCCTTTGTTTCTGTTCTCGGCGATTTTGTGACTACCGAAGATGGTACAGGTATTGTTCATATTGCACCGAGTTTTGGTGCCGACGACTTCAAAGTTGCGCGGCTGAATGGACTTGGATCGCTCACCCTGGTTAATAAACAGGGTCGTTTTACGGAAGAAATGGGCGAATTTGCCGGACGCTTCGTAAAGAATGAGTACATGCCTGATTACGATCCTGCTAATCCTCAGCCAAGTGTTGATATCGACATTATTGTAAAGCTGAAAAAGGAAAACAGGGCTTTCAAAACAGAAAAATACGAACATAGTTATCCGCATTGCTGGAGAACCGATAAACCTATCCTTTACTATCCGCTCGATTCGTGGTTTGTGAAAACAACTGCCTTGAAGGAAAGGATGATGGAGCTCAACAAAACCATTAACTGGAAGCCTGAATCAACTGGTAGCGGACGTTTTGGAAACTGGCTCGAAAATCTTGTCGACTGGAATCTGAGCCGCTCCCGTTTCTGGGGTGTGCCACTCCCAATCTGGACTTCTGAAGATAAAGAAGAACAAAAGTGTATTGGTTCAGTTGAAGAACTGAAATCAGAAATCGAAAAGGCAATTGCTGCCGGATTTATGGCCTCAAATCCTTTCGAAGACTTTATCCCTGGCGATTTCTCAACAGAAAACTATCATACATTCGATATACACAGACCTTATGTAGATGATATTTTCCTTGTTTCTCCAACTGGAAGGAAAATGAGCAGAGAAACTGATCTTATCGACGTGTGGTTCGATTCGGGAGCTATGCCATATGCGCAATTTCATTATCCCTTCGAACATAAAGACGAGCTTTCGAGCTTCTTTCCTGCAGATTTCATTGCCGAAGGTGTTGATCAGACCCGTGGCTGGTTCTATACACTTCATGCAATTGCCACACTTTGCTTCGATTCTGTTGCTTACAAAAATGTAATTTCCAATGGCCTTGTTCTCGATAAAAAAGGGAACAAAATGTCGAAGCGGCTCAGCAATGCTGTTGATCCTTTCTCCACTATCGATAAGTATGGTCCTGATGCTACGCGCTGGTATATGGTTACCAACTCTCAGCCCTGGGATAACCTGAAATTCGATCTGGAAGGCCTGGGTGAAGTGCAGCGGAAGTTCTTCGGAACACTTTACAACACTTACGCATTTTTTGCTTTGTATGCCAATATTGATGGATTTAGCTACAAGGAGGATGAAATTCCATTTGAAAACAGACCGGAAATCGATCGCTGGATTTTGTCTGAACTCAACACCCTGATTCAGGAAGTTGATGCTTCCTACAATGATTATGAGCCTACCCGTGCCGGCCGTGCCATTCAGTATTTCGTTTCCGATCATCTCAGCAACTGGTATGTAAGGCTTTCGAGAAGAAGGTTCTGGAAAGGAAGTTATACCGACGATAAAATTTCGGCCTATCAGACTCTTTATAAATGCCTGGAAATGGTAGCCCGACTTGCAGCTCCGATAGCGCCTTTCTTCACGGAAAGAATGTTCCGCGACCTGAATGGAGTTACTTCTAAAATGAATGTTGAATCGGTACATTTATCCGATTTCCCTGTTGCCGATCTTTCGCTTATCGATAAAGGTCTCGAAGAACGGATGCAGCTGGCTCAGAAGTTCTCCTCCATGGTTCTTGCCCTCAGAAAGAAAACAAATCTGAAAGTAAGGCAGCCCCTGAACAAAATTATGATCCCTGTTCCTGATGATCGCTTCAAATCGCAGATCCAGGCCATCGAAAACCTGATTTTATCGGAAGTTAATGTGAAATCAGTTCATTATCTGAATAACGACAGCACTATTCTGGTTAAGAAAATAAAGGCTAATTTCAAAGAACTCGGCCCTAAATATGGCAAGATGATGAAATCAATTTCTGCTGCCATTCTGAACTTTAGCCAGGAAAACATTCAGACTCTCGAAAATACAGGAAATGTCGAAATTTCTGTTGAAGGTCAGCTTATGTCAATCAGCCTGTCGGATGTGGAAATTATGACAGAAGACATCCCTGGCTGGGTTGTTACCAGTGAGGATCATATGACTGTAGCCCTTGATATTACACTTACCCAGGATCTTATTGAAGAAGGTATCGCACGCGAACTTGTAAACAGGATTCAGAATATCAGAAAAAATAATAATTTTGAGGTGACAGATAAAATTAATATTGAAATAAAATCGCATCCTGAAATCAATTCAGCTGTGCAGAATTATATTTCATATATTTGTTCAGAAACTTTGGCATCTGATCTTCATCTTGTTAATGATATGATTGAACTTGAGACTGAGATGATCGAACTGACAGATGAGGTTAAAATCTATATTCGTGTAAACAGGCTCACTTAAACTGAGCACGATTTATTAATTACAAATACAATTAAAATGAAAAAGCAGGAACCGAAAGAGCAGATGGAAAAAACAAGGTTCACGGAAGAGGAATTGGAAGAGTTCCGCGAGATCATACTTAAGAAACTCGAAAAAGCCCACAGGGATCTTAAACTCCTTACGGAAGCATATACAAATGCAAACGATCACGATATTAACGATACTTCTCCAACGTTTAAAGTGCTTGAAGAAGGCTATCAGGTTATGTCGAAAGAAGAGAATTCCAGATTAGCAGCGCGTCAGCAGAAGTTTATCAGCGGCCTCGAAAATGCATTAATCCGGATTGAGAATAAGACCTATGGAATCTGCAGAGTTACCGGGAAACTTATTTCCAAGGAAAGGCTTCGCAGCGTGCCTCATGCTACCTTAAGCATCGATGCCAAGTTAAATCAGTCGAAACCTCTTCCTCCATCACCAGAGTTCTCTTAGTTATTTTCTACTAAAAGCAAGATCGTTTGTTACTAAAAAAGTCGGTTATAACAATTCTGGTCGTACTTTTTCTCGACCAGCTTCTTAAAATTTGGATCAAGACCCATTTCATTCTTGGCGATGAAATTCATGTTGCCGGTAATTGGTTTATCCTGCATTTTACTGAAAATGAAGGAATGGCCTTCGGAATGAAATTCGGAGGTGCTTCGGGTAAACTTATTCTCAGCCTTTTTCGGATTGTTGCAGTTGGATTTATCGGATATTACCTCTGGACACTCATTAAAAGCGCCGCCAGTTCCGGCCTTATCATCTGTATGTCGCTGATTTTTGCCGGTGCCCTTGGCAATATAATCGACAGTGCATTCTACGGCCTGATCTTTAATGAAAGTTACTTTAATGTGGCTAAAGCATTTCCTCCCGGAGGTGGTTATGCTTCATTCCTTCATGGTAAAGTTGTAGATATGCTCTATTTCCCGGTAATTTCTGCTACCTATCCTAAATGGTTCCCTTTCTGGGGTGGCGATAGTTTTTTGTTTTTCCGCCCCGTATTTAATATTGCCGATTCATCAATATCGATTGGCGTTTTTTCACTTATCATTTTCCAGAACCGTTTTTTTACAAAGAAAACAGAAGAAGATCCTCAAATTAATAATGACATCTAAACTGAAACCCATAAAAATTGAAATGTTTTATACGCTGACTTGTCCGAACTGCAAACCATTTAAACGATTATTAAATGAGGTTTTGCCGGAATTCGGAGATAAGTTTGAATTTAAAACAACATTGGCAAATTCGCCCACCGGAATGTTCCGGAGTATGAAGTTAGGTATTCATTCTGTGCCAACAGTTTTAATCAACAACGTAATTGAATTCAGGGAAGTCCCTGCCAGACAAGAATTAATAAACAAACTAAAATTGTATTAAAAATGGAACAAAAGAAAAAACTCAGATGCCCTCTTGGTGTACCAGGTGGCATAATCGCAGCACTAATCGGCTTAACAGGAGTTGTCTTTAATATTATAGATTTCAATTGGTTAGGATTAATTACTTCTCTTGCTCTATTTTTACTTGCCGGTCCTTTCGTCCGTATAACTATGATGATCCATTCGGCAAACGATCGTCTCGATGAACTGGAACGCAAAGCCGGGAAATAGTCTGGTGAAATTGGTAAATCGGTACACTGCTAGATTTTTACATTGCTTTATTCCGCTATTTCTTCGTCCAAATATATCGATAGAATCATTCGTTGAATGAAATCCCGGAAGCAAAAAGCTGCCGTTGAAGATGCAAAAGCAGTTCTTGAGCGGGTTGGATTTGACCAGGCAAAGAAAGTGATCCTCGAACATTGGTCCAGAACCGGAAATGTCTACGATCACCGGATTGCGGAATAAAAGAGAAATGAAGTTAGATTTTAATTCTAAGTGGTCTAAGGTGCCTTAAGTGGTGAAAATAAAAAGCATCAACCACGACATATTTTCAAAAGATTGGCCTTAGCTTTTTAGTCAAAACTCTTCCTATTCGACACCTTTCTTTCACCAGTAGAGTAGAAACAAATGTAATAGCTTTTCTTGTTTTGTGATACCATAGCTCAATCCTCGAAAGGATTAAAGTATTGTATGCCCGACAAGCCCCTGGAGGCTGGCTTTGATGCAGGGAACATGATGTCATTGGTAGTAGGGCGGGACCAGGGTACAATAATGCGGGCACTTAAGTTCCTCTTTACTCTCGTACCTGAATTCATTGAACAGCTGGCGTGGAAGTTTTTAGAATACTTTGAATCGCATAATACCAAGATGCTGTTCCTTTACTATGACCGCTCTGCCAATGCATACGCCCAGGCGAAGAAAGATTTTGTTACCCAGTTAAAGACCGCTATTGAAACACGTGATGGCAAACGCACAGGGTGGACAGTATGATGTCTTTGAATCAACGCAACATTGAGCATTGGCAGGAATATAAGCTAGTGAATGAGATGTTAACGGGCAGGAATAAAGACCTGCCTAAGATCCTTATTGATGCCTTTGAATGTAAGGAGTTAAAGAGTAGCCTCGAATTAACGCCAATGGATAAGAGTAAAGGCAAGATCGTAAAAGTTAAGAAGTCGGAGAAGTTGCCCCTTAAGCGATTACCATTCGAGAGTATTGGTACGATAGCCAGCAAGTTACACCACCATCCCCAGCGCATACCACCACGCGCCACACCGTCATATATCCTGTTTGGCTCAAGGTGTGACACCACCACCCCGACATTAATTTTAACTGCATTTTATCCACGCAAAATAAATTGTCCCCACACAAACATATAATATCAGTATCAATTAAGAATCTTAGTGGCTATTTTCCGCCACAAGGTTGTATTCAATTTGCTAAAAAACATCACTATTTTATAGTAACGGATATTGCTATTACCGGTGACGCCCCAAAAGATTTTATCAGGTACTATCACTACTGAGATGGCCGTAAAGCAAATGTTCCGCTTATACTCTTTATAGGTTTTTCACTGACCATGATTGATGTAATAATTATATCCCATTTTTTATTCCTAAACACTCAAACAAGCCATCGAGGATGGTGTACTCTTTCAATGCCCGGAAACCCTTAGAACCGAAGCCGGGTTCAACTACCCCATCGCCTGGACAACTTCACTTGAAATCATCATCAACAATTCCGTTAACAAAGGAGGAAATGTTTACGAAGGAGTTGTCTGGGATCTCCTCACCATGCTTCACCTGGCAGCAAAACAATCCCAGGGAGAATCCATCATTTTCTTCCAGGTAATCATCTGGTCAAAATACACCCGGGATAACAGAACCATGAAATTCAAAGCCATCTGCGGACCAGGTGACACAATGGATCCCGTTTTAACTGTGATGTTACCAAACGAAGACTAAAGTCTTCCTTATTTTGAGAACGCCTGCCAGGGAAACCTGCCAGGCGTTTTTTAATGGTCGTAACCTACTAATATTGTTTCTAAAAATTAGAGTGGAATTTACAATGTGCTTTGGCAAAACTATCAAAGAGTAATTCGTATGATCGGAAATTCAGACCTCCTGACCCGCCAGCAAACTACAATGTCGTCATTTTGAAGACAAGCGTTAAATCAGAACCTGGGGAAACAGTTTCTGTATCGTTTAATAGGCTGCATATTTTTTCTAATGCAAGGTTATCTCTTGGGGTAGCGAGGCTGTACAATCTCACTGACAAAGTTTTGTTATTGTAATCAGGAATGATATCAGCAGTTGAAAACAGGATGCTTTTTCCCAAGGGTAGCCAGATACCCATGGTAAACCTGAACGTGTCCGTCAATGTAATAAATAGCTGGCTCCTCACCAGAGATCCATTCCCGGGCGAGAAAGGCATTCCATTGTGCAGACTTTTCCTGATCAGTCAACTCTCTGATTATCGCACGAAGACATTTTGCTTCAGGAACACGATCTAGTCCAAGTAATTTGCCAAGCTCTCCCGGACTGTGGTGTTTTAATTGTTCAGGTGTCTTTATCCGGCACAGATACATAAAGGAGACCATCATGATGATGATGTCAAAATCATAATATCCATTTGAACGCTCA
>CAIXZF010000028.1 GCA_903923925.1 uncultured Bacteroidales bacterium
AATGGAATTTAGCTTATACCCTGAAGGGGTATTTCCCATTAGCGATGGGCAGCGCCCATCGTGCAGGATGCTAACAAACAGTATATTAGCCCTGTAAGGGCGGCCTACCGAAAAGGAGGACCGCACTTATTAGGAGAATTCAACAAAAATCGGAGTTTTGTAAAAGAAAAAAGAGAATGTCCACAAAGGGACATCCTCTTTTTCTGTTAATTGTGAAACATTCTTAGCGTTCAATAATCATTTTTAATGTTTTAGTAAACTCCTGAGTTTCTCCATTAACTTTTAATGTATAGGTGTAAATGCCCGGCAACAAAGTATTTGCCAATACACTGGCTTTGTGCAAACCTGCATCCTGTGTCGCATTCACTACCTTCAGAACTTTCCTGCCCAGCATATCGCTGATTACCAGGCTAACTGTTCCCTTTTCAGGCAGGTAATACGATATTTCTGTAGCATTAGAGAATGGATTCGGCACATTCTGAGCAAGATAAAACTGATCGCCAGTGGTGCTTAGTTTTGGCATTGTTAAACCAATGCTCCCGTAAGGTTTTGCATCGGCGTCGGTAATCTGGCTTATTGGATCGATTGTCCATGAACCGCAGGTTGGCAGATTCGAATTGTTAACAGAACATTTTAACGTTAGCAAGACATCACCAGCCTTTAGCTGCATTGGCTCCATACTATACCAGCCAATTCTGAGGTTGCTTCCGTTCTGCCTGAAAACAATCGTTCCATTGCCGGTTGAAACCACATCTTTAACCTCCAAACAAGCATCCGGAATATCCAGTGCAAGTGAGATAGAACCTACTTCAACATTGTCCTTAATGCGAATTGGCAGGTTAATTTCTGATTCTCCCAGCAAACTCAATGTACCTTCAGTCTGCAAACTTATGGTTGGTTCAACTTTTGCTGCCGGGATGTAAGATCCGTCAACATCGCCATAACAAAGGGCTTTGAAGTCATCGGTTATGTTACCAGTTCCAGTAACAACAACAGTGTCTTTCTCAAAAATCCAGTCGCCTACATTGAATGAAGAAATGATATTTACAAAACGTTTAACGTCCAAAAGTGCATCTGCTGAATTGATGTACCCTGAACCATCCACATCTGCTGCTGCAAGTTTTAGACCAGTTAGCGGTTGTGCATTTACAAAGTGCTTCAGAATGAGCAAGCCATCGGAGGCATTGACTCCGCCCCAGGGTTTTGTTGATGTACCATCAGTGCGGTAAGTCCCATTTGCCATGTTCTGGAAAAGGAAATGACCAGCTGAATTTGTGACCATCTGATTCACAATACTGCCATTTTGCTTTAAAAGTACAGTGGTATTGTTCATAGGAGTAGAAACAGTATTCATGTAAGTAACTGTTCCATCGAGATTTGAACAATTTCCTACTGTTACATTTCCGTTCACAAACACAGATGAAATCGTAACATTGTTGATATCAGTATAGGCACAGGCACCTGCAGTAGCTGTATTCCAGTTTAAGGTACTACTACCGATCACCCCTGTAAATTTGTAATCTATTAATGCACCGTTTGTTACAGTGGCAGGCGTCATGCCGAACCAGCCCAGCTGAACCTGTCCGTTGCTGGCATTTACCACCAGGAATCCGGTGGCTAAGGCTGAATTGGCATTCTGATAACCAGTGTAGGTAAGCACAGAAGTATTGTACTGCAATGTTAATGAAATAGAGGCTACATCATTACAATTTGTAACTGCAATTGGAACAACAACATTGCCAGGACAAGCATTCATGGTAGGAGCGGTTGTTGAAAGCAGTGTGCTTGCGGTTACAGTAATAACAACATTATCCGTTCCCGTACAACCGTATGCGTCGCTTACTGTAACCGTATAGGTTGTTGTTGCAGAAGGACTTACAGTGATACTTTGGGCTGTCGCCCCATTGCTCCAGGCATAGGTAAACGGAGCACTGCCGCCACTTGTACTGACCGAGAGTGTTGCACTGTTACCCAGGGATACACTTTGGTCGGTTCCGGCATTGGCTACAGGTGGTTGATGTACGATTACAGGAAGGACAGACAAATTGCCTTCGCCACATGAATTCGAACCTTTTACTGAAATATCACCTGAAACAGCGTTAGCAGAATATGTTACTGTAATACTGTTCCCGCTTCCATTAATTGTTGCACCTGTCGGAATTGTCCAGATATAACTTGTAGCATTTGCTATTAAAGGCAGTGTATACGTAACAACTGACTGACCAGCACAAACCTGAGTTGAACCGCTTATAGTCCCGGCTGCCGCAGGAAGAGGATTAACAGTAATCGCTAAGTTCGAACTCGTACCATTTCCACAGGTGTTTGTTCCTTTGACTGTAATGTTTCCACCAACCGCAGTATTTCCATAAGTTACAGTTATACTGTTTGTTGAGCTTGTTCCTGTTGCTCCTGTGGGCAAGGTCCACACATAGCTTGTTGCTCCCGAAATAGCAGGAACGGTATACACTACGCCACTTTGACCCTGGCATACCGAGGCAGTGCCTGTAATTGTTCCTGCAGCTGAAGGAATACTGTTTACCGTAATGGCTTTGGTAGAAACAGTTCCATCTCCACAATTACTATGACCTTTTACAGTGATATTCCCGGAAGTTGCACTCAAGACATAGTCTACTGTAATGCTGTTTGTAGTCGAAGTTGACCCAAAATTCGCTCCTACAGGTAATGTCCAGATATATGAAGTGGCACCATTAATAGCCGGCACGCTGTAAGTTACATTGCTTTGATTCTTACAAACGCTGGCTAAGCCTGTGATCGTACCTGCAGCTGCAGGTAAACTATTCACTGTGACAGGAAGGCTGGAAGCGGTTCCATCGCCACAGGCGTTATGCCCTACAACGCTGATGTTTCCGGAAACAGCACCAGTAGGAAAACTTACTGTGATGCTGTTTGTGGTACTGCTTCCAGTGGCACCAGTTGGTATAGTCCATACATATGAATTCGCTGCCGAAATAGTTGGTACGGTGTAGGTGATGCCTGTTTGTCCAATACAAACGGAAGCAGTGCCAGTTATCGTTCCTGCTGCTTCAGGCGTTGCCGCTGCATTTACAATTTTATGCTGGCTGTTTCTGGGGCAGCCGGAGGAATTGTAAACTTGGCAGAAATAATTTCCTGAAGTACTAACAACCAAGGTATTGGTATTTGCATTATTAATTGGCTGACCATCTTTGTGCCATAAATAAGAGAACAAAGGATTGCTAATTGCAGAAAGTGTTACGCTTCCGCCACAGAAACTTAAGGAGCCGGATGCGTTAATAACTGTATCAGCCAAAGGATCAACAGTCATCAGTATTGCATCGGAGAACAAAGAGCCAGAATTAACATTGTCCGTGATCTCTACTTTGTAATACCCTGTAATCTGTGGATAATGGGTATGGCCTGTAGCCCCCGGTATTGCATTCCCATTTACAAACCATTGGTAAGAATACCCAGTGCCAACAGTAGCATGCAGTGGGATGCTATCACCCTCACAAAGGCTCGTATTTGAAGGTGTTGCGATTTTCGCATCTACGGAACAGAATGGATCTACCCATAGGAAATAGGGTTGGTAAATACTTAGTGCTTCGGTAAAATCTCCGCCAAGGAAGATTTTATCTCCTGCGGCACAAATAGTTCTAACAGTATTGTTGGTTTCGGGGTGCCACCACTGGGATAAGCCATTCCCATTAACTTTTATCGCAGAAGAATTGCGTTGAAGATAAATATTGTTGTTGAAAGCGTATTTACCACCCTGGTAAACAGCACTGTCAACTGCTGCAACTGCATAAACATTGTTCAATGAAGAAAAAGCCGGGTTCATTCCGGTAATTGTACCGGTAGTTGTGGAGAATGACGCAAAATTATTTCTTGTTTGACCGCCAATTGTTGTGAATGCTCCTCCGGCAAACAAATTCCTGTTCTTATATGCCAAGGCATAAACCGTATTATTGGCATTCGGATCCAGGGAAGTAAGCGCATTGGTTTGAATGTTGTAAGAGGCAATTCTGTTTCTGGTAGTACTGCTGATGCTTGTAAATTCTCCTCCTACATACAAGGTATCACCACCCAGGGCAAGGCTTCTGACGATGCCATTAGGGCTTGGATTCCAGGTGCTGGAAGTACCATCGCTGAGTTTGATAGCCGAAAGTTTTGGCCTGGCATTACCACCAATAGTTGCAAATTCTCCCCCAACATATAAATATAAACCTTTCTGTACCATGGAGTTCACATTTCCATCGGCATTCGGGTTCCAACCGGTTGGCACACCTGTTGATTTTGAGAGTTGTACGATATGGTTCCTTGGAATACCGTTGAATTGGGTAAATTCTCCTCCAAGATAAATGTAGTTATTATCCATGTAACCACAACGAATAATCCCGTTTACAATGGATGGATACCAGGGCAGTAATTCTCCTGTACTGACACTTATGGCTGCAAAATTTGACCTGTCGCCGGTTTTCAGGCCAGCGAAAGAACCTCCGGCATAAATATCGTTGCCATTAACTGCTAATGCTTTAACGAAAGGTGATGCCAGTGATTTTAATCCTGCAATGGGCACATTCCAAGTGGTAACACTGGCTGAAGCAGGATCAATAGCCGCCAGGCAAGAACGGGCCTGACCGCCAATGTTGGCAAAATTACCACCGGCAATAATGTTTCCACCCGAAAGTGCTAGAACCTTAACAACGCTATCCGGCTGGGGATTCCATGCAAGGGCTGTTCCGGTAGTCATATTGGTGGCGGCCAGGTAATTCCGGTTTTGTGCGCCAATATTGGTAAATGCACCGGCTATATACACATTACCATTATAAACGAGTACATCGTTTACAGCGGCATTTGGGTTGGGATCCCAAACATCCAACAACCCAGTGCTGAAAGTATAGGAAGCCAGCCTGTTACGTGTTGAACTGCCAAGTGTTGTAAAATCCCCGGCAACATAGAGTTTTACCCCTGATGAATAAAGTTTTCTCACTTTGTTGTTGGCATTTGGGTTCCAGGTAGTTGCCATGGCATAAACCGTATCTACAGCACCCAAATAATTGCGGGTTTGTCCTCCAAGTGAAGTAAAATCTCCCCCTGCATATACCCTATCCTGAAAAACGATGAGAGAACGTACAGTCCCATTACACATTGGATCCCAGGATGTTGCCATTCCTGTATACCGGTCTAACACTGCTAGATAGCTTCTTGCTACATCACCTATATGGGTAAAACTTCCTCCAACATACAACTTGTTCCCGGAAATCGCCATCGATTCTACTTTTCCGTTGGATGCAGGATGAAAAGTCGTATCCAGACTCATATCGCTTTTAATATGCACCAGATATCGGGCACTATCAATACCCACCTTAGTAAAATCCCCGGCAGCATACCAGCCTCCACCGCCATCAGGGATAATCACATCCACCGCAGCATTAAACCTGGGCATCTGCTTGTTATGCTTTCCGCTGCTATTGTTAATGAGGGCAGCATTCCCGGTAACCCGTATAACTTTATTGAAGTCTCCGGCCATTATGAGCGTATCTCCAAGCTTTGTGACGTAATTTATTTTACCGTTTGGGGTGGATATGGAGTCGTTGAAGGAGGAAACAAACACACCAATACTTGGGAATAGGCTATTATTTAAAGAATATACTCCAGATGAACATACAATAATTTTATTTAAAGTGTCTCCATTTGACCAAGTTGGTCCACTAGGAATACTCCATGGATTGGGTGAAAGGTTTATACAATTTCCGTTAGGTACAGAAGGTAAAATCATATGCAATAAAGGGTTTGGCCCAAATATTGGAGTATTTATAAAAAAATTTGCACTTACCCTTCTGCAAACGGAACAACCTCCTTCTAATGAATTTAAAACTGTGTTGAGTTGTGTAGATACCATGAAATATTTCGGGCTGATAATTTGAAAATTATAGATCTCATTAAATGTCCCTGCCGATGAATAATTACTACTATTAATAAGTATCCACGGACCATTGATGTTATTGGAGTATTTTAGAGAGAGATTAGCAGAACTCGAACAATTATTATATTGACATTGAAATGAAAGACCACCCGTAATATTAATATGGGAAATTAACATTGAATATTTATTCTCGAAAATTATATTTGATGATGACGATGGAATATTCGTTCCACATAAAACTTCACAATTTGTGCAGTTCGGACTTGCACAATAACGACCTTGTGTTGCGGAAATACTTAAAGGTTCACTTTGATTAATTATCTGAAACCAATTATAATAAGTTGGAATCCATTCTTGTGCATAAACCGCAACTGATTGAAAAACAATGATGTAAAAGATTATTATTTGAAAGATATTTTTCATAGTTCTAAGTTTTAATAAAAAATGACAATAAAACTGTTTTACCATAATCAGAAAAAAAAAATTACACGTTTTTATATAGGCTTTTAAGAAGTTCTTTCATTTCATCATTTTCGGGGAATAGCATTTCATTAGGAATCGGCTTAAAGTCTTGATTCCAGAAGGTTTCACTAATTGGAATTTCAAATTTGGCAATCAGTCGTGAAGAAAAATCAAATTTAGCCTGAGCCTTCTGCTTCAGCAATCCATTGTAAGGAAAATGACCAGCTAAGTATCCTTCTTGAATGAAAGGTCGCTGAGCAATAGGAGGGCAAATATTAAGAAGTCGAAGATTAACAAGCTCCTCGTTTACATAATATGAAATTGGACCGTGAATATATGGCATACCTATTAAATAAATAATTCCGCTATTATTTTTATTCATGTGATAAGCAAAAGAACAAGCTACATGTAAAGAATGTGTCATATCCAATAATGGAGTTCCGCAAACTTGATAATGCTGAAGAATTGACCAAAGAATTTCCTGAAAATTTATAGCATTTTTGAAGGTTTTGTAACCTGCATAACCATTTCTGATTAGACTAAGTAATGCAATGGTTTTTTGAGAAAGTATGTTGAAATTTTCATCCAAGCTTACACCAATAGATTTTTGGGAGGCAATTGATTTTTTCCAGTAAATTGAAGGTAAAAGAGTTGACCTTGTGCTATTTTTATTTTTAAACTGATAATCAAAATGTACCCCCCTATAAAATATAGTATAATCTCTGTTGAAATTTGAGATTACTGCAACAGCTTGAACAAGTTCGTTGAAAGTTCCAATTTTCATTGGTTTGCTTTGTGTAATTAGCAAATTCTTTGAATGATTTGGATTTGCAACCGGAGAATTAGGTAATAATGCCCATTTGGCATACTCAAGGTGAGAAAAAGCAGTTTCTATTTTTTTCATAATATTTTGGATTTATTGATTAATCTAATTTTGCATTTATGATTGAATCGAATTTTATATTAAAAATTATAAAAAAAACAGCGTGGCCAATTGCCCACTGCTGTTGAGGCCCGACCAAGAGCCCATACCACAAGTTAAGCAACGACCACGCTTTCACGTGGCGTCATGCTTACTATCCTGTGGTAATTGAATATTTGGTCGGTTTCAACAACAGAATTCAGCGAAACGCTATATTTTTATATGAGGAGGTAGTGTTACATAGGCTTTAGTTTTTTTTATTCACTATCTATTTAAAATTCAATAATTTACTTGCAAATTATTTTAGTTTCTTTCGGTTTTTCTTTCATACAAAACTTTTCCTTTCGTTAATATTTCCTGGGCAAAGAGGCTATTGATTTCAACAAATCGTTTATGCATAAACTTCGTATGAACAATAAGGTCAACCGGGAACTTCATTTTAATTTCTGTAATAGCCTTTGATACTTTAAGGTAGATTTGGCTTTTTTCGCGGAAAGAAGCAGGAATAAATTCATCTGAAGTAACTACCAGAATATCAAGGTCGCTATCGGGTGAAGGCTCTCCATAGGCATAAGAACCAAAAAGAATAATCTTTTCGGGTTTGGTCTGTTTGAGCTTTTCAATCAGCAATGGGATATAGGCACTGCCATTTGTCATGGTTGAATTTGTGGTATTAAGTTGAGTAATCGTACTTTTTGTCCGCATTAATTCAGAAAATTACGAAAATTATTAAACTGCTGCATCATTGCTGCCAATTTGGATGTTTTCTAAATAATTACAAATAATGCAGACTGATAAATTTGAATAGCAAGGTAAGGCCTTCATTTCAAAAATAATTTACAAGTATACCAATGCTATGAAATTACAAATGAATGCTGGCTTTTGATTAATGAACGTAGTTGAAAGACAATTGATTTGCTAGGAAATTGATAGATTTTTGCCTCTATCCTGGCCCTTTCTCCTCAAGGAGAAAGGGAGCGCTGCTGGCCAGAATTCTGGGATCAATGTTACTTTGTAATATAGTCAATGGAATTTAGCTTATACCCTGAAGGGGTATTTCCCATTAGCGATGGGCAGCGCCCATCGTGCAGGATGCTAACAAACAGTATATTAGCCCTGTAATGGCGGCCTACCGAAAAGGAGGACCGCATTACCAAGGAATTTGTCCTCGGGATGGCCTGATAATCATGGGTTACAGCAGCAGTTGTTTCGTGCCGACCCTTACAGGGTCACATCTAACCCTGCGCCATTTGTCCGATGGGCGATGCCCATCGCTATTGGAAAATACCCTTTCAGGGTAAAACTCAGATTTGAACAGAAATTGAAGCACTTAGACATTTGGATCGCAATTTATCTAAATATATGGTTTATCTGAAATCCGTAAATTGATCCTTTAAAACAAGAATATAGCCTTCAATGGCTTCCTGGGCCATTGCAATTGCTTGATCAATATTTTCTCCATACGTTATACAGCCTGGTAAACTGGGAACATTAGCAGTGTAACCTCCTTCAGGTTCAGGATTGAGTATAATTCGGTATGTTAATTGTTTCATTGCTGCTAAAGAAAATTTTGGTTTTAAAAATAATTGCAAGTTGTAAAAATATTACATTCCATTCAGAGAAACAAACCGCAGTTTTGGAATATTCAAATTCGTATTGTTTTTATATAACCTGATTTTATAGGTTATGCCGGGAATCAAATCAAAATAATTATCATCAGCTGTGGTGTGATCGGATTCTGAATAAATGAAGATATTTTTTACCAGTGTTTCTGCTTTGAGCTTTAGAAATTGAATTCCATTTTCCTGTGTAACTGATTGTGTGAATTTAGCTTCCGGCAAATTAAGATCTTTTGGCAATGCAAAGTAATGCCCGGCATTATAGGAAATGTTTTCTGAACCCTGTAGTTCGGCATACAGCATAACATCTTCCGGCTTATATCCTTTCAATAACTGGCTTCTGCTGATTTCGAAGACTTTAACACTTTCGTTTTTCAGGCTTAGTTCCGGAATGCTCTGTTGCCAGAGTTCTTTTCCAAAGAAATCGATCAACTTAAGCTTGAGTTTCCTCTGATGAGCTTTTATTTCATCGCTCACTACCCACACTTCTATATTTTCTTTGTTTTCATAAATGGAAATCAGAACAGGAGCATAGCATTTTTTTACCGTGTATTGCAAGGCTTTCGGACGGTTGTAATAATCTGATGATGACCAGGATATTACTGGCCAACAATCGTTTAGCTGCCAATACAGACTTCCCATACAGCGGGGCATGGAACGGCGCTGGGCTTCAATAGCCCGACCAATGCCTCCGGCCTGAAGGATCTGACTTACATACGCATAGTTAAAAAGGTTCCCGGGGATAGTGTACTCCCGTTCCATGTAAGTATTGATGGTTTCATATCCGGTAGGGTGCTTCTGATGTGCTTTTAAAACCGTGGAATTGAGCCTTCTGTCATCAGCAGTGGTGAAGCTGCCGATTGTACTTAAATTCGGGAATCCCTGGAAGCCATATTCGCTCATGAAACGACCAACTTTCTTTTCGTAGGTTTCAAAAGGTTCCATTCCCCACCAAACACCCCAGTAATGTGAATCGCCCTGAGTCAGACTTTCTTTGCGCCCCCAGCCAACAGATGGTGAGGATGGCCAGTAAAAACGCTGAGGATCGTTGTCTTTGACTGCATTGGGTAAAATCTCATGAAAGATTTTTATGTAATCACCCCAGATTTTGGCTGAATCGGTTTTCGAGTATGAATATTGCTTCTGCCAGCCCCAATTGTGCCAACCTTCGTCAATTTCGTTGTTGCCGCACCAAAGTGCAATGCAAGGATGATTCTGCAGTCGCTGCACATTGCAGCGGGCTTCCTGTTTAACATTATTCAGAAAGGCGGTATCGCCGGGATACATCGCACAGGCGAACATAAAATCCTGCCAGACAAGTATGCCTTTTTTATCACAGAGGTCGTAGAAAACATCATCTTCATAATTCCCCCCTCCCCAGACCCTGAGCATATTCATGTTTGAATTAACTGCAATTGTAAGGAGGCTGTCGTATTTTTGTTTTGTAACTCTGGGCATAAAATTGTCGGGTGGAATATAATTGGCACCTTTCATGTAAACGGGAATCCCATTCAACTTTACAAAAAAACTCTTGCCAATTGAGTCTGCCTCCTGAATAATTTCAACGGAGCGAACACCAAAATGTGTTTCCTTACGGTCGGTAAGATGGCCGTCTTTAAGCAGACTTGCATAGAGGGTATACAAATAGGCTTCACCAAGTCCGTTGCACCACCATAGCTTCGGTTTTTTGATCTCGAAGTCGAGGCGAAAGCTCGATAAACCGTGACTAAGCTCCACTTCGGAACTTTTGCCGAAGGTATTTTCGGAATTTCCTGCCAGCTGCAAGGTGTATTTCCCTTCAACAATTGTGTTGAGATGGAATATGCAAGTAATCTTTACGTTGTCCTTTTCTGCTTTTTGCTGGAGTATACTTACATGATCGATAACTGCATCATCGTAGGAGCGCAGAATCACTGGCCTCCATATTCCTGTTGTAACATATCGGGGACCCCAGTCCCAGCCATATTGATACTGAGCTTTACGCGAAAATATTTTTTCATCGCCGGGTAGGGTATAGGCAAGCTTCTTTTGCCAGATTTTACCAATTGTTACTGGATTGTTAAAGCTGATAACCAATGTGTTGCCAGTCTGCTTCAGAAATGGTTTCACATCCACAGTCCATTCTCTGAACATGTTGTTCGCCACCATAATCAGCTTGTCGTTCAGATAGATATTCGCATAGGTGTCGAGACCTTTGAAAACAAGCTCTGTGTGGCTTCTGGAAGTGAGGTTTTTAGGGCAGTCGAAGGTACATTTGTATTCCCAGTCCTTAGTTTCTATCCACTGCAATGCAGCCTCATTGTTTCCAAAGAATGGATCCTCGATGCGTTTATTTTCAAGAAGATCGGTATGAACAGTTCCAGGTACTCTGGCAGGATACCAGGTTTCGCCTTTTTGTCGGAACTTCCAGTTAATGTTTAAAAGAAGGCTGTCGGGAACTGCTGTAAATGCTTCAAAAGAAGCTATCCAAAATACAATAAGTATAAGGAAACGATTCATAAATCCGGATTTTGAACGAAGGTGTCGAGCAGGTCGCGGATAAGTTTTACCTTCTCAAGAGAAGTAGCATAGAACTGGTAATCGTCTTTAGGATCGTTTGCAAGGCGGGTATGCGGATGCCTGAATTGCATTGCAGACTGATACCATTCTCCTGCCGACATATGGACTTCCTTTGCCAAAGTTGCCCGCAGTATAAGATGCAGATTCTCTGCATTAATTCCTGATCCAGGCATAATCTTTATTCTGTCTGCTGCCTGTGCAACAAGTTTATGTATAAGCAATGCACCATCAGGAACTTGTGTTGATTGTCCAGAAGTAAGCAGACGATCAAAACCGAGTTCGATAATGTCTTCAAGCGCTTGAATTGGATCATTGCACATGTCGAAAGCACGGTGGAAAGTAACCGACATTGGCCTTGCGAGTTCAACTAACTGCCGGCAACGATCTTTGTCAATACTGCCATCTTCATTCAGGATGCCGAGTACTACACCATTCAATTCTAACTCCTTACACGCATTTATGTCCATTTTCATGGTGGCAAATTCGCTGTCGTTATAGAGAAAGTCACCTGGCCGGGGACGAATCAGCACATGAATTGGAATATACATGAATTTTCTGGCCAGCGAAAGCGTGCCAAAACCCGGAGTTGTGCCTCCTGCATTGAGATTTTCACAAAGTTCAATCCTGTCGGCACCACCAAGTTGAGCTGTTAATGCAGAAGTGAGGGAATTGGCACAGATTTCGAGGATGAGTTTCTCCATGATTTTAATTGTCTAAATCCCAGATCAGGGAAGCTGCACCAAGCACGGCTGCATCACTTTCGGGTAGTTGCGATGGAATGATCTGAACTTTGTTGCTGTAAATTTTCAGCATACTTTCTTCCATGTATCGTTTAGTTGGCTCGAAAATAAATTCGGCAGCTTTTGCAAGTCCACCGAAGAGAATAATAGCCTGCGGACTAGTATATGCCACGCTATCAGCAAGTTTAAGTCCTAAAATCTGACAGGTAAAGTCAAATGCATCCACTGCCAGCTGATCACCTTCTTTCGCTGCATCATAGATTTTTTTTGAGGTAAGTTCTTTTGTCGGGATTCCTCTTAAGGAGCTTACTGTTTCACTTTCTTCCAGGAATTGGATAACTGTACGCGTAATTCCAGTTGCCGAAACATAAGTTTCCAGGCAGCCCTGCCGGCCGCAGCCACATAAGCGGCCATGCGAATCAACAATTGTATGGCCTAGTTCTCCTGCAAATCCATCGTGTCCGTAAACTATTTTTCCGTTCACAACAATTCCGCTGCCAAGGCCGGTTCCAAGGGTTATCACTATGAAATCCTTCATTCCGCGGGCTGCACCATAGATCATTTCTCCCGAAGCTGCTGCATTGGCATCATTGGTAAGAATAACAGGGATATTGAAATACGATTTAACCATATCTGCAAGTGGAATAATTCCAGTCCAGCGCAGATTCGGAGCAAATTCGATGGTTCCTTTGTAAAAATTTCCATTCGGGGCACCAATGCCAATACCTTTTATAATACAGTCGGGATCGATGGATTGAATGCCAATGCTGATGTGATCTGATAATTCTTTGACGAATTTGTCGGCTTCGGCATATTCATCCGTACGGATACTGTCGCGGAAAATGATATTTCCGGCTTCATCGGCGAAACCAATAACAGTATTGGTTCCTCCGATGTCTATTCCGATTGCTATTTCTTTGTTCATTTATAATCTGATATTGGTAAACAAGTACAAACTAAATTTCTGTCGCCATAGGCATCATCAATGCGTGTTACCGTAGGCCAGTATTTATCATCCTTGCAGAATTCTGTTGGGAAGGCAGCTTTTTCACGGGAATAAGGGAAGTCCCAGGTATCAGAAGCCACCATAAGATAAGTGTGAGGCGATTTCTTGAGGAGGTTGTTTTCTTTGTCAGCTTTTGACTGTTCAATTTCTGCAATTTCTTCACGAATTGCAATCATTGCTTCAACAAAGCGGTTAAGCTCGCAAAGCGGTTCACTTTCGGTAGGCTCAACCATAAGCGTACCATGAACGGGGAAAGCAACCGTAGGGGCGTGGAAACCGTAATCCATAAGGCGTTTGGCGATATCAATTGCCAGCACATTAGCGCTATGATGGAAAGCATTGCAGTCGAGGATCATTTCGTGCGCAACACGACCATTCTTACCGACATATAGTATCGGATAATATTCTTCCAGGCAGGTTTTCAAATAGTTGGCATTAAGAATAGCGTACCTGGTGGCTTCAACAAGGCCTCTGCCACCGAGTAATTTTATATAGGCATACGATATAGGAAGAACGAAAGCACTGCCATATGGAGCTGATGAAACAGCAGAGATTCCGTTTTCTCCGCCAGTTTTTACAACGCTATGAGATGGCAGGAATTCAGCAAGATGTTTAGCAACGCCAATCGGACCAACACCAGGGCCACCGCCTCCATGAGGTATCGCAAAGGTTTTGTGGAGGTTCAGGTGGCAAACATCTGCGCCAATAACACCAGGATTTGTAAGTCCAACCTGGGCATTCATGTTGGCACCATCCATGTATACCTGACCGCCGAATTCATGAATAATACTTACAACTTCCAGAATTCCTTCCTCGAAAACACCATGTGTAGAGGGATAGGTAACCATAAGAGCTGCAAGATTATCTTTATTCGCTTCGGCTTTAGCGCGAAGGTCGGCAAGATCGATATTCCCCATATCATCGCACTTCACTACAATAACATTCATCCCGGCAAGTACGGAGCTGGCGGGGTTTGTTCCATGTGCCGAGGAAGGAATAAGGCAAACATTGCGGTGTCCTTCACCACGGCTAATGTGCCATGCCCGGATCACCATAAGTCCTGCATATTCACCAGCTGCGCCTGAATTTGGCTGGAAGGAAACAGCCGAAAAACCGGTAATTTCGGCAAGGTCTTTCTCTAGTTCTTTAATAAGTAAATGATAACCTGCAGCCTGATCTTTTGGTACAAAAGGATGTATTGCTCCGAATTCCGGCCAGCTTAGGTGGAAAAGTTCAACTGCAGCATTCAGTTTCAATGTGCATGAACCCAGAGGGATCATTGAACGTGTAAGGGATAAGTCTTTTATTTCCAGTTTTTTGATATACCTCATCATTTCGGTTTCCGAGTGGCAGGTATTAAAAACGGGATGACTTAGAAAATCGCTTGTACGGCTGAGCTGCGATGGTATTGTTGTTATCAGCTCACACTCAGAGGGTACACATACAAATTCATTAAATTGTTTCCCGGCAGCAGAAGCAAATATATTTAAGATAGTATTGATATCTGAAAGTGTAGTGGTTTCATCGATGCTTAAGCCAATGTGATTAGCATCGGCATAACGGAAATTCATCTGATTTTCGATTGCCATTTTCCGGATGCTTTCTACGGAAACACTATCTGGTATTTCAAGGTAAACTGTGTCAAAGAAATATGGGTTTAGCTGGCTATAACCATATTTCTGAATTTCCTGAGAAAGCACGCCTGCCAGTATATTTATATGTCGGGCAATTTTGGTGATTCCGGATTTTCCATGATAAGCTGCATACATTCCTGCCATGCTGGCCAGAAGTGCCTGAGCTGTGCAGATATTCGAGGTAGCTCGTTCGCGCTTGATATGCTGCTCGCGGGTTTGAAGTGCCATCCGGAGTGCCCTGCGGCCCTGCCCATCAACAGAAACACCGATAATTCTGCCAGGAATAGCTCTCTTGTAAACCTCAGTAGTAGCAAAGAAAGCAGCATGCGGACCACCAAATCCCATTGGAATTCCAAAACGCTGAGTGGTGCCAAAACATACATCTGCTCCCCATTCTCCCGGAGGAGTGAGCAGTGAAAGACTCATAATATCTGCTGCAACAGCAATTGGGATACCTAAATCATGAAGCTTTTTTGTGAAACCGCTATAGTCGTTAATGTTGCCTTTATAATTCGGATATTGAACCATTCCCCCAAAGAAAGTAGCATCAAGTATCACCTCTTTCGAGCATTCAATAACCAGCTCAATTCCAAGTGGAGCCGCGCGGGTTTTCAATACATCTATGGTTTGGGCAAATAATGCGGTAGAAACAAAAAAGCGATTGGCGTTTTTCTTTTGCTGTTCGCGTGAGCGGTTGTTGTAGAACATAACCATTGCTTCAGCAGCTGCAGTTGCCTCGTCGAGAAGTGAAGCATTTGCAATAGGAAGAGCAGTAAGATCGGATACTACAGTCTGAAAGTTCAATAAGGCTTCCAGCCTTCCCTGGCTGATTTCAGCCTGATAGGGAGTGTAGGATGTATACCAGCCCGGATTTTCGAGAATATTTCTCTGAATTACCCCAGGTGTAATTGTATTGTAATATCCCTGCCCGATAAAAGATTTGAAGATTTTATTCTGTGATGCAATTGCTTTCAGGTGATTTACCATTTCAAACTCATTCATTCCACGACCAATCTTTAAAGGCTCGGCTTTTCTGATAGAAGCAGGTACAGTCTGGTTGATGAGTTCATCGAGTGTTGATGCTCCTATTTTCTTGAGCATCAATTCAGTATCTTCCGGCCCCGGGCCGTTGTGCCTTGAAATAAAATTATCGTTAATCATCTTTGTGGATTTAAGTTTTGATCTGATTGTAAAATTAGTGACTGCAAAGATAAAGATATCCGAAATTCCTGATTATTTTTGAGCTTATCTGGAATGGTTTTATTTTAATGAAGAAAAAAAGTGGATTTAAATACCTTTAAGTGGCTGGTTAGGTGTAAATCAGGGATATTTGCTGTGATACTGATTCTGTTTTTTCAGGAGAATCTTGTAGCTCAGGACAGCATTTATTTTCTCAATGGAGAACAATATACAGGAAAAATAGTGGAAGATCTTGGTGATTACTATAAAATTGAGCTTCCAGTCAGAAATGGCAGAAAAATAAAAGTATTCATGCTTGATAAGGAATTGATTTATAAAGTCAGACGTTTGGACTCAACTATAGTGATTTACGCTCCTGATTCAGCTAATCCCAACGACCTTACTGTGAGTGAGATGGACTTGTATATCAAGGGAGAGCAACTTGCCACAAAAATGTATCGCCCCTGGATTTCACCTGCTTCTGCTTTTTTGACTGGAGTGTCTGGTGCCTATCTTGGTTTCTGGGGCTTTACGCTTCCAGCTGTTCATTTGGGAATTCAAAGCTTGTATAGTCCTGGTTTCCGTGAAAAAGACAGCGGGAAACCATTAATAACTTCCGATTCTGCTTTTGTGATGGGGTATCGCGACTCAGCCAGAAAAGTAAGAAACAGGCGCATGGCAAAATGCGCAGTTGCCGGCTTATTAACCGGTTGGGCCATTAAAATACTTATTACCGGCTTAAATTAAGAATTTAGTGCTATTTCAGACGTTTAAACTCTCCCAGTTTCCCTTCAGTAATTTTTTTGTTCAGCTCGTCAATAATATTGGAATACTGGTATTTAGTACCGCAATTGTACATTTCCAATAGAGGATCTGAATCGATAAGCAGAGGAAGGAAATCATTAGGAGAGGGGGTGATTTTAAGTTTACTGTAACTTTCATATGTAAATTGAGTGAAAGCACAATTTGGCCCTATTCCCCTGTTGTCAAGCAGATAGCCATTGGCAAGGTGTGCTGGAACAGCAAGTTCATTGTTAAAGTAAATATCTTTAATGTCTGGATAATTAACAACTGTTTTCTTGTCATCACTCAACATTATTGGTATGTTCGTAGTATAGTCTTTTTTCGTTTTATAGATAATTACCGGCGGTCCGGCACTCATTCTGCTTTGTGTTGGTGCAGGAGTTGACTGTTGTGTGACTGCAACTTTTTTGTTGCAGGAAGCGATGCCGATAATGAGAATTAACAGAAGGGACTGAAAAATAGGTTTGTTATTCATTTTATTTGATTGTCAAGATTTTAGATTCTGTTTAAGTTTTTATGGCAGTGCAAGTTCAGCTAAAAAGTACAATGGCACAAATATTGTTAAAAATCGTTAAAGTATCAAACGTTTTAGGGGCATAGCTGTTATTATATTTAATTTTGACTGTCATAAAACGTAGAAACTAATCACGGAATAATAAATTTAATTTTTGAGAAATGAAAAAAGTAATCTTTTCAATGGCATTTCTGGTTTTCGCCTTTATGGGTGCAATAGCTCAGACTACAACGCCAGTAACACCAGCTCCTGCTCCAAATCCTCAGGCGGATAATCCAAATGCTCCTGAGATTAAGTTTGCTAAGTTGGTTCATGATTATGGTACAATCCAGAAAGAAGCCGATGGAAATTGCGAATTTGAATTTCAGAATACTGGTAAAGAGCCTTTGGTTCTTTCAGATGTAAGGTCATCATGCGGTTGTACTGTTCCACAATGGACCCGCGAGCCAATCCTTCCAAACAAAAAAGGTGTTATCAAAGTTCATTATGATACCAAACGTGTTGGACAGATAAACAAAACTATTACCGTTTTATCAAATGGTAAAACATCTTCTGTAGTACTTCGTATTCAAGGAAATGTACTTGACAACAGTACTGGCGCTACTCCTGAAAAACCAACAGGTACTGCTCCGGTAGCAAAATAAGTTTGAACATATTCAAAATTTTTTATGAATTTTGCCCGGTAAGATCTTCTTACCGGGTTTTTTTTATTATACTCTAAATCAACTTATTATGCCGTCAATTTCTAAAAAGGGGCTACAAATGCCTGCCTCACCTATCCGAAAACTCGTTCCTTATGCCGAAGAAGCTAAAAAAAGGGGTGTCAAAGTTTATCATTTAAACATCGGACAACCGGATATTCCAACTACTGAGTTAGCCCTTCAAGCTATTCGCAACTTTGATCTTAAAGTTATTGAGTATAGTCACTCTGCCGGAATTCTGAGTTATAGAAAGAAACTGACGGAGTATTATCATAAACATGGCATCGAAATTACTCCTGACCAGATTATTGTAGCCGCCGGAGCTTCTGAAGCAATCCTTTTTGCCATGTCAACATGCATGGATCCTGGCGATGAAATTATCATCCCTGAGCCATTTTATGCCAATTATAATGGATTTGCTGTAAATACAGGTGTTGTTGTAATTCCAATCAATTCGAATATTGAAGATGGTTTTGCACTTCCTCCGATAAGTGAGTTTGAAAAAGTGATTACGCCCCGAACCAAAGCAATTATGGTCTGTAATCCCAATAATCCTACGGGATATTTGTATTCACAGGAAGAGCTTGAAATCCTTAAACAACTGGCACTGAAATACGATCTTTATTTATTTGCAGACGAAGTTTACAGGGAGTTTTGTTATGATGGCAGAAAACACCATTCGTTTATGCAGATGGAAGGTCTTGATGAAAATGTGATTCTTTTTGATTCTGTGTCGAAACGCTACAGCGCCTGCGGTGTTCGTGTTGGCTGCATGATTACACGTAACAAAGATGTTATAGCCAATGCAATGAAGTTTGCCCAGGCCAGGTTAAGTCCGCCTACACTTGGCCAGGTTGCTGCCGAAGCCGCTGTTGATACTCCTGATTCCTATTTCGTAGAAGTTGAAAAAGAATATCTCGCCAGACGCAATGTCGTTGTAGAAGCGATCAATAAAATACCCGGAGCATTTTGTCCAAATCCAAGCGGTGCATTTTATGTTGTAGCCCGCCTTCCTATTGATGATTCCGATGTATTTTGCCAGTGGCTTCTCGAGTCGTTTAATTACAAGGGAGAAACTGTAATGCTGGCTCCTGCCACCGGATTCTATTCAACACCGGGCAAAGGTAAAGATGAAATCCGAATCAGCTATGTGCTTAAAATAGAAGATCTTAAACAATCGATGATTTGCCTTGAAGAAGCATTAAAAGTATATCCGGGAAGGAATTCTTAGCAATAAGGCTGCCGGGGTTTGTTACTCCGGCAGCCTTATTCACTAAATGTCATCCGGGTTTGTTAGTTTTATCTGCTGGACCTTCTGCATTATAGAATCTGCCGACTTTTTTCTGCCCATCATATTATAAGTGCTCGATAAATTTGTGAGTACCCTTGTATTAATGCTGTCATGCAACAGGGCTTTTCTGAAGAAGTCGATGGACAAGGGGAAATTGCGTTTTATACCATTTACAATTCCAAGGTTTTCGAGGGTGGAACCGTTTTTGGGGTCCAGGCTGTAGGCTTTGAGCAGGTACTCCTCGGCTTTCGGAATATTCTGATAGGCTCTTCCATAGATCTCTCCGAGTTTGCTGTAACAATCGGCATAATCTGATTTTCTGCTGAGGACATCATTTAGCATTAGCACTGCCGAATCCTGTTTGTCGATTCTGGAATATTGGTCGGCAAGTTGCACTATATATTCATCTTTTCCGGGTTCTAACCTGATTAATTCTTTAAATGCCCTGATAGCATTTTCAAAATCATTCTTCTTTCCAAGCATCATTCCGCAATAATTGAGTTTTGCCAGTGCTTCTGGTTGCGTCTGATAGATTTTTAAACAATTGAAATAATATTCGATTGATTGCTTATAATCTTTTCTCTCAAGGTATACATTACCCAGTAATACCCAGGCAGCTGCATAGTTCGGATATATTTCAATACCTTTCCTGAGGTAACGTTCAGCATCTGAAAGGAGTTTTTCTTTAGCCGCAGGATTCTTCTCTATAACCGCCTTCTCAGAGCATTTTCCTCCGGCAGAAACATTGCATTTAGTGCTATTCACAGAAGTGTTCGCATCTGTTGTAAAAAGTGTAAAATCATCCTTCCAGGCAAAATTTCTTGAGAAGGTTTTTACACCATACAGCGATATCACTATAAAAAATGAAGTTGTGACATATTTTTTAATCGCCAAAGAATCAACTGATTTTTTAGTAAAAAGCTGAACAGCAAGCCAGGAAATTCCTATAGTGAAACCAAGCAGCGGGAAGAACATAAAACGTTCGTTCATGAAGGTTCCGATATTGAAAACAAGGTTGGATGAAATTGAAAATGTGACCATGAATATCAGAATGGCAAAGCTCAGGATTTTTTTCTTCAGCAATCCCATCAGCGCAAAAACACCAAGTGCAATGTAAAAAAGCAGGGATAAAAATGCTCTCGGATCTCCCCAGCCAATTATCGGGATTTGTTTGGGGTAATAATCGTGAGTTAAAGGGTGTGGCAGCACTAATAATTTAAGATAAATACCCCAGGTATAGGAGTTAGTAGCTAGTTTTTCCGCCAAAGTTGAGTTTACATAAGGGTCGTTCAAGAGCTCTGTAACTTTAACTGTATCAGTTAGATAACCAAGAGCTTGCTGTCTGATTACTAAATAGATAGCTGTTGCAAGAAGCAGTGGTGAAACTGCAATCAGGTAGTCAGCAATTTTGATTTTTCTGAAGAAATACAAT
Source organism: uncultured Bacteroidales bacterium (assembly GCA_903923925.1). Lineage (GTDB taxonomy): Bacteria > Bacteroidota > Bacteroidia > Bacteroidales > CAIXZF01 > CAIXZF01. The sequence goes on from CAIXZF010000028.1 coordinate 20,769, forward strand.
GCCAGTGGCAGAATTGCCAACATGGTAATTGTGTTTTCCTTTGCGAGCAATCCAAGCAGGAAAACCGGAAATGCAAGTGCAAGAGTCCAGTATTTGCGGGTATCAATATATTTTAATGTCAAAAATAAGGTTGAAACTGAAAGTAACATGGATAGGATTTCGTCTCTTCCTTTGATATTTGCAACAACTTCTGTATGAAGGGGATGTGCGGCAAATAGAGCCGTTGCAAGGAAAGGAACCGATTTATACCAATGAGGCTTATCCTTATCCGACATTAGTTTCCTCAGGAAAATAAAAAGAAAGCCGCAGCCAAAAGCATAAAATAAAACATTAAATAAATGCCCCCAGAAAGGTTTAAGTCCGAAGAAGGAATATTCTGCCGCAAAGAAAAGCTGGCTCAAGGGCCTGTAACGGCCACCGGCAACAAGTTTTTTTTGAACACCAAAGAAACCTGTAAATGCATCATTCGACATTATTTCCCTGAATCCGGAGAAGCCTTTTTTCGTAAACCCGTTGTTGGTAATCATTAAGGCATCATCCAGAGCATAATCAAGGGAAAGTGTATTCGCATAAATTGCAAATGAAAACAGTACCAGAAACCAGAATTGTAAATGAGTTTTATCAAGAAAAGTTGCAGCTGTTTCAATTTCAGAAATCTGGGTTTTTATCGCCGGACGCTGTTTTGGAGAAGATTTTTTTTCAAAATTGCGTATCATATCAGTTTTAAACTATTAAGAGTAAAAAAATAGAAATGTTATTCAAAATCAGGATAAAGCAGGTACTTTTTTCGTAATTTTTTAAATGCAGTAATGCCGGGTTTCCACGATTCCCTGATTTCTTCTTCAGTTTTGCCCTGAATAATCATTTTCCGGAGCAGAGGTGTTCCTGCCAACTGATCGAAATATGATGTGAAGAAATGTTTTTTGTCTGGAGCACTTTTGTATAATTCTAAAAGCCAGAAAAGGTAAAGTTTTGCGCCATCTCTTATGAAACTTTCGCCGAATTCGGTAAGCTTAAATCCCTTGCATTCCTGATCTTTGTAGGGAGGAGTCAGACTGTATCCCGGCATGGATACAGGCATAAAGCTGTCGGGAGCATCCTTTAAGCCCGGATATCCGATAAGCTGAAAGGGCGTTCCTGTGCCTCTTCCCACACTCACAATAGTTCCTTCAAATAAGCCGAGTGTTGGATAGAGATAAACTGCTGCCATATTCGGCAGGTTGGGAGAAGGAGGAATTGGCAGATGATAATAATCAACATGACCATAATTAAAAACAGGAATTACTTTAAGGTTACACTTAAGCCCTTTCGACAGCCAGCTTTCTTCATTAATCATCGTGGCGAGTTCGCCCATTGTCATGCCATGCACAAGCGGCAGAGGGTTTAAGCCCACAAACGAAACTTCCTTTTTATCGAGGATTGGTCCGTCAATAAAAAATCCGTTCGGGTTCGGTCGGTCAAGAATTAATACCTGAATATTGGCTTTTGCACAAGCCTCCATCATATATTGCATGCTTGAAATATAGGTGTAAAACCGAACGCCAACATCCTGTAAATCAATAAGCATAACATTAATGCCTTCAAGATCTTTGGCATCTGGCTTCAGATTTTTTCCATACATTGAAATCACAGGAATTCCTGTGCCCGGATCTTTCATGTTTTCAAACTTTTCGCCTGCCTCCATTTTACCTCGAAATCCATGCTCAGGCGAAAAAATCCTGACTATTTTTATTCCCTGGTGAAACAGCGTATCAACAACATGAACCTTTCCGAGAGTTGATGTATGATTCGCCAGAATTCCTACATTTTTTCCCTTAATGAGCCCCAGGTAAAGTTCAAAGCGTTGAGCACCAGTTTTAATATCTGTCGGAAACAAATACCGGTGTTTTGTCTGCGCAACACCATTCACCGTGGCAAGAAAAAGGATAAAAAGGAGGATTCCGGTATTTTTATTTTTCATCGAAAATGCTGATCCGTTTGGGTTTAGAGAGAAATTGAATTTAGAATGTATACTTTTGCAAGTATAAAAAGAAAAACGCAATTGAGCTTCGTTACTTTTCTTGCAAAACGATTAATGGGTAGTGGAAAAACTGAATTTTCGCGCCCGGCGATCAATATTGCTGTAATCAGTGTGGCACTTTCTGTGGCAGTGATGATTATTTCGATTGCCATTGTTAAAGGTTTTCAGAAAGAAATACGCGATAAAGTTATTGGTTTTAATGGAGATATCCAGATTACAAGGTTTGATAATAATGTTTCCTATGAATTACAGCCACTCGATAGTAAACAGAGTTTTATCACTGGTCTGAAAAAAACTGAAGGTGTTAAAAATGTGCAGGCTTACGCCACAAAAGCTGGGATAATAAAAACTGATCAGCAAATAGAAGGTGTTGTTTTAAAAGGCGTTGGTCGCGACTATAATTGGGATTTTTTCAGGTCGAAACTTGTATCGGGTCGTTTACCTGAATTTCAGGATACTATACCCTCAGAGGAAGTTCTTATTTCAAAAGAAACAGCCCACCGGTTGAAAATAAAACTGTCAGACCCGCTGAGAATGTATTTTATCAATGAAGGAGAGAATGCTCCTCGTGGGAGAAAATTTAAAGTGGCCGGCATTTATGAAACCGGATTTGGCGAACTTGATGTTTTATATGTTTTCTGCGATATCGCCCAGATCAGGAAACTGAATAACTGGGCTCCCGCTCAGGTTGGCGGATTTGAAGTCTTGTTGAATGATTATAATAATTTGGACAAAATGGCGCCAATTGTCTATAATTCAGTTGGCTACAATCTTAATTCTCAGTCGGTTAAAGATTTATACCCGCAAATTTTTGAATGGTTACAGCTTTTGGATGGAAATGTCATTATAATTTTAATCCTGATGGTGCTTGTTGCTGCTGTTTCTATGATTTCAGCTTTATTAATTCTTGTTCTTGAACGCACAACAATGATAGGAATTTTAAAAGCTCTTGGATCTGGAAACCATGAAATCCAGCAATTTTTCCTTCTGTTGGCAGGTTATATCCTTATTCAGGGACTATTCTGGGGAAATCTTACAGGAATAGGCCTTTTGTTACTACAGAAATACACAGGATTGATTACGCTACCGCAGGAGTCCTATTATGTTTCAGTGGTTCCGGTTTACTTTAATGCATGGTATATTGCGGCGCTAAACATGGGAACTTTGCTGGTCTGCCTGTTTATACTGGTGTTGCCAACAATAGTGATTTCTAGGATTTCTCCTGTAAAGGCAATCCGGTTTGATTAAGGAAATTACCTGCTATGCAAGCCGCATTCCTTGTTTTCCGGATTCTCCCACCACCATCTTCCTGCCCTGATATCTTCGCCTGCCAGAATTGCCCTGGTACAAGGCTGGCAGCCTATACTTGGAAATCCATTATCGTGCAGGGTATTGTATGGGACTTTGTGCTGTTTAATGTAATCCCAAAGCATCTTTTCAGTCCAGTTAATAAGTGGATTGATTTTAATTAACTGATTCTGCTCGTCCCATTCTGTAAGTTGTAAGCCAGCCCGGGTAATGCTCTGTTCGCTCCGCAGACCGCAAATCCATGCTTCCAATCCGTGAAACGCTCGCTTTAACGGGTTAACTTTTCGGATGTGGCAACATTCTTTTCTGTTTTCAATACTTTCATAGAAGAGGTTGATCCCTTTGTCGTTCACCATTTTCTCTACTTCCTCATGCTCAGGAAAGTACACTTCAAGCTTTATCCCATAGCGTTTAGAGGTATTGTGAATAAGATCGATGGTTTCCGGAAAAAGGCGGCCGGTATCGAGCGTGAATATTTTAACTTCAGGATCAATCTTTATCACCATGTCAGTTAATACCTGATCCTCCAATCCGAGACTCGAAGCAAGGGCAATTTTTCCTTTAAATTTCTCCAGAATATACTTTAAAGCATCTTCTGGCTGTTTTCCTGTGAATAGCCGGTTATTATCTTTAATGAAATCGTGCATTATCTGTTTTCTTAAATCCGTAATTTTGATTGAAAATCATCACAAAAATACAATATTAACAGCATGAGGATTCATTTTATTGCTATCGGCGGCAGCGCAATGCATAACCTTGCCATCGCTCTGCACCTCAAAGGTTATGAGGTTACAGGATCTGACGATGAAATTTTTGAACCTGCACTTAGCAGACTGACAAAATATGGTCTTTTACCTGAAGAAGAAGGATGGTTTCCTTCAAAGTTAGATCCTGAACCTGATGCAATTATACTCGGGATGCATGCAAAGGGAGATAATCCGGAATTACGCTCTGCCAGGGAAAAAGGACTTAGAATCTATTCGTATCCTGAATTTCTATATGAGCAATCAAAAAATAAAATCAGAGTTGTAATTGGCGGCAGCCACGGAAAAACAACCATAACAGCAATGATATTGCATGTTCTGAAGGCCTGTGATATTGATGTGGATTACATGGTTGGCGCACGGCTCGAAGGCTATGAAGTAATGGTAAAGCTCACTGAAGAAGCTAAATTCATGGTGTTTGAAGGAGATGAATACCTCACTTCTGCTCTTGATAAACGCCCCAAATTCCACCTTTATATGCCGGATATTGCTCTCCTCAGCGGAATTGCTTGGGATCATATGAATGTTTTTCCAACTTTTGATAATTACATCGATCAATTCCGGAAATTTATTGAGTTAATTCCTGAAACAGGTTCACTGGTGTATTGTTCAGAAGATGAGGTGCTGAAGAATCTATGCCTGTCGACAGCCCCGGATATTCAAAAGTTTGCGTATTCATTTCTTCCTCATACAATTGAAAATGGTGCTACCAAACTTATTTACAAAGAGAACCACTATCCATTAGGCATTTTTGGCAAACATAATCTAATGAACCTGAATGGTGCAATGCATGTTTGCAGATTAATGGGTATCGATGAGGATGCTTTTCTAAACGCTATAGGCTCATTTAAAGGTGCAAGCAACAGACTGGAATTGCTGGCAGCCGGCAAAAACGCCGTGGCTTTTAAAGATTTCGCTCATGCTCCTTCAAAAGTGAAAGCTACAATTTCAGCAATGAAAGAGCAGTATCCCGACCGTAAACTTATTGCCTGCCTTGAACTTCATACCTATAGCAGCCTAAGTCAGGATTTTTTGCCACAATATGAAGGTGTTATGGAAATGGCAGATGTAAAAATAGTGTATTTTAATCCGCATGCACTTGCCTTGAAGAAATTACCTGCATTAGCAGATGAACAGATCATAAATGCTTTTAAATCAGATGGTTTAATAGTGTTTTCGGATTCCAGGAAACTTGAGATTTACCTGAGAAGTCTCTCCTGGGAAATGACAAACTTGCTGCTAATGAGTTCAGGTAATTTTGATGGTATGAATTTTGCTGACTTAGCCAGTCTGGTGGTTGCAGATAAATAATTTGAATTACTTTTGCAAGCCGAAAATAAAACGCTCACATATTCATAAGAATCAATAAATGAAGAGAATAACAGCAATACTAATTTTTCAAATCATCGTTTTAAATCTGTTCGCCCAGGTTGGTCCTGTGCTGAAGATAGAAGTTACCCGACATTATTTCGGTCAGATTCTTGAAAAAGATGGAATAGTGAAATGTACTTTTGATTTTGAGAATACAGGAACAGATACCCTTAAAATAAGCAAGCTTAAAGTGAGTTCTCCGGGTATTACTGCCGTTTCTGAACCAGAAAATGTTCTTCCGAACGGAAGTGGTATTATCAGGGTTACTTTTGATCCTGCAAAAACTGAAGGCAGGGTCGAACGCTATATTAGCCTGCGTACCAACGATCCAATAAATCCGGTGAAGCAATTGTCGGTATCAGCAGATGTAACATCCAAAGAACAAACGCTTGAGGATAAATTCCCCGACAAAATTGGCAATCTCAGGATGAAAAGTAAACATCTGGCTCTCGACGATTTTAAAAATACAGAAATCCGCAAAGATACTTTCCGCCTGTTAAATGCCTGGTCGCAGCCAATGAAAATTGAAATGAAGGAGCCTTCTGCATACACAACATGGCAGGCTATTCCAGCTGTAATTCAGCCCATGAAACAGGGCTTTCTGGTTGTTACCTACGATGCCGCAAAAAGTGGTAACTGGGGACTGGCAATGAATATTTTTACAATGCTTACCAATGATAGTTTATTGCCTGAGAAAACCATCAGCATTGGCGTGAACATTAAAGAAGATTTCTCATATCTGAAAAAACTGCCAGAACCCAAGCTCCCCAAAATTGAATTTTCAGAACAGAATTTTTCTTTCGGAGCAATTACTTCCGGAGAAGTTAAAGAACACAGTTTTATTGTAAAGAACACTGGTAAGGGTTTGTTGATTATCAGGAAGGTAAAAACTTCCTGCGGTTGTACTGCCGCCGAACTGAAAAAAAAGGAAATCAAACCCGGAGAAGAAACTCAGATCGACGTAAAATATGATTCCACAAACAATACAGGAAAACAAATTAAAACAATAACTGTTATTTGTAATGATCCTGAAACACCAACAACATTGTTAAGTATTTCCTCTGAGGTTATTGCCAAATAAATTATTAAATGAAAAGTCCAATGAAGAAAATTTTAATTATCATTTTAGCTTTTGTTTTTAGTGCAGGGATGCCTGTATTAGCGCAGAAAACAATAAAGAAAGAATCTGAAACCGAAAAGAAATTCCCTGTTAAAAAGGGCAATCTGAGGTTAGTTAAAGATAATGTGAAACTGAATTATGTAAAAAATACAGAAATCAGGAACGATACACTCAGAGTTTACAATGACTGGAACAAAAATATGACTCTGGGATTTGAAAATTTGCCAGCGCATATGGAAGCCATTGCTATACCGACCATCCTTGAACCGAAAAAGGAAGGAATGGTAGTCGTTAAATACAATGCTGCTAAAAAAGGAGATTTTGGATATTCTTTTGAAAACCTGAACATCATAACAGATGATACGCTCGAAGCCTCGAAGTCGCTTTTTGTTATGGTTTATATTGAAGAAGATTTTTCAATGCTAAGCAAAGAGCAAATGGAAAATGCTCCCAGAATATCATTTGAAACGGAAAAACTGGAGTTTGGTAAAATTAAATCGGGTGAGCGGGTGAAATACAACTTTACGTTTACAAACAAAGGGAAGTCTGATTTAATTATTCGCAAAACCAAGGCCAGTTGTGGATGTACAGCTTCAGAACCTGCCAAAAGCGTTCTTAAACCAGGAGAATCGAGCACTATAAATATTAATTTCGATACTACTGGTATGAAAGGTGATGAACATAAAACCGTGTATGTTTACAATAACGATCCCAGGTATTCAACAGTTGCCCTTCATATTACAGGTATTGTTGAATAATTTTATTTAATCTTCCTGTGTTCCGTCTTTTTTTATTGTATCAATACGATGACGACTGAGAGAACTCATCAAAGCCCCGGTTTCATTTTTTGCGATGCTGAGCTCCTGGTTCAATTCGTCCATTTTAGTTCGGTATTCTGCCAGAACATTTAGCTGATCAGCGTTCTGAGCCGTTAACTTTACTAAAAAACTGCGGTTTTTAAAATATATGAAAGCCATTATTCCAAACATCACTATGCAAATGAATCCAGCAGCAGCCCAAATGAACATTTTAAGTTGTGTTTGCTGAATAAGCTTTTCATTTGCAATGTTAATCTCCTGTAAATGAAAAAGTTGACTTCTAAGGCTGTCGTTAGTATGTGTGGAATGCGTATAAAGTCGTTCAATAATAAAATTATCAGTTTCTATGAGAGCTTCTGCTGCATTGTTAATTCTTGTTAATTCGAATAAATTCGTGTCAACCATTGCTACCTTTGCTGTGTCATACACTTGTTTAGCATCTGATCTGACCTTCAGAACGGAGTCGGTTTGAGCGATGCAGTGATAAGATGAAATGACTAAAAGCAGTATCGTGATACTAAAAATAAAGCTTCTATTCATTATGAAATTCAATTAATTAACATGTTATTTTTGAGGTGACAAAGGTAAGTATTCTTATCAGGCATGATAAAAGTGCATACTAAAAGATTTGTAAATTTGTTTAAAGCTAAAATTAAAACATGAGACAGACTATGCGTACATTTTTTAAATTATCAATTGTTGCATTGTTGTTTTTCCCGATTGCTTTATTGGGAACTACTAAAAAAGGCTATGAGATAAAAATTAAGGTGGGTGATATCAAAGATACGGTTTGTTACCTGGCAAATTATTTCGGTGATAAAACGTATCTAACTGATACTTCGGATGTTGATGCTTCAGGTAGATTTACTTTCAAAGGTGAAGAACCCCTGGCAGGAGGTATTTATATTGTAGCACTTGGGAAAACCCGGCTTTTTGAATTTCTCGTTGATAAATCACAGTTTTTTAGTCTGGAAACTACAGGTCCTGACTATGTGAAAAATATGAAAATTAAAGGTTCACCCGAGAATCAGGCATTCTACGATTATATGATGTTTAATCAGGAGAAATATGTAGAAGCAGAGCCATGGCAAAAGCTGGTTAAAAAAGTTGCAAATAATAAGGATTCAACAAAACTGGTTAAAGACGCTCTCGATAGTATCAACAAAAAAGTTGAAGATTATAAACTTGGTTTTATTAAAAATAATCCAGGAACTTTAATGGCCGGATTTTTCAATGTTATGCGGGATGTGGATATTCCTCCTGCACCAACCTTACCAAATGGAAAGAAAGATTCTGCATTTCTTTACAATTATTACAGAAATCATTTCTGGGATAAAATTGATCTTCTTGATGAGCGCCTGCTGAGAACACCGATCTATCAGAATAAATTCACTACTTATTTTGAAAAAGTACTGGTTCAATCGCCTGATACTATTATCAAAGATGCCGATAGAATGATAGAAATTGTTAGGCCGAATAAGGAAATGTTTAAATTTCTTGTGTGGTATCTTACAAACTGGTCGGAAACATCGAATGTAATGGGATTTGACAAGGTTTTTGTTCATATGGTTCAAACCTATTACCAGACGAATCAGGCATATTGGGCTAATCCAACAGTTGTTGAAAACCTGAATAAACGGGCAAAAAAACTTGATGCCATTCTCATCGGAAGATCAGCACCAAATATGATGATGCTGGATACGAATATGATGCCTCAATCGCTTCTTTCAGTGAAGGCAAAGTATACTGTTGTCTTTTTCTGGGATCCTGAATGCGGACATTGCAAGGTTGAATCACCAAAACTCAAGAAATTTTACGACGATAATAAAGCAAAATACGACCTTGAAGTGTTTGCCGTTTGTTCAGATACAAACATGGTAAAAATGAAGGAATATATTAAGAAAAACAATTTTAACTGGATTAATGTGAATGGTCCGAGAAGTGTAACACCTAATTATCATGATGTTTACGACATTTACAGCACACCTGTTATTTACCTGCTCGATGATAAGAAAATAATACTCGCAAAACGTCTTTTAGTTGATCAGCTCGAAAAATTCATTGAACGTTATGATGCAAATCTGAAAACAAGCAAGAAGGAATAACATTCGATTTTTAAAAAATTAAGGCCTCTTTCTTCAAAGGGGCCTTTTTTGTAACCAAAACATCAAAATTTGAGTTTAATATCTTATAACGTAGATGATATACTTGATATTAAGGCTCAGATATTTGTTTTTGTGCTGCATACTTTTTTTTGTATGCCCGGGTTTATTTGGCCAGAAAAACACTGCTGAGGTTAATAAAGTTCGAAAAGATGCAGCCCAGCTTTTTAAAGATGAGAACTTTAGTGCAGCCTTTCCATTATATTCACAGTTGCTTAGCCTGAATCCAAAAGATCCTGATCTGAATTTCCGTTTTGGTGTTTGTTTTCTTTATACCGACAAGCGTGATGTGGAAAAACCCTTGAAGTATCTGGAATTTGCTGCAAAATCAAAGGATATCGATTATCATGATTATTTCTACCTTGGCAAAGCCTATCATTACAATTATCGTTTTGTTGAAGCTGTAAGGATGTTTGAACGGTTTAAGAAATTCGCCACATCCAGGGAAATGACTGATTTTCAGGTTGAAAGACAGATAGTTATGTGCCAAAATGGTATGCAACTCCTTTCAAAAATAAACGATATCTATGTACTCGAAAAAACAGAAGTAAAACGTGTCGATTTTTACAGATCTTACTACAAGGCTGATATCAATGGCGTTTTTCTTGCTGAACCGGAGAATTTTAAATCAAAAGCTGATAAAAAGAATAACGATAAAAATGTTGTATTCTTCCCTGATAAACAGCAGATTCTGTGCTTTTCAAGTTATGGCAAGGAAGCTCTTACGGGTCGTGATATTTATTTCTCCAGCAGAAAAGATGATGGAAGCTGGGATGTTCCTGTTAAACTTGACAGTACGGTAAATACACCTTATGATGAAGATTTCCCATATCTGCTTAATGATGGAAAAACCTTGTTTTTTTCTTCTACCGGCCACAGCAGCATGGGGGGCTATGATATCTTCAGGACGGTTTACGACTCGGTTAAAAAACAATGGTCGAAACCTGTAAATCTGGATTTTGCAATAAATACTCCTTACGATGATATCCTGTTTGTTCCTGATACAACAGGGAAATATGCATATTTTTCTTCCGACAGATCCTCTCAGCCTGAAAAAATAATGGTTTTTAAAGTGCGTATCGATCTAAGGCCAGAGCAGAAAATAGAACTGGATCTCCAGAATGGTCTTGCAGCTGATTATGCTCCAGATCAGAAATACCTTCAGGCAATATCCTTGATTAAAGATCTTGCAAGCCTTGAAGTAAACGCAACATCATCAATGTTTACCGATGACAGCAACACTGAATCAAAGGATAATCTGGCTGCCAATTCCTTAGTTTCTGCCGGTAAAGATACTACAGAGTCTGTTTATGCTTTAAGAGCAAAAAAACTGGTGACTCAGCGAAATAATAATGAAAAGATTGTTGATTCTGCGTTTCTACTCATTTCTAAAGCTGAAAATTCACTCGAAGATTTGAAAGTAATCTATTTAACTCCCGAAGAACTCACTATAACATCTTTAAATACAAAAGATAAAAAAATAGTTGATGTTGTTCAGACGGATATTGAGGCAACAATCACAAAAAAACAGAAGAAGCTCGAACAGCTGAAAGATTTAGCCGGGCAGGTGCAAAAATCAGTGAATACAAATGATTTAGCAAAATCAAAGAAGCTTCTGGCTTCAATGTACACAAGTGTTGATGCAACAGATACTTCCACAACAGCTTTTGAAATGATGTCGAAAGAACTCAGGAAAGCAGTCGAAGATTCTAAATCCGTATCCTCAAAAAACAAATCTAACTTCTTTTCTATTTCAGCTGTTAATAAAATTAAACGTATTGCTCAAACGGATATGGTCCTGATTTCTAAACAGGACAATAGTGTTACGGAAGAAAAAAATCCTGCTAAAGAAATTGAATCTGAACAAGATGTTAAATTGAGCAACACTGAAAGTAGGGATAGTTCATCTATTGCAGCTACAAATCTTAATGTCGGAGATTCAATTCCAAACAGCAGTGCCGAAACAACTGAAGTGGTTCAGCCAGTGCAGGAAGATAATCATACAGTCGAACCAAATGCATCGAATGATCCGAAAATTGGACGTCAGATTTTTGCAGTACTAAGTGATAGCTTGAAAGTAGCAGAACAGGAAAGCAGAAACCAGGTTTTGCTGGCCGAAGTTGTAATCAGAAATCTCTCATCAACGCTTAACAGGCTAAAAAAAGCAGAGAGTAAGCCTGTTTCCGGAACAGAAAATTCTGAACAGAATAAAGTCGCCTTGCCGGAGAGTTTAAAAGTTCCAAAAGATTCGATTTCATTTGTAATTAATCAATTAATTACAGCTCAATTGGTTAAAGAATATTTGAACGATTACCAGACCTCAAGTGAGATGTTATACAAAACATTAACGAACAATCTTCTTGATGACAGAATTGTAAAATCAGCTGCTGATTCGGGTGTTTATATTAAAGCAATGATGGAACGAATTGCTTTATACCGCAGCGATACCAGGGATCAGATGAAACCAGAAGCCATTGCAACCTATATCACAAACGCAAGGGAAAGATTAATAGAACAAAAAAATACCTATCTTAAACTTTCCGAATCACTATCCGCTGAGGCCATTACCCTAGAATCCTCCTCATTAAAATTATCACAGGAGGCCGAGATATTAACTTCTGCCAAGGCAAAAAAAGAATATCGGAAAAAATCCGGAGATCTGCTAAAGGAGGCTTTTGTAAAACGGGAAGATGCACTTACGAATTACAATAAATTCGTAATCTTTAATAATGCAACTTCATTTGTATCAAACGATATTGATCAACTGCAACTGCTTGTTAATCAATTTAATTTAGTACCTCAGAGCGTTCTGGCAAGAACAAAGCCTTCAAAATCGGAAAAGGACGGCACAATAACGCTTCAAAAGGATGTTGATGAATATCTCGCGAATAAACTAAATAGCAAAGACCAGTCATTCCCTGCAATAATTGAAAATGAAAATGAGGCCTCGACCTCTGCAAAGGAAATAAACAGACTAACAGGAAGTTATATGGAGAAAGAAAAATTGGCTGTTGATTCTTCTTCTGTTAAAAAAATCATTGCAAGTGTTAGTGAGTTTAAGGAACCTTATTCCTTTTTCTATCCTGATAAGCAGGAGGTTGCTAAAAATGAAGAGACAGAAAAAAAGCCTGCTAATGGAAGCATTTCTCCGATATCCGGAAAAATGAAGGCAGAGTTGAAATCAAATGAGGAAGTAATTGGCAAACTCAATAAATTCTACAATAAGCTTGAAAAAGAAAATGCAGGAACAGCTTCCCGCGAAGAACTGCTTAAAAAGGAGGAAGCCTTAGATTTTCTTTCAGACACAATTTCAAAAATAGAGGGTGATCTCACGAAGAGATGGAATGAGCCTGAAATTCAAGCTGAGGAAAATAAACCGGCTGCATTAAAATTTGAAATGCAGCTCTTTGAAATAAAAGCTGTCGGAAATAAAACGAGATATGCTTCCTCCTTAATCAAAATTCAGATTGCAAGCAGCGAAAGAGGAAATGAGATTAATACTCTTGTGAACAGCCTTGTTCAGGACGCTGCTTATCATATGGATAAAGCTTCCGCACTCGAAAAGCAGCTTTTAGAAGAGAAATCGGAAGTAAAAAAGAAGGAAATTCAGCAGCAGAAGATAAAATCTCAGGAAAGTGCGCTGTCATTTATTGAAATCGCTGAGAAAGCCAGCGTTAATAAGTTGAATTTATTAAAGGAGAAAGGGAGCACTGTTGTCAAGGATTCCGGAATCACCATTGTTCAGAAACAGAACCATCAGCAATTGGAAACAAGGCTTGATAATAATCAACAACTGGCAGAAACAGCAGAAAATAACCAGCAAATAGCGACTAAGGTTGATAATAATCAGCAAATAGCAGCAACGGCAGACAACAACCAACAACTGGCGACTAAGGTTGATAATAATCAGCAACTAGCAGCAACGGCAGAAAACAATCAGCAGTTAGCGGCTAAGGTTGATAATAATCAGCAGTTGGCAGAAACAGCAGAAAACAACCAGCAAATAGCGACTAAGGTTGATAATAATCAGCAAATAGCAGCAACGGCAGACAACAAACAGCAGCAAGCGACTAAGGTTGATAATAATCAGCAACTAGCAGCAACAGCAGAAAACAACCAGCAGATTGAGACTAAGGTTGATAATAATCAGCAAATAGCAGCAACAGCAGACAACAACCAACAAGTAGTGGCTAAGATTGATGATAAACAGCAGGTAGTAAAAAAAGCAGAAAACAACCAGCAAATAACGACTAAGGTTGATAATAAACAGCAGGTAGTAGAAAAAGCAGAAAACAAACAGCAGCAAGCGACTAAGGTTGATAATAATCAGCAGGTGGCAGAAACAGCAGACAACAACCAACAATTAGTGGCTAAGATTGATAACAATCAGAAGAAAGTAGCAAATGCTGAAACAGCAAAAGAGGAAGAGAAACTAATTACCGATAAACGGCTTGATAATCAGGCGGAAATTTCAAAGGAAAGAGCTGTTAATTCTGATTCTTCTGAGTTAGCAGCCGGGGTAATTGAAAGGGAAAATTTCTCAATGACTCCTGTTCCTTCAAAGGAAGTTAAAGCCTTACTAATTAAAACGGAAAGAAGTATCGCAGAAGCTGTTGTAAATTCTGCAAAACCGCAAATAGAATTTTTATACTATACGGTGCAGGTTGGCGTTTACAAGGCTCCCAGAGCATCCTTTCAGCTAATGAACATAACTCCTTTATTCGAAGAAATACTGAACAACGGTTTGTATAAATATTGCTCCGGGATCTTTATGGATTACAAAAATGCTGTGGGGCATAAAAACACTGTTGTAGCAAAAGGAATTCCGGATGCATTTGTTGTTGCCTACTATAAAGGCAGGAAAATAAGCATTGATGAGGCCTTTAAAATGCAAGGCGGAAAATTAGCGGAGATCATGGATCAGAAGGCAGTTGAGCGTATTGTAAATGCGAATACTAAAGCTCCCGAAGTCCATTATTGCGTTCAGCTTGTAGCCTATAAAAAGGCAATTCCTGATGCTGCAATAAAAAGTTTTCAGGAAAAACTGAACCAAAAGGTGATCTTGTTTACAACAGAAACCGGGATGAATGTGCTTTTATCAGCAGCTGTTTCTGATTTTCAGGGCGTAACTAAAAAACGGGCTGAAATTGTAGCTCAGGGTGTAGCTGATGCCTTTATTGTCGGCTTTATTAATGGTAAACGGGTTTCATCGGCAGAGGCCAGAAAGGCTCTCGGGCAATAATATGGAAATCAGGGATATCCTTAAGAAGTATTGGGGTTATTCTCAATTCAGGCCCTTGCAGGAAGAGATTATCCAATCCGTCCTCAACGGAAACGACACCCTTGCTTTATTGCCTACAGGAGGTGGAAAATCAATTTGTTACCAGGTTCCTGCCTTAGCCAGAGACGGCATATGTGTTGTGATTTCTCCTCTGATTGCACTTATGAAAGATCAGGTCGAAACACTTAAAAAGAAAGGTATTGATGCTGTTGCCGTCCATTCGGGTCTGTTTCAGGCCGAAATTGATATGCATCTGGATAACTGCACATTCGGAAAAACGAAGTTTTTATACCTTTCCCCAGAAAGGCTCGAGAAGAGAGGAATGGCTGAACGATTGTCGCAGATGAAGATTAACCTCCTGGCTATCGATGAAGCACATTGCATCTCGGCTTGGGGCTATGATTTCCGCCCGCCCTACCTGAGAATTGCTGCAATTCGGGAGGTCATGCCAAATGTTCCTGTTCTGGCATTAACAGCCACAGCTACAAACCAGGTTATTAAAGATATTCAGGAGAAACTGGCGTTTAAGAATGAGAATGAAATACGTGGCAGTTTCAGGCGTAAAAACCTGACTTTCTACGCATTTGATGAGGAGGATAAAAATGGACGGCTGCTGAAGATTATCCGCAAGGTTAAAGGATGTGGCGTGATTTATACGAGAAACAGGCGAAAAACAATGGAAATTGCTCAGTTTCTTGAAAGGGAAGGCATTCCGGCAACCTTCTATCATGCCGGATTAAGTCCTGCAATGAGGTCAAAGCATCAGGATCAGTGGATGTCAGGAAGTAAGCCTGTAATGGTTTCAACGAATGCCTTCGGAATGGGAATTGATAAACCCGATGTCCGTTTTGTTGTTCACCTCGACCTGCCCGACAGCCTCGAAGCTTATTACCAGGAGGCGGGCAGAGCCGGGCGCGATGGAAACCAGGCATTTTGTATAATTCTTTATGATAAGAGCGATCTTAAAAATCTTGAAGATCAGCATAATAATGCTTTCCCCGAACCAGAAGTAATCAGAAATATTTATTACGCTCTGGGAAATTATTGTGGAATTCCGGAAGGTAGCGGTGAGGATTTTTCTGTTGAATTCGACTTATCAGCCTTTGCAAAGAGCTATAAACTTTCTGCCAACATTGCATTCAGTACTCTGAATTTTCTGATGAAAGAGGGGCATATTATCTTTTCGGATGAATTAACTGATGTTTCGAAAATTCATTTCAGACAAGCCCGGGAAAATCTTTACCAGTTCCAGGTGCAGCATGTTTTTTTTGATTCTTTTATCAAAACTATTTTGAGATCATACTCAGGAGTTTTTACGGATTATGTAAAAATAAATGAAGCGGATCTTGCGAAACGATGCGACCTCTCTCAGGAAATGGTGGTAAAATATCTCAAACAGCTCGACCAGATGGGCATACTTACCTATGCTCAGCGGAAAAGCCTGCCAATGCTTACCTGGTTAAAAGTGCGTATCAATTCTAAACACTTACTTATTGATAAAGAAAACTATCTCAACAGAAAAGAAAATGCAAAAAAACGTTACCTCTCCGTATGGAAATATGTAGATTCTTCGGAGAAATGCAGGATTCAGGAATTACTTTCCTATTTTGATGAGATAAATGAATCTCCTTGCGGAAAATGCGATGTGTGCATAAAAATGAATAAACTTGAACTTGGGCGGATTGAGTTCGAAGGACTTAAATTAAAGGTTCTGGCTTTTCTGGAAGTAAAAGAATGTAGTCTTGAAGAAATTGTTTCTTTACTCGAATTTGGTGATGAGAAAAAAGTATTCGGCGTTGTTAACTGGTTGATTGATAATTCTAAAATTCACTTTACGCCGGGAAATACACTGAAGATTAATTCCTGAAAATCCTATTCTATTCATTGATTATCGCATGGAATCAAACCTTGTTTTTTTTGTCAAAGGATTGTTGGATAAGCACTCCTCACAGCGTAATAATCAGTGATTCAGTAAGGCATCTCAAAAAAATGTCCACATTTGTAGGGCGTTCAGTAAAATTTTTTAATTTTGCGCCTTAAAAAATTACATATGGCAAAGAAAGCAGATCACACTGAGGAAAAGATTCACGTAGTAGAAGAAGCGTTAACAAATACAGAGCATTTTATTGAAAGAAACCAAAAGATCATTACTATCGGCATTGCAGTTATAGTAATTGTTGTACTTGGATTCTTTGGTTTCAAGCGCTATTATCTTCAACCCAGGGAGAAAGAAGCTCAGTCGCAAATGTACATGGCCGAAAAATATTTTGAAAAGGATTCTCTCAATAAAGCCCTTAATGGTGACGGAAGTTATCCGGGTTTTCTTACGATCATCGACGACTATACAATGACTAAGTCAGCGAACCTGGCACGTTATTATGCAGGAATGATCTACCTCAAAAAAGGAGAATTTCAGAATGCTATCGATAACCTGAAGAAATATAAATCAAGAGATGTGCTGGTTGCTTCTATGGCTAAAGCTGGTATCGCTGATGCCTATCTTGAGTTAGGAGATAAAGAATCTGCTGAAAAAAATTACAGAACAGCAACCGAAAGTTTTAAAAACGAATTTACAACACCGGTTATTCTTATGAAGTTAGCCTGGTTATATGATGATCAGAAAACCTACGACAAAGCTCTTGCTATTTATGAGCAGATTCAGAAAGATTATCCTAAGTCGAATGAGGCCAGGGGAATTGAAAGATACATTACCCGCGACAAAGGTCTTATTCCAGCTAAATAATATGTTTTAATGGCTACCGACCTTAAAAATTTATCTCTTTACGATCCAGCTATCGTACCCGATGCCAAGTCTTTACGATTTGGCATCGTTGTTTCTGAATGGAACGATGCTATTACAAATGCATTACTCTCTGGTGCAGTAGAAACTCTTGAAAAACATGGTGCATCAGCTCAGAGCATCACTATTTCACATGTTCCGGGAAGTTTCGAATTACCAATGGGTGCTCAGATCATGCTTAAAAATGAGAATTTTGATGCAATAATTTGCCTGGGCTGCGTAATCCAGGGCGAAACACCTCATTTCGACTTTATTTGCGAGGCTGTTGCAAATGGAATCGTGAATGTAAGCATCATGTTCAACAAACCGGTAATCTTTGGTGTACTTACTACTAATAATCTCCAGCAGGCAATCGACAGGGCAGGAGGGAAGCATGGCAATAAAGGCACAGAGGCTGCCATCACTGCCATTAAAATGGCAACGCTGTTGAATCAGTCTAAGGCAGAATAAAGCGATCGCTAAGGTCATCTATTAAGGTCCTGTATTTTATAGCATTATCATAATTATTTAGGAGGATAAATGAAAATTGTTTTTTACGGAACTCCGGTGTTTGCTATTGCTTCTCTTGAAAAGTTAGCAGAAGCTGGCTATGAAATCGCAGCTGTTGTTACGGCTCCGGATAAGCCATCGGGCCGGGGATTAAAGATGCAGTGTTCCCCGGTTAAACAGTGGGCTGTCGATCGTTCGCTCTTAGTATTACAGCCTGAGAAATTATCTGACCCTGAATTTCTTGAATCCCTCCGTAGAATTGGTCCTGATGTGCAAGTTGTTGTGGCATTCAGGTACATGCCACGCTCGGTATGGTCGCTGGCGAAGTTTGGTACTTTTAACCTGCATGCCTCCTTATTACCGCAATACAGGGGAGCTGCCCCTATTAATTGGGCAATAATAAACGGAGAAACTACTACAGGCTTAACCACCTTTTTTATCGACGAACACATCGATACTGGAAAAATCCTATTTTCATCCAAGGTTGAGATAGGTGAAAACGAATCTGCAGGAGAATTGCATGATCGGCTGATGGTGATAGGGTCAGATTTGGTTATTAAGACGGTTAGCGGCATTCAGGATGGTTCAATTACCCCGATTGATCAACTAGGAGCATTGCCGGTTCATGGAGCCGTTAAAGGCGCTCCAAAACTCTCAAAAGAAACTTGTCGCATAGATTGGTCTGAATCTGTTAAAAATATTCACAATCACATTAGAGGACTTAGCCCTTATCCTGCCGCTTTTACCCAAATTCAATTTAATGACAGTAAAGCCTTCGTGGCAAAAATTATTAAAGTCAGACCAATTTACACTAATCACGAATTTTTACCCGGAACTATTTTTACTGAAGGTAAAAAAATACTTACTATATCTACTGTTGATGGTTTTGTTGAAGTTCTGGAACTTCAGCCCGAAGGAAAAAGAAGCATGAATATCGTCTCTTTTTTAAATGGTATCCAGTTACAAACTCCGACAGTAGCAGGCCTTTCGGCCGGAAAATGTTTGTAAAGGCTTATTAAATAGGAGTTATTTTTGACAAATGCGCTGTTTTATTAACATTTTCAGGGGTTTTAGACGAAAACACTTGACTTTTTTCTCAAATACCTTATATTTGCTTAAAATATAAAATAGCAACCTATTTATTAACCAAAAACAAAGAACAATGAACAAAGCAGAACTTATTGACGCTATCGCACTGGAAGCAAAAATGACCAAATCTGATGCAAAAAAGGCTTTGGATGCTTTCGTGGACGCTACCTCAAAAGCATTAAAAAAAGGTGACAGGGTCGCTCTAGTTGGCTTCGGCTCTTTTTCAGTTGCTAAACGTGCTGCCAGAAAAGGAAGAAATCCTCAGACTGGTAAAGAAATCAAGATCCCTGCTAAAAAAGTTGTAAAATTTAAATCTGGCGCAGAACTATCTAAAAAGGTAAAATAATACCTATACTCTCATTTTAAAGAGGTTGATTTTATCAGCCTCTTTTTTTGTGTCCTTTAGTGAAGGTTTTTCCCTGACGCTTTTAGATTTTGTATTTTACCGCACGAATGCCAAATATATTTGTAAATCACTTACCTGGTGAAATTGATAAATTAGTATGCTGGTAAATTTGCACATTGGTTTATTCCGCCATTTCTTCGTTCAGGTGTAACAATAGATGGCATATTCTCAGCCAGGGGTGGTTTTTAGTGTGCTAAATTGCTGGTTTGCTTGTGTGTTGGTGTGCTGGTTAATATTTTCCAACAGCGATGGGCAGCGCCCATCGTGGAATGTTGTTTTATGAACAAACACGGTCATTTATTAACATTTTGGCCCCTTTTGTCAGGTAGTGCTTGCATTTTTCATGCAATCATATATATTTGTGGCAAAATCTAAAAATCCATCAGTTATGAACAAGAAGGACCTTATCGGATCAATTGCAGCAGAAGCTAAACTAACCAAAGTTGAAGCTAAAGGTGCTCTCGATGCTATGTTAAATGTAATCACTGCTGCTCTTAAAAAGGGCGACAGAGTTGCTTTAGTGGGATTTGGCTCATTTTCTGTTTTGAAAAGAGCAGCCAGAAAAGGCAGAAACCCACAAACTGGTAAAGAAATTAAAATCGCAGCCAAAAAAGTTGTGAAATTCAGACCTGGTAGCGAGCTGGCCAAGTAGTTGTGCACAGCGATGAAAAAACTCCGGCCTGCGTCGGAGTTTTTTTATGCCCTTTGCTGAATTATTTTAATTTTGCCGTTTTTATCGCTTATGGATATTGATTCATTAACTGTTCCCGCTAAAGAGCTATACCTTGATTACCTCCTTGGATTTGTAACAGAAAACAAAATCTCAAAATTCGAAAGTGTAGTTAAATTAAGAACAAAGAAATTAACTATTATCCTCGAAAATATCTTTCAACCTCACAATGCCAGTGCTGTTTTAAGATCCTGCGATTGCTTCGGAATACACGACGTTCATATTATTGAAAGTAAATATCCTTTTAATATTAATCCTGATGTTGTAATGGGATCTACTAAGTGGCTGAATCTGCATAAATATTCAAATCCGGGAACTGCTGTCATCGATTGTATTACTGAACTTAAGAGCAAAGGCTATTCTATTGTAGCAACTACACCTCACGAAAATGATCTGAATATCGAAGACCTGCCTGTTGATGGTAAATTAGCGATCATTTTTGGTACAGAACTGAGTGGATTGTCGGATGCCGTTTTGGAAAATGCCGATTATTTTATGAAAATCCCAATGGTTGGTTTTACCGAAAGCCTGAACGTTTCTGTTTCTGCTGCCATTTCCTTGTTTTATCTCACCAACAAAATGAGAAATTCCACTACCGACTGGCAATTAACCCACGAAGAAATGTTAAATATAAAAATACAATGGGCTAAAAGAGTATTAAAATCACCTGAGCTCCTTGAAAAAAAATATTTCGAGGATTTTCCTGATGATGCTATTAATAAAAAATAAACAATCTGACTTGCTTAATGAACGATCCCAATAC
This sequence comes from uncultured Bacteroidales bacterium, assembly GCA_903923925.1. Taxonomy (GTDB): domain Bacteria; phylum Bacteroidota; class Bacteroidia; order Bacteroidales; family CAIXZF01; genus CAIXZF01. The sequence goes on from CAIXZF010000028.1 coordinate 41,890, forward strand.
ACATTATCCTCCCCAGAATTCTGACGATTCTGATCCTGATATTATCGGGCTTAGAAAAACAATTCTGAAAAATCTTAACCATGAAATAAGAACTCCTCTTACCAGTATACTGGGCTTTTCTGAGATACTCTCCGATCTGCTTAAGGATACCGAATATTACGGAATTGTTACAAAAATATTTGATGCTGGCAGTCGCCTCCAAAATACGCTGAACTCCCTTATTATCCTTTCTGAACTGGAAAATCTATCAGCGAATGTTCCTCAAAAACGGTTTAACGTTTGTGAAGAAACAAAGCAGATGGTCGACCAGTTCAAGAATATTGCTGAGCGTAAAAAACTGCTGCTTGTGTTTTATGCAAAAGAACCTTGCTTTTGTATCGGAAGTCCAAGACTTTTTGGCCAAATTGTTGAAAATCTTCTCGATAATGCGATAAAATTTACTCCTCAGGGTACAGTGAAAGTTGAAATTTCTCCTGTCACTGAAGATAATCTTGAGTGGATTCTCATTAGTTTTAAAGATACTGGAATCGGAATTGCGGATGAACACAAATCATTAATCTTTCAGGAATTCCGACAGGTAAGCGAAGGCGACAGGCGTAATTATGAAGGTTTTGGCATTGGACTTAATATCTGCAAGAATTTAATTGATATCATGGGCGGAAAGCTGAGTCTGAAAAGTTCTCAGGGCAAAGGTTCCACGTTCAATGTTTTACTCCCTATGGTAAGTGCCGCTGAAGATATCAGGATTGAAGAATTTCATATTGTCTCGCATCATTATGGCCGACCAATGCTTTTACATAAATTTAATGGCACTGATGGCGAATTACCTCTTCTTCTTCTTGTTGAAGATAATTCCACCAATGTTGAGCTAATAACCCTGTATCTTAAGGGTATCTGCAATGTTGTGCATGCTTTTGATGGCTATTCTGCTATTAAACTTGCCAGCGAAAACAGATTCGACATCGTTCTTATGGATATTAACCTTGGAATTGGTATAAATGGAATTGAGACTCTCCAATCCCTGAGAAACATAAATGGCTATTCTGAAGTTCCAATGATTGCGATAACCGGTTATACTGATTCTGAAGATGAAATAAATCTCCTGGCAAAAGGCTTTTCATCATATCTTCCCAAACCTTTTGACAAAGCCGGCCTCTTCCTTACGATAAAAGAAAACCTGTTTGACTGATTGTACTTTCTTTATACTTTACCTGCTTTCAATAATTTAGGTATAGTCCATAAACTTTATTACTTTTGCAGCCTGAAAATTAAAATTCAATAATATGGGAAAAGGAGATAAAAAAACCAAAAGAGGCAAGATAATTCAGGGTAGCTACGGAGTTACAAGAAAACGTGCCCGGAAAGTTGCTGCTGAGAAGAATGATCGTAGAAGGCTTTCTGTTGCTGCCGGTGAGGGAAAAGTTACAACAACCAAAGTAGAAGCCGAGGTTGAATCATCCCCGGAATCAGCTGAAGATGCCCTGGCGAAAGCCGCGAAAAAGAAAGCTGCTGCTAAAAGTGTAAAAAAGACTAAAGACGAAGAATCAACCTCTGATACAGTTGCTGAAACTACAGAGGATGCTGTTTTGGAAACTCCTGAAGCTACAGAAGCCTGATCAGATTTCCGGGAATGCCCTTAAAAGGCGTTTAAATTCATTGCCCCTTTCTTCGAAATTATAGAACCAATCATAACTTGCAGCTGCCGGAGATAGTAAACATACTTTTCCGGTGGCTGTTTTTGTTATGCCCAGCCTGACCACCTCAGCAAAATCTTTTGCAAGAAAGATTTTCTGGTTTTTATCCGCAATATTTCTGTATTCATCCTGCATCCGATTACCACACTCTCCCATAAAAATCAGATTTTCAATTGTACTGCTGCTCAGGTAATTCAGTAGATCGCTGTAATCCAACCCCCGGTCCTTGCCTCCCAGAATTATAGTGTTTACCCCCGAAATCGCATGTATTGCAGCAAGTGCTGCTTCCGGAATGGTCGCAATTGAATCATTGTAAAAATCAATCTCGTTTATTTTTCCTATATATTCCAGCCGATGAGGCAAGGCACTGAAACTGCCAATTCCCTCTTCAATTTTCTCATCGCTGATGCCGGCTATTTTACAATAACTGATTGCAGCCATCAGGTTAAGAACATTATGCACCCCAGCCAGCGATCGCTTTCCTGACAGCTCATATACAGCTTGCCTGGCTTTACCTTGCTGCCATATGATGAATCCTTCCTCCTGATAACAGCTGATACCGATTGTTTTTGTGTCGGAATACGGGAATTTCAAACTTTTTACTGAATGAAGATTTATCAGCTTGTTTATGATGGGATTTTCATTGAAATAAATAAAATAATCCTCAGGCTGCTGATACCTTACAATATTGAATTTTGCCTCCTGATAGGCTTCATAAGAATCATAATGATCAAGATGCTCCCGGAAAACATTAAGCAATATAGCATATTTGGGAGAAACTCTCAGCCGTTCAAGCTGATGTGATGATAACTCATTAACAATGATTGTTTCTGAATTAATCTCATCCAGCATTTCAAAAGGAGGGAGCCCGATATTACCCACTAAAAGTACATTGCTTGTTACACCTTTAAGGATATGATATATAAGACTTGAGGTTGTGCTTTTTCCTTTGGTCCCCGTTATTCCTATTATCTGATTTCTGAAACTGCGGATGAAGATGTCGGCTTGAGATTGCACAATTTCTCTGTCAATTGTTTCAGGAAGTTCACTGAAAGGTATTCCCGGACTCTTTATTATCAATCCAACACTTAATGCATCAGCACAATACTCATTTCCTAATCTGAGTATTAAATGACTATCGTTGGCAAGCTCCTGATAGATTTCGCACAGTTCAGGGTTCTTATCTCCTATGATCAGATCCTGATCCGGAAAAAACTTCCTTATCTGCCTGTACGTCGATTGCCCTTCTTTTCCGAATCCAAGTATCAGAACTCTTTTCCCTTTTATCAGTTCACCCAGGTAATCTGTCATACAATGCAGCTGTTAATTTTGTAATCAAACTCTGGCTTAGAAAATGTTCCTCGTTCAGTTCTCTCAGAAAAGCACTGAAATCTGTATGTTGATAATCAATATATTGCTTACTTTGTTCATAGTCGGCTAATAGTAAAGGTAAAGTTTTTCCTTTCCGCTTTTTTAGTATTTCAACCAGGGCAATATTCACTTCGTCAATAGTCCCTATACATTCGAAGGGCTTCTCAGCCGAAATGCCACAAAGTTTATGGAGGTCAGGCAACAGATTTTTATCCTTGAACATCTCTTTCCCGAATATTTTATTGATGGATTCTTCTGGTAAAAACGGCGAAAGAATTATCGCTGCAAACAAGCATTTTGAACAATTGCCACACCATATATCTTCTTTACTTCCTGCGTTACAACTCCTGAAAACCTGGTGGTACTGGAGAAATGATGAAAACAATGCTGCAATCTGCAGTTCATTGAGTGGTCTGAGGAAGCTCAAATACTCAAAGCTCTCTGAAATATATGTTTTGTAATATTCTCTGAAGGATCTCTCAAAGCTTATCGACTTGGAATATTGGTGATTTACAGTTGTTCCCGGAATGCTTGGCTCATTCGCACTTGATTCATTCGACAGATAAATATACTTACTGTCTGTAAGGTAAGCACCCATCAGGCTGATCATCCCCAGCAAGGCTGAAAATGGTGTATGTCCGTTCAGAAAGCCGTTCTTGTTCATTTCCAGCAACTGGGGATCTATGCTTCTATTAATTACAACTGCTTCCTCCAGAGAGTAACCAGCACATAAAATGCTGTCACGTATGGCTTTACGCGGATTTAAGACAAATGGCCTGCAAATTGTTTCACCTTTCATCAGTTCCAGTGTTACTGCCGAATCTTTCCCTCCGCCCACTGGAATCAGCCCTTGGTTTTCAGGAAGAAAATCCTGTTTCTGATGCTGAACTCCTTCATTCGCTTCAATAGTCATGAATGAATCTATACTCGTTTTAATGCCATTCGTATAGAAGAATTCTCCCAGACCATTATAATATACATCTTTTAGCCATTTTAGCTGTATCGCATCAAGTTTTCCTGCTTTAATCAATACGTGTGGACAGCAAGCTGCTTTCCAATAGCTGATCAGTTCTATCAGCCCGATGTGAAATACAATATTCCTGAATAGCTCGTCATTATTCAGATTAAGTATCAGTTTCCTGTTATAGAAATCTTTAATTGGAATCCTTAAAACAGGTGAGAATGTGTAAGAATCTCCAATTTTGAATTCAAATGTTATGGAGATTTCATTCCCTTCAAGAGCGTAAAAATACTTTTCATATGTAAACACTTCAAAATTCTTCCGAAGTTGTTGAAAGATTTCAGGTTGTGAGGTCAGAAGCATCAGTGGCTTGGTATTATATTTGCAAAATGTATTTTAGTCAAAAATAGATATTCCTTTTTTACGTTTAACGATAAATTCTAAAAGAGCATGGAAAGCCTTAAACCTGTATGTGGTACATTTCTAATTTCGGAGCCTTCACTTCAGGATTTTTATTTCAGGAAATCTGTGGTTTTACTTGCCGAACATAATGAGGAGGGTGCATTCGGACTTATTGTAAATAAGCCGGTTAGCGTCAAATTATCCGAAATCGTAAAAGACTTTCCCATTTTTGAATCCCCTGTATATCTCGGTGGACCTGTTAAAACCGACAGCCTTTTTTATCTGCATACCTGCGGAGATATTATTGAAAACAGCATGAAAATTCTTGATGGCTTGTTTTGGGGTGGCGATATTGATCAAATCAGGGAATTAATTGAGCAAGGTAAAGTAAAACCTCAGCAAATCCGGTTTTTTATTGGCTATTCAGGCTGGTCCTCAAAACAACTTGACGAAGAAATTGAGTTGAAATCCTGGATAATTTCCAAGGCAAAGCTAAATCAGGTGATAACGGATAAGCCAGAAAATTTGTGGGGTGAAATTCTCCGTTCTCTTGGCGGGGAATACAAGCTCTGGGCAAATTATCCTGCAGACGTAAACATGAATTAGAATCAGCCACCATTTCCCGAAATCATACTTATAAACCGCATTGCCAGTGAGGGTTGGAGCGCAATAGTAAACAAGACTCCGAAAATGGCACCCCAGAAATGGGCATCGTGCCCAATATTATCATGTCCCTTTTTAGCCATATACGCAGAATATATCAGGTAAATAATCCCGAATAAAAATGCCGGCATCGGAATCGGCAAAAACAGGAAACCCAGCTTTGCAAGCGGGTCGAGAACGATACTGGAGAAAACGATTGCTGAAACGGCGCCACTTGCTCCAACAGCATGATAATAGGGCTCATTTGAATAGCGTATATAGGAGGAAACAGAACTGAAAACGGTTCCTCCAACATACATTAGCACAAAATAATATGCAGCTTTTCCACCAAAGAAAAAGGCAAAATACTGTTCAACCTGCCTTCCGAACGAATATAACACAAACATATTTATTGCAAGATGCATCCAATCGGCATGTACAAGCGCATGTGTAAAGAAGCGGTACCATTGCTTCTCAGTGTGTATCATGTAAGGTGTGAAACGGAAACGGTAGTTTATGTCGCTGTTATTCAGTGCTATTATCGAAACTAGTACGGTAAGAATTATTATATAAAGTGTCATCTGTTAGTTTGATTTCAGTTTGTAAAGATAAAACTTCTCATCTCCGCTTACATTCGTATCGGCTGCTTTAATCAGAGAATAGTTTGATAATCCGTCTTTCGATAATGGATATGGCAGCAGTAGTAATGCCGATTTCTTTACTTTGTTTCTTTCTTCAGCAATCATAAGAATCTCATTCTCACTCAGCTTCCTGCCCGGTAAGTACTTATTATCCCAGTGAATAAAGGTGAAATAATCTTTTAATCCCGGATCCCAGAATTTCCAGCCCGGCAGATATGGCACAATGGCTGTAACAGTATGTACATTATAAGCAATTAGTTCATTTCCGGCAAACTGCTGATTTTTAATAACAAGGGACATTTCTTCGGCACAGGAGAATTTTGTTTTGATGTCTGTTGTAATAGATGAAACCCCATAAAGCACAGAGGATGAAAGAGATATAATTAGAAAATAGGCAATAAAACTTCCCAGCCGCTCATGGAAACTCTGCTGAATCTTCCTGAAATTGAAAGCTTCTTTAAATCCCTCATAATTCCCAATCCAGAGCGTAAATACAAGATATATCAGTATAAATCCATAATGCCGCAGATAGCCTGAATGTTTAAAGGTGATGATCAGAAATAAGCCAGCAACAGAAAATGCAAAGAAGAAAAAATGTTCTTTTTCCTTAAAAAGATAAATCAGGATGAATAGGAAGAAAATGGTAAAAAATGCAAGCTCAGTCCAGTGTTTGAAGAAGAGGGTCATGCCGGGATTGCTCAAATAGGAAGGCATGAAGGCATCGCCGATTGCATTAAAAATCCAGGGCCAGTCAAATCCATTTGCCACGCCGGCTTTCCATGAATCAGCCGGTGGTAAAAGTTGTAGTGTAAAGGCAAGCATGCCTCCAAACATAATCAAAACGGGGAATATCAGGCCTTTCATTCTTTTTATTCCGTGTGAGATGCCGTAAATTTTGTAATAATCAGCGATAAACAACAGGCAAAGTGCAAGTCCGGGGAAAAAGTTATGGGTATTTGTATTCATCAATAAGAGAACCAGAACAGCATAACTCAAAGGTCGCTTTAGCTTTTCTCTGTAGATTGATGCAATGCTGAAAAGAAATAAAATACTCAGGATATAGCTTCTGGCAATTATTGAATATTCATAAATCATATAATATGAAAAGATGAATAATATCTTAAATATCAGATGGAATGGTGATTTGTACAGAAAAATTGCAACAGCTGTAACCGCAATTCCCCAATGAATAAACTGCATGGCAGGGTAGGGGATGCCAGCTTTTGCAAAGGGCATCAGAATGAAATGCCAGAGTGCAGGCGACCCATCATAACCCATCTCTCTGATCAAACCCAGAGGCGAAAGATCTCTTGCCAGCAGCCAGGCCTGTGCTTCATCACGCCAGGGTTCATGAAAAAATGCCGTGATCAGCGTGATCACGGCATATAGAAATAAAATGATATGCTTGGCCGGTAATTCAGAATGGATTTTCATTCCGGCTTATCAGTATTAAGGTTTTGCTGTAGTGTAAACAATCTCTGATCCAAACATACTGTGAGGAATGAGATAAACAGCCAGCATAATAATAGCTGCTGCAAAAGCCCAGCCACGATTGGCCGGATTCTTACGTAAGCGGATAACTGCAACCACCCAGGCAATAAAGGCAAATAAGGTCTTGTTATCTGTAAGATCGTGACCAAAAGGCCATCCTGTCCAATATGCATCAAAGGCAAATTTCTGAACAATAGGTCCTAAAATCATCCCGCTTAAGGCAAAACTTAACACACACCAGAGTGCAATTTTATAGGTGTCTGGACCTTTAAAATAGGCTTCAACTGCTGCTCTTACAGAGAATACCATCGCCAGGAAAATAAAAATAATGTGAGGAATCATTATGTATGCAGGAACATCGCCTTTGTACCTGAGAACTGCAGGTTTTTCGTTTAGTTTGAATTCCTGACCTTTTGAAATAAGTGTAACATGATAAGCTATTTTTCCGGCAGGAGCCTGATGCGGTAACAAGGCAATAAGCTTGTCGCCTTCTCTTAGCATTGCAGCAGTGGTCCATTCATCATCGCTTTTATAGCGTTTGAACATATAGCTGCCTTTAACCGAGGTATCTGCTATGTTTACTTCCACTTTTGCATCGCCTGCACCGCCCCAGGTACGAATAAGGCTGTATTTAATATTCTGTCCGTTAACTTCTGTCTTGCCCCTTACCGGATATGTTGGTCCGGTGGTTCGCTGATACATGGCTATTCCTACCATGAAAATAAAGGAAAATATCCATAACAGGATAGATCTGTTTTTGATGCTCATCGTTCTACTGTGTTAAAATTTAATGTTTGATAAATATAAACTCAACTGTTGCACTATTCTTTAACAATCCTGAGGCATAATCGGTCAGGATAAATATTGGAAAAAGTGCCAAAAATACTATTTTTTGCATAAGAATTGAGAATTTCCCGTATTCGGGAGCATAAACCGTGTTTCCTTTCAGCCGCTCAAAAAGTACTTCCCGCTTCTTTAATATACTGTTCAGAAAGCTTTGTACGAATCCATAAGGATTCTGTTCTGTTGATATCCATGTGGTCTTCTTTAGCTCATAACCGCGGGTTTTCATCATTCTTATGAAATCATCCGGAGCAAAAAAGAAGAGGTGCCTCGGAGGGTCAAGATGTAACCAGCGGCCTTTAAACATGCGACTTTGCAGACTTGCAATATTGGGGAAAGATGCCATGAAAATTCCGCCGGATTTCAATATTTCATCAACTATATCAAGAGTTTGCTGTGGTTCTGCCAGATGTTCAAAAACATGGAACATAGTAACAGCATCCATTGATCCCTTCCCGAAATCGCCTTTTCCAAGGGTGCCGGTTTTTAATTGAATTTCCGATAACCTTGATGCTCTGTTGGCTGAATTTCCTGCAAGCTCTGTTCCATTGAGCGTGAAATTGCCGTAATTCAACAGGTATTTCAGGAAACGGCCGTTTCCGCAGCCAATATCAAGTACGTTGCTTCCTGGTTTAAGCATTCTGCCTAATCTCCTCGCCCGCCCCATTCTGAAACTGTCAAGTACTTTCTCAACCAGTGGCGATTTAAACTTTTCTTCCTTCGACCCGTAATAGGTATCGTCATAAGCCCTTGAAAGCATCGCCTCATCTGGCCTTGGCGAAATAAAGTAAGCCTTGCAATGATCACACTGATTTAGCATAAAGAAATTGCCGAAAATGTCATTAACAGGATAAAGAATCCTGCTTCCGGTAAGTTTGCAATACCCGCAGAGGGTCGAATTATCCTTACTGTTTTGCATGCTGGCTCCTGAAAATCCGATGATTTATGATTCCTCTCTTCTGCAGAAAATACTGAACGGAAGTTTTCAGAACCCCCAGCCCGTAAATACTGCTCCTTCTGAAATTTATTGATGAGCCTTCCTCAAAATACTTAGTCGGACAGGTTATCTCGGCGATCTCAAATCCATGATAGAATACCTGTGCCAGCATCTGGTTATCGAATACGAAATCATCTGAATTAGCCTTGTAGCTTATTGTTTCCAATACTTCTCTTGAAAAAGCCCTGTATCCTGTATGATATTCGGAGAGTTTCTGGTTTAAAAGCAGATTCTGAGATAAGGTTAGCACCCTGTTCGACAGATATTTGTAAAATGGCATGCCGCCTTTTAATGCCCCTTTTCCAAGAATTCTTGAGCCGAGTACTACCGGATACAATTCTGCTGCAATAATATTCGCCATTGCAGGAATTAACTTTGGGGTATACTGATAATCAGGATGCACCATTATAACAATGTTGGCACCTAACTCAAGTGCTTTATCATAACAGCTTTTCTGATTTCCACCGTAGCCCATGTTTTTTTCATGCCGGATAATGTGTTTTATGCCAATTCTCTCAGCTACCTGCACAGTGTCATCCATGCTGGCATCATCCACAATAACAACATCATCCACAATATCAAAGGGTATTTCCCTGTATGTATCTTCCAGCGTTTTTGCAGCATTATAGGCAGGAAATACAACGATTATTTTTTTACCACTTAGCATTACTATCAAATTAGGTGATACCTGCGATTTTTAAACAGTTTTTTTTATTTGCTCTTGTCGGGTGCTACCGGAATTGGCGGAACTCCTTTGTAAGTTTTTATCTCATCCAGTGCAATCTCAATGGCTTTATTCAATTGCTCATCAATGCCGGAATACTCTTTTGCAGGGTCGTTTTCAATATTGATATCCGGTTCAACACCGATTCCTTCAATAATCCATTTGCTTTCTTCTGATGAATAGGAGGCAAATTCAGGTTTGCGCAAATCACCACCATCCACAAAGGGCAGCGATCCTCTTATCCCCACAACACCACCCCATGAACGGGTTCCTACTACCTTGCCAATTCCATGTTTTTTAAATCCATACGGGAATAAATCACCATCGGATGCCGAGTAATGATCTATCAGCAAAACCTTCGGACCCAGCATCATTTGCTGTGGTGTGTGCCCTGGAATAGTAACGTTTCTTGCCATATTTGCACGGGTTACCTCGCGCTGCAGCCGCTCCAGTATCATTGGTGAAACATTTCCTCCGCCATTGCCACGGTCGTCGATAATGAGGGCTTTTTTGTCAAGCTGAGGATAAAAATATTTAACAAATTCGTTTAATCCCTCAACACCCATGTCGGGAATGTGAATGTATCCAACCTCCCCTTTTGTAGCTTCACTTACCTTCTTAATATTATTCTGAACCCAGCTGTAATAATATAAATCTGCTTCTGATTTAACAGGAGTAACAAGTACTTTCCGGGCTCCCTGCTCTGATGCAGTCGTATTTACCGTTAATTCAACAAGCTTGCCTGCTGTATTAACAAGTTCGCTGTAAATATCCGTGATCTCCTTCACTGATTTCCCGTTTACTGCAAGAATGAAATTCCCTTCGGATACATTTACTCCAAGTTCTGTTAGCGGTGAACGCAGACTAGTACTCCAGTTTGCTCCTTGCAAAATCTTGTCAACCCTGAAATAACCACTTGCATCCTTGCTTAGTTTAGCTCCCAGAAGGCCTGTGTTTATTTTATCCGGTGTTTTCCTGTCGCCGCCACCAACATATGCATGTCCAACACTTAACTCTCCAATTAACTCACCAATCAGGTAGTTAAGATCGTTGCGATCGTTTACATACGGTAATAAAACAGCGTATTTGTCATGCATAGCCTGCCAGTTAACCCCATGCATATTCGAAACATAAAAGAAATCACGCATCTGTCTCCAGCTTTCATCATAGATCTGCTTCCATTCTTCTTTATTGTTAACCTTGATTTTCAGACCACTCATGTCAACCGGCTTATCCTCCAGATTTATCTTGCCAGTTGGCAAATCAACTACATAATAAGAACCACCTTTCACAACAAGCATCTTTTTTAAATCAGCAGAAATATCAAAATTTAAACCTTTGCCCAGTTCTGTTTCTTTTTTCTTCTTCAGGTCAAAGATCTTGGCCGATTGCTCATCGTCGCCGGAGGCAACAGCATTGTAATAAACAAAATCGTTGATCCCATAAATATTCCAGTAATTTCCTGCAGTCAGCGGTAAAGCAAGTATTCTGTCTGCCAGTCCTTCAAGATCTATTTTTGTCAGAGCAACTTTTGGCTCATCTTTTTTTGCGTCTTTTTTATCATCTTTTTTTTCTTCCTTTTTTTCTTCGGAAATCTTTACTTCATCGTTTTCAGGAGCAAATGGGCCAGGAGTATCTTTTGATAAGACAAGCATGTATATTTTCGACATGTCTCTGTAAGCTGCGTTCCATTCAGTGGCACTGTATATCGGGTTGAAATCGCGTTCTGATGAAAACAGCAGGTATTTTCCATCGCTGCTGAATGATGGCTGGTTTGAGTCATACCAGTTATCTGTTACAGCCGTCTTTTGTTTTGTGTCAGTATTATACAGCATTATAACACCCATTTTGTTGGTCTGCTGGGATGCATAAACTATCCATTTGCTGTCGGGCGACCAGTTGAAACTTCCAAACTCCCAGATCTCTGATTTGTCAACCAATGTCACTGATTTACTTTCAATATCAACATATTGCAGACGTAACATTTTGTCGTTCCAGAGAATTTTCTTACTGTCGGGCGACCATTGGATATTGAATTTATAGGTATCGGCATGCTGTGTAATTTGAATTGCAGCTTCTGTTGCATCCTGTTTCTGAATATAAATTTCATATTCCCCATTCTTGTCGGAAAGGTAGGCGATATATTTTCCATCCGGCGACCAGGATGCATCACGATCGTGAGCAGCCGAACTGTTTGTAAGGTTGCGTGTAATGCCTGATTTTACCGGCACAGAGAATACTTCACCTCTTGCACTTGCAACAACTCTCTTTCCATCCGGTGAAATATTTACATTGAAAAGATTTTTTGTCCCATCCTTAATTTCGTTTCTTCCGCGGTCGAAATCATCAGCTATTGTAATGTTTAATTTCTCTGATTTTTCAGTTTTAATGTCGAAAATATAAATAAAGCCGCCATTTTCGAAAGCAATGGCATCTTTTCCGGCATTTGCAAATTTGATATCAAATTCTGTGAAATTTGTAAGCTTTCTGGTTTGGTTGGTAGCAAAACTATATTCGAACAAATTCATAGTCCTGTCGCGATCCGAAAGGAAAAAGATTTTATCCCCGAACCACATTGGTTCTATCTCCTGGTTAACAGTATTGGTAATTTTTGTAGTCGATTTTGTTTCAAAGTCGTAAATGGAGATGTCATCAGCCATGCCGCCCTTATAGTATTTCCATGTTCTGAATTCCCTGAATATCCTATTGTAAGCCAGTTTTTTACCATCCGGAGAATATGAACAGAAACCACCTGCTGGTAAAGGAAGCTCGGTCGACATTCCACCCTCCGATGAAACGGAAAACAATTGCCCTTTAAAGTCATTAAATGTTTGCTTTCTCGATCTGTAAACCACATTTTTACCGTCTGGAGTCCAGGCCATTACAATATTGTTCGGGCCCATACGGTCAGAAATGTCGTCTCTGCCAAGCTGAGCAGTATAGGTTAAGCGTTGAGGTTCTCCGCCAGTTGACGGAATTTTGTAAACTTCAGTGTTTCCGTCGTACTGAGCTGTAAAGGCTATCCATTTTCCATCTGGTGAGAACCTTGCAAACATTTCGTAGCCGGCATCATTCGTTATTTTTCTCGCCATTCCGCCACTTCTGGCTACCGTATACAGATCTCCGGCATAGGAAAAAACAAGCTTGTCACCCGAAATTGCCGGAAACCTTAGCAGCCTTGCCTCGCTCTGAGCCATCATAAACATTGGAAAAAGCAGGACAGCAATAAGACCGGCTAATATTTTATATATTTTCATCTGGTTGTAATTTTAAAATTATTGATTAAACTAGTCATTATGTACTGACATGCCATGGCATGTCTATAATTTAAGGGCAGTATTTGCAAAAATAACAATTTTGCATTAATTTGGTCTGTACAAAAAGCTGTAAATAGCGGTATCTTTGCTTCCCAATCACTCCTGAGCATGAATGAATTAATGAATATGATGGGCGATAGCTGGAGTTTCCAATGGATAATCCTCCCCTTACTGATCTTTTTAGCGCGTATTACAGATCAGACAATCGGTACGCTCCGCCTGATTTTCCTATCGAAAGGCTATAAATTTATCGCACCATTCCTGGGATTCTTTGAAGTAATTATTTGGTTATTAGCTGTTAGCCAGATCATGAAGCATCTCGACAACGTAATGTGTTATGTTGCCTATGGTTCTGGCTTTGCGATGGGGAATTTTATCGGGATGGCCATCGAACAGAAACTTTCACTTGGTAGTGTCATTATCAGGCTGATATTGAAAAGAGAGAATTATGAACTTATTAACGAACTGAATAATCAGAATTTCGGACTTACTATTGTTGATGCAGTCGGCAGCAGAGGAAAAGTGAAAGTAATATTTTCGATTATTAAACGCAAAGATGTCAAACATTTCGTATCAATTGTGGATGATTTTGAACCTGGAGCCTTCTACACCATAGAGGAGGTAAAATCGGCAAACGAAGGCGTCTTCAGAGCAATGCCCAAACGATCTGTTTTTAACACCAATGCGTCCAGAATTCTCAAAGCCCGTTAAATACTGCACATGCCGAAGCCTCTGACAATTGCCTTCTATAGTCCTGTAAGTGGTAACGGCAGCAGTTTGCTGGCATTAAATCTGTTTGAATATTACAGATCGTTTTGCGAATCTGAAAACTACGTTCTGCTCGACTGCGATATTAGTTATCCTACTTTACGCTATTATCTGGAAGTCGGCGAAGCACATACAACAGATGTATATGCTGAAATGCCACATATTCTCCGGGAAAAGTGTATCCTCTGCAAGGTATGCGAAAAGGCCTGCCATTTTGGTGCTATACGGATTTCAGGAAGTATAAACCAGGTTACTTTTGTTGAGAAAAAGTGTATTGCTTGCGGCGCTTGTCTGAATACTTGCAGGCATGCTGCAATTGTTCCCCGGGATCATAAGATTGGAAAATATATGGTTTCAGAATTAGAGGAGAAAACTTTTCTGATCGATGCCGGACAAGATGTTCCTGAACGGTTTCATGTGCCGGTAATCCAGGCTATGAAAGCAAAAGCTATGAATTACTCTTTTGTTATTATTGATGCCAAACCCGGCCTTAGTGCCGAATCTCTGGAATCAATATATGATGCGGATCTTTTGATAATGGTGGCTGATGCACGCTCTTTTGCCGGTATGCACTGCAACACAATATTACCCGATCTTAAAAAACTTACTGCAAAACAAAGTATCCTGATAAATCGGTGTGCCGGCAAGCCGGTTCATGTTCACGAATATGCAATACAGCATAATATTCCGATTATTTATGAAATGCCTTTTGATGAAAAATTTCAGCTTACAGGGATGAACGGTGAAATTGCCGTGAAAAAGCAGACAGACTACCTTAGTGCGTTTGATACTATAGCATCAAATATTGAAAAAATACTGAATTCATGAGTGCTATCGCTTTTACCGGTGGGAGAGGGAACGAAGGGCTTTCTGCATTACTGTCTGCTTTTGGCATGCTTGCAGGCACTTCTGTTCTCGCTGAATGCACCTTCACCTATAGCAGGCTTCTTCGGTTGATGGATCCGCAAAATGTCCGCAAAAGGCCGGTTCCGTCGATTCCCCGCTTTAATTTTGATGCGGATCGCTGCAGTCATTGCTTCAAATGCCTGGACATATGTAAACACAATGCAATAATGCGGTATGGAGATCTGATACACTATGCCGAACATCGCTGCACTGCCTGCGGTTCATGTATCCGCTGGTGTCCTCTTAGTGTGCTGCAGTTTGAGTATGATGATGATGTGCTTCTTTCTTATGCTGAATCGCGATATGGTCCGCTTTTATATACGGATAGTATCGTAGATGCCTTACATCAGCCGGCAATGACCTCGGTAATTCTTGAACAGGCCAGGCAGATGATGAATGTCAGGAAAATACATCAGCTTCATATACGACTTCCCCGCGGACAAGGAGAAGCTGCCGCTATTGCTGCATCATCAGCAGATGCTGTTGTTATTGTAACTGCTCCCTATCCCTACGCATTGGCCGACTTGAAATCTTTAGTGCTTTTTAGCCGTAAATGTGGTCACTTACCTTTGGTACTCATTAATAAAGTACATCCTTCAAATATAATACTTACTGATGTATTAAACACCTATTGTCAGGGTGAAGGGATTCCTGTTGCCGGAAAAATTCCTTACGATCCACTTTTCCCTGAGGCAGAACAGCTTGGCCTTTCAGTAATTGAATACGATTCAGCTACAAATTGTACTTCAGCAGTAAAAGAAGCCTGGATCAATATTTCACAACGAATTGCAAACATCACCTAAGAATGATTTATCCGACGCACATACCTGCTATATTTACAACAGCATACCTTCCTCCTATATCCTTCTTTGTGAAAGCATGCGAAACCAATGGTATTCTGCTTGAGCAGCATGAGAATTACAACCGTCAGACATATCGTAACCGTTGCCGGATCCCGGGTCCTAATGGAGTGCAGGCGCTCAGCATTCCTTTGTTGCAAAAACATGGGGAGAAAATACCTATATGTGAAATACAAATCGACAATCGTGAACCCTGGCAGCGGCTCCACTGGCGCTCACTGACGACTGCATATAATAATTCTCCTTTTTTTCTCTATTATATGGATGATCTTCAGCCATTTTATGAAAAAATATATAAGAATCTGTTCGATTACAATCTTCAGCTTATCCATAAATTAGTCAGATTAATCGGACTTGATCTGACGATAAATCTGACTGAGGAGTTTCATCCGGAGGGATATTACCCTGCTGATTACCGGTATAAGCTTACACCGAAGAAAGAGCAGGATATTACATTGCCAAACTATATTCAGGTATTCTCCGACAGGTTTCCATTTTGCCGCGATATGAGCATTGTTGATCTGCTATTTAATGAAGGGCCGGCTGCAGCCGCTTTAATCAACCCTGGCGAAACGAACCCTGTCGGGGGCTTCAAGCCCCGACAGGGTTGAACCTGCGAACCAAACCCTGGCAGGGCTTCAAGCCCCTGCCAGGGTTGAACCCTCGCGAAACTAAATATGTTTTCGGATTATTTTAAGCAATTCAGCTTTTAGGATAGGTTTTGGTATATAGTCATTACAACCAGCCGTTTCTGACTTTTCCCTTTCATAAGAAAAAGCATAAGCAGTTTGAGCGATGATGATTACTTCTTTATTAAACTGACGGATTTGTCTTGTAACCTCATACCCGTCTATTCCAGGCAATTGAATGTCCATCAGAATGAGATCGATGTCGGGATTGTTATGGCAGGCTTTAATAGTGTCAACCCCATTTTTTGTATGAATAATTTCCCGGCAATATTTTTTTACCATCGAAGAAATGAGAATACCAGAGATTTCATCGTCTTCAACAATTAATATTTTAAGTTGTTGATTCTCTAATTTGCCTGATTTAGCCTGAATAGTGTTTGAAAGGCTGCTTTTTGTCGGGTCCTCAGCATTGCTAGGAAGAGTAAAATAAAACACTGAACCTTTGCCTTCTTCGCTTTGTACCCATAATTTTCCATTGTGCTTTTCGACAAAATCTTTGCAAAGAATTAGTCCAAGGCCTGTACTGGGTTCGTTTTCGGTGCCTTTTCTGCTTGTTGGAACATCAATCCGGAATAAATTATCCATCATTTTATTGTCCATACCTATACCTGAATCCCGGACAAATATTTCAGCTAATTTCCCGGGCAAGATCTTTGATCCAAGGATTATTTCTCCCCCTCTATCCGTAAATTTTACTGCATTTGACAGCAGGTTCCTGATTATCGAATCCAGCATATACTTATCGGCGGAAATTTCCAGATTTGGTGGTATTTCGGTTTTTATTACAATTTTCTTCTTGTTAGCCGAATCCAATAAACTAAGGATGCATTCTTCTACATTCGGCATCAATAAAATTGGCTCAGGTTTAAAGTTGATTTTTTCCTGGTGAAGGCGTGCCCATTCCAGAAGGTTTTCGAGTAAGTTGAAGAGATTGGATGCAGAGTCTTTCATAATTGAGGAAAATCTCAGAATTTCTTTGCTGCTAAGACTTTCTGACTCTTCAACAAGGTATTGTGTCAATCCTAAAAAACCATGGAAAGGGCCACGCAGATCATGGGCTATAATGGAGAAAAATTTGTCTTTTTCGGCATTATTTATTTGTAATATTTCGCTGCTTTTTAAGAGTGCCAGCTGCAGATTCTTCTGGTTCGTAATGTCCCAATTGGTTCCGATCAGACTCAATGCCTTTCCTGAGCTGTCAAATTGAACAACAGCAATCGCTCTGATATGCCGAACGGTACCATCTGGCCAAATTATCTGAAACTCTGTGTCAAACTCTTTTATATTTTGAGTCGCCATTTGTATTTCTTCATAAACCCTTGCATTATCGTCAGGATGAACACAAGACCGCCAGGTTTCGAATGTAACATTGAAATTCTTTTTGTCTAAACCATAAAGTTTAAACATATGGTCGTCCCACAACAGAAAATCGTTGAACAGATCATATTCCCAAGTGCCAACACCACCAGCTATTGTAGCCAAATTTAAACGGGTAGAGGTTCGTTTCAGCTCTTCTTCCAATTGCTTGCGGATGGTGATGTCAACGTCGGTACCTCTGTATCCGGTTAACTGACCATTATCGTTAAGTATTGGCATTGCATTAGTAGAAACCCAAATAATCTTCTTGTCCTTGGTTTCTATTGCATTTTCAAAGCCACGAAAGGGCTCTTTCCTTTCGAAGAAAGCAAAAGCAGCTTCCTTCAATGCTTCACGTTCTTCCTCAGGAAAGAATTCGTAGAAATACAGTTTCTCTATGACATCCTGAGGCTCATAACCCATTACCGGCTTGCATACATCGCTTATGTAGGTGTAAAGTCCATCAGCATTAGTTTCCCAGGTAATCACCTTGTTGTTTTCAGAAATTTTGTCGAATCGATCCTCACTTTTTATCAATTTGATTTCTGCCTCTTTCCTTTTCTCTTCAGCATTTTTTCGATCTATGACTGTTCCCAGCTGTTGTGCAAGGGCATTAATCAATACCCTTTCCTCCTTCAAAAATGGACCTTCATCAGCTTTAGGCATCTCCTTTAAATAAGCAACCTCTATGCGTCCATTTGTTATACTGTTTGCCTTGACAGGAGCTGATAGCAAGAATGCAGAATCTTCAAAGTTTTCTGAGCGGAACTCAACTTCGTCAATCAATATCCTGCTACAGGCAATTTCAGGATATTGCCAGCCATTTGGCAAATAATCTGTTAATTCCTGGCACAAAGCATTCAGCGACAAATCCTGCATTCCTGACAACTTACTTAAAAAGAAAAGGGTCTCTATCTCTTTTAAACGTTCACTGAGTTGATGTTCAACCCGCCTGTGTTCCGTTACGTCATTAAACGTAGCAAGTATGGAGGGTAATCCATCGTAGATTATTGGCTTGCCCTGTACTTCCAGATCCATTATTGATCCATCAAGCTTAAAATATTTTGACTCTATTATTGGAGCAGCAACACCTTCTACATTCGCTTTTCGGATTCGTTCAAGGACAATTTGATGATAATCGGGATGATGCCATCGCAAAACAGGAGTTCCGATAAGATCTTGCTCAGAGGTTGCCCCAAATAGCTTAACAGCTGCCGGATTAACATATGTTATCGTCATTTCTCTGTGAACAAGGGCGGCATAAGGCGACCACTCTACCAAAGCCTGAAAACGCTGCTCACTTTGCTTAAGTTTTTCCTGCTGCAACCGATAATCGGTTAAATCAGTTATTGTTACAAGGCATTGCTCGCCATTAT
>CAIXZF010000029.1 GCA_903923925.1 uncultured Bacteroidales bacterium
ATTGCCTGAGAGGATTCGGTTCGCCTTTGGTTCCCAAAAATCCCAAAACACCCGGGATGTTTTTAATTATGTGAGGAATTTCTCCATCGAGTACAGCCTCAATAAGGATATAACCCGGGAAGAAATTTCTTTCCTTACTAACTTTTTTTCCATTCCGAATCTGATAGATTTTTTCGGTCGGGATCAATACCTGAGCAATGTAATCCTTAATATTCAAGCGATTAATTTCATTTTCAAGGTATTGTTTTACCTTTTTTTCATTTCCGCTAATCGCTCGGATCACATACCATTTTTTTATCGAATCACTCATACCGTTCTGGGATCCCTTGTAAGATTGATATCAAATAACGAATATTAGGCTATGGTGGAGTTAACTCTAGAAGAGTTTGTAGAATTGACTCAGAAGCTGACTAAACGTTAAGTCCATCAAATAAACCACAATTGCGATTATGAGGGAAGCAATGGAAACAACGATAGAGCTACTTTGTAATTCATTCCAGGTCGGCCAGGATACCTTGTGCATCAATTCTTCGTAGCTATCCTGTACATACGCTCTGACTTTCTGATAAGCTGCCATAGTTACTAATATTTTTGCACGGGTGGTAGGAGTCGAACCCACAGCCTACGGTTTTGGAGACCGCCACTCTACCAATTGAGCTACACCCGTTTGGATTAAAAAACCTTTTTTTATTTGTAGACAAAGGCATCCCGTTTCGGGGATACCTTTATCCAGATATTTTTAAATAAGTTATTAATCAAGCATTTCAGTTACCTGACCGGCACCAACGGTTCTACCACCTTCACGGATAGCAAAACGTAGATTCTGGTTCATAGCAATCTGATTGATCAGCATTACTTCAATAGTAAGGTTGTCGCCAGGCATGATCATTTCAACTCCTTCTGGAAGAGTGATTTCACCCGTAACGTCAGTTGTTCTGAAGTAGAACTGCGGACGATATTTGTTATGGAATGGAGTATGACGTCCACCTTCTTCTTTTTTTAGGATATAAACCTCAGCTTTAAAATGTTTGTGTGGTTTAACAGAACCTGGTTTAATAATAACCATACCACGACGAATTTCGTCTTTGTCAACACCTCTTAGAAGAAGACCTGTGTTATCACCAGCTTCTCCACGATCAAGAATTTTGCGGAACATTTCAACACCAGTAACAACTGATTTGAGTTTTTCAGCACCCATTCCGATAATTTCTACAGGATCGCCAGAGTTAATAACTCCAGTTTCAATTCTACCAGTTGCAACAGTTCCACGACCAGTGATTGAGAACACGTCCTCGACAGGCATTAAGAAATCTTTATCAACAGCACGAATAGGCAGTGGAATATATGTATCTACTGCATCCATGAGTTCCATGATTTTTTCAACCCAAACAGGTTCTTTGTTTAATCCACCTAATGCTGAGCCACGGATAACAGGAGTGGTATCACCATCAAAACCATAGAAGGTGAGTAATTCTCTGATTTCCATTTCAACAAGGTCAAGTAATTCTTCATCATCAACCAAGTCCACTTTGTTCATGAAAACAACTAATTTTGGAACACCAACCTGACGAGCGAGAAGAATATGTTCGCGAGTCTGAGGCATTGGACCATCAGTAGCAGCAACAACTATAATAGCACCGTCCATTTGAGCAGCACCTGTAACCATGTTTTTTATGTAGTCAGCATGACCAGGACAGTCAACGTGAGCGTAGTGGCGGTTAGCTGTTTGGTACTCGATATGAGCAGTGTTGATCGTAATACCTCTTTCTTTTTCTTCAGGAGCATTGTCGATTGAATCGAATGACCTGTATTCAGATAAGCCCTTTTCAGCAAGTACCAGTGTAATAGCTGCTGTGAGGGTGGTTTTACCGTGGTCGATGTGACCAATCGTTCCTACGTTTACGTGTGGCTTGTTCCGAACGAATTTTTCTTTTGCCATGTTGATTTAATTATTAATGTTTACACAAAGTGTTCTAAACTAAAAAATAGATTCTGAGCCAATGACGAGAATTGAACTCGTGACCCCTTCCTTACCAAGGAAGTGCTCTACCCCTGAGCTACATCGGCTGTTGAGCGGAAAACGGGGCTCGAACCCGCCACCTACAGCTTGGAAGGCTGTCGCTCTACCAAATGAGCTACTTCCGCATCAATGTGTGGGGAGAGGAGGATTCGAACCTCCGAAGGCTGCGCCAACAGATTTACAGTCTGCCCCATTTGACCGCTCTGGTATCTCCCCGCACTTAAAGAACGTGAGCCGATGGACGGATTCGAACCGCCGACCAGCTGATTACAAATCAGCTGCTCTGGCCAGCTGAGCTACATCGGCTTTTTCTTCCTTTTTTTTGGAAATACACCTTGAGAACAACGAGTAGTTCCTTATTTCAAAAAGGACTGCAAAAATATTAAACTTTTGCACACTAACAAAACATTTTTGAAAAAAAAATAATTAATTTCCCCGAATCTTCTCTTTGTGCTTTGTTATCTGCTTCCTCAGGGCTTCTACTGCCTGGTCAATGGCGTCTTCAAAAGATTTACTTTCTTTCTTAGCAAACAGATCATTTCCTCTTATAACTAGTCTGACTTCCACTATTTTATCTTTTACTTTTTCATTGCTGTCAAGTTTTAGAATGACTTCAGCACTGATTACTTCTTCATAAAATTGGTAGAGTTTTCCAACTTTGTCTGTAATGAATTCTTCGAGTTTAACATCAGTTTTAAAATGTACAGCATTGATATTTACTTGCATAATTCCTCCTTTTTTAAGCTTTTGGGTGAGCTTGTTTGTAAATCTTTTTCAGTTTTTCAATAGTATTATGGGTATAAACCTGAGTTGCACTCAGGTTAGCGTGCCCCAATATCTCTTTTATAGCATTTAAATCAGCACCGCGGTTTAGCATATGAGTGGCAAATGTATGTCTTAATACATGTGGACTCTTTTTATTCTGAGTAGTAATTCCTGCTAAATGTTTGTGTACAATGCGATAAACCATCTTAGCATAGATTTTACAACCTTTATCTGTTACGAAAAGAAAGTCAGTTGAGTTTTCAACAAGTGAAAACTCTTTTTGTTTTGTTGTTATATAATTCTCAAGTAGATCTTTTATCCTATTCCCAAACGGGATAAATCTTTCCTTATTCCTTTTTCCGAGGACTTTAATATTCATCCTGCTAAAGTCGACATCAATTATTTTTAGATTAACTAATTCAGATAATCGCATTCCAGTGGCATAAAACAACTCAATTATTACAAGGTCTCTGAGATCATAGTAATTTTGGGGAGTCTCAATAGTTTTAAATAGCAATTCAATTTTAGATTCTTCAACAATAACTGGAAGGCGTTTAGGAATTTTGGGAGAAATGATTTTAATCATTGGACTTTCATCGATTAATCCTTCTTTTTTTAAATATCTGAAGTAGGATTTAAGGGTCGACAGTTTTCTGTTAATGGAGCGATTTTCTATTTCAGTATCGAACAAAGATACCATCCAGGACCTTATCATTTGATAATCAATAGTCTGTGGTTCTGTGATTTCGTATGCCTCGTTTAAAAACTGAAAAAACTGTTCAAGGTCTTTATTATAAGCCTTAACAGTATGCGGAGAGTATCGTTTCTCAAAACTTAAGTACTGGACAAATTTTTCACAAGTAGTCATTCAGGCAGTTCTAGTCCATAGCAACGATTTGAGTGTGAAAATAATAAAAAATTGTGAAGAAAGCAAGTTTCTTCACAATTTCATACTAAAAATAAAAGAAAAGATAATTAGCTATTATCGCTGATAGACTGCAATTGCTGAATATATATAGCCTTTTGTATACCTTCTCTGGTTTTTACAGAAGGTTTTGTGAATTTTTGTCTTTCACGAAGTTCTTTAACAACTCCGGTTTTTTCAAATTTTCTTTTCAGCCGCTTGAGGGCCCTGTCAATGTTCTCTCCTTCTTTAACAGGAATAATAATCATACTAAAACGCTCTCTTTCTTTTAATTAATGAATGCTTTTCAAATTGGCCGCAAAGATAGTGACTTTGAATGATAAAACCAAATTATTAATTTAAAAAAGAATGAGCCCTCCAATAAAGACTCATTCTTTTTTAATTATCATCTTGCTATAATAAACTTTGTTGAAATTGATTGTGGTTTTGGTCCTGAAAGATTACCAATAATACAATTATATACTCCAGGACGTAAGTTTGAAGTATTATATGTAATGGTATGATTACCTGAGGTATATTGAGTTTCTTTTAAAACTGTAATCTGTTCTCCTAATGTATTTGAAATTTGGACAGAAATTTTAGAATCTTCCGGTAAGTTCAAATAAACAGATAGTTGATCTCTTACAGGATTTGGGTAAATTGTACCGGAGAAGACCAGATTCTCCATGGTTTGAAGTTTTGGATAAATTAGATTGGTGTTAAACAATGGGTTTGCTAGTTTATCAGCAAATTCACTAGGTCCTGAAATTGTGAAATCATCGGATCCAGAGTTAGCATTTAATATGCGAACATGCAGGAGCAAAACTGGGGCTTCCGGCGCAAGGGTTGCAGTTACTAAACTATACCATGAAATATGTATTGTGCCTTCTTCGATAGCGTAGGACGCATCCTTAAGACCAGGTGTTTCAATACCGGTTATTTTATACTTGTCAGTAGGATAGTTTAAAATAAGTGATAATGAATTAGCTTCAATTAGTCTGTTTATTTTAAAAGGTATGACAACATCATCACCATTTTTTGTTTGAATAACATCTTGATTTTCAATTGAAATTGCAGGGTCATATTTAGCAGCTGGAACATATGATCCATTTGCGTCCCCACTGCATATTGCAAGAACATTATACTCAGGATTAATTGCAGGTATAGTAAATTCAGTGTTTTGAAAAACCCAATCACCTATTGTAAAGGCTCCGATTTGACCGGTAAAACGCTTAGAAACGAAAAGTGCATCAGATGAATTGACATATTGACTACCATCAACATCAGCACATAATTTTCTGATTCCTGAAAGTTGAGTCAATTGAACAAAATGTCTAAGAATGATCAAAGCATCAGTTGCATTTACACCACCAAAAGGTTTTGTACACAGAAATTTCAGGTGATAATTTCCATCAGGCAGATCAGTAAGCTGATAGAAACCTGATGGATTTGTAATGGTAGTAGCAGCAGTATCGTTTCCATTAATTGCAAACACAGTAACGTTATTAAGTAGAGTTGAATTTGTATTGTCATATTTAATGGTTCCGAAAACAGTTCTTGTAACATTAACATCAACCAGTACCTGATCTGAATTACTACAACCATTATTATCTATTACAGATAGAGTATAAGTTGTTCCAGCCATTGGTGAACTTATCGGATTTAGTATTGTAGGATCATTTAGATAAGTTGCAGGAGACCATTGTATTGCAAAGGGTTGTGAATTTCCAGAAATCGTAGGAAGAAGAGCAACACTCTGACCATAGGAGATAAGTGTATCGCTACCTGCGTTTACATAAGGCAGAGGAAGTACAGTAATACTAAAAGGAGTGTTGTAATTGTGGGTACAACCGTTTTCATCTGAAACATAAAGGAAAGTATAGTTATAGGTTCCTTCATTTAAAGGAGGTATTATTGTTAATGTAGTGTCTTGTGTAATTCCAGATATTACATGTTCATTGTTTGCATAATCAAAATATGAAATTATAAATGGGGGTAAAGCGCTTGAGAATGTAAGATTAATTGAAACGGACCCACCAGCGCAAAGTTGATTAACAGTACTTATACCGGATATCTCAACATCAGCAGTAGGGGCGACGGAAACAACTAAAGGAAAACCTATACTATTCCCATTGCAAAAAGCGTCAGAAACCTGAGTAACCCAATAATTAGTAACAGATGAAGGATCAATGTGGAATGTGTAAGGCGTAGTTAAAATACCAGTTACAATATGAGTGGTTGTATCGTTCCAGGCGATTGTCCATGGGGGAGTTCCAGTGAGGTTCACGAAAACATCGGTACCAATTCCAAAACATGAAGTTGATGGACCAACAATCTGAGCAGTAGGTGGATCTGCAATGTTTAAAGCGAATGTATCACTAGGTAATATTGCATTACAATGATAATCAAGTAATTGAGTTAGAAAATAATTTGTTGAAGAATCTGGACCTACAGAGATCATAACAGGAGTTGCAAGAACATTAGAAAGAGAATGTGTCGTTTGACCATCAGTCCAAATCAACTGCCAAGGAGGTGTGCCACTCAGATTAATAAAGAGATTTGATGCTTGTCCTTGGCATGTATGAGATGGCCCGGAAATATGAGCAAAAGGTCTTTCATATAAAGTTACTGTTGCACTACCAGTTCCTACAGAAGAACAATTATTATCTGTGACAGAAACAACAGTATAAATTGCAGAATACTGAGGAATTACAGAAAGTGTATATAGATTAGTTAAAATATTGGAAATAGTTGTATCACCAGATTCGTTATTAACAACAATTGTCCAGGGTGGTGTGCCAGTTAACTCAACATGTAGGTTTGCAGTTTGTCCTCCACATAAGAACGTAGTCCCTGATATTGTGGCAGTAGGTTTATTATTAACACTTAAAACTACAGGTTGCCCCAGATTCGTTGCATTGCAATAAGAATCGCTTACTGCATTTAAAGAATAGGTATGTGTAGTGTTAATAGCCACATTAATAAAGTAGGGTGATTGGAAAATATTATTAACCTGATGGTTTGTTCCATCAAACCAGGTAATATTCCATGGTGCATGTCCTGTTAGATTTACTTGCAATTGAGTGGATTCACCCGGGCAAACAGCAGAATGAGGCAATATTGCAGCTGTAGGCAATGGTTCCGATTGAATAAAATATGTACCTCCATAAACATTTCCCGCACACATTACGTCGGTAACAGAAATGAGTTTGTATTGTGAGTTTTGTAATACATTAACATAAAAATCATACTCGTAAGTATTGATGTTTAGTACAGTAACAGTATCTGTAAAATTAGTATACCGAAGAGTAAAAGGTTTACTTCCAGTAAGATAAACGGTGAATTGATGAGGAGTTCCCTGACATGCATAGGGTTCAGTAGTCATGAAAGCGGTTGCAGAAATATGCGAATAAAAAATCTCCACACTTTGATTTGCTTCGCATCCATTTGCATCAGTAGCAGTTACATGATATAATCCTGTTGGAAGGTTAGATCTGTATCCATTGGTATTGCCATCATTCCATAAGTAGGTATATGGAGGAGTTCCGCCGGTTGTTGTAAGGGTAATTACTCCATTTGTTGCATTTTGGCAGAAATTGTTGACAACCGCAGAATTAATTGTAATAGCAGCAGGTTCATTAATTGTTAGAGAAGTGGTTGTTGTGCAGCCATTGTAATCTTGTATAGTAAATTCATGAAAACCAGCTGGAACATTGAATATTTCAGCTACCGGATAAGGCTGAGTTCCACCTGATCCTGAAACATGTACTGTTGAGAGGCCACTATTGCAAAGGATAGGCTCAGCGACAGCAAAAGCTGTAAATGCAGCTGGGACAACAATACTTGCTTGTAGATGTGCCCCCTGACATCCATTATAAGAAGGTGTGATTAAAAAAGTTTCAGTAAGAGTGTTGCTAGTAGGATTAGCTAAATATCCAATTGCTGGTGATGAACCAGTTTGAGGCATACCCGTAATAAGAGCAGTATTTAACCTGATCCAGGTATATGTTATTTCTTCAGGCAGGTAATTATCCGGAATAAATTCAAAAGGAACAATATTATCGCCGCTGCAATTTAATACCTGAAATGCATTAGGAATAACTCCAGTTACATTAGAATATTCAAGAATAGTAAAAGTCTCAGAGAGTGTGCAGGAATGTTTATCACTTACAGTAACAGAATAATCACCGGCAATTAAATTAGTCAGATCTTGTTCAACACTGCCATTGTTCCAGGTAAAGTGATAAGGACCAGTTCCACCATTTACAATTAAGGCAATGGCACCGGTTCCTGATCCAAAACAAGTGGCATTGGTGATACTTGCATTTACCTGCAGAGGATCTGGTTCATTAACCTGAATAGAAGCAGATGCAGAGCAGCCTGCGAAATCAGTAACAGTAACATTATAGGAGTCTGCATTCAAGTCACTTATGTTTTGATCCGCAGATTGATTTGACCATAAAAATGTATAAGGGGAGTTTCCATCAGAAATAGCAAGTTCTATTGCGCCATCAGAAAATCCGTTGCAACTTACATCCGTAACTGAAGAATTAATAGTAATAGGATTAACTTCATTAACGGTAATTGAAAAAACAGAACAAAAACCACCGGCATCTGTAACAGTAACAGAATAAAGGTCTGCTGCCAGTCCTGTAATGTCTTCTGTTGAATTACCATTGCTCCAACTATATGAATATGGGTTTGATCCTCCCGCAGCAGTTATATCAATACTGCCATTATTGCCACCAGGACAACTAACCAGAATTATTGATGAAGTAATAGAAATGAGTTGAACTGGTTCTGAAACTGTTGAAATAATGGAGCTTTCACATCCATTATCATCTGTAACAGTAACAGTATAATCGCCGGCTGGTAATTCTGAAATATCCTCATCCGATGAACCAGTGTTCCAGACGTATGAATACGGTGCAACTCCACCAGAAACAGTGAGATTAATAGTTCCATTTGTTCCTCCGAAACAGGAAGAATTTTCATGACTGGTTGAAAGTACAATCAGTGAAGGTTCGTTAACTGTATACGTAAAAACAGACTCACACAAATTGAGATCTGTAACTGTAATATCATAGTCACCTGCAATCAGTGCACTGGCATTTGTTAAAACAGAACCAGTAGACCAAAGGTAAGTGTAGTTTGGAGTACCACCAGCTGCGGCAATACTTATCTCACCATTAGTGCCGCCATTGCAACTAACATCAGTAACCGTTCCAGTAATTGAAACTGCAGATGGTTGGGAAATGGACCAGTTTGAAATCTTTGTGCATAAATTGGCATCCGTAATAGTAAGGGTGTATAAACCAGCTGCTAAATTCACTAAATCTTCAGTTGTATTTCCATTACTCCATGAATAGCTAAAAGGATTAGCCCCACCTGAGACGGATGTGTTTATTTCACCTATAGTACCTGCATAACAACTATTGTTAACAAGAATTGCAGAAGTTTGCATTTCAGAAATTTGTGAAACAGTAAAATTGTAAACTGAACAATTTGAGCCAGCATCATAAATTGTTACGGAATAATTACCAACTCCGAGACCTGCAAGATCCTCATTGGCCGAACCATCATTCCAGAGATATGTAAATGGTGCAGTACCATTGGTCGGGGTAAGATTAATGGCCCCATTTGAACCATTAGTACAACTTACAGGTGTTATGGCACTTGTTACCTGAACAATATTTGCAGGATTATTAAGTGTAACTGACAATGATTCAGAGCAGTTATTATGATCTGTAACAATAACAGAATAAGTTCCGTGGATTAAATCTGAAAGATCTTCTGTTGCAGCGTTATTTGACCATAAATATGAGAAAACAGGAGTTCCTCCAGATACAGTTAAGTTTATAGCACCGTTAGAACCATTGTGACATGAGATTTCAGCAGGAATTAATGAAAGAGTTAGTTGTGAAGGCTCTGTTATTGAGAAAGTTCCAATTGATTGACAATCATTATCATCTGTTATTGTAACAAAATATGTACCTGCTCCCAGATTGGAAAGGTCCTGTGATGAAGCAGAACTTGACCAATTGTAAATGTATGGGTTAGTTCCCCCTGTTACAGTAAGATTAATAGCCCCATCTAATAAACCAAAACAACTAATATTAGATATTGTGCCAGAATGTGAAAGTACTTCAGGTTCTGTTATTTCAAAAGTTTGTGTTTTAATGCAATTAGAATTATCAGTAATAGTAATTGTATACACACCATGAGAAAGATTTGATAAATTCAAAGTTGTTTGGCCAGTATTCCATACATAGGATAATGGTAAAATTCCGCCTGATAAAGAAATATTGATACTTCCATTTGCATTACCGTTACAGTTAATGTTTGTAACTATAGGTGTAATAATAATTTCTGTTGGTTGAGTAATAGTATAAGATTTGCTTACCTGGCAATTGTTGAAATCAGTAATAATAACTGAATAAGTACCAGCAGGTACCTGAGAAAGGTGATTTTGAGTACTGCCATTTGACCAAAGATAAGAATATGGGGAAGTTCCGCCAATAACTTCCAGCTGAACAATTCCAGAGTTATCGCCAAAGCAAGTTAAGTTGGTTAATAAGCCATTTGCATTCAACGCAGCAGGTTCTGCAACAATTGCATGATTTATAGCTGAACAGCCATTAAAATCTGAAATTGTGAGATAATAATTCCCAAAAGCTAAGTTGCTTCTGTCTTCAGTATTGACGCCATCATTCCACAAAAACTGGAAAGGAGCTGTACCGCCAGTTACTGAGACATCAATCATCCCATTATGAGAGCCAAAACAGGATATATTTGTTATAGCTGTTGATAAAATCAGAGAATCGGGCTGAGTAACATTGAAACTTGAAATATTTTGACAACCATTGTTATCGGTGACAGTAACAGAATAATTATTGGCAAGAATATCGTCTCTGTCTTCGGTTGTATTTTGGTCTGACCACAAGTAACTATAAGGGGCGACACCGCCATTTACTGTCAGCGAAATTGATCCATTTGACATTCCAAAGCAAGATGCATTTGTTGTCTGACCTAGAATATTCATCCCAGAAGGCTGAGTTACGATGATTGATTTCCATACTTCGCAGCCATGAGAATCAGTAACAGTAACAGTATACTGGCCGGGAGTTAAATCGGTCCTGTACTGAGATGTCGACCAATCGTTCCAAGTATAGTGATAAATTGGTGTTCCGCCGTGTGGTGTAAGGTATATTTTTCCATTATTCGCACCATGGCAACTAACCATAACAATAGAATCGGTCATGGTTAAAGTAGTTGGCTGGGTAAGGCTGAATGGGCCGGCATTTGCCAAACATCCCAACGCATCCATTACAGTAACAGAATATTGGCCAATAGATAAATTGCTTAGATCTTCAACATTGCTACCATTTGACCAGAAATAAAAATAGGGTTGAGTACCACCCATTACTGTTATATTCACGGCGCCATTATGTCCGCCAAAACATGAAATGTTTGTAGGGAAAGATTGAATAGACAACAAATCGGGTTGAGTAAGACTAAAACTAGTTGCGTACGAACAGCCATTTGCATCAGTAACCAGAACTGAGTAATCGCCCGCATTAAGAGAACTCAGATCTTCTGAAACAGCTCCATTATCCCAGGAAAATGAGTAAGGAGGAACGCCTCCCTCAACAGTAATGTCAATAGAGCCTGTATTCGTCATATTACAGGCTGGGTTTGTTACAATACCGTTTAACAAAAGTTGATCAGGCTCAATAACAGAGAAGTAATCTTTAGAACAATTGTTGTCGTTATCTGTTACAACAACAAAATAATTTCCCTGATTAAGATTTGAAACATCCTGAGAAGTATGTCCATTACTCCAATTATATGCGTAAGGTGCAGTTCCTCCAAGGATATTTATATTAATTTCTCCATTTGCAAGGCCAAAGCACGTTATATCTGAAATTATATTTCCGATTTGAATGACTTGTTGAGGTTGAGAAATATTAATTGAGTTTACAGAGCTGCAGTTGTTTGCATCAGTAATTGTAACACTATAGCTGCCGGCTTCAAGATCGCTAATTAAAGATGAATTTTCGCCATTAGACCATAAAAAGGTATATGGTTGATAACCTTGACTTGGCACAACTTCAATTGCTCCATCTTTGGCACCGTAACAAGTATTGTTAATAATTAAAGGATTTGCCAGAATTTTAGCTGCCTGGTTAATACTGAAATTCATTTGAGTGCAATTACCACCAAAATCACTAACAACAACAACATAGTTTCCTGCATGAAGTCCATTTCTGTCTTCTGTTGTGGTGCCGTCATTCCAAAGCCAGGTATAAGGAGGGCTGCCGCCGGTAGTTGAGAGGGAGATCCCTCCATCATTACCATTATAGCAGCTAGCATCAACTGTGAAACCTGATAAGGAAATTACCTGAGCTGGTCCGTTAATAGTAAAACTTGCAGTTGCAGTAGCATTGTTGACATCAGTTACAGTAACAGAGTATTGACCCGCGGTAAGCAAAGAAATATCTTCTGTTGTCAGGCTATTTGACCAGATATAGGAATATGGGGCAATGCCACCACTTACGGTTATATTGATATAACCATCATTTCCACCATAGCAAACAACAGCAGAAGATTCTCCGGTGATTGAAATCTGTGATAAAGTAGTTTGATCAGTCTTACTATCATTAGCTGGTAGAGCAAAAGAATACGAGATAGAAAACATAAATATTAATAGTAAGCTAACAATGCATTGTACTAAAGTTCTCATGATTTTTTTTGTTTTGTTTTGTAGATTATCATCAAAAATTACAACGTGTATACGGTGTTTTGAAGGGAAAAGTTCCACAAAGGTAGCATAAATGGGCAATATGATAAATTAGTATTAATTAAGCAGGTAGGAAATGTGTTAAATTTTGACTTAGATTTGCAGTAATGGATCCTTACGACAATCAGACACCTAATGGGATTAGAAAAGTTGGCTGAATTAAAATAATTTATTTTTTCTAAAATATATTTCTATGAAAATTAACACTTTACGAACTTTATTCTTATTGTTTTTCGTGAGTTTCATACTCCATATTGGAGTTAAAAGTCAAGAAAATTCTAACAAAGATCAATTGCCCAAGGAACTTAGGAAAATTAAGCCTAAAAATAATCAGGAAAGTCTTGTTGTAGTTACAATTGATGACTATGATAATTTCTTTTTAGGAACTGATTATGCAGAAACTCATGTTAGTGGGAATCCCGCAAATCCATTGCAGTATTTTGGTGCTTGGAATGCATCAGGGACTTCCGGGGCTGCAGGATATAAGACTTCAAATTCTTATGATTGGACTTCCTCCAATCCCAATTGGGGTGGTACTGGCTGGGGAGATATTGTAATAGCTTATGATAGTCTGGGTCATCTTTATTATGAAAACATGTATGGTAGTGGATCCGTTCAGGGTTGCAAAGTTGCTGTTTCAAACGATAATGGAACAACATGGGCAACACCTGTTAATGCAATTAGCGGAGGAGATAAAAACTGGATTACAGCAGATCAGACATCAGGACCTAATGCTAATTTTGTTTATACTACCATGACAGGTAACACTGCAAATCAGGGTGTTTTTTGCAGAAGTACAGATTATGGTCAGACCTGGACTCAGACAGCTACATTTACTACACAGAGTCTTCCTGGTATGATGTCTGCTGTGGGGCCTGAAGGTGATGTTCAGGGAGGGGCAGTTTATGTTGTAACTCATTCGGGTTCAAACACAGCATCTACATATACTTTTTACAAATCTACAAATGGAGGTCTTACATTTACTCAAAAATCAGCGCAGAATTTTACAAATGTTGTGGGAACGTTTGTAAATACCAGGCATTCTGTTCAGAATATGCGTACCAGACCATATCCTTTCCTGGCTGCAGATAATAGTTATGGGCCTTACAGGGGAAGGTTGTATATCGTGTATACATCAAACTTTCCAACAGGAAGTGGCAATAAACCAGATATTTTTTGCCGACATTCGGATGATGGTGGCAGTACCTTCTCAGCTGCAGTAACTGTTAATGATGATGCAAATACAATTAACAATAATAATTTCTTTCCAGCAATCTGGTGTGATAAATCAACCGGCAGACTATATATACAATGGCTTGACACCCGTGATACTCCAACAGCTGATAGTGCATATGTTTATGCTTCTTTTAGTAATGATGGGGGACAAACATTTGTTCCTAATCAAGCAATTTCTAACAAAAAGATGAAACTGAACTGTACTGCTTGTCCTGGCTCAGGGACCCCTAAGTATCAGGGAGATTATAATGGTATAGTTTCACATAAAAATGGAGCTTTGTTGAGTTGGACGGATTTCCGAAACGGAACTTTCGCTAATTATGTTGGATTCTTTCCTGACTTCGGAATGCGGGTTAGTCCAGCTATTGATACTTTAGTTTCAAATTTCGCTCATTATGATGTTAGTATTCCAAGCGTTAAGTTGTATACAGATACTGTTTTCCTTACGGCTTCTGTACCATCTTCTCCCGGTTTGTTTAACTTCTCTTTCCCGAATGGTAATAAACTATGGAATTATCCGGGATCTATACCAGTTGATGTAACTGGCATTGGTTCAGTTCCTCCAGGAAGTTATACTGTTGAGTTTACAGCAACAGGAAGTCTTGGAACACCAGTTCATAAAAGAACAGCATTATTGAAGGTTTTCAACTTTGTACCACCAAATGCAAATTTTACATCAAATATTACATTAGCCTGTGCCGGCGGGTCTGTAAATTTTACAGATGTTTCAACGGGTCCGCCATCAACCTGGGCTTGGACTTTCCAGGGTGGTATTCCATCAACATCAATTTTACAAAATCCAACGAATATTGTTTATGCAAATCCTGGAACTTATGATGTAAAGCTGGTTATTACAAACCCTGCCGGAAGCGATTCGCTCGTTTCCAGTTCATTGATTACGATAGTTGTTCAGGGAGCAGCCCCGACTACAGCGAACCAGACTATTTGTCAGGGACAAACTATACCAGCATTAACAGCGACAGGTCAGAACATTCGCTGGTATTCAAATACTTCATTAACAAATTTAGTTGCTCAAACTAATTCATATGTTCCTGCAATGTCTTTTCCTGGTTTTTATAGCTACTACGCTACTCAAACACCCACAGGTGGTTGCGAAAGTCCTGCAGCAACAGCAACTTTAACAATAAATCCTGCACCTTTCTCTGACCTGGGTCCCAATAAAGAAGTATGTGTTTATAAATCAATTATTCTAGATGCAACTGCATCAAATGTAAGCACTTATCAATGGTCTGTACCAGGCGTTACTTCACCAACTATGATTGCAGACACCTCCTACTTTGGGCAGGGATCTCATACTATATATGTAACAGTAACTGGTACAAACGGGTGTGTAAAAACAGATTCAATTGTCATAACTTTTGTTCCCTGTACAGGACTGGAAGAAATAAACAACAATGTTTCAGCAGTAATTTATCCAAATCCGGCAAACGAAATCCTGAAAATCAGACTTTCGAGCCAAACACCAGAAAGTTTGAATCTTTCAATTGTAAATATACTGGGAGAGGTTGTTGGCAGCCAGGAAATGATCAATATAAATGGTAGTCTTGAGAAAAGTATTGACCTGCATAATTTTAGTGAAGGAGTTTATTTACTAAGATTTGAGAATGCAACTACTTCTGCTACCAGACAATTTGTTATTAAACGGTAAATCAGGAATTTAAAAATTCATTTAAAGAAAAGGTGTTCAGTAAACGGACACCTTTTTCTGTTTCTGTTACTGTGCATCCTTCCTTGTATATGTCGTGTTCAAAGAAAAGGAAGTAGTTATTTTGTGCTGCTTCTTTCAAAAAGATGGCTTTTTCTTCCATTGTGATGAGAGGTCGTGTATCATAACTCATTACAAAAGGTAAAGGAATATGAGCGGCGGAAGGAAGCAAATCTGCCATATAAACGATCGTTTTATTTCCATACTTTATATGAGGAATTAGCTGTCCATCAGTATGTCCGTTAAAACTTTTCAGAAAAATCCCTGGAACAATTTCCTGATCTTCTTCAATCAGATTAAGCTGTTTGTTCTCCTGAACAGGTATAAAATTTTCTTTGAAGAATGAGGCTTTTTCTCTACCGTTCGGATTATTTGCCCACTCCCAATGACTTTTACTTACATGATAGGTTGCATTTGGGAAAGTAGTTTGATAGCCAGATTTTTCTTTATTCCATGATACAGCTCCACCTGCATGGTCAAAATGAAGATGAGTAAGAATAACATCTGTAATATCAGTTGCATCGTAACCGCTTATTTTTAAAGAAGTAAGGAGGTCATCATCGCCATTCAAATAATAGTTTGAAAAAAACTTTTCCGATTGTTTATTGCCCATACCAGTATCAATAAGCACTTTTTTGTCACCAGTATCAACCAGCAGACATCTCATAGACCAGTTGCAAAGATTATTCTCATCTGCAGGGTAAAGTTTTGACCATATTACTTTTGGGACAACTCCAAACATAGCCCCGCCGTCAAGTTTTAAATTACCAGTATTGATTGCTATTAGCTTCATAATTTTACTTTTGGACAACACCAACCGTCGATTATTATAAAAATTGTGAGGACATGCAATTGTATGACACTACAAAATAATGGATAAATTATTGATAATCAAGAATTTCCATTTCGCCTTTTAATACGCGAAGCGCATTGGCAGCCATAGCCTCAACTTCATTATCGCCTGCATAAATATAGGTTGGAGCCATTTTCTCAATATGATCGAGAATATAATGTACAACGAACTCACTATGCGCGAGATCTCCAGTAATAAGAATTGCGTCTACATCACCTTTTAACACAGCATACATTGCACCTATCCATTTTGCCACCTGATAAGCCATGGCCTCCATAACAATTTTTGCATTCTCGTCGCCATTGGCAATTCGCGTTTCAATTTCAGAGATATTGATAGTTCCAAGATGAGAATTTAAACCACCACAGTGCGTAATAAGGCACAGCATTTCTTCTTTGGTTTTATTTCCACTGAAACAAAGTCGTACAACATCTCCAATGGGCAGGCTGCCGGATCGGATTGATGAAAATGGGCCATCCCCATCAAATCCTTGATTAACATCAATAACACGTCCTTTCTGGTGAGCACCAACTGAGGTCCCATTTCCCATATGAGCAACAATCAGGTTCAGTTCGTTATATTTTTTATTATGGGTTTCAGCATGATGTTTCCCAACAGCTTTCTGATTCAGCGCATGGAAAATGGATTTTCTTCTAATCTCAGGAAATCCAGTAATCCTGGCCACATCCTGCAATTCGTCCACAACTGTTGGCTCCGCAATTAATGCTTCAGCTCCTGGGATTTCTTTAGCCAGAGCCAGAGCCAGTAATCCACCAATATTAATAATATCTTCACCTACCGGACTAACAGTTAGGTCGTGTACGAGTTGTTCATTAACTCTGAATACTCCGGATTGAACAGGCTTTATTAAACCACCTCTTGAAATAACAATTTTTATTTTATTCAGATCGAAATCATTCGCTTTCAACTCTTTTAGAATAATTTCTTTGCGAAATTCAACCTGATCGTAGATAGTTCTGAAATAGCTTAATTCATCTCCACTATGCTTACGGTTTATCAAATACAGCATTTTGTAATTATCGTAAACAGCGATTTGGGTGACGCGATCTCTTGGGTTTACTACTAGGATGTTAAATGTGTTCATTTCTGGTTGGTTGCGTTTTTTAAGTGTTAATGAGCGAAATTCTGTATTTTTAAAATACTACATATTTCGTCGGTATTGACCTCCAACACTAAAAAGAGCGTTGGTTATCTGGCCAATTGAACAATACTTAGTAGCCTCAATAAGATTTTCGAAAATATTTCTATTATGAATTGCCGCCTCTTTGAGGTTTTCCATCGCCGTTTCAGATTCTTTTTTATATGTTTTGTGAAGATTATTTAACATTTCTATTTGAAACTGTTTTTCAATTTCAGTAGCACGAATAACTTCTCCTGGAATAATCGTAGGTGATCCTTTGCTTGAAAGGAACGTATTAACACCCATAATCGGCAGTTTGCCAGAGTGCTTTAATGTTTCATAGTAAAGAGATTCTTCCTGAATTTTACTTCTTTGATACATTGTTTCCATTGCGCCTAAAACGCCTCCACGTTCAGATAACCTATCGAATTCCATCAGCACAGCCTCTTCAACCAGATCAGTTAGTTCTTCAATAATAAATGAACCTTGCAAAGGGTTTTGATTTTTTGCCAAACCTAACTCATGATTAATAATCATCTGAATGGCCATTGCTCTTCTTACAGATTCTTCAGTTGGTGTCGTAATTGCTTCATCGTAAGCATTGGTATGCAATGAGTTGCAGTTGTCATAAATTGCATACAGGGCCTGTAAAGTGGTGCGTATATCATTGAAATCAATTTCCTGAGCATGCAGTGAACGACCAGAAGTTTGAATATGATATTTTAACATTTGGGAACGAGAATTGGCTTTATATCTGTATTTCATCGCTTTGGCCCAGATCAACCTTGCCACACGACCCATAACTGAATATTCAGGATCTATTCCATTTGAGAAGAAAAATGACAGATTGGGTGCGAATTTATCAATATCCATTCCACGGGACAGGTAGTATTCCACGTAAGTAAAACCATTTGCCAATGTGAAAGCAAGCTGACTTATGGGATTAGCTCCAGCTTCAGCAATATGATAACCTGAAATCGAAACACTATAAAAATTTCGGACATTGCTGCGAATGAAATACTCCTGAATATCGCCCATCATTTTTAAGGCAAAATCTGTCGAAAATATGCAGGTATTCTGTGCCTGATCTTCTTTCAGAATATCTGCCTGAACCGTTCCTCTTACCTGACTCAGGGTTTCTGACTTAATTTTAAGATAAATATCCTCAGGCAGAACCTGATTACCAGTAACACCCAGAAGCATAAGGCCAAGTCCATTATTGCCTTCAGGTAAAATCTCCTGATAGCGTGGGCGTTTAGTGCCTTTAATCTGATAAATTTCTATTATTTTATTTTCAACTTCATCTTCAAGACCATTCGCCCGAATATATTTTTCACATTGCTGGTCAATAGCTGCATTCATGAAATATCCTACAAGGGTAGGAGCTGGGCCATTAATTGTCATTGATACAGAAGTCTTTGCATCAGCGAGATCGAATCCAGAGTAGAGTTTTTTTGCATCATCAAGGCATGCTATCGAAACTCCAGCATTTCCTATTTTCCCATAAATGTCAGGACGAATATCAGGATCGTTGCCATAAAGAGTTGGAGAATCAAAAGCTGTTGAAAGTCTGGTTGCAGGAAGTCCGACAGATAGGTAATGGAATCGCTTATTTGTTCTTTCAGGGCCACCTTCACCCGCAAACATTCTTGTAGGGTCTTCGTTTTCGCGTTTAAAAGGGAAAACACCTCCTGCATAGGGAAATTCTCCCGGAACATTTTCGCGGAGGTTCCATTTTAAAATATCGCCCCATGCCTTGTAAGAAGGCAGACTTATTTTTGGGATACTTAGTTTTGAAAGGGATTCAGTGTGGGTTTGTATGCAGATTTCTTTGTCTCTTACTTTGTAAATATAAAATTCGTCCTTGTAACTTTTAACCTTATCGGGCCAATTACTGAGGATCTCAATATTTTGATTATCAAGTGTTTGTTCAATTTCCTTGTAAATTATTTTGAGGTTATCAATCTGAATTTCAGTATTGAAGTCGCTCGTTTTTTTGCTTAAATGTTGGTTATTGTTTGAGTTCAGAATGTTGATGGTATTCTGAATGCTATAAAGGTTTTGAGCAATATTTGCCTGTTCAACTGACCATTTGTTGTAATTTCTTACTGTTTCTGTAATTTCTGCCAGATATCGTGTTCTTTTCGGAGGAATTATAAATATTTTGTCTTCCATTTCATGGTGGGAAACAAAATTTGATGATAGTTGAGCTGAAGCCTTCTCGTTTAGTTTGATAATCAATGCTTTATATAAAACATTAATGCCAGGGTCATTAAACTGTGATGCCATTGTTCCATATACAGGCATTTCTTCTACTTCTTTGTCGAAGAGTTTGCTGTTGCGCTGATATTGTTTTTTT
This sequence comes from uncultured Bacteroidales bacterium, assembly GCA_903923925.1. Lineage (GTDB taxonomy): Bacteria > Bacteroidota > Bacteroidia > Bacteroidales > CAIXZF01 > CAIXZF01. The sequence goes on from CAIXZF010000029.1 coordinate 19,805, forward strand.
ACATCTCTCAGAGCATCCAAAGCGCCTCTTTTGTCGAATTTATTAATAGCGACAAGGTCAGCAAAGTCGAGCATGTCAATTTTTTCGAGTTGAGAAGCTGCACCATATTCAGGAGTCATAACATACAGAGAAACATCACAATAGTCAACAATCTCTGTATCTGATTGCCCGATTCCTGAGGTTTCAACAATAATTAAATTAAAGCCGGCTGCCTTGAGAATGGTAAGTGTATCCTTAATATATCTCGACAGCGCGAGATTAGATTGCCTTGTTGCCAGTGATCGCATATAAACCCTGTCGGTATTGATCGAATTCATGCGGATTCTATCACCAAGCAATGCCCCTCCGGTTTTTCGTTTTGTAGGGTCAACAGAAACCACTGCAATGTTTTTGCCATACTGATCATCCAAAAAGCGCCTAACCAATTCATCAACCAAAGATGATTTTCCAGCACCACCTGTTCCGGTTATTCCCAGAACAGGAACAGGCTTGTCGGCGCAATTTTTCTCCAGTTGTTCAATTATTCCTTTAACTTTCTCCGGCGAATTCTCAACTGCAGTTATTAAACTTGCGATTTTAGTGATTTCTGTAGTAGCCAATGTATTGAAATCCATTGATTTGTCAACAATCCCACAAGGGAAATCAGATTGTTCGAGTATAATGTTAATCATCCCCTGTAATCCTAATGTTCTGCCATCGTCCGGAGAAAATAAACGACAGATGCCATAAGCATGGAGTTCAGACAATTCTTTAGGAAGGATAACCCCGCCGCCGCCACCGAATATTTTTATATGCCCGCAGCCTTTTTCGTGAAGGAGATCGTGCATGTATTTAAAATATTCCATATGCCCACCCTGGTAGGAAGTTATTGCAATGGCCTGAACATCTTCCTGAATAGCACAATCAACTACTTCAATAACAGATCGGTCGTGTCCAAGGTGAATAACTTCGGCACCGCTGGCCTGAAGAATGCGGCGCATGATATTAATGGTAGCATCGTGGCCGTCGAAAAGAGCGGCTGCTGTAACAATCCGGATAGGATTTTGGGGTTGATAAGGGTCAACCTGTTGCATAGTTAAGAAGATTTGATGGACAAAGATAGTTAGATAATTGTTTTTGAGGTAATATTGTTGGTGATCATTCTGTTGAGTCATGCCATGGCATGACTCAACAGAATGCAAATTGTCAGATATGTTTTTGGTGTATCTGATAATAAGGTCTATTTTTATAGAAGTTTTTATCTGAAACCAGTTCTTGTAATACAAAAGATAAATAATTATGAAAAAATTACTTTGCTCTTTCTTTTGGTTGGTTTTTTCTTTTGTGCTATTTGGGCAAAATACAGCAGCTGTTGTCTAAAACATAACCGTTACCGAGCAATCCAATTGCACGTTTATGGTAGATATTTGGTATGATCTATATGATGCCCAGGGCGATACCATAACGGTAAGCATGCAGGTTTCTAATAATGTCCTTTGCGCAGGCGATGTAAATGGGAGTTTTGTACCGTAGAAATTGTTTCAGCCTATTAAAGATATTAAACACCAATTCGTTATCTTTGTAATAATTGCATAGCTATTAAACGAATTAGATGAACATTTCAGCTTTTCCAAAATATATATTCTGGTCCTATAAGCCAGAAGCTGATTTGCCCGAGTCATTGGTCACTGAGCAAGTTCTACTTTATGGAGATCTTGAGGATATGTTTCGATTGTCTGATTTGGTCTCAAATCAAGTAATAGAAACAGTAAACAAGAAAATAAGCGACACTGGACGTTGGCAAAAACGAACAAATTTTATTAATAAAGTAATCCTTAGAAAGTGAAGTTACTATTTGAAAAGCTTCCATTAACTACTTCTGCATTATTAAAACAACTTTCAAAAGAGAAATATTTGAATCGTTTCTCATTGATTGGTGGTACAGCCTTAGCACTGCAAATAGGACACCGTCTGAGGATCTTGATTTTGTTTTTGATGGTGAAAATATAGATTCATTGAGTATTAAGCGATTCATTACCAAGTTATTCCCTAATTTTAAACTAATGAGAGAAGAGAAAGGATTTCAACTGGATTTTATTGTTCAAGATGTGAAAGTCACTTTTTTTTCCGGAGGCGCTGTTTTAATCCCGTTTAAAGTAAAGGATTACACATGTCCATTTGAAAACTTGAATATTGCAACAATTAGTACCATCGCTGCGCTAAAAATGTCAGCGATTTCTCAGCGGAGTACAATGCGTGATTATTATGATCTTTATTTTTTGGCAAAGCACATCCTGCCACTACCGGAAATATATGCACTAAGCAAGAGTCTTTTCCCTGCCCTGTCGTCGATAATATATTCAGAAACAATAGTTTATACGAATGATATTCCAGAAGAAACTATAAGCGGGCATTTACTTCCTTCCGAAATAATTACCAAATATCAAATTGCTGATTTTTTTGTCGACGAGATCAGAAAAATGAAACTATAGAAAGGCCAAAACCCTCGATACATTCTGTAAGGTCATGCCATGGCATAACCCTACAGAACAATCTGGATATTATTCCGTCATAATAGCCCTGGAAATAATAATTTTCTGGATTTCGCTGGTGCCTTCGTAAATCTGGGTGAGTTTTGCTTCACGCATGAGGCGTTCTACGTGGTATTCCTTAACGTAACCATATCCGCCATGAATCTGAACGGCTTCGGTAGTAACAAACATAGCAGTTTCTGCAGCATAATATTTAGCCATTGCACTTGCAGTGCCGTATGGGAGGTGCTGATCCTTTAACCAGGCAGCCTTGAGACAAAAATACCGTGAGGCTTCAATTCGCATGAGCATTTCTGCAAGTTTAAACCCAAGGCTTTGATGGTTAATGATTTGTGTGCCAAATGCTTTTCTGTCTTTTGCGTATTGAACAGCTCTTTCATAAGCACCTGAAGCAATTCCAAGAGCCTGAGCGGCGATGCCTATACGTCCTCCTTCGAGGGTTTTCATAGCGAATTTAAAACCGAAACCATCTTCACCAATACGATTCTCTTTAGGAACTTTCACATCGTTGAACATCACGGAATGTGTATCTGAACTACGCATGCCCATTTTGTCTTCATGAGGTCCCAGTGTAATTCCAGGTGAGTCTTTTTCCACAATCAATACATTAATTCCTTTATGTCCTTTTTCTACATTGGTTTGTGCAATCAAAAGGTATGTAGAGGCAGAGTTTGCACTAGTGATCCAGTTTTTCGTACCGTTAACAAGATAATGGTCGCCCATATCAATTGCCGTTGTGCGTTGGCTGGTAGCATCAGATCCTGCATCTGGCTCTGAAAGAAGGAATGCTCCGATTTTTTCACCTCTGGCAAGAGGTTTCAAATACTTTTCTTTTTGTTCTTCAGAAGCAAAAGCCTCAATTCCGTAGCAAACCAGGGAATTGTTAACAGACATAATGACTGAACAGGAGCTGTCGACTTTTGAGATCTCCTCCATTGCCAGAACATATGATATTGTGTCCATTCCGCCTCCATCATATTTTGGAGAAACCAGCATTCCCATAAATCCAAGTTCAGCCAGTGCTTTAACATGATGAGTGGGATATTCTGCTTTTGCATCACGTTCTAAAACGTCTTTTATCAATTCACGCTGGGCATAGTCTCTGGCAGCCTGGCGGATCATTTCCTGTTCTTCGGTGAAAGTAAATTCCATTTTATTAAGTATTTGTTTTTGAGTTAAAGTTCAAATTTGCAAACTTCTTTTTTCGCTGATTCAAATTCCTGAATTATAGTTTGAAGGATTTCGCCAGCAGGAATAATGTTGTGAATTGTAGCGGCAACCTGTCCTATTTCCAGCTCACCATTTTCCATATCACCTTCAAACATGCCTTTTTTTGCACGCCCATGTCCGAGTACATTCTTAAGTTGTTCAATTGAAACACCTTGATTCTCAAGAGCATGTATTTCGTTGAAAAAGTCATTTCTGATTAGTCTTACCGGAACGACATTCTTTAATGACAACAATGTATCGCCATCACCAGTTTCAATAATCCGGTTTTTAAAAGCAGCATGAGCGGAGGATTCCACAGAAGCGACAAAACGTGATCCAATCTGCACAGCATCTGCTCCAAGGGCAATTGCAGCTAGCATTGCTCTTCCTGAACCGATTCCACCGGCAGCTATAAGTGGGATGTCTGTAACCTCTCTAATCATGGGGATCAGGGTCATTGTTGTAGTTTCTTCCTTGCCATTATGGCCACCAGCTTCAAATCCTTCAGCTACAATTGCATCAACTCCTGCTTCTAAACATTTCTTAGCAGATTTTGTGTTTGCCACTACATGAACCACTTTACAGCCCTGATCTTTGAGTTGAGAAGTCCATTTCATAGGGTTTCCGGCAGATGTAAAAACTATTTTAATATTATGACGAAGTACTACATTGAATAGTTCTTCCACCTGAGGATAAATCATCGGGATATTTATTCCAAAAGGCTTTTCAGTTGCTTTTTTACATTTAATGATATGTTCTTCAAGGATATGAGGGTACATTGAACCAGCACCTATAAGCCCAAGTCCTCCGGCATTACTAACTGCTGATGCAAGCTTCCAGCCTGAACACCAGATCATACCTGCCTGGATAATTGGGTACTTAATGTTAAATAGTGTGTTTATCCGGTTCATTTTCGTATTAACACGGAGACACGGAGGGCATGGAGTGTTCTGAAAAAAAATCTCCGTGTTCTCTGTGTCTCTGTGGTTAATTCTTTTTATATACGATTGCTACTAAAGTTTTATCATCACCACCCATGTTTACAGACATTCCATAAGGTTTATCTGAAGGAACAGCAACTTGATTTGCTCCGGCCTTTCCCGTTAATTGTTCCCATATGGTTACAGCCATATGAACTCCGGTTGCGCCTGTAGGATGTCCCCATCCAATTAAACCTCCAGTTGTATTAATAGGAAATTTCCCGTCTCTGGCAGTATTTCCTGCCAACACAAAATCAGGGCCTTCACCTGGATTTGCAAGTCCAAGGGCCTCTGTTGCCAGAATACCTGCAATTGTAAAACAATCATGAACTTCGGCAGTTGCAACCTGATCCAGAGTAATCCCAGCATTATCAAGTGCCTGTTTAGCAGCAACTTTAAATGTAGTAAGTTCAGTTCTGTCAATCGGTGGTTTTGTAATATCAGCTTCAGCATGGCCATAAGAAACTATTTCAACAGCCTCAGAAAGAGGAATGCCAATGCGTTTCAAGCCTTCCTCAGAAACAATAGCTACTGAACTCGCCCCATCTGAAACTTTTGAGCAGTCAAAAACATTCAAATGATCTACAAAGGACTTCCCGTTTGGTTCCATCATTCCGAGGGCAGTGAGGTCTTTAGCCGAATTATGGTGTTCCTGAGCAGTTGAGCAGAGGCGTGCATTTTCAATAGAATTGCTGAACCATTTTGCAAAAGCCTGCCTGGTTTTATCTCTTCCATATTTTTCATAATAAGCTCCAGCTCTGTCACTGAATTGTCCAGGGAAAAAATAAGCATGTCCATTCTTCCTGTCTTTTGCCCATCCAGCAGCTGCAAGATAATCAGCTCCATAAATAGCTTTCACCGTATTCTGAACCTCTACGCCTAAAACTAATACTACATCAGCAGTTTCGGCAAGAATACTCTTTACGCCAGCTAAAAGAGCCAGTCCGCCTGTAGCACAGGCTCCTTCAACTCTTGTTGCAGGTTTATACATTAGCCCTTCATCAATAAAAGGGAAGAATGCGGCCATATTTGCCTGTCCGTTAAAACGTGAAGCAATGAAATTACCAATCACACATTCATCAACATTGTCAGGGCCACCAATCATTTTTAAAGTTGCCTGTCCGGCTTCTTTCATGTATTGCTCTAGTCCTGCACGTTCTTTTTTAGGATTAAATTCTTTACGGCCGGTACCCATAGAAATGGTATTATAGCCAGCAACCAGATATACCTTTTTTCTTAACTTTGACATGTCAGTGTTTTTTATATTTATTTCTTAATATGTAATATTGTTCTTTTTAATATTACACATAGTCATTGATTGGTCCGTATGCATGGAAAAAACCAGTTAAAAGTACAGTATTAACATCATTTTCATTGAGTGCTACTCCATCCTTCACCAGATTTTGTCCGATATTTTTAGTGTTTTCAGCAAATGCAATAGCCAAAGCTGCGCCTTTTGTATTAAGGTCTTTCAGGTTATTGAAAAAGATTCTTAATACATCTTCTTTTTTAGGATTTCTCAGAATAGTCTTCCACGCAGGAGCATTTTCAGGCAAAGCACCTAGTCTTTCATCACAAGTACTTTGAATGTCAGCAATAGCTACATATTCGTTTTTGGCAGGTGAATAAATGCCAGTAACTTTCCCTTTTTCATACTTGAGAAAGCCGTCTTTCTGTGATCCATCTGAAAACTGACCACCTTTAATCCCTTTTGAAACAAATTCATCCAGTAAAGTACTATGCAATCTCTTGCCTGTAAGGCGTGAATTCATAACACTCAGAATATATTGACAAACGTCAAGTCCAACGTAATCAATTAGTTGAAAAATACCCATTGGGCGAATCAGGAAGTCCTGACTAACTTTATTGATCATGTAAACAGATTCTGTAAAAGGATAATTTCCTGAGAGTCGTTCAACTTCGCTTACACCGAAGATCAAGTCGCGCATAAAATGTCCATTGCCAATAAAACCTGCAACGTCATTCGATGGGACAACAGTTTTTTTGAGGTTTTTTGCATATTGAAGCGCAAAGGCAGTTAATTCTTCAGTTGTATTTTCTGCTTTAATTACTTCAACTAGTTTTTGAATGGCAGGTGGGTTGTAAAAATGGAAGCCAATTATTCTTCCTTCCAGACTTGCCTGTATATCGAGTTCTGTTATTGGAATTGAGGAGGTATTTGTAAAGAACCAGGGTTTATTCGGATTGTTAGTGTTAATTTTTGAAAACAATTCGATCTTTATAGCAGGATCTTCTTTTGCTGCCTCAAAAACCACAAATGAATCATAGGCAGCCTCAATTCTTGTAACCGGGCTAACGATATGAAGCACATCATGAACGTATTGGTTAACAATATCTGAATTTTCAACCAGGTCACTTCTGTCGTGGTAGAGTTTTCGTAACTGGATTAATTTTTTTTCTGCAGCTTTTAAAACCTGAACTTTAAGGTATTGAACAAGCCCTTTAAGTCCGAGGGGAGAAATGTCAATAGCATTAAGCCTGAATGCTTTGTCTTTGTTTTCGGGTTTAAGGCTTATGTCTGCCATTTCAAGAGCAGTGAGAAGCAAAATACCACTGCCCATTTTCCCGGCAGCTCCTATAACGCTCACATTCTGAAGTCTTTCTTCGTAATTCATATAATAAAATTGATATTTTGAAAAGTGATTATATCCAAATACTACCAGGTTGGTTTGCGTTTTTCGAGGAATGCTTTCATGCCTTCCTGAGTTGAGCTTTCATTAAAAAGAGATCCAAATTCCTTTTGTTCAAGCAAACTTGCTTCATTAAATGGCATGTTAAAGCCGTCTCTGATTACTCTTTTAGCTTTTAAAGCTGCAAGAGATCCGTTGACAGCAATTTTCTCAGCCATAGCAAGAGTGAGGTCCAGTAATTGTTCAGGTTCCGTGACTTTCTGAACCAACCCAATGCGAAGAGCTTCATCAGCGGAAATCATATCGCAGGTGAGAATAAGCCAGAGGGCATTACCCAAGCCTGTTAATCTGGAAAGTCTTTGAGTTCCTGCATATCCCGGTATTAAGCCGAGGTTAAGCTCAGGTTGACCAAATTTTGCTTTATTACTTGCAAAACGAAAATCGCAGGCCATGGCAAGTTCAAGTCCGCCTCCTAATGCAAAACCGTTAATTGCAGCAATTACAGGAAATGGAAGATTTTGAAAGCGGTCGAAAGTATCTTGTCCGATTTTTGAAAAGGCAGAACCTTGTTCTCCACTCATTCCTGACATTTCGGAAATGTCTGCCCCTGCAACAAAAGACTTACCGTCGCCAGTAATAACCAAGGTTTTACAGGTCCCTTGTTCTACGAGTAAATCCAGGAATTCATTTAATTCTGAATACAGCTTGGTATTAAGTGCGTTCATCGCTTCGGGTCGCGAAAGTGTCAGCAATGTTACATTGCCTTGTTGCTCAGTTTTTAATGTTTGCCAGTTCATCTAATTGGGAATTGAAATATGCAAATATAATGATATCTCTAAGCAGGCGAACATTTTTTTATGATTAAAGTTAACAAATAAACACTAAAGTTGTTTCAAATTTGCAGAAACTAAAATTAAGAGCAAAACATGTCAAAATCTTCGAGCAGAAACATTTTAATTCTGTTGTTTATTGGTGTATTGATGGGCGCACTCGATATCTCAATTGTTGGTCCGGCACTTCCAGCAATTTCTCATTCAATTAATATTGCCAGAGAAGCTCTGTCCTGGGTATTTTCAATCTATGTATTATTTAATCTGATAGGGTTGCCTTTATTGGCCCGACTTTCAGACGTTTTTGGCAGAAGATTGGTTTACGTAGTTTCAGTTTCTATTTTCGCAATTGGGTCTATAATGGTTTCATTGGCACACAATTATGAATTCTTATTGATAGGAAGAGCAGTGCAGGGTTTTGGTTCGAGCGGGATCTTTCCTGTTGCTGCTGCTGTAATTGGAGATGTATTTCCTCCGGAGAAGCGGGGAAGAGCTCTAGGAATGATTGGAGCTGTTTTTGGACTTGCATTTTTAATCGGGCCTATTATTGCAGGTGTAGTTTTAAAGTATTATGCGTGGAATACTTTGTTTTCAATAAATGTTCCAATTGCTATATTATTGATTATTGGCAGTATTCGCTACCTTCCTTCGAAGCAAGGTGGAACAATGAAGAATTTTGACTGGCTGGGAATTTTATTATTAGGTTCTTTTGTTGGTTCTTTTGCACTGGCTTTAAATAATACGGATTCTCAAAATTTCTTCAGGAGTTTAGTTACGTATCCTGTGATATGGTTTTTGCTGAGTGCGATTCTATCACTTACATTACTGATAATATTTGAAAAGTCGGCAAAAATGCCCATTGTGAATTTGAAATTATTTAAACGACTTCAAATAAAAGTTGTTGGCATGGTTGCAATTGGAACAGGAATATTTCAGGCTTCATTTGTTTTTGTTCCTGATTTTTCTGTACATGCCTTCAATGTTCCGGCATCAAAGGCAAGTTTTATGCTTTTACCAGTTGTAATAGCTACAGCAATTGGTTCTCCGGTTGCAGGCAGGATGCTCGACAAACTTGGTTCCAGAATAGTAGTAATAACTGGTATAATTTCTGCTGGTTTGGGTGTTTTTTTATTGACCCTTGTTGGGAATTCAATTTTGCAATTTTATGTTGCTGGTGTTTTTGTAGGATTTGGTCTGTCAATGCTTGCAGGTCCTTCGCTGAGATATATAATTCTTAATGAAGTATCTGCCTCAGAACGAGCTCTTGCGCAAGGGATTCTAACAATGTTTATCAGCATGGGACAGATAAGTGGTTCTGCAATAATCGGAGCAGTTACTGCACCTCACGGAGATAATATTCGTGGATATAACTCCGCCTTCCTTTTACTCACAGGAATGACAATTGTAATGTTTTTCATCGCATTTGCACTGAAAAGCAGAAGCAAGGAGCAGGCGGATCTGAAAATTGTTTTAAATCAGGAGAAGGCATAGTTGTTCTGAAGGAGGTTGAGACTTTTCTCTTGAAACAAATTCATCATACATAAAACAATTACGAAATATGGCTTTGCGCAAATATCTTGTTATTTTTGCATTATAGGTATACACTAAAAGCCCGTAAGAAATGCATACTAATAAGAGCAGAATTAAAGGACTTTCTCATCTGATAGGCAATACACCTTTACTTGAACTCAACTTCAGCTATAAAGGACAGAAACGCAGAATTTTTGCAAAGGCTGAAAATTTTAATATGACCGGGAGTATTAAAGACCGGATGGCGTATCATATTATTACTAAGGCTTATGAAAGAGGAACTTTAAAGCCAGGCAATCTGATTATTGAGGCAACAAGTGGAAATACGGGAATTGCAATAGCCTCCATTGGGAGAGCCTTAGGACATCCAGTTGTTATTTTTATGCCCGATTGGATGAGTTCTGAGAGAATAAATTTGATAAAAGGGTTAGGTGCTCAGATAAATCTTGTAACGAAAGAGGAGGGAGGTTTTCTTGGAAGTATTGCAAGGGCTGAACAATTAGCAGAAACAACAGAGGGTGCCTTTTTACCCTGTCAATTTTCAAATCAGGACAATGCAGATGCACATTATCTTACTACGGGGCAAGAAATCTGGTGGCAGCTTCGTTTCCATGGGTTAAAACCAGATGCCTTTGTTGCAGGTGTTGGCACAGGTGGAACGATTATGGGGGTTGGAAAGTATTTCAAAGAAAAACATCCACCTGTAAAAATTCACCCGCTTGAACCTTCGAACTCGCCTACACTTACAACTGGCTATAAAGTAGGAAAACACAGAATACAAGGGATTTCTGATGAATTTATTCCAGCCATTGTGAAACTGGAAGAACTCGACAAGGTAATACAGGTAGATGACGGGGATGCAATTCTAATGGCTCAAAAGCTTGCCTATATTGGACTTGGAGTTGGCATTTCGTCAGGAGCTAACTTTCTGGGAGCATTAATTACCCAGGAATCCATTGGGCCTGATGCGGTTGTAGTTACTGTGTTCTCTGATGATAATAAGAAATACCTTAGTACAGATTTATTGAGGAACGAACCTGTTAAACCAGAATTCATGACTCCCGATATTCATTTGCTAGATTTTAAATCAATTAAAAGAGTTTGTCAGTTCTGCTGCACGCCAAACGAGTGCGGCGCTGAATTAACCAAAGAAGAATTATCTGAGATTATGTTACCTGATTGTCCGAGACGTTCTTTTCATTCAATTGAATTGTAAAAAAAAAGGCAAACTAATTGCTCAGTATTTTCATTAGTAATAAAATCGTTTAATACTCAAAGGTTCAGGAGCAGAAAGTCTGTCATCTTCTGGTAGAGGTTATATCTGGTTGTACCTCCAAGCAAACTGTGGTTTTTATTTGGATAGAAGAACATGTCGAATTGTTTATTCTCTTTTAACAATGCATTCTCCAATTCAACTGAATTTTGCAGGTGAACGTTGTCATCGGAAGTGCCATGGACCAGTAAGAATTTCCCCTTCAGGTTTTTTGCAAATATCATTGGTGTATTGTCGTCATATCCTGATTCATTTTCTTTTGGCAGGGTCATAAACCGTTCGGTGTAAATAGCATTGTAAAAACGCCAGTTTGTTACCGGGGCAACAGCAATTGCTGCCTTGAACACATCTGCTCCTTTTGTGATACCTAAAGCGGCCATACTTCCGCCATAACTCCAACCCCAGATTCCAATTCGGGTTCCATCAACATAAGGCAAGGTTGCAAGGTATTTTGCTGCAGAAATCTGATCGTCAGATTCGAGTTTAAGAAGTTGCTTGTATGTGCATTTTTTAAATGCTTCACCTCTGAATCCTGTTCCTCTGTTATCAACGCAAACACTTATGTAGCCTTTTTGAGCCAGCATCTGATACCAGTAAAAGTCGGTTCGTCCCCAGCGGTTGGTAACGGATTGAGACCCAGGACCGCCATATACATTCATAAAAACAGGATATTTGCGGGCAGGGTCAAAATTTACAGGTTTAATCATATACCCATTTAAGGATTCTCCCTCAGGTGTTTTGAATGTAAAGAATTCAAGCTTGCTGAATCCATAGGAATCTGCAAGCTCTTTCAAACTTTTATTATCTTCAAGTACACGAAGTACTTTAGCCTTTGTAGAACAAACACTATGAACAGTCGGGGTATTTGCATTTGAATAGTGTAAAACGAAATAATTAAAGTTGGCACTGAATTCAATTGAATTCCAGCCATTTTCTTTTGTAATTCTTTTCTTTCTGGTACCATCAAGATTTATCGAAAAAAGGTCTCTTTCAAGAGGACTACTTTCAGAACTTGTAAAGTATATTATTCTTTTTTCGTCGTCAAATCCCTTAATTTCATCGACTTCATAGTTCCCATAGGTGATTTGCCGCATTAATTTCCCATCGATTCCATAAAGGTAAATGTGATTGTATCCGTCTTTTTCACTAGTTAAAAGAAAGAATTTCTTGTTAGGAGCAAAAAACAGGTTATCATTTATATCAATATAGCATTTGTTTTCTTCTGAGTAAATTACCGTGGAATTTCCATTGGCAGCATCGGAAAAGAGCATCTCCAGTTTATTCTGATGCCTGTTCATCCTGTAAATAGAAATTATACCAGGTATTGTTGTCCATTTGATTCTAGGTATAAATTGGTTTGTTTCTTTACCAATATCCATAGTTTTAGTCGATTTATTCAAAAGGTCGTAAACCAGAACGCTTACTATGGAAACATCTTCACCCGCTTTCGGATATTTATATTTATAGATTTCAGGGTATAAATCGCCCCATTTTGTCATTCCATATTCCTTCACATTGCTTTCATCGAAACGGTAGAAAGCGATTTTCGTACCATCTGGAGACCATGCATAAGCTTTGGCAAAAGAAAACTCTTCTTCATAAACCCAATCTGATTTACCATAAATAATATTGTTAAACAGACCATCATTTGTAAGCTGATCTTCTGTATTTGTTGCAATATTAGAGATGAAGATATTATTTCCCCTTACAAAAGCAACATTATTACCATCTGGCGAAAAGGACGCAACTTCCTGTTTGCCTTTTTGGGAAATCGGGGTCAATTTCTTCGTTTTTAATTCAAAAACATAATAATTTGCATTGAAAGACCTCCTGTAAATCATTTCTTTATCAGTTCTAACTAGGATTTTGGACTCATCATCTGAAAAAATAAATTCATCAACAGCCAAGGCTTCCGTCTTTCCTGGGAGAACTATATCCTTAAAACAAAACAACCACCGAGTTTTTAATCCGTTCAGGTAATCGTATTCAAAAACGGTATCACCTTCTTTCACACAATAATGTTCCCCATCTTTCATAGATTTCAAGTCTGCAGGACTTTTTGCTGACAGCGTTTTTCCTGTAAAGATATCAGCTAGGGTAAGCGTTTTTGATCCCTGAGAATAGCAAAAGCCAGTTATTAGGACTAGAGAGAAAAGTAGTCGGATCTGCTTCATAATAATAAAATTCGATTCTTGTATATGAAAGATTTCAACGATATTTGCCACAAATATAAACCATTTGGAGTTTAGAGTGTTTTCTAATTAATTAATATTAAACATTATGAAGAAATTTTTAGTTATTGTTGTAATAGGTGTATTTGGATTTAGTACAGGTAGTCGGATCTTAGCGCAGGCTGTTCCAAATGGTGGAATGGAAACATGGATTACTACAGGCAATTATGTAAATCCGCAAGGATGGGATAGTCCAAACCAGGAATCATCCTCAATTCCTATTGTTGGAGCATCTGTTGTCACTAAAAGCAGTGGTGCTCATTCGGGATCCTGGTGCGCAAAACTTGAAAGTAAAAGTGTTGTTGTAGCCACAGTTCCTGGAATTATGACCTTAGGTCAATTGAGCATTGACCTTGCTAGTGCGACTTTTACTCTAACCGGAGGTACTCCGATTAGTACACGACCAACATCTGTTAAAGGTTTTTACAAGTATACTCCTGCCGGCGGAGGAGATACAGCAGCAGTAGTGGCACTTTTTACAAAGCATAATACTTCTGGTGGAAACGACACTATTGGAATAGGATTTTTTATGGATGGTACAACAGTAACATCATGGACAGCATTTGATGCTCCTGTTTACTGGTTTAATCTGGAGAATCCGGACACTATGAATATTATAGTGGCCTGTACTTCCAGTTTATCCGGAGTTGCAGGGAGTGTTATGTATGTTGATGATATGGTTTTAGACTATTCAACGGGAATAACAGATGCGTTGATGGCTGAGCGTCCAAATGTATATTTAAATTCAATTGCAGGTACTGTTGAGATATTCCTTGATCTGGAAAGTTCAAAAGAAGTTAGTGTGAATATGTATAATCTTAATGGGCAGAAAGTACGCTCAGCTTATTATGGTGCAACTTCATTGTTAAACAAATCAATTGGAGTAAATGGATTAAAGACCGGAATGTATTTCGTTGAAATACTTTCAGGAACAGAGAGAATCGTTCAAAAAATTACAATTTTTTAATTAATGCTGCTTTTTCCCAATTAAAAGGATTTCCAGTTTCGCATTTTCCATTTACCTTTGCAGGGTAAAAGGGTTGTTAGCTCAGTTGGTTTAGAGCATCGCCTTGACAGGGCGGGGGTCACTGGTTCGAATCCAGTACAACCCACAATTGTATCACATAAAGCGCTGAAATTCAGCGCTTTATTTTTTTAAGGGAACAACTTTAGAACAACTTTTCCCGAGAATTCATCTTTTTTCCATTTCATTGGTCAAAATATTTGTCAGGGTATTTTTTAACTAATAATATGGTCAAAATTTTAAAAATGCAAAAAAAACCTAGCCTTGATTCGGACCTTGACGAATTCTTTACTTTATTGGATTACTTAGTATACAATGAACCTCATGAAGATCAATTGAAGAATTATCTGGCAAAAATGCACAAATCTATCTTTATTATTATCAAAACACATCATCCAAGTTCTTCAATCTTCGTAGTTTGACTTTTGGAAAGGTACCGGCAATACGTCAATGGTAGAAATGAAACTTTGTCTTATTTCATCGATATATTTCTTATGTTTAGGAACTAATTCTACTTATCTTTAATATTTTTCGCCAAACACTGCATATTAATAAGTCAAAATCCCAATGGTATGAAGAAATTTCTATTTACCGTAACCCCGTTTATCGTAATTTCTCTCGCATGCTTTTCTCAAACCAGCAGGATTAGCGGCCAACTTACTTATGATAATACGGTTTCAACCCCATTGAAAGATGTCGAAGTATATCTTAAAACTGCAACTGGAACGATATTAGATTCTTCAACAAGCACTGTAACGGGTTATTATCATTTTGAAAATGTTAGTTTTGGCCAGTATCAGATTACTGCACAATCTAATGAAGTACCGGGTGGTATTAATAATATTGATGCCTTACAGGTTCTTAAACATTATATTGGATACATTACTCTTACTGGACTAAGCCTGCTAGCCGGAGATGCGGATTTTTCAGGTTATATAAATTCGATAGATGCATTATATTGTGCAAAGCTATTTGCAGGATATCTCAGCGGATTTCCTTTCAGAAATTGGATATTTGAACAACCCACAGTTACTATTTCTGATATAGCAACAGTAATCCAGAATATCAAAGGTATTTGTGTTGGAGATGTGAATCAATCATATTTTCCAGAAGCAGTTCCTGGTGTGTCTTGTCCAAATATTCCGGCCTTTGTATATGGTGGGCAAACCTACAATACTCTACAGATAGGCACCCAATGCTGGATGAAGGAGAATTTGAATATTGGGACAATGGTAACAAGTAACTTAACAGGAGATATTCATTCGGATTGCATTAACAATGGCATTATTGAAAAATACTGTTACAATAATGACCCTGCCAACTGTGCAATTTATGGTGGTTTGTATGATTGGAACGAAATGATGCAATACACTACCACTCCCGGTGTTCAAGGCATTTGCCCAATCGGCTGGCACCTCCCCACAGATGAAGAATGGTGTACCATGACCACCTATCTGGATGCAACTGTGAACTGTATGGAGTATGATTTATCGGGTACAACTATAGGTGGAAAATTGAAAGAAACAGGCTTAACTCATTGGATTTCACCCAACGCCGGTGCCACCAACGAAAGTGGGTTCACTGCTCTTGGAGCCGGCAGTCGCGACAACTACGGGAATTTCTATGGTCTTTTTTACAACACGGAGTTCTGGTCTTCTTCCGAATACTCATCGGAAGGTGGCATCGGCCGGTTCCTGAGCTACGGCAGTTCCGATATCTTCAGATTTTACGACCTTAAGACAAGTGGTTTTTCGCTGCGTTGCGTCAGGAATAATTGAACAGTTAACAACGCGACATAAAGGAGAAAGGGAGTACATAGGAAGTAATCCATAACAACCATAGTAGCCCTCTAAATTTTTGTAGGGATGGAGATCAATATTAAGATCTTCATAAATGACTCCTCAACTTCTTGCTCTGCCGGATGGAATAGGAGAATATGCTAATATGCTTAGTTCAGTGATGTAGGTGTTTTTGAGCTTGGCCCAAAGGAGACCAAATTCTTTAAAAAGTGGCGAATCATAGAGCTTTTTATCCTTCCATCCGACTGGATCATCAAAAGCAAGTTTGTCCTGTATGATCAAATTCTTGAAGTCATGATAAAATTGGGAAGAATTGCAGTAGGCATTACAAATTGGATCCTGATATAGGAAATGGATATCATAAAAATGCCTGTTTTTCTTGGATAATGATGTCACAGGATCCTCTGAATAAGAAAATCGTATGAGTGATACTGTCTTCTCTACAAGCGTCCTCCTTTTATCAAGAATATTTAACAAAAGGTTCCAACTCATATTGTTTGACCAGATTAGATAATTCAGTTTTAACCAGACTGTCGTAAATCATCGTGTTAATGGATTGATTTACAAATGGAAATGGATTTGCAAAGGAGTTTACTTCAACTATCAAATTATCAGAAGTTTCTTGGTATAGCCGACTATCACCCGTTTTGGGATAAATGAAAACAGACTTACGATAGCGACCTCCTTTACTGGCAATTTCTGATTTGTCATCTTCTTTCAGGTCAATAGTTATAGTTTTCTCGACATTACGAATGAGAGTCCTAAGTCGATTACCCAAAAGGGTATCTGTTTCAATGAAGCAATATCCACATCATCTGAAAATCGTTGGATGAGCTTATATCCTTTCGATAAAGAAGTTCCCCCCCCCTTGAAAACAACTTTGTCCTTATATTTACTGTCAGCCAATCGCTTTAGCACCAATGTTATCCAGAAGTCCTTTTCGATAAACACCGGAAGAATTTTCAAGTTTTCACTTGCCGTACTTATTGCTGCTTTAAATGCTGTTATGTCTTTGTGAAGGATCATAAGATATTCCATTTTAACTTGTTAGGCAATACCTTGTCGGAGATTCCAATTGAGTATGAAGAGGAGGGATTAAGAGATTTGTATAAGCTATCAACACAATTGCTATCAGCTATATTTTCAAGTATTGCCCCTGTCAGTGCCCTCGTGGCAGGATTGTATTTTAATGCAAGTTTCACAAACCTGGACCTGTCTTCTGGGCTGATTTTTTTGATGGTGCTATTTAATATCAAACAGGCCTTATCAACGGTTGTATCCGGAATCTCCTTAATATTTCGTACAGAATCAAGTATTTGGAGTAGGGTGATATTCTCTTTGGTAATACGGTTCGGCTGTTTGATGAATCTGATTTTATATATACCTCTTGTAAGTCCTTTCTTTAATTCAAGGGACCCAATCTGGATGATAGATGGCACCTGTGTGGTCATTTTCAGCATGTTATAGGTATAATAGCCTGTAAGGTACCCAAGGATTTTGCCATTCTCTTCCAGGAGATCTTTTACAACCTGGTAAATATCAGGTTTAAGTTCCCCGAAATCTGTAGTACGAGCCTTGTAGAATCTTCCGGGTGATAATTTCCTGATCTTACCCTCTTTAACCAAGCGTCCTAGTGCTTTTGTAACAGCATCTACTTTATTCACCTCTATCTTTAAATCATCATAGGTGAAAACAAATCCAATAGGAAGTCTGTTAATCTTATCTGTAATAAAATCAGTTGTTTTCATAAATTTTACATTCTATTGCAAAAGTATAAAATGTCAGGTAATTACCGGTAGTTACCTGACAAATAGTACAATAATTTTGCTAACTGATGAAGTTACACCAATTTCTCCTCCAGTGAGGTCTTCCATAAAATGTACCCTTTCTTTTCATCAGAATAATCATGATGGACTCGGCTGAAATTGGCAGGTAGCTTTTCTAAAAAAGGTATTCTTCCTTCATTTCTAATGAATTGAAGATCAAGGTCTACCTCTTTTAGTCTTTTCTTAAGCTCTGAAATTGATTTCTCAAGATGCCAGATGTAGGTGGCTTCTTCGGTATCCATAGTTTCCATCACCACGTGGAATTGTTCTTCGCCTGCTAATAGGAATACAAATGAGAATGGATTAAGAACAAACCGGATTTTCAAAACTGTTGCTTGATGCTGATCAGCAAGGAATCTCAATTGCCTGTAATGTTTAACTTTCTTGCGATTCAAAATTTCTTCAAGCAACTCATTTTCAGAATCATATAGATTGTTGGCTTGATCTTGTAGTTCAGATAAATTCAATAATCCTTTATTCTTATCCGGCACTTTTCCGAAAAAACTCTTTTCTGCAAAGCGGAAACGAATGGTATCAACAACTTCTTTGTTTATCCTTTCCAGGTCAACTGACTTTGCAATCTGTGAGATCAACTTTCCTTCATTGTATTCTGCGTTAATCTGAATTTCAACATTCTTCGATTTTATTACTTTAATAAAATAAGGTTTCAAAACATCAAACTCAGGATGAATCTGATCGTTTTCTATTTCAAATTCAAGCTTTTCACTCATTTTCTCCACAAAATAGCTGAATGAAATGCTTCCATAACGAAACTCCAATTCCTCTATGGGTACTTTGATTCGCTCATCAATCCTTATCGTCGTTTTATTGGTCTTTACTTCTACTCCGGTTTCATCAAACAATGTGGCCTGATTCTCTAATTTTCGGTAGTATGTGTTTCGTTTAAGGAAAAGTCGATTCAAATATTCGATTTTTTGATCACGGTAATCGTAAACCCAGGGAGTCAATTCTCCGCGTTGAACTCTTCCAATGTATTGGATTAGTTTCCCTTCAAAAGAAAAGGGATATGCCAGGAAAAGGCATTGGGCATTATTCAGGTCCGTCCCTTCACCAAAATATTGCCCTGTCGTGATTAGAACTTGATAGCTACCTTCTTTGAGATATTTCCATTTTCCCTTTCCAATGGCCTCTCCATCATCTCCTGTTAGCGTAATGACCTCGAACTTTTGTTTCAGATACTGGTGTAATGATTCAATGTGTTCTTTCCTCTCGGTGATAATTACAGCCCGTTTCCCGGAATTAACCTCAAAGATCACATCATCGAGAATCAATTTATTTCTTGAACTGTCATGAATCAGGATTTTGGATAATGTCTCGAATCTATCTGTCTTTGAATTGAATGGGACATCAAAGTCAGTATTCCGGATTATTATAGTTGCCTTTTTTTGACGTAACCCCTCCTGTGTTTTTATCTCTGAAATGATCTCCCCGAGATAAATAAAGATCAACTTGCCATCATTATATTTACGAAAAGGAGTGGCCGTTAATCCGTATAAATAATAGGTTTTAAGTCTGGCTATTACGCTACTGAATGTTTCAGCAGGAATATGATGACATTCATCAACGATGACAGTCCCAAAGGATGTAAGCAGTTCCGATTGTGGATTTTTTTCGATCTCCTTGCCGAAACTCTGAATCATCGCAACCGTAATAAGCTTACCCGGTTTAACCTTCCCTGCCGATATTAATCCTATTTGGTGCTTTGGTATACCAAGAAATGATTGAATTCTATCAATCCACTGGTCTGCGAGTTGTTTCCTATGAACCAGGATTAACGCAGGTTGGTGTTTTTCTTCAATTATTTTGAGCCCGATCACGGTTTTTCCTGCTCCAGGTGGTGCAACGATGACACCGATGTCCTTTTTATTTGCAGCCTCCAAGGCAGTCAGCTGGTGCTGATATAGACTGATATTGCTGTGAACAGCAACATCTGCCAACCTTTCCCTTTCATCTTTGAATTCAAACTCTATCTTATTCTCTTTACAAAACCTGATAACCCTTCCAATAAAGCCTCTGGGAATGATCAGATCGTTTCCACTTTCTCTGATTAGTTTGAAAAACCTTTTAGTTTCGTGTGTGCTCTTACCAATGTTCTTTCTGATAAAAAACTCACTATTTGCGAAGTTTAGTTCATTCCTAAGAAAGTTCACCAGGGAAACCGGTAGCGAATTACGGTTAATATAAACGTTTGTTTTTAAGCGAATTAACGTTTTCTGGTTATCTGATGTTGATAAGCTAACCTCAGAGGGATTTTTCTCTTCAAGTACACCACTTAATAAATTATCTAAAAGGTCAGTAGCTACACGTTTTGTATTCCTTAGAAAAGCACTCTGATCAGGGAAAGCTTCCAGATTTATTGGATCAACAAAACAACTGTTCCCTTTCTGCAGGGTAGCGTGTGCAAATGGCAGGGCTATCAAGTTTCCAAATCCTTTACCAGATAGCATATCCTGGTTTGGGAAAAGCCGGTCGAAGCTGGATGCTTTATCGTACACCGAAAAAATACCTGACTGTTGTAAAAGAGCGATGACAATTTTCCGGCTTCTGCTGGCAGGATAAGGTTTTCCGAAAAATATCCATACATGTCCGCCATTGCCTGATCTGGAACGCTCGAGGTAAGCCGGGATTCCTTTTTCATCACAGACCTTGATAAAAAGCTGACATTGCTCAATCCAGTTATCTTCATCAAAGTCAGCGACAATGAACCAGGAGGAGTTATCCTTGAGTAAGGGATATATCCCAATAGATTGTTCCCCAATCAAATGCTTCTCAATCTCCTCTTTGGTCAGAGTTTTATACTCTTTGTCTGTAAAGTCTTTGAATGAACCACCTTTGATTTGGTGCTGTTTAAGTCTGAAAGGGTCAACCTTAATGGCTGGCATATAACCGCTTTTGTTTTCTTTTTCCCATCGCACTGCAAAAACGTCAGCCCGGCAAGCAAACAGTTCCTGGATATGAGGTATTATTCCTTCAAGATTAATCATCTTACGGTTATCGATATTTATTCAAAGATACAACCAAAAGTGAAACTACTTCACGTGAGAGGGTGTGGGTCCGCCTGGCTGGTGCCAATCAAAATATTGAATGGGTAATACTCTTTTCTTCTCCGTCTCTTCCATAGGAGTGTCCATCAAAGGCTACCGGGAAACCTTTGGGTGCAGCCGGAATTTCAAACATGACGACTCGTCCTTCAGGTTGATATAATTCATGAATCTCAACAAATGTTATTCTGTTGGTGGTTTTACTTCCAATTTCTCCTTTCAGGCTGTCCAAATCTTTACGGTTTGGCCGGAGTTGGCTGTTAACAACTTTGTGGTGCTTATTCTCAATGCCAAATACTAACCAGGCACGAGTTTTTCCCTTCAAATTTGCTTCATTGCTCAATGCAGAAAAGTATTTACCCAATTTGTTAAAGTCGTAATTGTTTTTTGCCTCTTTAAATTCCACTACTTCTGTTTCTGCTGCCATGTTTCGCCGTAGCCGAAGTGTGCTTTCCAATTCTGTTGCGGTCATATCCTGATTATTTAAATGCCAAGTCATTTATTAGTGCCACGTTTTACATATGCTGCCTCATGCAACACTTTTTGTATTTCTTGCCGCTACCATAAGGACAAGGATCATCCCTTCCAGGTTCTTTCGCTTCTTTTTGATAAGGTTTAAATGGTTCATCGTCCAGGTAATGAGGTGCTTGTGAAGAAATACCTTCATCCCTCTGTTCGGGTGCCCTATCGAAATAACTTCCATTTTGATTATTTCTTTGTTAACAAGTAATGTGTCTAATCTACCAGTAATGTACTTATCCAGAACTTTATACGGGATAAAAAATTCTGCACCAGGTTCTTTTCTTTTGTTAAAAAGGCCTTTCCCATGCAACAGGTTAAACCACCATTCCGAAAGTATAAACGGAACGTTGTAGGTTTTCTTCATGTAAATCAGAAAGTGAATATTGAGGATCAACAGTCTTTCTTCTTTTACAACTGGTAAATTATCAATCACAAGGTTATCAGTATCATGCATCGATAAAATGGAAAATACCGGATCCATTCTTTCTTCAGAATTATCGAATCCAAGTTCTTTAATGATCTCCAGAAAACTATTCCATTCTGAGACATTACCAGACTGAAGCAGTTCATATTGTTTCTCCAGTTTACAGAGATAAATCGTGTAGGCAAAGTCATATTCCGGATAACCCCACAATTTGTCACTTTCAGATAGTGGTCTCCAGACGGCCTCAGAAAAGTCGACGGCCTCTGCAAAATAGCCATTGAATGATAGTTGGAACAGTACTTTTTTTACTACGGTATCGATACCTGCAACCGGATTGCGCTTTAACACGGCCAAACTTCTGTTTATCTGCTCTTTGTCTTTAAGATAGAAAGCTGTTGTAGTTAGCGCTAATTCAATGAATTCATAAGTCCTGGCGTATTCCTCAGGCAGGAGTTCGTTATATTTGGTTGCAAAAGCAGCAATCGCTAAATAATTGCTTTCATTGTACTCCAGACTATCCAAAAACATTTCATGGATTTCAAGTTCGAACACTGGCGGGTAATCAAGTAACTGCATCAGAAATGAATAACGTTCTGATTCGGGTAGTTCGTCGTAATAATAATCAAGGAGTGCTTCCTGATCTTTAAATCTTTCTGGTTTTATCGGGAGCATAAATTATCTTTGTTAATCAGTCATTATCAATCTTTACTTTCCTTGCCATTTGCTTGTAAAATTATGGAGATTTCCGACAAAAGGAATGGCACCGTAACGTCCCTGGATATAGTCCTTTTCAAAAGACCGATCATTCCTGATTGATTTATCCCCCTCTTTATACTCGACAAGGGAGTAAAGGTCGGAAGCCCCATATTTATCTTTCTCGACAAAGTAAATCTGATCCCTCCTGTATTTCCCCATCCTGAGCAGATTAGTGTCATGCGTGGCAAAGATCAGCTGAGCGTTTTTTGGATTAGATTCACTGGAGTTGAAAAACTTGGTGATTGCCAGGATAAGCAAAGGATGAAGACTAGAATCCAATTCATCAATCATGAGTACACCCCCCTTATACAGGGTATTAAAAATAGGTCCAGATAAATTAAAGACTTTATTGGATCCGGCTGATTCCTGCGACCGTAAATCAAAAGTCACAGTTCCGAAAGGTTCATTCTTCTCATTGAATTTTCGGTGTGAGGTTCTGAAATTCAGCATGGTTTTACCTACATGATCTGACCCGAGCTGTCTGACCAGATCTTCCGGCATCTCTTTCGGCAAAAGTTCAGGGTTAAAGAGTTCCTTGGTTACCTCAATGTCATCGAATCCAAGGTCCAGGTTGTTGAAGAAATCCTGAAGCAATGGTTTGATTTCAGGCTCTTCCAACATTTTAAAGGTCACCATTTTATATTGTTCATGACTCAAACCGGAAATAGCCAGGAAATTATTAAACCACTGCATGATCCTTCGAGCCAGGGCACCGTTAAACTGGTCAACAACGGAAAGGAAGAGTGCATTATCTCTGGTCTTCTCTTCTAAACCCTGACCTTCAGGGAATCCTGGCCAGATTTCAATACCATCCTTGTCACGAACAAATAGAGGTTTCTCTGTATTCTTCTTTTGTTCAAATAACCATTCAGCGATAATTGCCGTATTGGTTGCTTCAAAACCATAACGATACCGGATTTCTCCGATCAAGAATACGACTTCAAAGGAAGATGGAGCTGCCTCAGTATCTGCATTTAGCAGGAAAGGTGTGATTTTAAGTTCTGACGCTGATGAAAGCTCAACTGACTTCAGGATCAGTCGTCTCATATTCGACATCGCTTTGATCAGGTTAGATTTGCCACTGGCATTAGCTCCATAAACAACTGCACCCTTGAGGATATCCTGCCTTTCTGAAGGGATAACATTCGTATCCTTATGTTCTTTGATGCTTGTAGCAATTAGGCTAAGGGTTTTCCTTTCCTTGAAGGACAAGAAGTTACCCACTGTGAACTCTAATAACATGGTTTTGGATATTGAGAAATATTCGCAAATATAGTGAAATTATCACAAAATATGATAAAAAATGAGAAAAATTCTCAAATAATTCATGATATTAGTGTTTTTGTTCATTCTTTTCTTCTGTTCATTGACAATGAACAAGCCTTTTGGCTGAACGAGTTATTACTAAATGCCTTGGCTTAGTGACACCTCCCAGGTCAGGGGATCCCGGAATTCTTCTTCATATTTCAGCTTTTCTTCGTCACTTAACTCAGCATATTTTATTCCCTGTCGCTGAAATTTCGTTGGGACTTCAATGGCTTTTGGGGGAACCAGAAAACCATCATTAACGGCTTGTTCCAGCTCATAGGCATAGGTGGGATTATTGGGTTCTAAACTGAAGAGAGCGTAGGTATCCCGGTCTCCTTCGGATTTCGGAGTGGCTGTTAATCCTAAGCGAAGACCATCAAAATACTCGAAAATGTGTTTGTAACGGTTATATACTGAACGATGAATTTCGTCAAAAACAATCAGGTCGAAATGTCCGACTCCATAAAAACGGTTGTCTCCATCTGCCTCTCCATCTATCACGTTAATCATGGTTTGATAGGTTGAGAAAACGATGCGGCTGCTTTCATCTTCCTTTTCCTTGGTCAGATCTACAGCCGGCAGGTTCGGCAGGTAATCGTTGAGATTTGTTTTAGCCTGGTGGATCAGGGCATTTCTGTCGGCCAGGAACAAAACCCGTTTTACCCAATTGGCTTTGCTCAGGAAATCAATGATGGATGCTGCCACCCTGGTTTTACCTGTACCGGTGGCCATCACCAACAAGGCTTCCCTGTTGTTGCTTTCGAGGGCTTCCGCTACTTTGCGGATGGCTTCATGCTGGTAGTAACGATCGGTGATATCGTTGTTGATGGTTCTATCCGCCAGTGGTTTCCGTGATGTTCTTCTTTGGATCAGCAGTTGAAGCTCGTCTTTGGTATAGAAACCCCAGACAGGCCTGGGAGCATAATTTTTATCATCCCAGATCCAGCTTTTGTACCCATTGGTATAAAAAATAACAGGGCGCTGGCCGCATTCAATCTCCAATGAATCGGCATAGCATTTGGCCTGGTGCTGTCCAACCCGGGGATCCCGGCTGGTTCTTTTGGCTTCCACAACTGCCAGAGGTTTTCCATTGTCGCCCCAAAGTACATAATCCACCCAGCCTTCCCCATTGTAGCCCAAAGCCTGGGGCATATGATGCACCGGATATTCAGCTACATTCAAGCCGTAAGGATCCCAGCCTGATTCACGAAGGAGTGTGTCTATGTAAATTTTGCGGGTGAGGTCTTCATTATGATCTACAGCCGGTGGAATAAATCCGATGTTATGGTCTTTGATTGCCTTTACACCGGCAAGTTCGGCCTCTAACTTCTCCAGCTTATCCTGTTGTTCATGGAAGGCTTTTTCCAGTCGGATGAGTTCTTCCTTACTCTTGTCTTTCCCGTATTCCTTTGGAACAAGACGCTCATCAAAAGTATGAATATCAGGTTTGTCCGGACTGTATAACAGGGTCACATAGGAAATAAACCCATGAAGCAATTGCAGGATGTATAAAGATTCCTGGTGTTTAACTTTAGCATTGGTATGGATGGCAGTATTCCCCAGCTTGCGGATCAGGTTAATGTGGTTGAACTGAACTGCCAGAACCAGGTCCTTAAATCCCTGGTCGTGTATTAGCGAGCTGAGTGAGGTATCATAGGGAAGTTTCAGGTCTTCGTCGTGTTCATACATCCAGCGCACCCATTCCTCCAGGCTCTTACGGCAGAGCATGGCAGAGTACAAAGGAGCTGTAAATGCGTGTAGCTCAGCTTCTCGCGGAGTATCAGCAATTGCTGACCATTGGGGCGGTATGAAGCTGAAGCTACTCATTTTAAGATGTTAAGGATTTTACCAGTATTCCAATTAGGATAGCTGTTCCGATACTAATAAGCGTTCCGATTAGTACATATTCTGATCTCTTTTGCACACCATTAACGTCATTGAATCGCAATATAGATTTGGCAGCGGTCAGAAGTCCAATAGCTTCATACTGACCATAAATGACAAGGGTGAAAATGATTACTCTTTCGAGTATTCCTATCCACTTTCCGGCATTATCAAGACTTTCTGTATGATCTCCTAATTCATTACGCCATTTTTGTGTTAACAATCCTATCAGGATGCCTGAAGGTTGAGTAAGGAATACAATAGCCAGCGAATAAATCCAGAATGAACTTGTATTTATCTGTTGCAGAAGGATGAGTTGATGATCAACCAATCCGGGAACAAGTAAAATCCACAAGCCTAAAATGATCAGAATGTGAAATAATTGATCCAAAAGAAAATAAAAGGTATTCTTCCTCTGGTATGATTTCCACAGATCGATTGAATAATGCGTGATGAAAATAATGATGGGAACGAACCAACTGGAAAAGCCTGTAAATAAAGCGGCAAAGAAACTTGTCAGAAAAGCATGGATTTAGAGTTTGTCCGATTTCCAGTGTCTTTTATACCTGTCGTCTATCCATGAAGTGGGTTGAAAAACAAAATCAGTCAGAAAATGTGCCGTTAGCATTTTTATAAGCCATATAAGCTGCATGTCCATATTAATCAACAGGTTTTAAGTCATTTACGATATCTTTATATAGGTTCAGAATTTGCTCGAAATCATCCCAGAGCGCTGCCTTTTTCAACTTGTGTATGGTTGGTTGGCTTTTTTTCAGGGACCAGGCTGCTTCTTTTTCACTTACCCCCTGAAGCATTTCCAGAAATACCTGTGCTTGTTGAACAGAGAGCCTGGACAAAATATAATCAGCATAGATTGCGATGGCCTTTAATCCTGATTCTGCCTTCTGATCGTAGCACCGAATGATCAGCCGCTTGTTGCTTTTTGATAAAATATCCAATTCTCTGCCCGACAAGGTAAAAGCCTCGCCCTGGCCATTGGCCATGGTTAAAACCGGTTCATCAATCTGTCCGATACCAATCGCTATCCGGATATCAACGTTTTCTTTTGTCTTATGTGGCTGCTTTAACCGTGCAAATGCCCGCAATTTTGCAACTTCAAACATTGCCTTTTCAGTTGAAACCAGAACATTAAAACTATCACCACGGTAAAATTGAACAGCTGGTTGGCTGAAAACGAATTCCTGCTCAATATCTGCTTTTAAGCTGTCCAAATCTTTGGGTGACAACAAGGAGGAGTTAACTATATCAGCTGTTAATACTGCGCCTGTTTTCATTGAATCCATATTTTAGACTTCAAATATAGCCATTTTTGTCTATTATTTCAAAATATAGCTTAATTAGGCTATAAATTAACAAAATAGCCATTATAGGCTATAATTAATATATTCGTGGAAATAAGGGTAATTCGTGGATGGGCCATTGTGTAAGCGATTTTAGACCACCGATTTCACGGATTAACACGGATTTCTTCATAGTATTACAGTTATTTGTGTTTTCAGGCTACCAGTTCGCCGGTAAAGGCTTTTTGGATGAGGGTTTGGAAAAGTAAATCAGAATTGATATAAAGCATTTCTTTGCTTTCTGCAAGTTTAATGGTTGCATTAATAAATCTTGATTGATCCTTTAATGGAGGTAGTTGTATACTAAGGTTTTTCAATACACCTGTATTCATGTGTGTAAAAGCGCCATCTCCCCCTGTTTTTAACCGACCTATTTTTTTGAAAAATATTTCATTAAAAACACAAAGTACTCTGGTATGATGTATTTCTTAGTCAATGAGAGTTTTATGAGATTTGTACTAATTATTGATTCGTTGTGTTTTGTGTTTACGACACACATCTTCCCAACAGTTCCTGCTCTTGATATTATAATATCACCAGATTTAACCGCGTAAGCGTTTAATTCTGAGTATTTATCATTCGAAATGTATAAGCAGCCATTTTCAACAAAACGGTAATCAATATTTTTGTCCATGGTCCAAACAGGAATTCCATTTTTTTTATACTCATCCCTTTTTAAAGCACTGCCAAAGGGACCGCATTTGACACCCTCATCAAAAAGTTCACCTAGCATTATGGTTTTCCACCCCTTCTCATTCCTCACCGGATCACCGAACATATCAATAAAAATGGCCAGGGCCAGGGTAGCTTTGGCGGTAAAATTGGTATTGGCTTCGCTCAGGGCAATATTCGAGAGCATTTCCACCACCTGGGCCAGAAGTCGGGGAGTAGGATCATAAAGGTGGCTCCCTTCATGAACTTACTTAAGGCGGCACTCCTATTTCCAATATTTCTCAGGAAGTCAAAAATGCCAGCCTCTTTGGTAAAGAGGCGGTGCATCACTTCCGGGTCCATATTTTTGAAATGGCTCCAACAGAGCTCATTTTCAGACTCTTTGTAGAATGCATCCTCGATAGGCCTTTTCAGCATATTCGCCTTCTGTTCTTTTTGCGTTTGCAGTTCATCCAGTCGGCGGATAAACAGCAGGTAGGTCATCTGTTCAATAACCGTCAGTGGGTTGGATAATCCACCCGTCCAGAATGCCTCCCAGACTTTATCTATTTGTGATTTGATGGCGCCGGTGATCATGAAGTTTGTTCAGATTTCATCATGTGTAATTTCAATTGGCTTAATATTATTTTGCTTTCCTTTTGAGATGAGGGATTGAAGACAAAAATATTGAAAAGGCTTGAATTTTATGAGAATTAACTTAATGTGTTCGTAATGAATTGAATATGTACCTGTGTTCATTTTTTTACCGTGTTCATT
The DNA here is from genome assembly GCA_903923925.1 of uncultured Bacteroidales bacterium. GTDB lineage: Bacteria > Bacteroidota > Bacteroidia > Bacteroidales > CAIXZF01 > CAIXZF01. Next base: position 48,434 of record CAIXZF010000029.1, read on the forward strand.
GACAATGAACAAGTCCATTGACTGAACAAGAGATTACTAAATGCCTTGGCTCAATGATGCTTACCAGGTTTTATAGCAATTGAATATTGTAGGTGGTAAAAAAAGTCAATTCTATCCACCCCAAAATAACATCAAAAGTCGGCTCTTTTTTTCGGCTGGTGAGTATATATTATATATGGTATAGCTGGGAAATAATTCCTTGAAGATAATTGGTGGAAATTTTATAATGGTTTGATATTGTGTTGTTTAATTGGCTGGTTGAAAACTGCCTTCGTCATATATCCGTTTTTTGGGGAAGTGCAATTGCATTCAAACCGCTGAACGGGTCGGCCAGAAATCACAGACCACCAAACAAGAATATTTGTTTGGTGGGTGTATATTTGTGTTTTTCAATATTTTACAATTTATTGCTGATTCAAAACAAGAATTTTGAAGAATAAGTGTAGATAATTAAACCTGGAATTTAATCAGGAGATGACGGCAGGTGCGCCATTTAATAAAGATTTGATAATCAGTGAGATTTTATGCGATGGTCATGTGATGACACCACCCAAGCATCCAAATCCTATACAGTGAGTTTTAAGAATAAAATTGTTTAATTGATTGTAGAATATTTTGTTTTAAATGATTATATTTGTTGCGTAATGACAACATTAAGCTATAAATAGCATATTTATGACTGAAAAAAACAACATAAATTGGCAGTCAATGAGTGATAGAGCGATAATAGAAAGCCTTGGATTGTATATTAAACATCATCGGTTGGAGCAAAACAGGACACAGCAGGAACTGGCTGTGGCATCTGGTATTAATCGCTCAACATTAAATCAGGTGGAGTCGGGCAAAGCGGGCAGCTTACTCACCCTTATCCAACTATTACGGGCTTTAAATCAATTGGCTATTTTGGATGCATTTGAAATTGTAACACCAATCAGCCCGTTAAAACTGGCCAAATTGGAACAGAAAAAACGTAAAAGAGCCAGTGGGAATAAGCAAAGTAATAACACACCAAAATCAAGTTGGTAATGGCAAATAGTACTGCATTAATTAGGCTTTGGGATAAATTGGTTGGTGCTGTAGCCTGGTCAGAAAATAGCCAGTTAGGAAATTTTGAGTTTGATCCGGGATTTTTAGATTTGGAATGGGATATTTCACCTATCATGATGCCAATTGCCAAATCGAAGGGAAGAATTTATTCTTTTAATGAAAACAAAGGATCTGCGTCATCTTTCAAAGGCCTGCCAGGTTTACTGGCTGACATGCTGCCTGATAAATATGGAAATGCATTAATTAACTTATGGCTTGCAACACAGGGCAGGGCAACCGGAAGCCTTACTCCAATTGAAACCCTGTGTTTTATCGGGAAGCGGGGTATGGGTGCATTAGAAATTGAACCATCTTTAAAAAAAGAAGAGAGCAGATCAGCAAAAATAGAGATTGATACAATGGTTTCTGTCGCAAACAGGATTTTAAACAAGCGGGAGCAATTTCATGCAGATTTATCCAAAGATGAAGAAGATGGATTAACTGATATTCTTAGAATTGGAACATCTGCCGGAGGTGCACGAGCAAAGGCTATTATTGCATTTAATGATAAAACCAGGGAGGTTAGGAGTGGGCAGGTCAAAGCGCCTAAAGGGTTCTCATATTGGATTTTGAAATTTGATGGTGTGGCTGATAACCAGATTGGGGAATCAAAAGGTTATGGGAAAGCTGAGATGGCATACCATCTGATGGCAAGAGATGCCGGAATTGAAATGTCGGAATGTCAACTACTTGAAGAAAATGGAAGAGCACATTTCATGACCAAGAGATTTGACCGGGATGATGAAGGAAACAAGATTCACATGCAAAGTTTTTGTGCCATGAGGCATTTTGATTTCAATATGGTTGGTTATTACGCTTATGAGCAACTATTTGAAACAATGAGGATGCTTGGATTACCCTATCCGGAGGCTGAGCAATTATTCACTCGGATGGTCTTTAACGTGCTGGCTCGTAATTGTGATGACCATACTAAAAACTTCGCTTTTCTATTAGACCAAACAGGGAATTGGAGGCAATCACCCGCTTTTGATGTTTGCCATGCCTATAGACCCGGAAGTGATTGGGTTAATAGCCAATCACTTACTGTAAATGGTAAAAGAGAAGGTATTACGGAAAACGATTTTTTAGCTGTTGGTAGACAAATGAACATCAAAAAAGCAAAGCAAATTATTTTCAGGGTCTCGGAGGTTATTAAAAACTGGAATCACTATGCTGAAGAGGTGAAAGTTGATGCCAAAATGCGGGATGCCATAAAGCAAACATTATTGGTGTAATAATTTCATCTATTAAAAGCATCCAAATCCAAATCAGTGATTATTTAAGGGCATTATAATTTTTCAAATTTTAAGAATTAAGCAGCAATTCAGCCTGAAAAATATGTTGTTGAAAATTAAATAGTTACAATCGGTTGGAAAAAATATTTTTCCGGCTAATTTTGTATTGTGAGAGACGAAGGGACACTGAGTCCCAACTTACTGGTTTTCAGTATAATGTTCTCTCATTTCGTTCTTTTTTTACTTCCGCATCAAGCTACCACATGCTGATTGCATAGATGATGTGCTGCGGAATCTGCCAGTTGGGGAGCTTGAGATTTTGAAGGTGCATCTGGTCAGTGAGCTTATCGAACAAAAAATATTCCGCAAGTTTAGATTTTTAGGCCGTTACCATTTGGTAGCAGCAGATGGTACAGGAATATCAAGCTTTGAGCAAAGACATTGTGATCACTGCCTTGTTAAGACATCTAAAACCGGTGTTGTAACTTACTTTCATTATGTTCTGGCGGCTAAATTAGTGACTTCTACAGGTCTGTCCATTTCATTGGCATCAGAATTTATTGAAAATATCCCGGGTCGTGATTACGAAAAGCAGGACTGCGAACAAAAAGCGTTCGTGCGGTTGGCTGATTGCAGAATATTTCGCATTAAACGATTATAAATGTCGGGAAAAGATAATATTAAGCTATAAATAGCTTGTTTATGATGGAAAAAACCGACCTCAATTTGCATTTTTTGAGTGATAGGGCTATCATAGAACTATTAAACAAGTTGAACATAATGTTTTTCAATATATGGAATTACCGAAGTAAATCCAAGCAAGGGAATGTTCACTCAATTGGAGAGTGAGAGTAAGTTGCTTCTTAAAGCAAAATTAATCATTCCATTCTATTAGTTTCGGGACATTTATTTTAAAAACAAAATGCAAGATGTAGATTATTTGTAATAATTCTATATATTTGAAGTATTGTTGTGATGAAAATTGACTTTTTTAGTTTAAATATAATAAAAATTATATGAAAAACCTGAAGGATAAACTTGTACTCATTACCGGAGGCGCATCTGGTATTGGAAAAATTATGGGGCTTCTCGCACTTAAACGTGGAGCAACTTTAATAATTTGGGATATCGATCAACCGCGGATTAATGAATCGCTTGCAGAGTTTTCAAAAATTGGCAAGGTTCATGGATTTATAGTTGACGTATCTGATCCTGAGCAGATTAGTGCATCTGCTGCTTTGGTTAAAAAAACCTTAGGTACTGTGGATGTATTAATAAACAATGCCGGAATTGTTGTGGGGAAATTATTTCAGGACCATTCCAGAGTTGATATTCTCCGAACAATGACTATCAATGCAAATGCTCCAATGCTTGTAACTCAGGAGTTTTTACCTGATATGATAAAGCAGAATTCAGGGCATATTTGCAATATTGCCTCATTAGCTTCATTGACATCAAATCCTCGAATGTCGGTATATGCCGCAAGTAAGTGGTGTGTGTTTGGTTGGTCCGACAGTCTGCGCATCGAAATGCAAAAGCAGAAGTTTAATATCGGCGTCACCACAGTTACACCGTATTACATAAATACCGGAATGTTCGACGGTGTAAAGTCGAAAATTATTCCAATACTAAATCCAGAGAAAGTGGCATTGAGAGTGATCAGGGCCATTGAAAAGAATCGAATAATATTAAGTATGCCTTTAACAATGCATTTTGTCAGGTTAAGCCAGGGTTTGCTGCCAATCTGCTTGTTCGATTGGTTTGCAGGTAAAGTACTTGGAATATACAAAACGATGGATAATTTCAAAGGACGTTAGACTTTTTTGATTTTCTAAAGCTTAAATTAAATTCAGAATTATGGAACCAACATCCCGGGAAAATATTGAGAATATTCTTAAAAAACAGCGTGATTTTTATGCATCACAGCAAACAAAGAATATAGCTTTTAGAATTGAACATCTTAAACGATTTAAGGTGAACATTAAAAAGTACGAATCAAGAATTGCCGATGCGCTGTGGAAAGATCTGCATAAATCGTTTGAAGAAGCCTATTTAACGGAAATTAGTATCGTTACCCAGGAGATTGGCTATCATATTAAAAACCTGAAATGTTGGGCAGAACCAAAGCGCATACTTACACCTATTCACCTTTTACCCTCATCAAGCAGAATTATTTATGAACCTCTTGGAGTTGCATTAATAATTGCACCATGGAATTATCCATTTCAGCTGCTGATGAATTCATTAGTCGGTGCAATATCTGCAGGTTGTTGTGCAATTTTAAAACCATCACCGTATACTCCTAATATTGCCAGAGTAATGGAGGACTTGATTCATGAGACTTTCAGGAATGATTATGTTGAAATTATTCAGGGTAATAGAGAGGTAAATTCGGTATTGCTTGAACATCGTTTCGATATTATATTTTTTACAGGAAGTCCAGCGGTTGGTAAAGTAGTAATGAAGGCGGCAGCAGAACATCTAACTCCAGTGGTTCTTGAGCTGGGGGGCAAAAGCCCTTGTATCGTTGATTATGATGCGAATATCGATGTTGCGGCAAAACGCATTGCATGGGGAAAAACGATAAATGCTGGTCAAACATGTATTGCTCCTGATTATCTTTTTGTTCATAAGTCTGTTAAAGATGAATTGCTTCGAAAAATCGGGGAAAGCATTGAAACAATGTTTGGTAAAGACATTCAAAAAAGCAATTATTTCCCAAGAATTGTTAATACTCAAGCGTTCATGCGTTTACAGAAACTGTTGCAGCGTGGAAAAGTAGTTTATGGTGGAAATTCAGACATTGATGATAAATTTATATCACCAACTATTATTGATGAAGTCAAACCAGAATATCCGGTAATGCAAGAGGAAATTTTTGGCCCTATTCTTCCTGTTATGACTTTTGAGAATGTAAATGAGGCGATAACTTTTATTAATGCAAATGAGAAACCTCTGGCATTTTATTATTTCGGAAAATGTAAAAAGGCAAAAGAAGTTCTTCAAAGTACAACCTCAGGGGGAGCTTGCATCAACGATACGCTAATGCATATCACGAATCACCGCTTACCGTTTGGTGGCGTAGGAAACAGCGGGATAGGTAAATATCACGGACGCAATAGTTTTCTTGCTTTCAGCAATTCAAGGTCGCTTGTTACAACACCAACCTGGATTGATCTGCCACTGAAATATGCTCCATTTAAGTATTTTAAACTGGTAAGAAAGATAATTTAGTTTTCCTGAACTTTGTGAAATCTGAGAAAATATCAGGAAAGGCGGTTCATTAATTGATCCGCCTTTTTTTTGATAGGGATCCATACTTCTTCTTCAGATAATGGGTCATTATTTTTATATTTCGCACCTAATACTTCAAAGTGAGGTCTGTTATCTGCTTGATAATCAGAATTTGGCAGCCATGTTTCAAAAATATAAAGGAAAGTCTCTGCGAAATTATTTGCAGGACCTTTATAATCAAAAACGGCGTAAAGGCCTTCCTCAAGGATAAAAGTTTCCATTTTATCAGGAACGAAATCAAAATCGGAAACTTCAACAGCAGCCCATTTAATGAATTCTGTTTCCATGTTAAAACTTGTTAGATTCATCACAGATTTATAAATCTGCATTGAAATCAGGTCTGTATTCAAGTTGCTCTTGATTTCTTTAAGTCTTGGCATGAAGCTTCTCCATAGGTCATAGGTTTTATTCCTGGAAAGCGACATACTTATTGTTAAACCTGTTAATTTTTTAAGAGGAGAGAGTTGTATTCGTGGTTCAGTGTATGGTTTTACTGAATTCATTTCATTGGAAATGTTTGAATAGAAATTGGATTAATTTTCTTTATCCTGGTTAGGAAACTTTTTGGGTTCATGCAACTGCCAGGCTGTTTTGAGCAATTTTTCGTGAGCATCAATCATATCTGAAAAAGTATCCATACTTTCAAAAATAATTCGGGAATTCTGTCCCATTTTAATCCTTAAGGATTTGTCATTTTTCAGCTGAAGAATCTGGTTTGCAAGCAAGTTAGCATCATAAGTATTAATTAAGAGAGCATTAATATCAAATTGTACTTGTTCTGAAATGCCATTAACAGGAGAGCAAATAATTGGCAGACCATATGCCATTGCCTCAAGAATGGCTAATGGATAAGATTCATTCGAGGAAGGAAAGGCAAAGCAGTCTGCTGCAGAGAAGTAATCACTAACATCTGGAGTTTCATCAATAATTTTGATAATGGATTCAAGATTATTTTCTTTGGTGAGTTCTTTCATTTTATCGGAATACGGAATAGCTTTTCTTGCCCCAACAAGAAAAATTATGATTTTTTCCTTGAGTAGAATTTTCGCTGCATCAAGAAGTAATTCCTGATTTTTATGAGATGAAATTATGGCTATATTGACAATTACAAAAATATCATCGGGTATATTAAGATTGTGACGTGATTGTATTTTCTCGGATAGCGTATTGCTCAAATTAGCATACTTCTCATCCAGAGAATTCCGGATAACTCTAAAACGTTGGTTGAAATTATAATCCTTATAAAAACCGGAGGTAGAGGCTGAACAAAAAATAGTAAAAGCAGCTTTTTTGAATGCGTTGATGAAATCTTCAGGATCAAGCCATGGGAGGTGAAATTGTATTTCTTCTGGAGTAAAGCTCTCATGGATCATCCAAACAGCTGGAATTCCCATTTCAGAAGTAGTATTTATAATATTAAAGCTGTGTAAAACATTCACAAACACGAGATCAGCTTGCTCTTCTTCCAGTAATTGTTTGAAATAGAAATTCTGTTTTTGGTTATTATTTCTATCATAAGAATTATCTGAATTATTTTGTTGAAACTCTGACAAAACAATTGTCCGGATTCCTTTATTTTCGAGACTAATTCTGGCCGGGCCATCAATAGGTGAAACAATCAGAATCTCAAAATTTCTTTCAGCCATACTGCTTGCAAGGTTGTATGCTACTTTAGGTGCACCTTCCCAATTAAAATTATGAGTAAAAATTATCAGTTTAAGAGGTTTATTATGGAATTCACAATAATCAAGGGTGGAATTTAGTCCAGGCCGAAAATAAGCATGCAGGTTTTGATTAACATTGACCCAGGGATCAGGTCGCTGCTTGTGTTTTCTTCTAAAAGAAAGAACATCCTTATGATAATTAGGTTGCAACTTCCTTTCCTTTTCATGCTGCATAATAATTGCATCGGCACAAAAAATTGATTTGAAGCCCAAATTGCTTATTTTCAGACAATAATCGGTGTCAATAAAGTTGTTTTTAAAATCCAGCTCATCAAAACCACCAACACTATTGAATACCGAATGCCTGGTAAGGAGACAATCTATTGAAACAGCAATTTTTTCTGAAGTTGATTCAGCCAGAAAGAAATAAGAAACTTCTGCCACATTTGCCCCGGAGAAATTATCAGCTGGAATAGAATACATACCTGAGTTCAATCTTTTCCCTGCGTGTATTATACGGTTTGAAGCAGAAATAATCTTTGAACCAATAGTTCCTGCTTCCTCAAAGGAAGCATAGGTCATCATTCTGCTAAGCCATTCTGGTTCAATAATTTCTATGTTATTATTCAGGAAAAGAATGTAAGGTGAAATGGATTCATTCGCAGCTTTATTCATTAAAAATCCAAGGCTGCTTTCATTTTGATTTTCAGTCCAGTTAATTATTTTGATATTATTGAATTCAACAGATTTCCTAAATCTGTCAAACTCAACATGATTGTTAGTTGAATCGATAATAAGTAATTTGAAGTTCTTATAAGCTGTTTTCTCGATCAAAGAAAAAATACAGCGCTTTGTTGCGGAATAATTCTTTTCGGTAAAAATGATAATTTCAACTTCTTCACCGTAATCTTTCCCTTTAAGCAGAAAAACAGGCAGGTTATTTGAAATGGCAAATTTCGGTTGATATAGTTCAGAATTTTTATTTTTCCGGACCAAATGCTCTTTTAATGCTTTTGCTGCTGAAGCGAAAACCTCAGGTTTGTCGGAAGTTTGATTTGCCATTGAACCTGGTATTGCCCGCCAATGATAAAGCACCTTTGGAATATGGGCTATTTTTTCTGTCAGTTCAACAACTCTTAAAATAAGATCGTAATCCTGGGCACAATTAAATCCGTTTCTAAGTCGACCTGCCTTTTCAAAGAGTTCGCGCCTTATGCAAGTAGGGTGGGTAAAATAATTGTATGCCAATAATAGGAAATAGGAATAATCCGGCTTAAAATGCTGATCATAATGATAACCATCTATTGTAATCTTGTCTTCATCACCGTATATAAGGTCCAGGTCGGGATTCGTTTGCAAACATCGGACAATTTCAAAAAGCGCATTTGGTTCAAGCAGATCATCCTGGTCCATAAATAGTACAAAATCGCCGCTTGCAAGTTGTGCTGCAGAGTTTGAAGCTTCAGCAATTTTTCCATTTTTCTTGCACCAATTGATTTTTATCTTTGATGATAATTTAAGGTTTTTAAGGAAAAGTACTGTTTGAGGATTATCTGATGAGTCATCAGCAATGCAAAGTTCCCAATTTAGATAGTATTGATTGTAAACAGATTGAATGGCCTCTGAAAGCCAGAGCGGATCACCATTATATACTGGAAGGAGGATGCTTATTTTAGGAGAATATTTGAAATCTGGAGCAGATTTAAGCAGTTCGCCAACACGGGAGGATATTTTGTTTAGACTGATCCAGGCATCAGCTGTCGGAAGTAAACAAACTTCCCGGTTAGATTCCTGATGATAAATTGATTCCGCAAGTTTTTGTTGCTTGTTCAAAGTCTTCTTAGAGTCTTCATGTGTTTTTTTTGAGATCTCTGTTATTGAAGAATTTGTTAGAAAATTAGATAGTTTCGAAAGCTCCTTTTTTCTCTGGTTTACAAAACGAAAAGTATTTAGTTGGGATAGTTTCACTGATTTTATTAACCTGTTCTGACAAACAAAACTTATTGTCTGGCCAAGTTGTTCTATGAGCAGGTTTTGTTTAAAACCCGGAGTATACTTTAGCGTCCCAAAGAGTTCTTCAACATCGGGACGTTCCACACTGAATTCGACAAATGAATATTCGACGTCATTTACGAGTATTTTAACATCAGGAGTTTGAATGCAAGCAGGATCATGGTACCAGCCGGCAATGTAAAAGATTGAAAAATTCCCATTTAAAGACATTTTGTGCTGAATCTGATCAAGTGTGAATCTTACTCTATCCATTGGGTTTATCAATAATATCATGAAAGTTACAAAATTATTAGTTTCCGCAAGAGAACCAAATTAATACAAAGAGTTCTAAGTTCTTTTAATTTGTTTCCCCTTTGTAAGGTAAAACTTTTCTGATGCAGGCATCACAGCAATACCAGTATCAGCTAAGGATTCTATCCAATCGGCCGGAACAGAATCTATATTCCAAAGGTATAAATGGTTTTTACCTGAGCCAATTCGTTTAAAAAGCGTATATTCTTTCACGAAATCCTCCCTGGTTTTATACTGATCATTATTTATCCATAGTGCACCGGCTAACTTTCCTGAATTCTCCAGATAAAGGAGAGGGTTGCCACACAGAAAATCCCTGATTCCGGGGCAGTCATTTAAGAGCAAACAACTAGCTGAACGGGATTTTTGATACTTGAATGTTTGGTCAAGTTGGGCCATCATCCTTAGTTTATGCCGGGTAAGTCCATTATTTAGAAATGGAGGGGAGCCTCCAAGAAACAATTTAGTGTATCCGAGAATCTGCATTTCTTTTGTTAAAAAGTAATACATTGATCCGATAATGCCCTGAGGTATACTGCTTTCCATTCTTTCCATTACACCTAAAAACCGGAATATACACTTACCATCAACAAAATGCACTACTCCGCCTGCGATGCGAAGGCCTTTCTGTTTTATAAATATTAAAATTGACGGAATATTTTCGGGGAATAAATCTGTATAATCATCTCTCATGCTTTTTATGCCGTGTCGTTCAATCAAATAGGGTAAGTATATAGAATGGTAAAAATCCTGACAGGCATTTTTCTCTGTAGTTATTTCGTAGGTTAATCCATTAAGAGATAGCAGTCTTCGAATATTTGCATATCCTGTTCGGCTTTTTTTACATAAAACAGGTAAAGGATCAGAAATATCGATAAACGTATCGATGAAGTTTGGGATAAAAAAAGCCTTTTCATGAATATCAGGAACCAATAGTTCGTTAGAATATCTTATAAGCAATAAAGCACAATCCGGATAATTAACTTTTAGATATTCAGGAAGTTGAGATGGAGTTAGATTTTTAATATAATTTTCTGCTGACTCTGCAAAGATTAGATCAGTCCACTGGTGTCTTGTAATGTTATTCTGGCCGGCAAATGCACAAATCAATGGAATTCTGCCATTTTTTGTGACACCTTCTATAATAAAAACAGGCAAGGCAGTTTCTGTCTTTGACGTATCATGCAATTCGATCTCATCTTTCCTGAGAAGTGATTTAATTAATGGTGGAATTGTAAATTTCATCTGGTCAATTGTTCATAAACGAACTCTCAAGATCTGAGAAAATTTTGAAGACTTCAGGTGCTTTTGAATACAAAGATTTATGTCGTTGAAAAGCCTGTATTACAACGAATTGCATTTTCCAATCATCTAGTTTTCTTCGTCCTGACCGGCAATCTTCATGATTATGATACGTTCTGTAAAAGACCATTGTTTCCGGAATTTTGTAAACATCGCGTCCAAGTTCCAGAATCGACAACCAGAATTCGAAATCTTCATATCCGTATATCATTTCACTTGAATAGCCAGTTGTTTTCAGAAAGTCGGATTTTCGGAAAGCGGAGGTAGATCCAATACAATTTGCTTTTAACATGTTTTCAAATGAATATTCCGGTATTAAATAGGGTCCGTCATTTGCACCAATAAGTTGGACTTCGCTATAAATAATTCCTATATTATTATGATTATCAAAGATTTCAACGCATTTTTCAAGATAAGCAGGAGCGATTTTATCATCTGCATCAAGATTTAAAATATAGGAGCCGCTTGATTCATTTATTGCCAGGTTCCGGGCATGCGCTGGACCGTAATTACTTGTATGAATGATCTTAACCTTATCATGAATGATTCCGTCAAGGATTAATTTTGTATCATCAGTTGACCCGTCATTAACAATGATAACTTCAAAATCACGATAGGTCTGATTCAACACGGAAGTAAGCATTTCATGAATATATTTTCCATGATTAAAACAGGGAGTTATTACAGAGAATCTTGCCATTTTTGCTAATTATCGGCGATTATTTACTGAATTCTGAATTATCGACTTTCCCATTGGTAGTTTACACAGAGCCCAGATTCCCCAAAACCTCAGACTATTGAAAAAACCTGGACTTTGCTTTAGCAGCTTTAAATATTTAGTTAGTTTTATTTCAACTTTTGTAAGATTTTCAGCATGTTCTTTTCTCATGCTAAGCCTGTCGCTATTCACATATGATGGCAGGTTTATTACTGGTACAGAAATCCTTAGCTGAGGATAATTAAGGAAAGTAAAAATCCGATCAGTTTCAATAAGGTAATCCGAATCCTTTCCAAAGATTCTTTTGTATTTTTTAAGAACATTGATTTTTTTCCAAGGGAAAAATGCTCCGTGCCCAATGAGGCAAATGCGGCTTTTCTCATAGAACCCGATGTGGTGGGGAGTCATACCACAGGTAATATCTCGTCCATTGTATTCTTTAAAAATTCTATCAATCTCAGTTATGCAGTCATCATCCTGAACGTAAATATCATCAAATTGTGGTTTGCACATGAAACGTCTGTAAATTCCTTCACATTCCGTAAGGATTAATATTTCCCCAAAATCAAATGTCCTTACATGCACAAGTACCTTTTCAGGATATTCCTTTTCTTTGGTAATTAAAATTGCTGAGACCTGTTTAAGTGTTTTCATTCAGGAGAAAGTCGAACTATTTATGAAAGTTGATTCGCAAGTATTTCTAAAATTCTTTCAGAGGATTTCCCATCTCCGTAGAGTGAATTAATTTGAGCCATTTTAGTGTATTCATCCTGGTTTTCAAGTAAGCTAACAGCTTTTGAAACAATTCGTTCGCTATTGCAACCAACAATTGTAACCGTACCAGCAACAACAGATTCAGGTCGTTCAGTTAAGTCTCTGGTTAATAATACAGGTTTTCCAAGCGATGGAGCTTCTTCCTGAATTCCTCCGGAATCTGTAATAATCAAATAACTTTTATTCATAAGAAATACAAAAGACATGTAATCAAGTGGTTTTAGCAGCAGGATGTTTCTGGTATTTCTCAGCTCAATTTCTACATACTCTTTTACGTTTGGATTTGGGTGCACCGAAAAAATTATTATTACATCATCTCGTTTTGCCAGTTCATTAAGTGCCTGACATACAATACCTAAATTGTTAGCATGGTTTTCTCTCCGGTGAGCTGTTACAAGTATTATTTTTTTTGAATTGTCGTTTAAATGTTTCCAAACATCACTTGAAATTGAAGGAAACAAACCACTTGATTCCGGATCTGCTATTGATTTTATTTTAGAAATCACCAGAAATAATGAATCGATAACGGTATTTCCGGTTATATGGATTTTATTTTCTGGAATATTCTCCTGTAGTAGATTTTGTTTAGCTCCTTGAGTTGGTGCAAAGTGAAGGTCAGCAATCCTGCTGATCATTTGCCGGTTCATTTCCTCAGGGTAAGGTGCATTTTTATCAAAAGTTCTTAATCCGGCTTCAACATGGCCGATCCGGATTTTAGAGTAGAACCCGGCCAGAGCCGAAATAAACGTTGTTGTTGTATCTCCTTGTACAAGAATAATATCCGGATTTTCTGAAAGAATAACAGCTTCAATAGTTTTAAGAATATTAACCGTAATTTCGAATAACTGCTGTTTGGGCTGCATGATTGAAAGGTCATATTCAACAGTAATTCCAAAAAATCTCAGAGCATCATGAAGCAATTCTTTGTGTTGAGAGGTAGCACACACTATACATTCGAAGCGTTTGTCCTGTTTCATTAAAATGATCAATCCTGCCATTTTAATCGCTTCCGGTCGGGTTCCTATTATGCAGAGGATCTTCATTCAGTAAGTACGGATTTTACGTTGGCGAAAGTACGAAATCAAATGCTTTTTTAAGTTGCCGGAATATGGAGGAGACAGAGTTTCTATTTCTATAGTTGGAGCTGATTTTCGGTGTTCTTTTTTTAGCCAATTTATGTCAGAGAATGGGTTTACTGAGGGTAAGAGCGGGAGGTAGGCTTCTGTGAAATCACGCCGTTCAATTCTTAGTTGCAGCCTTTCATCGGTGTTGTCTGTATTTATTGTAATCGATTCATTATCAATATGTATTGAGTAATCTGCCATCAGTCTTTTTTTCCACCATTCAGCAAATCCGGTGTAGGTAGTGAGCCAGATTCCTGGCAAATTTTTCATGCTGGAAAGAATAAAATCGGTCACTTCGGGGAATCTGTCAATTTCATTTCTTGGATGTCCATAAAGCATTATGGGCGAATTTCGTTCAAATTTCATCTTAATAAGCCTATCGAAATATTCAATCATTTCATCTTTCGGGTAAAGCATATCCCTGAGACTTCCGATACAAATAGGATGAACCGGAATTTGCAGTACACTGGAAATCGTATTGTTGAAAACAGGAAAAAATGGAAGGTCGTCGTAACCCATTGCAAATTCTGATGAATACGCAAATTTCATCTCCTCCAGAACCTGGTTGAGAAAAGGATTCCATTTTCCAAATGGTGAAGCAAAGCCTGTGATGGGGATCCCTGCACTTTCCATAAGACCTTTTCCTTTTTGGATATTCCTTTCATTATCAATATAATTATCGTAAGTAATATGTTGATAACAATGAAGTTGCACATCGTGGCCAAATGATCTTAAATCGGCAATATCTTTTAAAAATGATTCTTGTGCTCCAACCTCAATGAACCAGGTCATCGGGAAATCATTTTTACTGGCATGGTCAACCACATTAAAAAAAGTGGATCTTTCACTTTTATCACAATCTACTCTGAAGGTACAAACATTAGAATAACCCGCAGGGAAATAAGCGAGATGAATGTAAGGGAGTTTCTTTTGAAAAACAGTTTGTTTTGCGGCAATTATCGTTGATTCGCGAAGTAATGCTTTGTTCGTTTTTGAAACAGTTTCTGATGGGTGTTTACCTTCAATACCTGAGAATGTTTTTTTTGCAGGAGTATAATCTGAGAAAGATTTAAGTTTTTCATTGTAAGGCATATGAGGGATAAGCTCTAAAATATAGTTTGCACATTTTTCCTGCCTGAGAATCTCTAAAAGGATATTGTTGCTGGAAATATTGCGCATATTGAGTAAAGCTATTTATTTGGGTTATTGTCTGCTAACTGAAGCTCTGTGAGTGCTTCGCGAATTCGTTTTTGCCAAATTTCAAGAGAAAAGGAATTAACAATCATCTCATGGCCACGTTTTGAAAAAGATTTTGCCATTTCAATGTTATTAACTAATTGATTTATAGCTGATACGATGTCGCTGGCAATCGGTCGGATCAGAAGTCCGTTAAAATCAGGAATCACAATATTGCAAAGACCACCAATATCAGTAGCAATAACAGCACATCCGGAGGCCATTGCTTCAAGGCAGGATAAGGAAGTACCCTCTGAGTAAGTTGATGGGATTACTGCTATATGTGATTTTTGAAGAAGTCCATAAATTCTGTCGTGGGGAATTTCTTCGATTGTTATTCTCGGGTTATTCCCGAATCGTTCTCTGACAAAAGGTTCAAAACTGCCACATCCGGCAAAAGTTACGTGAATCTTTGCGGAGGAAAGGAGAATCTTATCCATCGCCTCGGCAAAAATCAGCACTCCGCGTCTCATTTCAAATCGCCTGGCAAAAACTACGTTAACAATATCAGGATTATCCCACTTTTCCAACCATCCTTCCGGATCCTGAGGAATCGCAAAGTTTGGGATATACCGTATTCTAAGCGGGTCAAATTTATGATGCAGCATGGTGCGGGCATAATTCAGATAGTTGGAGTCCACCGTAATTGTTAATCGCGATTTGCTACTTTTTTTCAGATCGTTCCGGCTTAATTTCCAGCGGATGTATTCCCATTTCAGACGGAGCCTGAAGTTTGTTGCCGAAGTAGTGTAATCCCAATGGATACCATGTTGAATAAAAATATTTCCGGGTCTGAAATTTTTTACTCCGACAAAGGAGCAGGCATAAATTATTGGCTGAATGCTTCTTTTGTCAATATCTTTATGACTCAGCTCCGTCAATTTGTCGCGGTCCATTTCTCCGAAACCGATAATCTCAGCTCCCTCAAAATTTGTACGAAAAGCTTTCTCAGAGGTTTGGTAAACGATAGGCGCAAATCCCATTTTAATCAGCAGCCGGATAAGTTCAAGCAACCAGGTTTCTACGCCGCCTATATTAATACCATCGTTTTGCTTAGTGTTAAGAAATGCATGTGTAATTATCGCTATCGGATGTTTATCTTCAGGTGGATTAATTGTGATTTTAACTCCGCCGGTATCTTTCCCTCCTAATTTATACTTATAGTCATGACGGCCACCTCCAAAGTCAAATTGAATACAATTGCCTTCAATAGCAGTTTTGATGCCAATAACATGGGCTAAATTGGTAATATTTAACCATGGAAATTTTATAATCATTTGCTGGTTTACTCCAATTGTAAGCGCATTGAAAACGTTTTTGTAAATAATGCCAAGCAAAACAGCGGCAGTTTCATTGTTTACTTTCAAAACGCACAAGCGTAAATTATGATTCTTACTTGCAATTTCTGTAATCTGATTAAGTAGCAGTGGAAATTTTTCACCAAGAAGTACTGAACTCTTGTTTCTGATTCTCATCATTTCGCGATGGAGCCGGAGAAGTTCATCAAAGTAATTTTGAAAATCAGAAGCTGCAGCCAGAAAAAATTCAAAATGATATTCCTTGTCGAGATGTCTCAAATCCTTGAGGATATTTTTGCGCAGGTTCTCAGAATGGATACCGGATTTGAGATAATTCGTGTAATTGTCAGGCAAGTCCAATACTTTACAAGGATTTTGTGACCCAAGTTCAAACGACAAGCCAAGTTTCTCAGACTGTTTTTTTAACGTATTATATAAGATGGTATTATCATCTAAATGAATAAATTGAATCTGGTGAGATTTGCTATTAACCAGTTTAAGTAAAATGTCCCAGAAACAATTATATACCAGTTCTTCTTTCCCTTTTTCTGCAATAAATCCGAGATGGTAGGAGTAAGGTTGAGTGAGGAATTGAATAGATTTTGATGATTTGTACTGAGAATCAATTAGTAAAGGAGCAATGCCAATACAGCGATCATTTTCTTTAGCTACAATTATAAAAGGTAATTGATCCTCAGACACCAAATTCAAACACCAGTAATAATTCCATTCCCATGAAAGAAATAGATTGTTATTTACTGCCCTGTCAAGGAGTGAGCACCAGGCGTCTTTCAGCGAAAAAACTTCTGCAAATTCCGATATAATATCAATTGTCAAACTGCTTTCTTATAGTATTAATTATTTCTGAGACTCAATTAATCAGCATCCTCAGTCAGGATTCGAATTTAGTAAACTATTTAGTGCCTGCAAAAAAGAAATTAGGAATTTGGATTTTTCTTCTTCTTCCGAGAATAAAACCGACTTGCTAATTCACTATTAATTCATTTAAAGTTGTTAAAGGTGTACTTTTAAATTATGGGGTGTATCGGTTTTTTATGGAACTTGCAGACTATTTCATTTGCCATTGAAATAAATATCAGCAAAGATGAAAATAGATCTCGAAAATTATTTTACTCCGTTTCGCCAGAATACAATAGGCAGTGATCTTGTTTATCCAACACCATACGGGCCACAGAAGATGGTATATGCCGACTGGATTGCCAGTGGCCGCTTATACGAGCCAATTGAGCAAATAATGCTGAATGAAATCGGGCCATTTGTAGGGAATACTCATACAGAGACGAGCGAGACAGGGAAATTGATGACCAGAGCCTACCATCTTGCACATAAAAAAATTAAAGCTCATGTTAATGCGGGAGTAAATGATGCGATAATTACTACAGGATATGGAATGACTGCAGCAATTGTAAAATTCCAGCGAATCCTTGGCCTTAAAACCTGTGGTTTGGTTTCAGGAGATCAATGCCTGAAAGACACTGAGCGGCCTGTTGTATTTATTACGCACATGGAACATCACTCTAACCATACTTCCTGGTATGAAACTTTTGCAGATGTGGTGCCTATTGAGCCAGGAAAAGATTTGTTAATTGATATGAAACACCTGGAAGCAGCCCTTATCCGATATCAGGACAGAAAACGAAAAATCGGCGCTTTTACAGCTTGTTCCAATGTTACAGGTGTTAGAACACCTTATCATGCAATGGCCAGTATGATGCATAAACATGGAGGCGTTGTATTTATTGATTTTGCTGCCTCAGCACCTTACGATGAAATGAACATGCATCCTGCTGATCCTCTTGAAAAGCTTGACGGAATTTTCTTTTCTCCGCACAAATTTCTCGGAGGGCCAGGTTCTTCAGGAGTGCTAATATTTGATTCGTCTTTATACAATGCGAAAGTTCCTGATCAACCTGGAGGAGGTACTGTTGACTGGACCAATGCCTGGGGTGAATATAAATTTATTGACGACATAGAGATTAGGGAAGATGGAGGAACGCCCGGATTTTTGCAGGCAATAAAAATTGCGATGGCAATAGAGCTGAAAAACAGCATGGGCATTGAAAATATTCATCAGCGTGAAAATGAACTAGTAGCTATTGCATTTGAAGAACTTCACAAAATTCCTGATTTACATATTCTGGCTGATACGATAATTGACAGGCTGGGAGTAATTTCATTTTATCTGGAAAAAGTTCATTACAATCTGATTGTAAGTCTTTTAAGCGATAAGTTTGGAATACAGGTAAGGGGTGGCTGTGCTTGTGCCGGAACCTATGGTCATTATCTCCTCGATGTAAGTTATGAAAAATCAAAAAATATTACCGATAAAATAAATACCGGCGATCTTTCTGAAAAGCCTGGCTGGGTTAGGCTTTCCCTTCATCCGACAATGACCAACATGGAGTTGTATTTTATAATAGATGCTGTAAAACAAATACAGAAACATCATAAAGAATGGTCCTCAGATTATAGTTATAATAAACATACCAATGAGTTTCAGCATAAAGAAAGCAAGTCTGGTATGACTGAAGTTGAGACCTGGTTCAAATTTTGAGTTAATTTATTTTTACCACTTAAGGTACTTAGATTTCAATAGAATTCATTCCAGCACAAGGTTCTGTTAGCTACTCAGGGATTCTTGTAAATTTTATTTGACCCAACATTTTTAAAGAAGGTCAAAAAAACATGGCAACTTCTAAATTCGCTGCTGACCATGAAAATCCGTTATTAACTGAGATATAGATTCCACCTGATTCGGTGCCTGCAAACAGATTGTTCCCAAATTTTCCAAGGATCGTCACCCTTCCACCATAAATGCCCTGGCTGGGATTCTGCCATTGTACCTGTAATTTTAGTGTATCTGTAAGAAAAAGAAGAAGAATTAATATTAATTTATAATCAATATTAACCATTTTCATAAGCTGGTACTTTAAAATTATTAATTGATATTACAAATATATATTGTTTTAATAAATAAATCAAAAAAATCTATTTTAATTTTTTGAAGATAAATTGAAAATAAAATAAGTGATACTTAAGCGATTTGTTAAAAATAATGTTTTATCTTTGCATCAGTAAAAGTGCAGGAATTAAGAAGTATTTTTATAGTGTGTTGTAATTGATTAATAATCACAGAATGGAGATCAAGGAAATAAATAGCAGATACAGCGAATTGGCAGAATCCGATTGCTGTTTATCATGTGGCGGCGCCATTGATTATGCCAAGCCTCAGCCTGGCGAAGTATGTATTGATTTGGGAAGTGGCAGAGGGACAGACGTAATTCGAATGGCTGAAATAGTAGGAGAATATGGTTTTGTATATGGTATAGATGTTGCTGAAGGCATGCTTGTAAAGGCAAGACAAAATGCCGAGAAATTTGAAATATTCAATGTAAGGTTTATAAAAAGTGACCTGGAGAAAATCCTTCTTCCCGACGGCTCAGCTGATCTGATTATTTCGAATTGTACACTCAATCATGCTTCGGATAAACAGGCAGTTTGGAATGAAGTATTCAGACTCCTTAAAACTGGAGGACGATTTGTTATCAGCGATATTTATGCTATTGAACCAATTCCGGAAGAGTACCGCTCTGATCCTGTTGCAATTGCAGAGTGCTGGGCTGGTGCAGTTACACGAAACGAATATTTTGAACATCTTGCCAATGCAGGATTTTCTACCATTGAAATTATTGAAGAATCAGCACCCTATGTAAAAGGGAAGTCAAATGTTGCAAGTATTACTATTGCAGGAAAAAAATCAAATGGCTGCTCTTGTTGTCATTAATCTTAAAAATAACCCATATGCAATCTCTTGTTAGAAAAAAAAAGGAAAACAAAACTGAAAAGAAAACCAAAGAAACTGGAACAGCTCAATGTTGTGCCAAAACATCAAAAATTGTAGTTGGTTGTCATGATTAACAACTATGTATAATTTTTCGAAACATAATATTTTTTCCAGGATAAAGGAATCAGAAAACTCTTTCCTTGTAAATCTGCTCAACGGGAGCGCTGATATTCTTGATCCCGCTGAGGCTGACTATTTTGTTAAGCTCATGCAAGGAGCTGAAGTTCCTGAGACTTTCAGTAATATGCTGATTGAGAAAGGATATATTGTTGATGTTGATGAGGAGAAACGATTGTATCGTAATAAATACCTGGAATTTATCGATAACAGGGATGAAGAAGAAGTTCAGCTGTTTTTTGTTCCAAACTATAGCTGCAATTTTGCCTGCAATTATTGCTATCAGGATAAATATAACTATCCCCGGGAGCTATTGACCAAAGATATCATTGATTCTTTTTTTTATTACGTTTCAATTGAATTTGCTGGTAGAAAGTCCTACATAACGATTTTTGGCGGGGAACCTCTGCAAAATTCGCCTTACCAAAGAGAGATGTTGTCTTATTTTCTTCAAAAGGCCAGAAAAGCTGAATTGGAAATATGCCTGGTTACAAATGGATTTACTTTATTAGAATATATTGATATTCTGAAACTTGCAGATATTCGTGAAATTCAGGTTACTCTTGATGGCGTTGGAGAAACTCATGACTCAAGAAGATTTCTGAAGGGGGGAGGGGCAACCTTTGAAAAAATAGTTGATGGTATTGATGCCTGTCTTTCTCGGAATTTTCCTGTTAATCTTAGAATGGTAGCAGATATGGATAATATTGACTCACTTCCTGAACTGGCAAAATTTGCAATAGATAAAGGATGGACTGTTAACCCTGGTTTTAAAACTCAGCTTGGCCGGAACTATGAATTACATCATTGTCAATCGGTATCTGAAAAGCTGTTCAGCCGGATTTCGCTTTATGAGCATATTTATGAACTCACAAAAAAACACCCGCACATCCTTGAATTCTACAAGCCTGCCTATTCTGTTTCGAAATTTCTGGCAGAAAACAGCAGTCTTCCTGATCCCTTGTTCGACGCCTGCCCTGCCTGCAAAACTGAGTGGGCCTTCGATTATACCGGAACTATTTATTCTTGCACAGCCACAGTTGGTAAAGCGGATGAATCATTAGGGAGTTTTTACCCTGAAGTAGTTAAGAATACAGAACTTATTGAGGAATGGGAGAGAAGGGATGTTACAGAAATTTCCGCTTGTAAAAGCTGTAACCTTCAGCTGGCATGTGGCGGAGGCTGTGGCTCAGTTGCAAAGAATATAAGTGGTAATATTTGTTCCACCGATTGTCGTCCGGTTACTGAATTACTCGAAATTGGTTTTGCCTCATTTTTTAACACAGAAACAAAATAATTTACTGAAAATGAAAGAGATTAATGCTGATGAGTTCCAGAAAGAAGTTCTGGAAAGTGGTAAGGTAGTCCTTGATTTCTATTCTACTGAATGCCCTCCATGTGAAGCAGTGGCCCCAAAGTTCGAAGGCCTGGCCATATTGTATGGAAACGACATAAAATTTCTGAAAATCTACAGGCAACAAAATAGGGATCTGGCTGAACAACTAGGTGTTAAATCATCACCAACCCTTTTGTTTTTCAATAATGGGGAACAGGTTGCTGAGTCATTATCTGGTGGAATTAAGCGAAGCGATATAATAAGCAACCTTGATTCAATGCTTTCTGCAAGCCGTGTAAATGAAATTAAAGCTGATATTAAACCAACAATTTCTGATTTTGATGTGCTGATTCTGGGTGCTGGTCCTGGCGGGCTTACTGCAGGTTTGTACCTCTGTCAGGCAAAGGTAAATACAGTTTTAATTGATATTGCATTGCCGGGTGGGCAAGTATCTACAACTCACGAAGTATCGAATTATCCGGGTTTTATTGAACCTCAGAAAGGTTTTATGCTTTCGCATAATATGTCGGAACAAACAAAACTTTGTGGAACAGCCTATAAGGTTGCTGTTGATGTTTCAATGGTTGATCTGGATAAAAAGGAAGTTGTTATTGATGAATTTGAAACGATCAGGGCCAAACGGATCATTATTGGAACAGGCACTTCTCCAAATCTGATCGGAATACCTGGCGAAAAGGAATATAAGGGTAAAGGGATTTCATATTGTGCAACTTGTGATGCCAAATATTATGGTGATAAAGAAGTAGTTGTTATCGGAGGTGGGAATTCGGCAGTAGAGGAAGCTGACTTTATCAGCAAATTTGCCTCAAAAATTACGATGGTACATCAATTCGATAAATTTACTGCCAACATGACGGCACAGGAAAAGATTTTTGCTAACCCTAAAATCACAACTTTATTTGAACATGAACCCCGGGCAATAATTAAAAATGGCGATAAAATGGAAGTTGAGGTGGAAAACCTTAAAACTTCGGAAAGAACCAGGTTAATAAGCGATGGAATATTCATTTTTATAGGGATGAAACCCAATGTAGACCTCTTTAAAAATAAACTGGAACTTGATAGTTGGGGATACATTAAAACCAATGAGGACATGCAAACCAGCGTTGCCGGTGTATATGCTGTTGGAGATGTAATAAGTAAAAAGTACAGGCAAATAACCACTGCTGTGGCAGATGGCACAATTGCCGCTATTTCAATTGCAAAAGAATTAAATTAACCATTAAATATACTGTCATGAGTTCTAATCAATTAATTGTAGAGCATGCAAGTCCGTTCAACGTTGAAAAAACTGTTGAAATGTTAGTTGAAGCAGCTCAAAAAAAGGATTGGCAAAATCCGGTAACACATAATTTGCAACTGTCATTGGCAAAATCCGGAAGAATAGTCAAACCAGTTCAGGTTATTGAAATATGCAAACCTGAATTTTCAGGCCAATTGCTTGAAAAAAATGATGAAAGAATTGCCTCTGTGATAATGCCATGCCGTATTTCAGTTTATGAAAAAGAGGATGGTATTGCCTACGTAGCCATGATCGACTTTGGCGGAATCACTGCCGGAATGCCTGAAACGATCACAGGCCCGATGAATCTTGCAGCTAGTGAAACATTAGATATTGTAAAATCTGTTGTTGGAGAGTTTTGATGCTATCCGGCTGTTAAATTGAAAAGGCGTTTCGGTTTGAAACGCCTTTTCAGTTTAAATTACTTTTTCTTATTCGTGTTGATTCCTAATAAAGGGTATAGTGGACAAACACTTATCAAACTGGTTAGTACGAAAACTCCTGCAATTACTAAAAGGATAATTCCCAATGTACCCGTAATAATGTTAGTGAAATAAAGAGCAGCAATAATTACGGCAAGCAGTATCCTGATTCCCTTGTCAATAGCACCTATGTTTTTCTTCATTACAAAAATGGTTTTAGTTAGGTTTAATAATTATACAAAAATACAAATAAAGTGATACTAAAGCGATTTAATGTTATTATTTTTAGTACTTTTGCCTTCTATAATTACAATTAATACAATCAAAATCAACAATACGCAATATGAGCAATAACTGTGAAGTGAGTGGCGAAGAAAAAAATATCAGGGAGAGAATGAAAACCTGGTCGTTCTGGAAGACCTATGTTGCAGTTTTAGTGGGAGGGATAGGCGGCTTTTTATATTACCGCTTCGTCGGATGTTCTTCAGGTACTTGCGCGATAACAAGCAATCCTTATGCAAGCGTATTTTTTGGTGCTTTTTTTGGATACTTCCTGGTAAACAGGCCATGTGCCTGCTAATAAAATGAAATAACTTGGCTTATCTGATGTTTAACCAACTTCACTGATTTTGTATAGCCTGGCAAAGTCGAGAATCTCAAATGATTTCCCACAAGAAGAAATTAATCCATCATCTTTAAAGTCTTTCATAATACGAATAACACTTTCAGTTGACATTCCTGTTAACTCAGCCAGGTCGTTTCTTGATAATGGCAGTTCAAAGGAATTGTTACCGAAAACTCTCCTGGCAAGACAAAGTAAAATGTCGGCAAGGCGACCATGTAATTGTTTCTGGGAAATGCAGAAAAACCGGCCGTAGGTTTGTGCCGTATTTTCGTTAAGAATACTCAGAATGCGGAATGCAAATTTTGCATTTTGTGAGAGGATCTGTTTAAAAACGGAAATATCGATAAGTTCAACGGAACAATTAACATAAGTGGCAACAGAGTAGGGAAAAGTGATATTCCCTTCATAAATTGCAGGTAAGCCAATCATATTTCCGGATGGCGTGATTGTTAAAATTAGGTTCCTGGGATTACCTTCCAGATATTGCTTTACAAGTCCGCTCTGAAGAAAAATTATATGAGAAGCAAAGGCACCTTGTTTACAGATAATTTCACCTTTTTTGTAAACAACTGTAACAGAGTTATTTTCAACAAGGTTCTTTTCACTTGATGTGAGCAAGTCAAAACAGCTGTTCTGAATTGGATTCGGGTCACATTTTGTAGTAATCTCAGATTCTTTTTTCATTCAGTGCTGATTGCTTTTCAGCACAAATTTATCATATTTTTTACTGCGTTTGGTCAAGATTTATTCCCATTCAGGCAGAATACATTTGACCGACAGTTTTATTCCTGCAAGTCCCGGATATTTTAAACTGCGACGTATTTCAGACGAGTTCTCCTGATGACAGCTTAAACAGCTGCCAACAGTTAAAATTTTGCGTTGTTCTATCAGATTAAAAGGCCTGATATTTTTGCGTGTGGAGGTTATTCCTTTTCGTTCTTTCAGAAATGGTATCCAGGCATCTTCGGGAATTCCATCAAATTTAGTATTGATAAACTGAGGTTTGAAACTCCATCGGCCATTATTTTCTTTAATAGTGTACCGAAGTTCTCCTCTGCCATAACCTATTGCGATAGGATCGTTGTGACATGATTTGCAGGATCTTCCTTTTTTCTGAGTCGTATGGCCTGAGGCTGGTGCATACAAACGTTTCCAGATTGTGTCTGATTTTTCGTTAAATGATTTTTTATCAACTGATAGAATCATGCCCGGGCTCATTGTATAAACCTGATTGTTACGTATTCCAAGAACAGGCTTATCGGCAAAATATTTACCTGAATATTCTACCCAGCACCCTTTT
Source organism: uncultured Bacteroidales bacterium (assembly GCA_903923925.1). Taxonomy (GTDB): domain Bacteria; phylum Bacteroidota; class Bacteroidia; order Bacteroidales; family CAIXZF01; genus CAIXZF01. The sequence goes on from CAIXZF010000029.1 coordinate 73,437, forward strand.
GTTAAAGCCAGATTTAACATATCCCAACCTTCGGTTTCAGGTTCATAACTATTGTGACAGCCAATGCATTGAGGTACCCAACTTGTATGGCAGGCTTCACAACTTAATCTGGAATGAACTTTACCCTCGTTGCAAGTAGCAGAAGGAGGCTTTAGTGGAAGCTTCAGTGAAGTCAATTTTGTAACTAATATTTTTGAACCGTCGCTTTCAATCTGAGTATTAATTAGTGGTCGCTTGTTTTTTTCTGTGAATATGACATTGTTGTTTTTAACCTTAAGCCCGCGAAGTCCGGCAATTAGTCGGGATTCATTATCAATTTCATTAAACGCAGCAATATTGTCTGTTGTAAGAGAATGACAATCAATGCATTGTATGTTAACAGCATCTTCCTTATGCAAATAATGCTTACCGTCGCCCATTAATTCATAGGATCCATGACAATCAATGCATGCCATTCCTTTCTGGTGATGAACATCCGGACTGATAAATTCAAAAACTCTTTTATCAGGTAGTATTTTGAAATGTTGCTTTTTACTGACTTGATTTTCAGTTAGGTTAGTTTCATGCCAGCCTTCATAACTCATTGATATTCTTCCTGACCGACTATGACAACTTTGGCATTTGTCATTTGTAATTGACAGGTCAATATTGGGATGAAACCTCGGATTGATGTCACTTTTACTTTTAATTTGAGCAAGTTCCAACCTGGCTTCTTTTGTATAGGTGAGATGGCAGGCATTGCATCCACCACCTCTATCAAGCCAGGCAGCTGGTCCCGGGATGTTTTTTTCATTTCCAAGATGACAACCTACGCAAAGATTTTTCAAGTGTTTATCTGCTGGAGATTCAGCAATATTCTCTAAACTACATTCATTATCCTGATCTTTAGTTTCTCCGAACACAAATCTGTCGACACTGATAATTCCACTTAACCTTGACATAAGGCTGTTTGCAACTCTATAATTTATACCGGCGTGGCAAGTTGCAGAACCACAGCTTAATGCAGCATTTGACAAATTTCCCGGAACTTTTTCCATCCCAAGATGTGCTTGATTTTTATTTAGTGTAAATGGATCTCCCCTATGACAGGTATAGCATCCCGTTTGAAGCGGATTGTGTGAGTCGGAGAGTCCTTTTATTTTATAATGGCAACTCAGGCATCCTTCGGTTCTGCCCTGAACAACAAACAGTTTATAAACATTTCCATTGAAATTAACAGTTTTGAATTTGAAGGCGGATCTGGTTTTATAATTTTTATCTCCGGGCAATTGCCATTTCCAGTTCTCACCGCGGAAATAATACCCGATAATGGATAGAATAAGATAAACTGAAAGCAATATCAGGTATAGAATTTTAATATTTTTATGATTCTTCTGACCTGAAACAGGTAAAAAATAAAACAACAGAAAGACCAGTAATGTTAATAAAATTAAAAAACCGGGATTATTTAAGTGATATAAAATCTCTTGTGTTCCTACAAAATACCAAGGGCCTTTTAATATAATTTCATCCTGGGTTTGTAATCCAGCCTCAAAGAAATAACTCAGGAAAGAAATGATAATTAATGTTATCAGCAGAGTTGAAATTTTTACCCAAATTGTGCGTACATGGTCATAAACAGCAATTAGGAGTATTATAGTTGCTGTTGAAATGTGGTGAACATAGATGAGCTGAAAATCGCCTTCTTTGCCCAGAAAAGTTGTACTTAGAATTTTTCCGGCAATTGGAATTGTTTGAAGTAAGTCTGCTATTATCCTTTTTGCCTGAAGGCTGTCGGCATCCGCCTTCAGTATAAAACCTGAAAGCATTGCATATCCAATTGCAAGTATAGAAATTGTTAGAATTAACCAGGTTGCCCTTTTTAGGATCTTATTTTCGGATGATTTTCGTAAATGATCATAAATATGAATGAAGGTAAGTATCAGGAAGAACTGAGCACTCCAGAAATGGATATTCCGTATAAAGGAAGCAAATGGGTTTGCAGTTACAAGCCTTGACAATGAAATGTAAGGAGCTGATACATCATACGGTATGGCCAGAATAATGCCTGAAAAGATACAGACCAATAAGGAGGCTGTTGCAATCCAGCCCCAGGTGTCAAATAACAGCGATCTGAAAAAATTCCTCAATCTTGAATTGATCTGAAAGCACGGAAATTACAATGATTTTCCTGTTAATTTGCAGTAACAACAAGTTTTCTTGTAATTATCTGTTTATCAAGTAATATACAGACAAAATATACGCCACTTTTTAATAAGTTAAGATCGAGCCTGGTTTGACCTCTAGCAATATATTCTTTCCGTACTAATTGTGTTTCTGTATTCATTATCAGAATTTCATTTGTATTCTCCGGAATCAGAATGGTAAAAGTGCCATTAGTTGGATTTGGATAAACCAGCAATTCCGATTCATTTTCAAGTGAGGGAATATCTGTTAAATTGTCGCTGTGAAGATTGGCAAGAAATAAATCATAATATCCAGCATTTTGAAGAGAGTTTGTTCCAAAATTCAATGCTGAACTGCTAAAAGAGCCAGAAATGTAGATGTTGCCAATATTGTCGCCACTGATTCCATATGAAGTTTCGATGCCTTCGCTTCCAATGCTTTCAGCCCACATTGCTACTCCGAAAGGGTTGTATTTTGAAATAAAGATATCGCCTGAGCCTGCATTTGTCAGTACTGTTCCAGCAGTGGATATTGAGGGGCTGTCGAATCCGCCTGTAACATAAATATTATCCGATTGATCGGTAAAAAGTCCGTTACCACTTTCATTCCCAGCGCCACCCATCCGATTGGCCCAGAAAATAAATCCATCAGGATTCAATTTTGTCAGGAACATATCATTTGTACCTGAAGAAATATTTGAAACAGTGTAATTATCGAAGTTTAATGTTGCACCTAAAAAATAGCCGGTAACGATAATGTTATGTGAATTATCCGTCTTTATCGATAGGCCTTCTTCGTAAGCATCGGTGCCAAAGGATTTTGCCCATATTAAATTACCATCATTTGAGTATTTTAGAATGAAGACATCGCTATTACCCTGATTGTTTAGTAAAGCTCCTCCCGGATTTATAGTACTGCTCAAAAAACTCCCTGTAACGTATAAGTTGGTATTGTTATCACATGCAATAGAATTGCCTGCCTCGTAGCTGCTGCCACCAAATCCCCTTGCCCAAATTACATTTCCGTTAACATCCAATTTTGTGATAAAAATATCGCTGTTTCCTGAGGATGTATTGGTTAAGGTAATTGACCCGAAATCAATAGTGTTGCTGGAAAAGTAGCCAGTTAAATACGTATTGCCACTATTGTCATTAGAAATGGAATATGCTTCATCGTTATCAGTTCCACCAAAACATTTTGCCCAGAGAATAGCTCCCGCTGCATTATATTTTGTCACAAAAATATCTGCCAGACCCTGATTTGAGAGAGTTTCACTTCCAAAGCTGAGCGAAGAACTTGTATAACCACCTGCAATATAAATATTCTCATTATTGTCGGTACTTATAGTATAAGCAGCTTCATTCCCTGTGCTTCCAGCACTGTCAGCCCATATCAGATTACCGGTTGAATCGTATTTAACAAGAAATATGTCATATCCACCATAGGCGGAATTTGTAATCGATGTAGTTTCAAAAGTGATATCAGGACTGCCGAAATATCCAGTCATTATCACATTTCCGCTATTATCAGTTGTTACATCGTATGCCTCTTCTATTCCACTTCCGGCTGATGATTTTGCCCACAGGATATTTCCTGAAGAATTTAATTTAACTGTAATAATATCTGAATATCCGGGTGCAAAATTTGAAAATGTACTTGTTCCAAGATTTATTGTTCCACTACTATAATATCCTGTAAATGTTATATTTCCTGATCCATCAGAAGAAATTCCATAACTTTCTTCATTACCGTTGCTCCCGTATGAATTTGTCCATAATACATTTCCAAGGGCATCAAACTTTACAATAAAAATATCGGTTCCGCCTGAATTTGGATGTGTGGCGTTTCCAAATGTAATTGAAGAACTGGTGAAGCTTCCGGTAAGTATCACGTTTTCAGAATTATCTACAGTAATGTCATAAGCTGCTTCATTTGTAGTACCACCCGCGCTTTTGGCCCAGAGTGCTATTCCTGCCTGGTTGTATTTTGTAATAAAAATGTCACTATTCCCTGCAGAAGCATTGGTTAAGGTTGTAAAACCAAACGCAATTGTGGGACTTGAAAAATATCCTGTAAGGTAAATTACATTGTTATTATCTATGGCAAGTTTATAGGCTTCGTCGCTGCCGGTGCCGCCCGCCTGACGAGCCCAGGTAATATTACCCGCACTATTATATTTAACAAGGAAAATGTTGGAAAATCCTATATTGGTTAAAACTGTAGACCCAAAGCTTAATGAAGTGCTGTTAAAACTACCGGTTACGATTACATTGCCATTCGCATCGGCTTTAACTCCAAATCCTGCCTCACTATAATCCCCACCAGCACTATTAGCCCATACAACATTTCCGGAAGGGTCGTATTTAACGATGTAAAAATCGTAATATCCTGATGCTGTATTTGTGAACATATTGTTCCCAAAGGTGATAGAAGGACTCCCAAAATAGCCTGTTACAAAAGCATTTCCGCTAGCATCCGTTGTTATTGAATATCCTTCCTCATGACCAGTCCCCCCTGCACTTTTTGCCCATAGCAGAGATCCTTCAGGATTAAATTTTGCGATAAAAATATCAGTATAATTAACAGCTGCATTCGTTAGCACTGTGCTGTCAAATGATAGTGTATTTCCAGCAAAATATCCTGTAATAAATATATTCCCGCTGTTATCTGTTGCAATGTTGTATGCTTCTTCATTCCCACTGCTGCCAAAACTTTTAGACCAAAGGAATGTGCCTGATGGATTGTATTTAATTATAAAAATATCAGCTGCACCTGCATTATATAGTGTTGTATTTCCAATTTTAAGAGCTGTACTTGTAAACCCACCAGTAACATAAGTATTTCCACTGATATCTGTTGCTGTTGAATATCCGGCTTCGTTTCCACTTCCGCCTGCCCTGAGCGACCATGACCAATTTGTTCCATAACCAGAGAGCGTTAATAGAGTTAGTACTATTGAAATGCTAAGGTAGTTTTTCATCTTCTGTATTTAATGAGTCTGAGTTTCAGAATGAAATCAATATTGAATTCACCAGCAAAATTAGCTTGGCTCTTTCAATGTCCATTTACAGAATTTAGTTAAAATTGTATGAGATTTTAATACAGACTAAAAATTTATAGTCATTTAGTGCATACTTATCTGAAGTGATTCATTCTTTTGATTAAAAAAAAACGGTAATTGGCGTAGGTTTTCAAGCGCAGGACCTTTTGTAACTTTTCCCGTACTACTCTCAAATCGGGAACCATGGCAGCCGCAAATTATATTCGAGCCTTCACTTTTTGTAATTCTGCAACCGGCATGAGTGCATTTGCTGGAATAGACTTTAATTTCATTTTTTATTCTGCAAACTATTATTTCATCATAAAATGAAATTCCTTCTTTGATGTTTTTAATATGCATTACTGAAGATTCTGAAGATATGTTCAAATTGTAATAGCTTGTAATTCTGTACCATATCCAAAGAAATGGAGTTAAAGCAACAAATACAGAAATCCGTACAAAAGTTCTTCTTTTCATTTAGTGTTCCAGGGCTTCAAAGCTAAAAATAAATAGCGATGGCAAAATGCGGTACTTTATCATGTTTTTTTGTGTTGTCTGACACTTCTTATTATGACAACTTACCAATAATTCGGACTTTATTAAATTCTACCTTTGTCTTGATTAGGGAATAAAATTTTCTTAAGGTAATCAATATGAGTAGCAGACGAGACTTTATTAAAATTTCTGCTTTAGGATTTGGTGCAACAGCTGTTCTGGCTTCAGTTGCAAAATTCGGAGTGGGCTCACCAATTGAAGAAATGCTTGGTTTATCAAGTGAAAACTTGCCATCCTTCAGGCGATTTCCGACATATTGCGAGGTGTGTTTCTGGAAATGTGCTGGTTGGGCCTATGTTACAGAAACCGGGAATATTCAGAAAATTATTGGAAATCCCGATGACCCACAGTGTAATGGCAGACTATGTCCGAGAGGAACCGGAGGAGTTGGGATGTATAACGATAAAGATCGTCTCAAAAAACCACTGATAAGGTTTACAAATAATGGGGAGCAAACTTATCGGGAAGCCAGCTGGGATGAAGCGCTTGAGTTTGTTTCTAATAAGATGAAAGAGATTGCGTCGAAATACGGTCCTGAAAGCATGGCATTGTTTAATCATGGGTCTTCAGGTCATTATTTTACACATTTGTTGAATGCGTACGGATCGGGAAATATTACCGCACCTTCATATGCACAATGCCGGGGACCCCGCGAGGCGGGATTTGAAGCAACTTTTGGCGATGCTGTTGGCAGTCCTGAGGCCACTGATATACGGGATGCACGTTGCTTGGTGTTGATTGGTTCGCATATTGGGGAGAATATGCATAATGGCCAGATTCAGGAAATGTCTGATGCCATTGATAAAGGAGCGGTTATTATTACTGTAGATCCAAGATTGTCTACTGCTGCAAGTAAATCAAAATACTGGTTACCTATAAAACCCGCCACTGATATTGCTCTGCTGATGTCGTGGATTCATGTGCTGATTTATGAAAATCTGTACAATAAAGATTATGTTGAAAAATATGCTGAGGGTTTCAATGAGCTGAAGGAACATGTTAAAAATATGACCCCCGAATGGGCTTATGGGGTTACCACAATTGAACCGGATATTATTCGTGCTACAGCCAGAGAAATGGCTGATGCTGCTCCTTCTGCATTAGTACATCCTGGCCGGCATGTAACGTGGTATGGAGATGATGTTCAGCGGAGTCGTGCAATTGCCATTTTAAATGCCTTGCTTGGCTCCTGGGGACAGAGAGGCGGATTCTTCTTCAAAGAAGGTTTTAAACTTCCTGAATATCCGCATCCTCCTTACCCAAGCCCAAACTGGTCGTGGAAAGAAACAATGAACGGCCAATTCCCTCTTGCAAAGATGTCGGTTACAAATACAATAATAGACGCTTCTATACCTGAAAAAGGGAAAGAACATATTATACGGGGCTGGATAGTTTCGGGGACAAATCTTCCGATCGCTATGCCACTTAAAGCTCAGTTAATGCGTGCTTTACAGGCATTGGAACTTATAGTGGTTGTTGATACCATGCCAATGGAAATAACCGGTTTTGCTGATGTGGTTTTACCGGAATGTACTTATCTTGAGCGCTACGACGATTTAAGAGATTCTCCGCACAGGGAACCAAGTATTGCACTTAGAATGCCTGCTGTTGAACCATCCTATGAAACTAAACCTGCATGGTGGATTGCAAAGCAAATAGGGGAAAAGCTGGGATTATCGGCTTACTTCGACTATAAAGATTATAAAGATGTGTTGGATTGGCAGCTCAAGCAGGTTGGATCTTCGCTGGAAGAAATGCAGAGAATAGGAGTTAAACGACTAAAAAGAACCAAAGGTCCTTTGTATATTCCTGAAGGTGAAGTGCACAAATTTAATACCCCATCCGGGAAAATACAACTGCATTCTAAAGAACTCGCTGATGCCGGCTTTGATGCAATCCCCGTATACACTCCTCATCCGGAGCCTCCCGAAGGTTTTTATCGGCTGATCTATGGACGGGCTCCAATGCACACATTCAGCCGAACTGCCAATAATCCTAATCTCGTGGCCTTAATGCCGGAAAATTCGGTCTGGGTTAACCCGACAATTGCAAAGCAATGGGGTCTGAAGTCAGATCAGAAGGTTTGGCTAAAAAATCAGGACGGGGTCATTTCAACATTTTCAATTAAAGTGAGGATTACTGAAAGAATTCGCTGGGACTCTGTATATATGGTTCACGGCTTCGGGCATCACTATAAGCCATTGAAAAATGCCTATGGACGGGGAGTCAACGATACTGAAATGATTACAAATGTTATGGTTGATCCGATTATGGGTGGTACTGGAATGCGTGGGAATTTTATCACATTTATTAAAGAAGATCCGCGAAAGGAGATGCAGTCATGAGATATGCAATGGCAATTGACACCCGTAAATGTGTCGGCTGCAGCGATTGTGTTGTTGCTTGTCAAACAGAAAATGATGTTCCAATCGGGTTTTGCCGCGATTGGGTAACGGAAACTGTAGACGGCAGTTATCCGAATGTAGTAATAGAACTGAGATCGGAACGGTGTAACCATTGTGACTATTCCCCATGTGTGCGTTGCTGCCCTACAGGGGCTAGTCATATAGAAGATGGCGGAATTGTTCTGGTCACAAAATCAAAATGTATTGGATGTGGTGCATGTATTCAATCTTGTCCATATGAAGCAAGATATTCACATCCGGATGGTTATGTTGATAAATGTACCTTCTGTATTCATCGCGTCCGAAAGGGAGAGAAGCCGGCCTGTGTGGCAGTTTGTCCTACTAAGTGCATGTATTTCGGCGACCTTGATGATGAGAATTCTGAGGTATCAACTATCCTGAAGAATCGGAAATTCAAAGCACTCGCGCCTGAAGCCGGAACTCAACCTCATATTTATTACCTGGTTTAAAATGCTTAATAACCTGATAAAATGAAAGAAGAAATTTTTGTAAGCGGACGGAATATTCCTGATATTGATCCTTTCCTGAATATTTGGCATTGGCAGATTCCCATTTATTTATACCTGGGAGGCGTTGCAGCAGGAATCCTGTTTTTTGCCGGATTATTTACATTGTTGGGCAAAGAAAAGGAAATGCCAGCTACTATGAAATGGGCTCCGATTATTGCTCCGATTATACTGGTGCTTGGACTTTTCTTCCTTTTTCTTGACCTGAAACATAAATTATATTTCTGGCAACTTTATACCACGATGCGTTTTGAGTCTCCAATGTCGTGGGGCGCCTGGGTTCTTATGGCAATTACGCCTTTATCAATGGTTTGGGTTGGTAGTTATATGAAGGAAATGTTTCCCTGGTGGGACTGGAAATTCAAAGTATTGAATCTCTTCGAATCATGGGCAATAAAAAACAGATCGAATATTGCCTGGGTAATGGTGGTATTAGCTGTTATTCTTGGTATTTATACAGGAATCCTGCTTTCGGCGTTCAATGCCAGACCATTGTGGAACAATTCAATACTTGGCCCATTATTCCTGGTTTCCGGAATGTCAACTGGAGCAGCAGTTATTCTATTGGTAAGTAAAAGCCACTATGAGCGAACACTTATGTCGAGAATAGACCTTTTGCTGATAGTAATAGAGTTGTTCTTTATTTTCCACATGATAATGGGATTCCGTGCAGGATCCGCTGTTCAGATTGCAGCCGCCAGTCTGTTTGTTGGCGGACCATTTACAATAACTTTTTGGGTTTTTGTAGTACTTCTTGGACTTTTATTCCCGGCATTGCTTGAAACACTTGAACTTCGCGGATTTAAAGTTCCGGTGATAATTCCTGCGATCCTGATCCTTTTTGGTGGACTGATGTTCAGATTTATCATGGTTGAGGCCGGCCAGATTACACGTTATCTTTATTGATTTTAATATTTTGTACATGGAAAAATCATCAGAAAAAAGCAATTGGAGGAATGGTACTTTTTACCTTAATCCATATTTAGGAGGAATGTTCCTTGGACTTGTGCTGCTTGCAACTTTCTATATAACAGGAAGAGGACTGGGGGCAAGTGGAGCAGTAAAAAATACTGTAGTAACAGCTGTTCACACAATAGCTCCCCGTCATACTGAGAATTCACACTACTATAATAAGTTCATCAGCACTGATACTCAGCCAATGAATAACTGGCTGGTTTTTGAAGTTTTAGGTGTTCTGGCTGGAGCTTTATTGTCGGGAATCTTGTATGGAAGGTTGAACTTTAAAACTGAACATTCACCAAAAATAACAACAAAGAAGCGTCTCATCTTTGCCTTTTCAGGTGGAATTTTGTTCGGAATTGGTTCTCAACTTGCACGTGGTTGTACAAGTGGAGCTGCTCTTAGCGGCATGGCTGTATTATCTGCTGCAGGCTTCATCACTATGATGGCAATCTTTGGTACCGCCTACATTTTTGCATATGTATTTAGAAAAAACTGGATTTAAAACAATATAAAATGACTGGACCTTTAATACCAATGGGATATATACCCGAAGCATGGAATAATGTTATTGCTGTGCTTCTAGGTGCGGGTTTCGGATTTACCCTGGAAGCCTCAGGTTTCTCCTCATCACGCAAGATTATGGGCACATTTTACGGATACGACTTTGTTGTATTACGGGTGTTCTTTACAGCAGCAATTACAGCCCTGGTAGGACTAATGTATTTCGATTATCTGGGATGGGCTGATTTTTCGATGATGTATGTTTTGCCTACCTATTTAACTGCCGCAATTGTTGGTGGAATAATTATGGGAATGGGCTTTGCAATGGGAGGCTATTGTCCAGGGACTAGTTTCTGCGCTATTGCTATCGGAAAAATCGATGCTTTGGTTTTTACAACGGGTTTGTTAATTGGTATTTTCGCATTCTCTGAAGCTTTTCCTTTGGTTGAAAAGATATACGAAAGCGGAAACCTTGGGTCAATCAAAGTGTCTGATTCATTGGGTATTTCCGATGGAGTGTTTACATTTATCCTGATCATTGTGGCATTGGGAATGTTCTTTGGAGCAACACTTGTAGAGCGGAAAGTTAAAAAGGTTGAATATTAAGAACTCAGATCATGAACAAACAATATTTACTTTTATCTGCAATTCTTATTCTCGCGGGTATCGGACTAATGCTGACGCCAAAGAAATCAGCCGTTAAAGAGCTTAATCCGGAACAACTTCTTTTGGCAGTCGATGATCCTTCCCGTTTTCTGAGTACCGATCTTATTACAGAAAGGATTATCAAAAAAGATCCATCCCTCTTACTGATTGATGTTAGACCCGCTGAGCAATATAAAGTTTTTTCCCTGCAGGGCGCTGTGAATATTCCGTTAAGTCTTTTGTTCAGTGAAGAGGCAAAAACGCTATTAGGGCAGGAGGGTAAAGAAAAGGTTTTCTTTTCTAATGATGATATTCTTGCTGATCAGGCCTGGCAGATTTGCAAAAGAATAAAAATGAATGATATTTTTGTAATGAAAGGCGGGGTGAATTTTTGGTTTAATACAATAATGAAAGATAATCCTCCCAATGTTACAGATGATTCAAAAGCACAGGATCTGTATACTTTCAGAAAGGCTGCCAGGCAATATTTTATGGGAAATACTAATCAGTCCCAGGGTAATTCAAGCGAATCAGAAGGTAAGAAAGAGGGAGTGAATGTTGTTAAAAAAACAACTTCAAAATCAAGTGGCGGAGGCTGTTAATAGTAATAAACAAATGATATGAAAGAACTTAACAGAACAACACGTCTTGTAATTGCGGCTATTGCTGCAATCCTGTTTCTCACCATTGGTTATCTGACAATGTACAGACCAAATCTCGTCTATAAGCTGAAACCTGAAGAAATTGCTTCAAAGGCTTGTAATCCTGTGAGATTGATGAGCCCGGAAGTTTTAAAATCGATTATTTCACAAAAGGATTCGAAAACTGTAATTGTAGATGTAAGAAATACTGATGAATTCAGTAAAGGACATCTTGACAAAGCGGTAAATATTCCTGTACGGAATTTATTGGATAGAAAAAATATAGATAAGATAAAAGAATTATCAAAATCACATACAATGATTGTTTTTTACGGAAACGATCAATTACAGGCTTCATCACCCTGCCTGATACTACAACAGCTGGGAGTCGACAATGTTAAAATTCTGCAGGGTGGTTATTCCTTTTTTACCCATCCTCCAGCCGACAGCCTTTACAAAGGACAAGCTGCTCCGTATTTCTCTGAAGTTCCCAGAATCGATACATCTGTTCTGAAAAAGTCAACTCCAGCAAGTTCTGAAACGGGCAAAAACGCTAAGGATAATAAAAAACCAGAAGTGCTTAAGCCGGTTAAAAAGGCTGGTGGTGCCGGTGGCGGATGTTGATTTTAATGTTGATTTTGATTTTGTATATTTGTTTCAGAAATACAAAAATCGAACTTCATGAGGCTTTATTTCCAATTATTTATTTTGATTTTCCTTTTTGCAGGAATTGAACCTTTTGCCTCTGCACAAATCCCAGTCCCATATTCGATCATCTTCGACAACCTGAACGACACTGCCGGCTGGACGCATCATGCCATCAGCGGGACGGACGACTGGGTGATGGGAGAACCAACTAAATCTTATCTGAATCAGGCATTTACTTGGCCGAATGCCTGGGTTAACTTTCTTACTGGAAATGCCGCTACAAATTCGAACCGGGTACTCGAAACACCAGCCTTTAACCTATCTGACCAGACCAAACATTACGCATTTTCTTTCTACCAGAAAAGAAAGTATTTATCCGGCCCCGGCTATTACGTCGAATATTCCTTTAACAATGGGCAGACCTGGCAAATTCTGTATACAACTACAGCAAAATCAAAGAATTGGCAGACCAACAGTGGATTTACTTCAAATGCCTATAACTCTTTTGTGTGTTCAGCCTACGAATTATTCGCTCTTCAGGGGCAGAATAATGTCAGATTCAGATTCCGGCTAAATACAAACAATTCTGCAGATGAAGGCTGGCTTATTGACAATTTCAGTATCACGGAAGACTATACCAATGTTTACAGTCAGGCTGGTGATACTATCCGGATCTCAACGAACTGCACACACATCTACCCAACTACCATATTGGGTCTCGATAATCAGTATCAAAATGCCTATAACATTACTACGAATTGCTATATTTCTACTGATACGATTTTGGATGCAGCTGATCTTCTGGTCGGATCAAAGGCAACATTCACTTCCCAGACCATTACAAACTGGTATGCCACATTGAACGTGCCCTCAGGATTGACAGCTGGTCAGTATTACCTGCTTTATCAGCATGATGCATTGAATGTTGTTGCGGAAATTAATGAGTCGGATAACTTTGGGTACGATGTGTTGTTCCTTGACCCGGTTCTCCCACTTCCTTTTACTGATGATTTTGAAAACAGCCCCATCCCCTGGAACACGGTTCTTGGCGGCAACGCAACGATGTTGGTCTGGCAAAAAGGCAAAGGTTACCTTCACCATCTCGAAGATGCTCATTCAGGCAAAAATGCATGGCATACTTCGAAATCCAACAACTTTAATTTTAGTTCCTGTGGCTCCACCTGCAATATACAGTATGTGGAAAGTCCGTATATCGACCTGTCATCAGGAAATGGCACAAATGTGCTGAACTTCTGGTTTAAAACGGATGTTGAAATGGCTGGTCGTAGTTTAGAGTATAGTGAGAACTGTGGTCTCAATTGGATTCATATGCTCTACTTACCACATAATAATGAGGATGAATGGGATTATAAAAATATCTCTTTGAATCAGCTTTCCTATTCAAATAATATAAAATTCAGATTCAAATATTCTGCTGATTATATCCGCTCGGAAGGGATGATTTTTGATGATGTGTATATCGGTCCTCCAAAGCCGGATCTCAGTATTGAAGGCAACCTCCTGAACAGGTTCGCCTCTGCTTCTTTACTTATAGATACACTGAAATACAAGCTGTGCAACAGCGGAAAAGTAGCTGCACCGGTTACTGTAACCTCATTCTTCTGGTCGGCAGACACAATTTTTGATTCCTCCGATCAATTTCTTGGAAGTAAACAGGAAGCCATGCTGCCGGATACTTCAATGGAATGGAGGTATTTTGCCTATGCCAAACCCACATTTACTGAAGGAAATTATTGTATTTTTTATGTGCTTGATTCTCTGAATACGATCGAGGAGATGCGCGAGACAAACAATAACGGCTATTTTGCAGTTTCTTTGGAGAATCCTGAGTCATACCCGTATTTCAACGATTTTGAAAACAATACCGACGGCTGGAGGCATAATGCAACACTTGGCACCGACTCCTGGCGCTGGGGTGTTCCGGCAGGTAATGTTCTGAGTACTGCCTTTTCCGGTACAAAATCATGGATAAGCAACACAACTGGTGCTTTACCTTCCTTAAGCAGAATGCACCTATATTCACCGCTTATTGATCTGTCATCCTCTATGCATCCTGTTATTGCCTTCGATATGAAGCTTAATTGCGATGGTATTTGTAATTGTTTTGAGGCTAAGGCAAATATGAGTTATTCTGTTGATGGCGGTGCCTCCTGGCTTGTACTTGATACTACAAGCCAATCCTATAACAAGTGGTATTATCCTCTTGAATATGAGGATTATGACGGCAATGATTACTTGTATCAATTTCCTGGATATACAAACCTTTTATTCGCCTCCAATGAATGGACTTTTTCAGATTTCAACACTTACAACGGCAGGGATACGAAGCGTAACACACGGTATGTGCTCGATATGACTTTCCTTGCCGGCCAACCCAATGTGAGGTTTCGGTTTAACCTTGGAACATTACACAATGCCAGCCTGCCGATTCCTTTCGAGGGCGCCCTAATTGATAATTTTAAGGTAGCCGAAGCCAATACGGACCTCATGGTTGATGAAGAGAAACCCTTGATGATCAGTTCGATGGCACATAGCATTAAACTCCTAATGAACATTAAAAACCAGGGAAATTTTTATGGGCTGCCTACGACTGCCAGGTTTTATCTTTCAGTTGATACGCTACTTGAAGTGACCGACTCTTTAATCGGACAATTCGATATTCCAAGAATTAAACCAGATCAGTATTATTATCTTAATACTGCCTGCAATGCACCCGTCAATCTTCCGCTGTTCAAATACCTTATATATCAATTAGATGCAGAAAATGTCGTCGCAGAATCAAATGAACTGAACAATACAGGTTTCTGGCCATTGGCACTCGATAGCATTAAAACCTACCCGTATTTTATGGATTTCAATGATACTGTGGTCCCGGGCTGGAATCCTTACATTAAGCCCTATTCTTCAGGAGCAATAATTGGCGGATTTCGTTTCAGAAATATGCTGGTGCAGGGAGAGTACCTGTATCAGACCGATTTCCAATCGGGCGAAATGTTCACTGACCGGATTAATGACCAATCGTGGCTAAAACCAGTCTGGTGCCTGGAGACCCCGGCCTTCGATTTTGAACATTATGATACAGTATTTATGTCCTTCGACCTTGCCTGTACTGGGCGCATTTCCTCACTGTTAGATGGTGGCAACCTTGAATATTCAATCGATGGAGGAAATACTTTTTCATTGCTGAAGGAACAATATGGCCAGTCCTACAACTGGTATACACATTACCTGACCGGCTTTTACAATGAAATGGGCTGGTCGGGGCCACCTGCAGGCTACGCGGTTTGCGAATTGGATTCCACTTCCTTCGACCTGTCCTTCTTAAAAGGGAAGAAACATGTAGTCCTGAGGTATAAGTATTACAGTAACTGGCTCTACTGGGGTGGAGGTACAGTGCAGGGAATGCGTATTGACAATTTCAGGATGCAAGCTTTTAACGTGGATTATGTTGCCAATGATTCCATGGTTCCGGTGAGCGCGAACCTCATACAAACGAGCATCTCACTTCCATATTCCATCACGAACTCTGGCCAGTCGGAAGGAAGAAATACTAAAACCAGGTTCTATTGGTCGGTCGATAATGTGTTGGACGCCAACGACCAACTCATGCTGACAAAATCCGAGTCCCCTGTTCATTCAGGAAACACCTTATCCGAAACTGCTGTCGTTGCTATTCCTCAACCCGTTCAGCAAGGAACATACTATGTTTTTTACAAGGCTGATGCGGACACTAACCTTAAGGAACTCAATGAAAATAATAATATTGGATCGTACAAGATCAATTTTCCTACCCAAGCTAATTACTTTATAAATATTCAGGGAGATACTGTTCATGCTACGGTATTCCAGCCTTCTTTCCAGGTGACCTATTCTATTGTAAATAATGGCAACATCAATGGTTTACCGACAATTACTTCATTTTTCTGGTCGGCCGACAGCATTATGGATCTGATGGATGTCAATGTATTGAATGTTGCAGAGGCCATAATTACTGCTACTGATACAGCCAGTACAACAGTTAGCATTACGTATCCTGATACTCTTGAGTTGCCGCTGTATTATTTGTTCTACAAGGCCGATCATGACAACTCTATTCCAGAGATTTCGGAAATGGATAATGTTGGTTTCTTTAGAGTGCTAACGGATTACAACAGTGTAATCGGAGAAAATCTGCTGAAGAATTTCAGGGTTTTTATTTCGGGAAATAATCTGTATATCATCACTTCTGGCCTCATCGCCGACAGGCATTGCCTGTTGGAACTGGTAAATCCGCTCGGGCAGACGATTGTTTCATCTGGAATTGACCTGAAACAAGGTCCGAACATTTTTCATTTCCCCGATCATTTAAGGCGGGGAATGTACCTGGTTAAGATAACAACTAACAAGGTCCGGTATACCAGAAAGTTTTTGAACAACTAATGCCTTTGCTTTCAATTTTAGTATCTTATCTTTTACTTTAATGTTTTTTTTGGCATAATATTCAGTAGCAATATGCTGGAACTAAGACCAACTCTTTGATTTTCTCTGCCATAATAATCGTTTCTTTTCCGATTTTAGTCATGTAATATTTGTATG
>CAIXZF010000030.1 GCA_903923925.1 uncultured Bacteroidales bacterium
AGCTGTCCGAAAACGGATTGCCCGAAAAAAAATGTAGTTTTGCTCAATGTAGTGGAGTTTTTTAGTCGAATCAAAACTACAAATTAAAGGAGCCGGACCTATGGTTCGGTTTCCTTTAATTTTTTACCGGACAACAGTGATAACTAATATCAAAAACTGCTAGTTGTGGACTAGTAGTTACTTTAATTGTAATTCTCCCAGGAGTTTAATTTGTTTTTTGAACAGCCCCGGATGATAAAAATGAATTTGAGAATTACCTTCCTGCCGGGAAATAACATTATATTTGTTATAATTCTAAACGACAAACAAAATGTTTCAGAAACAGAAATCAGCAAAAAAATCAGCAGGAATTTATACTGTTCTTATTATTCTTGCGCTCAGCTCATTGTTCTTTTCAACAGAATTACTTGCACAATGGCTGCCGGCAAACGGTCCGTACGGACCTAAGGTGCTAGCATTTGCATCGGATGGGAATACCACTTTTGCCGGCACAAATGGTACTGGAGTGTTTTATTACAACGATAATACTTCCTATTGGAGAGCGGCAAACAACGGCCTTGTTAATGATACCGTTCTTTCACTGGTTTACAGCCAGCCAAATCTCATGGCGGGCACAAACAGAGGGGTTTATTTATCAACCGATATGGGGGTCAACTGGACGGCTGTTACTAATGGCATGGGTGCCGATAGTGTACTTTCTTTCGCAACTGCCGGATCCAATATTATTTTTGCCGGAACCAGCCTTACCGGAGTGTATCGTACAGCCGACAACGGAACTACCTGGATGGAGGAAAATACCGGCCTGACAAATCTGCATATTCGTGCTTTAATGTCGTTTAACGGGATAGTTTTTGCCGGAACCAACAGTGGACTGTTTATGTCGGATAATCTGGGTTCTTTATGGACTCAGGTTCCCGGTGCCATTGCAAGTCTTAAAGTTACTTCAATGGCAAGTTCAGGGACAAAGATTTTTGCCGGCACTAATGTTAGCGGAGTATTCGTTTCCGACAATAATGGCAATACCTGGACAACAGTTAACAGCGGTCTTCTGAATTTGCAGATCAAATCGCTGAGTGTTTCAGGGGCCTACCTTTTTGCTGCTACCAGTAGCGGAGGAGTTTATGTTTCAAATAGCAATGGAAACTACTGGTTTTCATGTAATACAGGCTTGTCTGATTTAAATATGACCTCATTAATTGCTACTGGTTCTTACGTTTTTGCCGGAACAGCGTCCGGAGCGACCTTTATCTCCTCAGATTATGCTTCAACCTGGGAACCATTAAATTCAGGTTTCTACTATTCATACCTAAAATCCTTTTACTCGAATTCAAACGGTTTATATGCCGGTACAAGTGGCGGAGGTTTATTCCTTTCAACAGACGATGGCGACAGCTGGACTCCTTTGCACGAGGGAATGATTAATAAAGATGTTGTGGCAATTGTTGGTGTATCAACAAATTTATTCGCCGGTACCAGCGGACAAGGCATTTTTACTTCTGCCGACAATGGCACTACATGGAATACTGCAAATCATGGTTTAGGCGATTTGCTGGTAAATGCTATGTCTGTTTTCAGTAACAAACTTTTTGCGGCTACATCTGCAGGGGGGATTTTTGTTTCTGTTGATAATGGAAGTAATTGGGTTTCCTCCAATACCGGACTAACTTCTCTTAATGTAGTCAGTTTAGCAACTTCAGCATCAGGAATTTATGCCGGAACACAGAGCGGAAACATTTTCTATTCATCAAATAATGGAAATAGCTGGACGAAAATAACCAGCGGACTCACTACGTTCCCGATTTATTCTATCGTAAGTTCCGGAACAGAAGTTTTTGCCTGCGATGGAACTTCTGCTTTTGTTACCGCCGATAATGGTAACACATGGAATACCCTTACGAGCTTATCCCCGAACTATACCTCATCCTTCTTTGTCTGGGGAACTTCTATTCTTGCCGGCACAAATGCCGGACCCTTCATTTCTTATGATAATGGGCTGAACTGGACTGATATTTCACAAGGAATTGAAGGAACAGAAATCTCAACTTTTAGAATTGGTGGCCCGTTTGTATTTGCCGGCACCAACGGTTTTGGTGTATGGAAGCGTAAATTATCTGAAATAATTGGAATCGATGAAATAGCACAAGATGTCAGAATCTCTGTTTATCCGGTTCCTGCGAATGATCTATTCTATATAACGTTGAAAGGAATATTCAGAAATGCTGAAGTAATTATTTATAATGTAAGCGGCAGTATAATTAAACAACAGGAACTTAAGGAAACAAACACAATTACTACCACTGAATTGCCGAAAGGAAGTTATTCGCTTTGTGTTGTTGTTGATGGAAAAAGGTATTTCCGGAAATTTATCAGGGACTGATACCCTGCTGCTTTGTAAATGAATAGTTCTGGATTAACTTCCCTTAGAAAGGGTGTACAATCCACAATATTCCAATTACAATTGCCAGTATTGCACCTGTCAGGGTGAACCATTTCAGGAAATTCTGCTGGTTTTTTACTACAGATTGAAATGCGACCAGCCCCAGTATAAAAGCAAAAATTATCATTGTAACAACTGTTCCGGTAGCAAAAGCAATAATATAAACAATTGAGGCCCAAACGCTTGGAAGTGCCAATGATGGCAGCAGTGCAAACAAGTGGCTGAAACCTGCAAACCCATGGATAATCCCAATTGATAAGGCTGTTAATGCGTTTGATTTAACTTTTTCGTTGTGTTCGTGATCGTGATCAATGGGGTGGGGATGGCTGTGCTTATGATGATGTGCAGGCTCAGGGATAATTTTATGGGAATGCTTATGTATATGAGGATACAAATGAGGTTTGGTATGAAAATGAGCATGTGGCCTGCTTCCATGATTATGCCGGATATAAATTCTTGCAATTGCCCAGCACCCAATTCCAATAAGTAAGAATCCTATTATGGTGTCGCTGTAATCCGCTATTTCTTCAACGGGCAGAACCCCTCTGAAAAGGACGAACAACAGCCCTATCAAGAGCATCCCCACTGTATGCCCAAGTCCCCACGAAAAACCGATTAACCACGATTTCTTCCTGCTGTCGATTGCCAGAGGGCTTACGGCTGCAAGATGATCAGGTCCTGTTACCACATGGGCAATACTTGCTGCAAAGCCTGTGAGAAATGTGAGCATAACAATGATTAAAAAAACAAATATAGAAAATTATATATACTTTTATGATTATAAAATGGAAGCGCTGAAGAATCATAAAACTTTCCGGATAATTGTGACCGGCCTTGTTCAGGGCGTTGGTTTCCGTCCGTTTATCTTTAGAATTGCTAAAAAGAATAATCTCTCAGGATGGGTTCAGAATACAAACGAGAATGTTAGAATTCTTGTCACCGGAACCTCTGTGAATATTGATATATTTCTGAACGCAATAAGCGCTGAAGCGCCTCCTGCTGCTATGATTGAAGCTGTTTCAGCAGAGGAAATCGCCTGCGAAGATTTTGCCGGATTTACAATTAAGGGCAGTAACAATATTTCGGAGGATATTACCGAAATCAGCCCCGATATTGCAGTTTGTAAGGATTGCCTTAAGGATATTGAGCAAAATGGTTCCAGGCTGAATTATGCTTTTGTGAACTGTACCAATTGCGGACCGCGTTTCACAATTATTCAGGATCTTCCATACGATAGGGCTAAAACTACAATGAATTCATTCGAAATGTGTCCCGATTGCAGGAATGAATATCAAACTATTACCGACAGGCGGTTCCATGCGCAACCTACTGCATGCAGCAAATGCGGTCCGAAGTACGAATATTTTGCAGATGGAAAGTTTATTTCTGATGAAATCACTGAAATCATCGACTGTGCTGTAAAAACTATCGATGGTGGCGGAGTCCTTCTTATTAAAGGTCTTGGAGGTATGCACCTTGCCTGCAACGCATTTAACGAAACAGCGGTAAACAGGCTCCGCAATCTTAAAAACCGTGAGGGTAAACCCTTTGCTGTTATGTTTAAGGAGGTCAGCAGCCTGCTTGACTACGCTGAGGTGGATTCGATGGAAATGGACTCGCTTTTGTCGTGGCGCAGACCAATTGTTTTATTGCAGATGAAAGAGAAACCTCCCGGAACAGGACTTGCAGCAGGTTTAAATGCAGGACTCAATCTCATTGGAGTGATGCTGCCGTACATGCCAATACATTATTTGCTTTTCAATGAATTAAAAACAACTGCAATCGTTTTAACCAGCGGAAATTTCAGTAGTGAACCAATTCTTACTGAGAATCTTTCTGCGCTCGAACAATTTTCAGCTATCGTTGATGGAATT
This sequence comes from uncultured Bacteroidales bacterium, assembly GCA_903923925.1. Taxonomy (GTDB): domain Bacteria; phylum Bacteroidota; class Bacteroidia; order Bacteroidales; family CAIXZF01; genus CAIXZF01. Next base: position 4,312 of record CAIXZF010000030.1, read on the forward strand.
GTTTTGCACAACAGGGGAATATTCAACAGAACCGACGATTCAGTAGTACGGATAATCGGCACAAAGGAAAGGGTTTTCAGGCGTTCCCGGGGTTTTGCGCCCTCAGCTGTGAGAACAGGTTTAAATACTGAAGGTATTCTGGCTTTCGGAGCTGAACTTACCAATTGTTTCTGCATCGGCAAGGGGCAAAAAGCTTTTCTCAGCCAGCATATCGGCGATCTCCAGGGAATTGAAACCACACAGTTTTACGAGAATACAATTAATCAGTTCATTGAGCTTTTCCGCTTAAAGCCAACTTTACTGGCGGCAGATATGCACCCTGCCTACATTTCAACACAAAAGGCAAACAATTTTGCTGAACTGTCTGTAATTGAAGTTCAGCATCACCATGCACATATTGCCTCCTGCATGGCCGAATATAATCTTGATGAAAAAGTAATTGGAGTTGCCTTCGACGGCACTGGGTATGGTAGCGACGGAAACATCTGGGGCTCAGAGTTTATGATTTGCGATCTTCATGATTTTGAGAGGCTTGCCCATTTCGATTATGTTCCATTACCCGGTGGAGATATGGCCACCGAAGAACCCTGGAGAATTGCAGTTTCATTCTTGTATAAAATTTATGGCATAAAATTCATGGAGTTTGGATTGTCATTCTTACAGGAAATTGATCCGGAAAAAATCCGTATGCTAATACATATGATCGATAAAAAGATAAATTGTCCCTTAACTTCGGGTGCTGGTCGTTTATTCGATGCTGTGGCCTCGATTTTGGGCTTAGTTCAGTTCGCCTCATTTCAGGCCGAAGGACCAATGCGGCTTGAATCGATTGTTAAACAAGGAGTTACTGATAACTATAAATTTGATATTGGCAATATTATTGAGTTTGATTCCATGTTTCAGGGAATTCTGGAGGATCTGAATACTAAAATTGATGTTTCTGAAATATCAGCAAAATTCCATAATACTATAATATTTGTTATTTTTGAAATGGTCAATTCACTTCGGAGAAAAACAGATATTGGAAAAGTTGTGTTGTCGGGAGGCGTATTTCAGAACAAATACCTGTTGGAAGGAGTTATTGCGATACTGGTGAAAAATAATTTTGAAGTGTATTCACATGCAAAAGTTCCAACCAATGATGGTGGTATTGCTCTCGGGCAATTGGCTGTTGCATCTAAAAGGAGGGAATTAAAATGTGTTTAGCAATACCTGCCAAGGTAATTAGTGTTGATGAGTTCACTGCCCTCGTTACAATTGAGGACGTTGAATATACTGCAAGTCTTTTACTGCTCAGCGATGTTCATCCTGGCGATTATATTATGCTGCATGCAGGTTTTGCCATCGAAAAGGTGGATGCTGAGGAAGCGGAAGAAACCATGCGCTTACTGCTTGAAATGGAAAAACACCGCCCCGAATGAAATATGTAGACGAATATCGCAAAAAGGATCTGATATTATCGGTTGCTGAAAAACTGAGTTCGGCATCAAAGAAAGAAATTGTACTGATGGAAGTTTGTGGAGGTCATACCATGGCTATTCATCGCTTTGGACTTACCGCCTTGCTGCCGCCAACAATCCATTTGATTTCCGGCCCTGGCTGCCCGGTTTGTGTTTCGAGTCAGCATTTTATTGATACTGCGATGGCTTACAGTAAAATCCCGGATGTAATAATTACCACCTATGGTGATCTGATCCGGGTGCCGGGTTCTGAAACCTCACTCGAAAAAGAACGGGCAAATGGCAGCAATATCCGGATTGTATACTCTGTATTAGAATCGCTGGAAATTGCCAGGAAAAATCCTGATAAGAGCGTAATTTTCCTTGGAATTGGATTTGAAACAACAGCTCCGCTCACAGCGGCAGCAATTATTCAGGCCGAAAAGGACAAGATCCCGAACTTTTTTGTACTCAGTGCCCATAAAGTAATGCCTCCTGTTATGAAGGCGCTGGTTGAGGAAGGTGTTAAAATTGATGGATTTATTGCTCCCGGACATGTTAGCGCCATTACCGGAACTTCAATCTATAACGAGCTTGTGACAGTTTGTGGGTTAGGGGTTGTGGTATCGGGTTTTGAACCTGTTGATATGATGCAGGCCATTCTCATGCTCGTAAATCAGATTGAATCCGGAGTGCCTGCTGTTGAAGTTCAGTACCAGCGTGTTGTGCACAGTCAGGGAAATGTAATTGCTCAAAAAATTCTTTCCGACGTTTTTGATCTGCGCGATGATACCTGGAGAGGTTTGGGAGTCATTCCCAGAAGTGGTCTGAAATTAGCTGAAAAATATGCATCTTTCGATGCGGAAAGAAAGTTCTCTGTTGAAGTTCCTGAATCTACTGAACCAAAAGGCTGTATCTGTGGTTCTATTCTCAGAGGCTTGAAAACACCACTGGATTGCGGCCTCTTCGGAAAAAAATGTACGCCTTCTAATCCTGTTGGAGCCTGCATGGTTTCGGGCGAAGGTACATGTGGTACTTATTTTAAATACCGGTCATGAAGCAAAAAGAATCTAAAATTATGCTGAGCCACGGAAGCGGTGGCAAAATGATGCACAACCTGATTGAGGATTTATTCGTTAAACACTTTAACAACAGTATATTAAATGAGCAGACTGATTCTGCCATTTTGAGCGTTTCCTCGCCAATAGCCTTTACTACAGACTCTTTTGTGATAGATCCTTTATTTTTTCCTGGTGGAAACATCGGAAAACTTGCTGTTTGTGGTACTGTGAACGATCTGGCTGTTTCAGGGGCTGAACCCCTTTATATCAGTGTTTCCTTTATTATTGAAGAGGGCTTTCCGATAGCAGACCTCGAAACGATCGTAATATCACTTGCAGAGGAAGCACAAAAGGCTGGAGTACTTATAGTTACTGGCGACACTAAAGTTGTTAATAAAGGAAAATGTGATAAATTGTTTATAAATACTGCCGGTGTTGGCTGTGTAAAAAATGGGAATAATTCTATCACCAAAGGCCTTGGTATCATACCCGGCGACCTCATTATTATCAACGGGAGCATTGGCGATCATGGCATGGCGATCATGAATATCAGGGAATCATTTAATTTCAAGACTGATCTCTCATCCGATTGCGCCTCACTTAATCATATGATCCATGAAGTTCTGGAGAAAACAACTGTAAAGTTTATGCGCGATCCAACCAGGGGAGGTGTTGCTACTGTGCTGAATGAACTTGCCGGGAAAGTGAAGCTGGGTATCGAAATTGATGAAACTGCTTTACCCTTGAAAAGCAATGTTAAAGCCATGTGCGAAATCCTTGGATTCGATCCGCTGCATGTTGCCAATGAAGGGAAGGTGATATTTGTTGTGGCGCATGAGTTTGAATCTGAAATTCTGGAAGCTCTCAGAAATAGTGAATTTGGCAGACAAAGTGCAGTAATTGGCAGAGTAGTGGATAATCACCCCGGAAAAGTTGTGCTGAAAAATGAAACCGGAGGCCGCAGAATTATCGATTCTCTTTCCGGAGATCAATTACCCCGAATCTGTTAAAAATATAAGTTTATGCACGAATTTTCACTGGCTGAGGAAGTAATTAATCTTGCACAGCGCGAGGCTGAGAAAAATAATGTGAATACGATCAGCGAAATCCAGATAGAAGTCGGCGACCTGAGTGGTGTGGAGGCTGAAGCATTTGAGTCGGCTCTCGGATTGCTGGTTAAGGATACTATACTTAACAATTCAAAGATCAATATAATACGAACTCCCGGAAAAGGACACTGCAATGCCTGCAATCTTGAATTCGAAATGCATCACATGCAGGCCTCCTGCCCTCATTGCCGTGCATTTCCTTCAATAATTAATGGAGGACAGGAATTCAGAGTGCTCTCACTGCTGGTGGAATAAAACAGAACAGAAAAGCTTGTGTTGTGATTTTAAATTAAACCAAACAAAACTAAAAATCAGAAAAATATGTGCGAAACTTGCGGTTGCGGCGATTCAGACCAATTCGAAATTCATGATCCTCATCATACTCACAGTCATGACCAAAGTCATGCACACTTCCATGCGCACGGCGGAAAGATGCATTCACACTCCCACCCGCATAAGAAAGTAATAAACCTGAATATGGATATTCTTTCAGAAAACAACCATCTGGCTCATTTTAACCGTAGTTTCTTTGAAGAGAAAAAGGTGCTTTGTCTGAATCTGGTTAGTTCACCGGGCTCAGGAAAAACAACTATTCTGGAAAAAACAATACATGCGCTCATCTCTACCAACAAAATTGCCGTTATTGAGGGCGATCAGCAAACACTCCTTGATGCTGAGCGGATTGAGAAATCTGGTGCTCCTTCAATTCAGATAAATACGGGTTCGGGATGCCATCTCGATGCAAAAATGATAGGCTCTGCCCTTACAAAGCTAAAAGTTGAACAAAACTCCATTCTCTTTATCGAAAATGTTGGCAACCTTGTTTGTCCGGCCATGTTCGATCTGGGAGAATATAAAAGGGTAGTTGTTATCAGTGTTACCGAAGGAGAGGATAAGCCATTGAAATATCCGTATATGTTTCAATCATCTCATCTTTGCATAATCAATAAAGCGGATCTTCTTCCATACGTTGATTTCAACACTGAAAAGGCTATTGAATATGCCCGTTCAATTAATCCCGAACTGGAATTTATCATTCTGTCGGCAAGAAGTAGTGAAGGAATGGAACTCTGGTATGCCTGGCTTGAAAAACAGCTTAAACGCTAAGCGAAATTACCAGGTCTTTCACCTGTTGAATTGCATCAGGTAAAGCAGCTTCTACGTCCGTAGAAAGGTCCATGCCCATGTCCTGGAAATCTTTTACAGAAATTGCAATAAGATGAAAATCAGGAGTTTCGCCTAGTAGGCCGGCGGCATCTATCAGATCTTTCAATCCGATTTCATGCGCACTTAGCTGCACCGGAAAATCTTTGGCATACTTCGGATGCAATACCCTGACGTTGCCGGCAGGGTATTGATCCAAAGATGCATCAACAATAATAATAGTTTTATACGACTGGATAAACCCCAGCAGATGAAATCCGCCGGTGCCGCCATCCATCAGGTCGGCATCAGAATATCCTTCTTTCTCAAGGTGAGAAACAACATGTATTCCAACACCTTCATCATTCATCAATATATTTCCTATCCCGAGTACCAGGATATTTTTCTGCTGTTCGTCCAAAATTCTGCCTTCGTCGTTATTTAGTAGTCTTCGGACAATCTTCCGTTTCGTTGTTATGACGTTCAACCACATCTTCTTCGATGAACTTCCATCCTCCGATCATTGAGGAAGTAATTCCGCGACGTTCAATGTAATCATGATAGAATACCAGGTAAACGTGAACGATTGCAAACAGGATAAATCCCCACATAAGTATGTGATGCAGCTGCCTTACACTCATGTCGCCACCCAGAAAAGGAACAATCCAGGCAAACATCTTTGGCAGGAAAGAACTACTCATTGCTGAATACATTCCAAACCCGGTAAGACATTGCAGCAGAAAGATCACGAAGGTGATGAAATAGATAAAACTAGCCAGCGAATTATGACCAATAGAATCTATTTGTTTGTGTTTTACCTGTAGGATATCTACCTTAATTACATCCATTATTTCTTTCCACTGGCATTTTTTGAGTGGAATGAAATTATACCAGCGCGAAAATTCATTTCCTGCAAAACCCCAATATGTTCTGAAAACAAAATTGAAGAAGAAGAGAAATGCACTAACAAAATGGATGAAACGAACTGTGCCGAACCAATACTGAAAGTAGGCTTCAGTACCGGATGAGATCGCGATTGGCCTGCCAATAATAAAGCCGGTTATACAAAGAACCGTAACGCAAAGGGCGTTTATCCAGTGGTAAAGGCGGACAGGTAATTCCCATACATGCACCTCGCGCATGGGGATGGTTCTGCTTCTCATGGCTAGTAGGTTTTTAGTTCATGAATATAACTTCCATTTTCATCGTAAACATGCACAGCACAGGCAAGGCATGGGTCGAAAGAATGGATTGTGCGTAGTACTTCAAGAGGATTCTTTGGATCAGCAATAGGGGTTCCGATCAGTGATTCTTCGAATGCCGACCGTTTTCCTTCCAGGTCACGGGGAGATGCATTCCAGGTTGTTGGAACTACCAATTGATAATTTTCAATTTTCTTGTCTTTGATTACGATGAAGTGGGATAAAGCACCACGTGGAGCCTCAACCATTCCGATACCTTTTGCTGTGGCAGGCCATGTTTCAGGTTCCCATTTGTCGTTATTCTGGGTACGGGTATCACCATTTTTAATATTGGAAAGAAGTTGCTGGTAGAACTCCAATGCCCAGGTACAGCATAATTTGGTTTCCAGTCCTCTGGCAGCAGTACGGCCAAGTGTCGAGAATAATGCAGTTACCGGTACATCAAGTGTTTTTAGTGTACTTTCTATAACTTCCTTGTAATCAGCACGGCCGGAGGCATAACCAACCAGCATCCTCGAAAGTGGACCTACTTCCATAGCATGACCTTTCCATCTTGGAGTTTTTACCCAGCTGTACTTTTTACTTACGTCCAGAAACTCATACGGAGGCTTAGGGCCGGTATAATTCAGTTTGGTTTCACCATCCCATGGATGCAATCCGGTTTTATCGCCTTTGGAGTAATCGTACCATGAATTGTTTACATATTCCTGAATTTCATTCGGATCATCCGCTTTAATCTCATGAATCTTACTTAGATCGCGGTTCAAAATAACGCCACGAGGCATTTTAAAGCTGTCAGGATTGCTGAAGCCATTGGTTGGGAAATCGCCAAACGACATATAATTCGTCAAACCACCTCCGATAGCACCCCAGTCGCTCTTATAGAAGGATGCGATAGCGAGCAGATCTGGTATATACACCTGATCAACAAAGGTTTTCGCATCTTCGAAGAGTTTTCCAACAAAGGCAAGCCTTTCAGCGTTTACTGCATTGGCTTCATCAATGTTGATTGAACAGGGAACACCTCCTACCAGATAATTCGGATGCGGATTTTTTCCTCCAAAGATTGTATGAACTTTCACAAGTTCTTTTTGCCATTCAAGGGCTTCAAGGTAATGCGCAACTGCCAGAAGATTTACTTCGGGAGGGAGTTTATAAGCCTTATGCCCCCAATAGCCATTTGCAAAAATGCCAAGCTGCCCGCTTTCTACAAAGTTTTTAAACCTTTTCTGAATATCAGAGAAATATCCTACAGAACTTTTGGGCCAGGCTGAAATGCTTTGTGCAATTTTAGATGTTTCAGCAGGATCGGCTTTAAGCGCCGAAACTACATCAACCCAGTCGAGCGCATGGAGTACATAGAAATGCACCACATGGTCCTGAATATACAGGGCATTCGCCATAAGGTTACGGATGAGTTCAGCATTCGGTGGAGCCGATATGCCAAGCGCATTTTCAACAGTTCTTACTGAAGTGAGGGAATGCGTTGAAGTACAAACCCCGCATACACGGCCTACAAAAGCCCATGCATCCCTGGGATCACGGCCCTTCAGGATAGTTTCAATGCCGCGTACCATGGTGCCGGCGCTGAAAGCATCTGTGATTTTACCATCTTTAACTTCTATTTCAACCCGTAAGTGTCCTTCTATTCGGGTGATGGGATCTATAACGATTCTGTCTGCCATGGTTTATGATTCTTTAGAATTATCAATTGTGGTAGCTGTTTCAGGAGCATTTGTAATCTCCTTGTGTTTCCTGACATTGGTAACAATGGCATGAGCTGCAATTCCGGCAGCCGTAGCCACTCCCAGTCCAAGCCCGATTTTATCGGCTGTGGTTTCAATACCAAAGCCTTCAATGCCCGGAAGATGCTGATAGAACGGACCATTGTCCCAGAAGCCTGCCTCGGAGCAGCCAATACATGGATGACCCGACTGAATAGGATAACTGATTCCATCATTCCATTTTATAATACCACAGGAATTATAGGTAACCGGACCTTTACATCCCATTTTATATAAGCAATACCCGCGTTTTGCTCCTTCATCGTCGAAAGATTCAACAAATAAACCGGCATCAAAATTGGCTCTGCGGTAACAGGTGTCGTGCACTCTGCGTGAATAAAATGCCTTTGGACGATTTAGCGCATCTAATTGAGGAATGCGGTCGAATGTGAGCAAATGAACTACTATCCCTGCCATTACATCAGCAATTGGAGGGCAACCCTGTACGTTAATAATCGGCTTCCCGCTGATTACCTTGTGTACAGGCTGGGCACCCGTCGGATTCGGACTGGCGGCCTGAACGCAACCTGCCGAAGCACAATTACCCCAGGCTACAACTGCCTTGGCATTTTTTGCAGCCTCTTCAAGAATCTGTTTCGCACTTCGTCCTCCAATACAGCAATATGCCTCATTTTCGGTCGGGATAGAACCCTCTACCATTACAATATACTCACCGGGGTACTTAGCCATAACAGCCTTGTAAGCATCCTCTGCAGCTGCACCCGAGGCTGCCATTAGCGTTTCCTGATAATCAAGTGAGATCTTATCTAAAACGATATTGGCTACAATCGGATGCGATGCCCTGATGAAGGATTCACTGCAACAGGTGCACTCCTGAAAATGAAACCAGATAACCGGCAAACGGGGTTTGGTTTCTAGCGCTTTTACAATCTGGCCGACACCGCTGTTCTCTATTCCCAGCAATACTGCCATTGACGCGCAAAACTTTAGAAAATCCTTGCGGGATATTCCATCACTTTTGGCTTCTTCATAAAATGAAGGTTGCTTATTTTCCATAAAGCAGTCGATTTAATTAGAACATTTTGGACTCTAAATATACAATATGTATATCATTATGTCCATATCTGTGATTAAAATAAATGCAATTTGTATTTAAATTAAATAAAAATAAGCAAACACTGGTAGCGGTTGAACCCGAGTGAGATGATAAAAAATAATATGCAAAATCAGGCCTGAAGGTCAATAAATCCTTTTAGAATTTATCAATTGCCGTGATCTGGCATAAAGATCTCTTTAAGAAATTTTCTGAGCGAAAAAGTAGGAAAATGCAAAAGCCGGTGACTTAGCAAATAGGAAACGACTTTCCTTTCAATATAATGATGGACTGGCATTAATATACTTAGAAGTGCAATTTTTATGCATAAAACCTTCCATGGTTCACCATGTGTAAGGGCGTGGATCTTCGTGTCAGCCAACAGAATAATAAATTCAAAAAGAAATATCAGCGATAAAAATCCTGCAAAATGAATTGCCCATTTTGGTACGCTGAAGCTGCCTAAAACTATTACCATTATAAAAACAACCACAAGAATAACTACAATTGCCGAATACTGCATGTTATGCCGCTGTACTATTGCATCATTTTCCCTGGCAATGGCCTCATCTCTCAGTCTTGCAGCATTGTCAATTTCGAGCAGCATTAATTCGTCCTTTTTCGAAATATTTGCCAGACTGTCAGTGAGAGAGCGGTTTAATCGCGCAAACTGATATAAATTCCGGTAGTCGCCCATGTCAAGATAGCTTTTTTCCAATTCTTCTCCAGCCTTTATTGTGTATTCCAGATTCGTTGTGGTGCCAGCTAATTCAAAAGCCGTTTTAAACATTTCCAGAGCATCCTTTTTTAACTCATGCCGCTTATAAAACTGTCCTAAGCGGATGTAAAAGTTCGCCTTGAAGATTATATTAGGGTTTTTGTCAACCAATGTCTTTGCTTGCCTGAAGCAGATCAAAGATGAATCCAGAATTCCTGATTCTTCAAAAATCAGCGCTTTAATCCTGAAATACATGCCGGGATCTTTAACTGCAAGTCGTTTCAGTTCATTCGGATAATCTTTGGTATAAACAGTTTTTAGTTTGGCAAAATGTTCATTATTAATCAGATAAGTTCGATATAATGAGAACGTACTGTTTTCAAGATTTGCATCATTGGTTTTTTTTGCAAATTTTAACAGCGCTTCGATATTTGACTCATTTACCGAACGGCGTGAATTATTATTGATATCTTCAAGCTCAAAACGCATCCACATCAGTGCTGATGAATCAACTGGCATTGTCTTCCCAATTATCTCCATCTGTTTCAACTTGTATTCTATGGCTTTGTCGAAATTCTTGTTCTGGTTATAAAATTTCGATAATACTTTGTAACATCGATTCAGTAAACCCGGGTTTTGAAGTCGGTCGGCAATTCCTAAAGCCTGAAGATAATTCCTGAAAGCTTCAATGAGATGGTTTTTCTTTTCTATACAGGCACCGATGCTAATTGAACTGATAATCTTTAAGGAGTCGTCGTGTAACTCTTCCGCAATTGTATGCGACTGATACGCATAATCAAGTGCCTGATCAGTTGAGTAAGCTGAAAGATATACACTGCAAAGGTTGATACATGTTCGCCAGATCAGATAATTATTTTTTAAATTCCGGCACAACAACTCGGCTTTTTTTGCCAGTTTTAAACGTTCATTATTGTATTTTGCCTGATCAAAACATTCAAAATAATCATTATACGTTTCAAGAATCTTCTGGTTATCATAAGTCCCTTCTGCCTGATTTATTGCAATTTTTAAGATACTGTCTGCTGCTTCCGGATTATTAGCTGATTTGTAATAGTAACTTGCCTGCTGTACAAGATTTTTTATTTTTATTTCTGAACTTTTGGATTCCTTTGAAATCATTTCTGACTTTTCTGCAACTCCCTTAGTTGTACCTTCTCCATTAGCATTGTAATGCAATGGTATCATTATCAAAATGCTGAGAGATTTTAGCAAAAATGAATTCATTGACTATTGCTTGTTTTTGCGGATAATTTCATTTTACGGAAAGGATAAAAAAAAGTTTTACGAATTATGATATATACCAGATGTGTATTAAGAGTTTTTTCATATTTTTATGTGAATTTAACAAATAAACTTATGGAAAGCACAGTCGGAACACATGGTCGGAAACCCAATCCGAGACCAATCAGTTACATCATTGCCTTTGCTGTAATGATCCCACTTTCATTTGCGATAGGTTATTTTTTTGCATTGCGGGAAACAACTCCTGCTCTGCCTGAGAGCAAATGCCGGACTACCACAGTTGATTCAGCGAATATGTTCTTTAATGCGTACTACAAAAATGCCAAACCGATTGGAGATATTATTAAGGGTGTTCTAATCGAAAGGGACCAGTTTTTGGGCATGAAGGAGTTGTTTGATGATCCGAATATTAATGGAGTTAGATTGTATTTTGGATTGAATGAAAAACAGTTTGTCAAGATTCTGGTCGGATTTAAGTCTGCTGAAAAAGATACTCTGAATAAAGTATTACTTACAAACACCAGAAATATTGAGTTATGTCCGACAATCTGTGATGTGCAGTCACCAATTACTGTGATAAAGGAAGAGTAACAAATACTTCTCCTGTTGTGAGAAATAGCTGATTAACTCCTTTGCCACCGGACTAAGCTTTGTATTCCAGTAAACACTCGCATTTACCAAATACCGGCAGGAAAGCTCATCCAAATAATTCAACTTCTTAAGCTGATTAAAGGCATTAATCCTTGTTTCAAATTCAAAGGACGGACTGCAATAATCTATTAACTCCTTCAAATATTCGGGTTTACCGGGATATTGCCGGATCGCAATTCCAAGCCAGCTTATTCTGATATTCCTGCCGCGCCATCCGATTTCATTTCGGGTTACATCAAGGTATGCATTTACAACTGCTGATTTATCGTTGCCTGAAAATGCACTGCTTGAAAATGCTGAATTTGTTAGGTTAATCAAGGCTGATTCTACATTAAAATAAGCTGAATCTTCCAGCAATTTTGTATATTCCTGCTGAAGAACTTCTGGTATTTTCACAATATTATCCAGCACCGCTTTCCTTACTAAGGCATTCGGATCGTTAATCGCCTGCTTAATTATCGGATATGAAAGCGAATCACTGGCAAGCTGAAGGATGATTTCGCTTCTGGTAAGATGGAATTTCTCTTTGGAATAACACTGTGATAAACATTCCCTTTTTGTTGATAAAGGCAGTAAACGCATAGCTTTTAATGCCTCCAGCCGGTCGGCAATGGTGCTGCCTGACAATGCCTGGGCGGATAATTCCTCAAAACTGCGATCAAACTGAAGATGCTTCAGAATCCTGCTTCCGGCATCAAAAACAACATAAGCTACATCTTTGCCGTTGGAATTCGGAATGCTGAACAGTTCGGATTGTTTTTCAATCCATATTATTTTCGAAAATAAACTCCCATCATTGTAATGAACCTCAATATTTACGGGCATTTTAAACAATCCAACCTGATCAGAAAGCTTCTGAACCTGCTCAATAAAAAGCTGAGTAAACCTCTTGTCTTTATCTCTGAGATCTTTCCACGAAACTTTATACACCGGCTCTCCACCCTTGTAAATCCATTCCTGGAAAAACCAATCCAGAGGCTGGCCTGTAGTTTCATAAATAGCCTTCAGAAAATCATTGGATTCTGCCTCGGAGTAAGCTTCCATTTCCATATAAGCCTTAATGGAAGCTTTAAAGTTTTCATCACCAAGCACATCACGCATCATATCCATTACCAGAGAACCCTTCTGATACCAGCGCTCAGTACCGGCTCTGCCGCTGCCTAATGGATTATTGTTTAATTCTGCAATTTTAAAAGCCTTCTGAAATTCTACATCCCGAACGAATTCGTATTGATTATCACCATAAACACTACGTTCAAATATTTTCGCAAAATAGGTAGCAAAACTCTCTGTAAGCCAGAGATCTTTCACTGTTTTATCGTTGATGCAATTCCCGAACCACTGATGTGCCAGTTCATGAGCATTGGTATTAACAAAATTGCGTCCGAAAAATCCGCGCTTATCAACCTGCATAAAATCACCGTAAACAGTGCTGGTAGTGGTTTCCATCGCACCATACAGGTAATCTGCAACGGGTAAATTCCTGTATAGCCCGTAAGGATACTTTACACCAATTTCCCTCTCAAAAAAATCGAACATCTCCGCCTGGTAAAGGTATGTGTTTGCAAAACGCTCTTCCAGATCGGGGTAATACCATAATTCTAAAGGAATACCACCTTTAGTTATGCTGCTTTTAAACTTATAATCTCCGGCAACCAGGCAGATTGAATAAAAGGGATGAGGCTTGTCGAGTCTGTAATGCCAGGTAATTGCTGTATCGCCTGAAGGCGTGGTTTTTACTCTTTCACCGTTGGAAACAACTTTATAGTTCTTGTCGAAGGTAATCCGGATGTCCTGTGTGGTCATCTGATCGGTATACGGAATCCATCCGATTGGTCGATGAGCCCACACTTGTTTCCGCATACGACCCGTAGTATCGTTCCAGCCTGTAAAATGAAGTTCTCTTACATTGATAGCTGAATAGCTAATTTCAACATGACTTAGTTTCCCTTTTTGCAGAAGCGGCTGGGGATAGATTATAAGGATATCCTTATCCTGCCTGAATTTTGTGGCTGTATTGCTGCTGCTTACGCTGCTTATTTTCATTCCTGATGTTACAAACACCAGTGAATCGGTTTTGTCGCTGAGGGGACTGATCGTAAAATCTGCTTTTCCTTTGACGGCCTGATTAACAGGGTTTACAGAAATATCCGCATCAAAATGGATAAGCTTGAAATTCCGCGCAGCAGGTGGATCTTCCTGCGCTTGTGTACAATTAATGGAAATAATTATCAGCAAAACGAATACATAGAATGCTTTCATGCTGTCTTCGTTTTCATTATCTTCTCCAGAATAAGTCCTGAACTGAAAACCGCATGCCATTGTGATTTTTGCGGTACACTAATATAACTGGCATAGGGGAGAGTCCATTCGAGCAGGGCAAGCCAGTATGGAACAACATCATCTTCGAAAATCATGCTCATCCGCGCATATTGCCTTACTTTAAGCACCATCTCGAAAGCTTTTAAAACCATAGGATCATCGCCTTTGTAGCTGAATTCCGGACGGTCGGTAAGAGAGCTTATTCCGCTGAGAGCCTCTTCCATCAGAAGTTTCTCACGCAGATCATCCTCACCTGAATTCCGGGTCATTTCTATCTTGAAAATAGGCTCAAGACGTGCAAAATCGGAAACAACATTCCGTGGATGGGTCTCGCTGAAGTCGATAATGTAAATGTTGTCGGTTTCATCAAGTAAAATGTTCTGCATATTGAGGTCGCCATGACAGATAGAACTATACCACAAACGACTTTCATTCATATACTTAGGCCATTCGTGTTTCAGAAACCAATAGGGATTTAAAACACTTCTTCCGAGGTATGGACAATCGAGTAATTTTTCTTCGGGGGAGATTCCCAGGACTCTTTCAGCATCTTTAACGAGATTTGGGAAGAAAGGAAACAGCGGACTGTGACTTTCCCAAAGGCGGAGATTTTCAAGCCGGGGCTGACCGTACCAGGGCTTAAGTACTGTTTTAAAGATCCTGTCGAATAAAGGGATAAGTGCTTCCGTGCTTCTTTCCTGGTAAATATGCGTGAGCCATTTCAGATGAGTTTCGGGGCCATTGATACCCACGAAATTGTACCTGACGCCACCCCATTCACCTGAATAATGAGCACCCATTATAGTGGTACTGTTGTTCAGGATGAATTTTTCCACATGATCCCTGTAATTTTTTTCTTCCCTTTCAACAATAGCGACTTTCCCCATTTTTAAAACGGTTGGGAGCATGCGCCTTCCGTCTTTATCGAAGGCAGCCACCTGGAATGTTTTGGCAGAAAATCCACCGTGCAGCTGATTCAGAATTACTTTACCGGCATCCGTATAAATTTCACGAATAATAAGTTCCCAGGCTTCCGGCGTTTCAATATCTGCACCATATACTATCTCTAGTCGCGATGTTTTGGCATTGCAGACTTTTTCTGGTAAATAAACCCAGAAACGGCCTTTCCCAACAACAATATCGTCGTTACAAACCAGTCTTTCAGAAGCAGGATCAGTACCTCTCAGCAAGGTCTGAATCTTGTGGGGATCAGTAATGGCAGGATTAAAACCAGAATTATGGGTATTCAGAGAAACTGCCATCAGGCAGGCATCATTACATTTTTCAATGTTTTTCCAGAAACCCTCAATTTCGGGGTTATCGAGAAGCATTTTGTTATTTGTATAGGCTGCCGAAATAATCTTATGATCTTCAGTAATTCCTGATAAATAGATCATTGAAGGCATTTGACCCTCGCGTTCACCGATCATTTTGGAGATCTCTCCTCCAATAACACTGAGCAGGGTTTCCGAACGCGTATTGATATCAACCTGGAAGGCTGGCTCACCACGAAGCGAGAAAGCTTCTGAAATATACACACCCTGAGCTGCATCTGCTTTTCCGCTGAAATAGTCGGAGGGAAGATTTTCGTCCTCCGGGCTGAAATAGAAGAATCCGGGAAAGGAGAAAAAGGAGCCGCCAATTTGTAAGGCCAGCTCCTTATTTTCAGCAAGGCATCCTTTACCGGCAGCAATATTAAGCTCGGTAAGCGAAACTAACAAAGGGGATTTGTCGATAGTTTCAGTTTCCCACTTTTTCAGTGTATCACAACTACCAGGCAAGGCCTTAAAGGAATACCGACGTTCGGCAGATTCAAAATCGCGGGTGCCCTGCTGCCGGAATAGTATTCCGCGGACATGCTCTTCAGCAGCCAGAAAATCAGGGCACATGACGAATTGCTTGGTTAATCCACTCATTTCCAGAACCTGGCGAATCTGGTCGCCAGGATTAAGCAATATCAGTTCTCCTTCAATGCTATGTAATTTTTTAACTGCCAGTATTAATGAACGTATTCCGGCACTTGACAAAAAAGCAATTTTTGTGCAATCGAGCACCCAAAACGCTGATTTATGTTCAGTTTTGCTGGTTTCTTGTTCAAAAATGCCTGCGCCTAAAGCATCAAGCCTTCCATCGACCGAAATCAACAGAAAATGGGGGTGGGGAGAAAATTGCAGCGTAAGCATAGGAATGAGAACAGAGTTTCAATTCGTGATTATTTCAGAATCAGGCCATTGCGTCAGCTTTCGATTCAAAAATCTGAAAGATGGAGTTAAAACCTGTTATTGTAAATACTTCCTTTACTGATGGTTTCATGCAGCAGAACCTTAACCTGCCTTCTTTTCCAAGTTTCTTTCCCACTGATAAAAAGGACCGCAATCCTGAACTGGAGATATAGTCAACATTTTCCATGCAAACCAGCAGTTTTATGTGGCCGGCATCCGCGAGGGCTATCAATTTGTCCTGAATTTCACCTGAATTTACTGCATCAACCCTTCCCTGGATTTCAATATATTGAAGGTCGTTTTCCTGAGTTATCCGGATTTCCATCTCTGATTATTTTAATATTTTTAAATGATGAGAATAGTGTAAAAAACCTGTTTAAATTGAAAATACTGAAGAATAATCGCGAACAACATATTCTTTTCTGCCAGCATGATAATAAATATCTGAAGTTCCTACTTTGTCAATAAATTCAAGCGTTCTGGCATATTGCGGATGGCTTTTTCTTAACCAGTCGGGAAGATCCTCTTCTTTTACAATGCGGTATTTTGTTTTGATATCTTCAACAAGAGTCTCTAGCTTCTGCTCTGGTGTTTTGATGCCGAGTATTGCTTTCGCCCTGTTTGAGAACTGGAAAGATGCAGACAGTTCAGCAAGTGCCTTTCCGATGGATTGACCGATCAGATCCATTTTTGCAATCTGCTCGATACGTGTCCTGTAAATTTCTATTGCTTCAGTCGTTAAAAGGAATTCCAGCATGGAACCATAATACGCCAGGCTCACAATTGCCATCTCCTGAAGATCTGGAATATCATCGGAGTAAATAAGATCTCTCACTCTTGTTTTAACTTCTTTGAGTTCCTTGTTTCCTATAATCGGGTATTTACGGGAGGTTAGCATCCAAAGAATCCGCTTGTTCTCTACTTTAATAACCTTTTTTAAGGTTAAACTGGCAAGCAAATCCTCTTTATATAAGTCGGCACGAAGTCCTACCTGCGAAACCCAGTGTTCGATAGGTTTCTCAGCCGGGTTCTCGTATAAAAAAGTCAGTGCATCATCAAGAATGGCATCACCGGTAGGAGCTCCATCCACTAGTATGAGTTTTTGCAGATCAGTATCAATACGCCTGCGGATAGCCAGATCCATCAGAATTGCACTGGCCAGAACTACATCCAGCGTTTTACTTTCGGGACTTATCCCACCTGTTTCATCAATAGATAATAACAGGATTTCTTCAGGAATAGTAAGGAAATTAGACATAAGAAACGTTAGTGTTTAATTACCAAAAATAGAAAAAAATCGCACCTATTTTAACTTTGGTATCAAAATATTTTGCGACAATAGGGATTCACAAGAATTTCTAAATTGCATGAATTTAACATAGCAATATTTGAACTAATTCTACTATATTTACACCTTGATAATATTTGAGTTCTAAGAGAATATATATAGAAAATCTAATAAGTACATATGAAAAAAATATCAATAAGCGCTGTCGCAGTAGTTATTGCATTTTTGGTTTTGTTCACAAACTGCAAGAAAAAAGAAGATGTTCAGCCTTTAAAAGTTGGGTTTGTAACCGGCCTCAGCAGTTTAAATGATGGTGGTTTTAACCAGATGGCCTACTCAGGCTTGTTAGCTGCTGCCAGCGATATTTCCATAACGTATGAGGTAAGGGAAAGCAAAACAGCCGGTCAGATCGACAGCAATATCCGTTACTTTGCTTCAAATGGCTTCAATGTGATTATTTCCCTGGGCTACGATGCCGGGCAGGCAACACTGGATGCCGCGCTTACCTATCCATCTGTGAAATTTATTCTGCTTGACTATTCTTTTGCAACAATACCATCCAATATGGTATGTGCCACTTATAAGGTCGATCAGGCATCATTCCCCTGTGGCTTTCTGGCTGCATACCAGGCCTGGCATAAAAATCCGGTCCAAGCCGTTGCAGCCTATGTAGGTGGTCCGAATATTCCGGCTATTCAACAGTTTATTCTGAGTTTTAAAAATGGGGTCGATTATTTTAATGCTAAATATGGAACATCGGTTAGTACTATCGGAGCAAATGCAGCATCCTTTAATGATACATTGCAGGGCGCATTCCTTGCCGACAGCCTTATCCAGCAGGGTGCAGAGGTTCTTTTTGCCTGTGCAGGGAAAACAGGAAATGGTGTTTTGTATAAGGTGAAGGAAAGATCCAAAACAGCTATTGGTGTTGATACCGACCAGTTTAATACAATTCCCCAGGTTGGTCCGTATTTGTTAACTTCCTGTATGAAGCGCCTCGAAGTATTTGTTCGTTCAGAGTTGAACAGCATTTACAATGATCAATTTCATGGCGGTCAAAATATTCAGTCGAGCCTTGCTAATCAGGGTGTTGGACTGGCACCTTACCATAGTTATGAAACTCTGATTCCCGACAGCATTAAACAGGCTGTTGTTACAATTCAAACTGGTATTACCAATGGAACAATTTTAACAGGCTGGTCAAAATAAAGGATAAAAGTATTCGTAGCACCAATTAATTCATCATGGAATGACTCAAAAATTTCTTGTTAGCCTCATCCCTGTTTTTCTGTATCTGATAATGCTGTTATACCTCGACAGCATGAAATTGGTGCGCAAAAAGCTTCTTATGATGTGCCTCGGATGGGGAATTATAAGCGCAGGATTGTGTTATTTTATAAATACGTACCTTATTGGAATATTCCATATTGAATTCGAATCATATTCAATGCTATTTGCTCCGGTAGTGGAGGAAATTCTGAAGTTTTCCTTTCTTTGGGTACTAATCAGGAGGAGCAAAATCGGGTTTATGATTGATGGTGCCATTTATGGTTTCTCGATAGGAGCTGCCTTTTCCTTCGTTGAAAATCTATATTATCTGTTTGCGTATTCATCAGATGAAAACAATTTGATGGTATGGATTATAAGGGGTTTTGGAACTGCAATTATGCATGGTGGTGCAACGGGCATTATGGGCATTTTGTGCATGAGCGCACTTAACCGCAAATCGAACCTTACAGTTTCAACGCTTTATGGAGCCTTAGCAGCCATTTTTATCCACGGTATCTATAACCGTTTTCTGGTTTCTCCATTGTTGTCGACCTTGCTCATGGTCATCATTACACCTGCAGCAATTATCTTCATCTTTAATCTCAATGAAAAATCGATAAGAAATTGGCTGGAGCTTGAGTTTGATTCGGAGGTTAATATGCTGAGAATGATAAAGAAGGGTAAGTTTTCAGATACCAAAACCGGAGGTTATCTTATCTCAATTAAAGAACATTTCCAGCCTGAAATTGTGGTTGATATTTACTGCTATCTGACCTTATATCTGGAATTGTCGATGAAGGCAAAAAGTGTACTGATGATGAATGAAGTTGGGCTTTCGATTCCGAAAGATCCTGCTTTAACAGATCAGCTTAATGAGCTGGAGGCCTTGAAAAAGAATATCGGCAGGGGAGGGTGCATGGCAATTTCGCCAGTGTTGAAAATGAGCCGCAAGGATTTATGGAAACTTTCAATTTTAAGAAGTTAAAGAGAGGTTTTATCGATAATTTAATATTTTCCATATCGTTCACCAACTTTATTAATTTTTTAGTATCTTATCTTTTACTTTAATGTTTTTTTTGGCATAATATTCAGTAGCAATATGCTGGAACTAAGACCAACTCTTTGATTTTCTCTGCCATAATAATCGTTTCTTTTCCGATTTTAGTCATGTAATATTTGTATG
>CAIXZF010000031.1 GCA_903923925.1 uncultured Bacteroidales bacterium
GCAGGAGGCAGAAGGCAGAAGGCAGGAGGCAGGAGGCAGGAGGCAGAAGGCAGAAGGCAGGAGGCAGGAGGCAGGAGGCAGGAGGCAGGAGGCAGAAGGCAGGAGGCAGAAGGCAGGAGGCAGGAGGCAGAAGGCAGAAGGCAGAAGGCAGGAGGCAGGAGGCAGTAGGCAGGAGGCAGGAAAAGGGTATTTAAAATAATGAAAAGAATTAAAAATCATTTAAACAGAGTATATGGCATTTAACATTTATGATTTCACCTCGTTTACGCAATCCATCGACCAGGGCCTGAATTCCGTTATGCCGGCATTTTGGGCTATGATCACCGAAATGGTGATTATTGGCGTTGCGATTCTTGCGTTTTACGCGTTGGTCGGACTGTTTCTTGTGTATGCCGAACGTAAGGTTTGTGCATTCATGCAGAACAGAGTTGGCCCAAACAGGGTTGGCCCATACGGTATTATCCAGACCATCGCCGACTTGATTAAGCTATTGATGAAAGAGCTCGTCGAGATCAAGAAGGCTGACAAGTTACTGTTTACCATTGCACCCTTTATTGTAATCATTGCTTCATTTATGGCTATAGCAGCTATTCCCTTTGCAAAAGGACTTCATGCAATCGATTTCAATATTGGCGTACTTTATGTTGTAGCAGTTTCGTCGCTTGGGGTTGTTGGCATCCTGATTGCCGGCTGGTCATCGAACAATAAATATTCATTAATCGGTGCAATGCGTAGTGGTGCGCAAATTGTGAGTTACGAACTTTCGGTTGGCTTATCACTAATAACAGCATGTATTCTGGTTGGCAGCCTTCAGCTTTCTACTATTGTTGAAAGCCAGGCCGACGGATGGCTTATTTTCAAAGGGCATATACCCGCTGTTATCGCCTTTCTGATCTACCTTGTTGCCAGTACTGCTGAAACAAACCGCGGACCTTTCGATCTTGCAGAAGCTGAATCAGAACTAACAGCTGGTTTCCATGTGGAATATTCGGGGATCAAATTCGCGTTCTTCTTTCTGGCAGAATATATGAATATGTTTATAGTTGCCTCAATTGGTGCAACTATATTCTGGGGTGGCTGGATGCCTTTGCATATCGGAGGATGGGGATCATTTAATATGGTCATGGATTACATACCACCTTTTGTATGGTATATTGGAAAAACTGCAGTGATCATATGGATAATGATGTGGTTCAAATGGACCTTCCCTCGTTTGCGTATTGACCAGCTCCTGACTCTGGAATGGAAGTATTTATTACCCATCAACCTGTTCAACATCCTGCTGATGGCATTCATCGTACTCATGGGTTGGCATTTTTAATCAAGATTATGAAAGACTTTTTCAACTACTTTTCAGAAATATTTAAAGGGGTGGCATCCTTGTTCAGAGGTATGAGAGTAACTGGTTATTACTTTTTTCACCCCGGCCAGATTGTAACACAACAGTATCCTGAAAACCGGAAAACACTTGTAATGTTAGACCGGTTTAAAGGAGAAGTTATTATGCCTCATAACGAAAACAATGAGCATAAATGCACAGGTTGTGGAATCTGCGAACTTAACTGTCCAAACGGTTCTATTGAAATCATCTCGAAACAGATACTGACAGATGAAGGCAAAAAGAAACGTATTATCGATCAGCACATTTACCATCTGGATATGTGCACCTTCTGCAGTTTATGTGTAAAGACCTGTCCATCAGATGCTTTGGCATGGGGACAAGAATTTGAGCATGCAGTATACGATCGTAGTAAACTTACGAAAGTGCTAAATCAAGCTGGTTCACAATTAATGAAAGGGGTAGAATAATGACAGGAAATCAACTTATGTTTGCGATTTTCGGGATGCTGATTATTATATTCTCCATCCTTACAGTTACCAGCCGCAGGATATTGCGGTCGGCAGTGTTTCTTCTTTTCGTGTTAGTAAGCACAGCCGGATTATACTTCATGCTTAACTATCAGTTTCTTGCAGCTGTTCAACTTACAGTTTATGCAGGCGGTATAGTGGTTCTGATCATCTTTTCCATTTTGCTAACCAGCCACATCAGTGAAAAATTTGAAGTTGTTGGGATGAAAAAGCAAATCTTCTCAGGACTCGCTGCCATAGCCGGTATAATTCTAACAATCAGCACTATACTTCAAACTGAATTTAAAGCAACAGAGGTAGCTGCAAAAGAAGTTGACATGGAAGCTATCGGTCTCAGTTTGCTGAACTATGGAGAAAACGGATTCGTACTTCCATTTGAGGTTATTTCAATTCTTTTACTGGCAGCAATGATTGCAGCAATCGTTATTGCCAAAAAAGGTAAAACTCAGAAACCATGAACACAGGAATACCATTAGAATATTTTTTGATCCTTGCCTCGGTAATGTTTTTCGTGGGGATCTACGGATTTTTAACGCGCCGCAACCTTATCACTATCCTGATGTCGGTTGAATTAGTACTTAATTCAGTGAATATCAATTTTCTGGCTTTCAACAAGTACCTTTTTCCGGATCAGTTCCAGGGGCAATTCTTTGGATTAATAATTATAGCAGTAGCAGCAGCAGAAGCAGCAGTGGCAATTGCTATTATTATTAATATTTACAGGCATTTTACCACAATTAATGTGGAAGATGTTGATCAAATGAAGTTTTAAAAGACGCTACGCGCAACTTAAATTAAGTAATTAATTATCAGACAAATACAATATGATGGATTTAAGCATTAGCATTTGGATACCGCTGATACCGCTCTTCATGTTTCTTTTGATCGGCTTGTTTGGACATCGTTTCAAACCTCTGGTGTCCGGCGTCATGGGAACTATCGGGCTTGGTGTTGTAGCCATCCTTTCGTATACAATTGCCTACCAGTACTTCTTTGTTCAGGGTAAGGTTGATGGTGTATACCATAAAATAATAGCATTTAACACAGTTTGGCTAAACCTTACAGACAAGCTGCATATCGATCTTGGTGTTCTTCTCGATCCGATAGCAGCCATGATGCTTGTTGTTGTTTCAACAGTATCGTTTATGGTTCACCTTTATAGCATTGGGTATATGCACGGGGAAAAGGGCTTTCACAGGTTCTTTGCTTTCCTGTCGTTATTCTCATTTTCTATGCTTGGGCTGGTACTGGCAACAAATATTTTCCAGATGTACATATTCTGGGAACTTGTAGGGGTTTCGTCATTCCTGCTTATTGGTTTTTACTATACAAAACCGTCAGCAGTTGCCGCCTCCAAGAAAGCATTTATTGTAACACGTTTTGCCGACCTGGGATTCCTTATCGGCATCCTGATACTTTCATTTATCACCGGCACATTCGATTTTATTACCTTAACAGATACCTCCGGTGAGGCAATTCGCCAGGGTGCCACTATCGGCTTTCTCGGAATGTCTGTAATGACATGGGCGATGTTGCTCATTTTCATGGGAGGTGCAGGAAAATCAGCCATGTTCCCATTACACATCTGGCTACCGGATGCTATGGAAGGCCCTACTCCTGTTTCGGCACTTATCCACGCAGCTACTATGGTTGTAGCCGGTGTTTACCTGGTTGCAAGGATGTTCCCTGTTTTCCATACATCTGCTCCGCATGCACTCGAAATAATTGCATGGATTGGCGGATTTACTTCATTATTTGCTGCGGTTATCGCATGTACTCAATTGGATATCAAACGCGTGCTTGCATTCTCCACTCTTTCGCAGATCGGGTATATGATGCTGGCGCTGGGTGTTTCGGGTTATGGTGGTGAAGAAGGCCTCGGATTTATGGCTTCAAACTTCCATCTATTCACACACGCTATGTTTAAAGCCTTGTTATTCCTTGGTGCAGGAGCTGTTATTCACGCAGTTCACAGTAATGTTATGAATGAAATGGGCGGACTGCGCAAATATTTACCCATCACACATATCACATTTCTTATTGCCTGTCTTACTATTGCCGGAGTTCCTCCATTTTCAGGCTTCTGGAGCAAGGACGAAATCCTGGTAGCAGCCTTCCATTTCAACAAAATTTTATTTGCTGTTGAATATGCTGTTGCAGGTTTAACTGCTTTTTACATGTTCCGCTTATATTTCACAGTATTCTGGGGCAAGGACGACCGTCATTATCATCATACACCACATGAGTCACCATTAACCATGACGATTCCTCTGATGCTTCTGGCTGTTGCTTCAATTTTCGCCGGTTTTATTCCGTTCACAGAACTTGTAACTTCTGATGGTGCAGCCTTCGAACCTCATATTGATTATATGATTGCAGTACCTTCAGTTTTAATAGGTATCGTGGGAATTATCGTTGCCATGGTAATGTACCGTAAAGAAAACGGCATGCCAGAAAAAATGGCAAACAATCTCAAATACTTGTATAAATGGTCCTTTAATAAATTCTATATTGATGAAGTTTACATGTTCATCACCAAGAAGATCATTTTCAACTATATCTCCAGACCGGTAGCCTGGTTCGACCGTCATATTATCGATGGCACCATGAACGGTATTGCAGGCGTAACCAACCTGGTATCTTTCGAGATCCGGGGGTTCCAGTCAGGTCAATTACAGAAATATGCCTTTGTATTTGTAACAAGCGCATTAGCTCTGGTATTGGCATTCATTTATTTATGGACAAATTAAACAGATTCAATCAATGGATTTTCTCTCACTATTCGTTATAGTCCCTTTCCTTACAGTTGTAGGGATCGTTTTTTGCAAGGACTTTAAACAGGTAAGATTAACAGCAGCAATTGGCATGACTATTCAGTTAGGACTTGCAGTTGCGCTGATTTTCATGTACCTGGCAGAACGCAAGGCAGGAAATATGGCTGAAATGCTCTTTATGGCAGATTACGTCTGGTTCCCGAGTCTCAATATCCGTTATGCAATCGGGGTAGACGGTATTTCCGTGGCCATGATTGGATTGACTGCTGTTGTTGTTATAACAGGAATTTTAGCTTCATGGGAGGTACAACACCTATCACGTGAGTTTTTCATCTCTCTGATTCTGCTTGCCACAGGAGTTTTTGGCTTCTTCATCACAATCGATCTTTTCTCGATGTTCTTGTTTTATGAACTCGCAGTTATCCCGATGTACCTTCTTATTGGTTTATGGGGTACCGGACCTAAAGAATACAGTGCTATGAAGCTGACGCTCATGCTCATGGGGGGTTCTGCACTTTTACTTGTTGGCATCTTCGGTTTGTATTTCAATTCTAACCCTGATGGTGGTCAACTTACGTTCCACATCCTGGAAATCAGCAAGGTTCATATTGATCCAATGGCACAACGCTTTTTCTTCCCCTTCACTTTTGTAGGATTCGGAGTTCTTGGTGCAATGTTCCCGCTTCACACATGGTCACCTGACGGTCACTCTTCGGCACCTACAGCAGTTTCAATGTTGCACGCAGGTGTACTTATGAAACTCGGTGGTTACGGTTGTTTCCGTGTAGCTATCTTCTTAATGCCGGATGCAGCACATGAACTGGGCTGGATCTTCCTGATTCTTACCACTATCAGTGTTGTGTATGGTGCTTTCGGAGCTATTCAGCAGAAAGACCTTAAATACATCAATGCATATTCATCAGTAAGTCACTGCGGACTTGTTCTCTTTGCTATTCTGATGATGAACAAAACTTCAATGAACGGTGCTATCCTTCAGATGATCTCACACGGTCTTATGACAGCCCTTTTCTTCGCATTAATCGGGATGATCTATGGCAGAACACATACGCGACTTATCAATGAAATGGGTGGACTTATGAAAATTATCCCCTTTCTTGGCGTAGTTTATGTTATCGCTGGTCTTGCGTCCCTTGGTCTTCCTGGTTTAAGTGGTTTTGTTGCTGAAATGACAATTTTTATTGGTTCATTTCAACATACAGACACATTCCACAGAGTATGCACTATTGTAGCCACCTCATCCATTGTAATTACAGCTGTATACATTTTACGTGTTGTAGGAATTTTATTGATGGGGCCAATTAAGAATAAAGAGTTCGAAAATCTTGGTGATGCTAAATGGTTTGAACGTCTTTCGCTTGGTACACTCGTTGTGGTAATTGCAAGTATTGGTCTTGCTCCACTGTGGTTATCAAATATGATAAACGACAGCCTGGTGCCAATCATCGAGAAATTAACGATGAATCTTTAACAATTAACAGAAATTTAAATTTCAATATAATTCAACACAATGAGGTTAGAAGACTTTTTGTTAATGAGGCATGAATTATTGCTGACTTTGATCGCAATAATCATACTGATCGCTGAGATTTTCACGGACGACTTCAAAAAGCAGGGCATCCGTCCTTTGTCCATCATTCTGATGGCAATTGTTACGATCGTCGGCTTTTTACCTGCACCCACGGGCACCCTTTTCGGAGGGATGTACCAGGCAACAGATATGCGTCTGATGATGAAAAACATCCTGAATATCGGTGCTTTGATAGTATTCATCCAATCAGCTTCATGGCTGAAAAGCGATGATAATCAGAATAAAGTCAGTGAATTTTTCTTACTGCTGATTTCGACCCTGATCGGTATGAACTTCATGATCTCCTCCGGAGATTTCCTGATGTTTTACCTCGGACTGGAACTTGCAACCATACCTATTGCCGCACTTGCTGCTTACGACAGGTACAGTAACAAGAGTTCTGAAGCAGGTATAAAGCTGATTCTGATATCTGCTCTTTCATCGGGAATATTACTATATGGTATTTCCATGATCTATGGGACTGTCGGTTCTGTTTATTTCGACAAGGTTTCTGTAGCATACGGAGCAACTCCGCTTCAGATTATGTCGTTCATCTTCTTTTTTACAGGTATGGCCTTTAAGATCTCTATTGTTCCTTTCCATTTATGGACAGCCGACGTATATGAAGGTGCGCCAGTAAACGTAACTTCCTATTTATCGGTAGTTTCCAAAGGAGCGGCAGTATTTATTTTCAGCATTATGCTGGTAACTGTTTTCCAGAACATTGCTGCTATGTGGAAAGATGTAATGTGGATAACTGCTGCAATTACAATGACTTTAGGGAACCTGTTTGCGATGCGGCAGAATAACCTCAAGCGTTTCCTTGCCTTCTCCTCAATTTCCCAGGCTGGTTTTATCATGCTTGGTATTATTGGAGGATCAGAACTTGGTATGGCTGCAGTTGTTTATTACATTTTGGTTTACATTTTCTCTAATCTTGGTGCTTTCGGCGTGATTGCCGCAATATCTAATGCTTCAGGAGGCAAAGAAAATATGAGCGATTATGATGGCTTATATAAAACAAACCCGGCTTTATCGCTCACATTAACGCTTGCATTATTTTCTCTGGCAGGGATCCCTCCTGTTGCAGGTTTTTTTGGTAAATTCTTCCTTTTCACTGCTGTTGCAGAAAAAGGATATTGGTGGCTGCTAACAATAGCTGTATTGAATACGATTATCTCACTTTACTATTATTTACTGCCGGTTAAAGCCATGTTTATCAACAAAGCAGAAACTTCGATAGCCTATTTCAAAAGCGACGGATGGACTAAAGTAGGGCTTATTATCTGCGTTGCGGGTATGGTAATTGTAGGTTTTGCCAGTGTTATTTTTGAATATATCAGGACTTTATCATTTGGGTTATAGCTTGATTCCACTGCGTTTCAAATACACCCCAAAACTAAATATTATGGGAAATTTAACAAAAGGTAAGCATGTTATTCAGGAATTCGACGGTGTACGTTGTACAGTTGTTGAAACAGGAATTGGTTCTGAAAGGATGAACTTCCTGAAAGGTATTCTTGAAGCCAATAAGCTTGAAGTTAAAACGACGATTGAAAAGCAGGAAGATGCTGCTGATAAATATTCGATTGGTGTTACTGATTTAGTTTTTAATCCTGTGATGGCAATCTATGCCAGAAAACTGTTTATGGAAGACGGCAGGATTATCACAGCAGCTTTCTGGAACCAGCAAACCGATTATATTGATCCTCGTTACTGGCGTTTCAAGATCAGGAAAGAGAATACGTAACATTATGTTGTTCAACTCATTATACTAAGCTAATATTAACGCTATGGCTGAATTTGAACCAAGGATTGTGGCATTTGTGTGCAATTGGTGCACCTATGCCGGCGCCGACCTTACAGGTACCAGCCGCATCAAGTATGCAACCAATGTGAGGATAATCCGATTCCCGTGTACAGGCAGGATCGATTTTATGCTTCTGCTTAAGGCTTTTGGAAATGGAGCTGATGGTGTAATGATTTCAGGCTGTCATCCGAACGACTGCCATTACACTTCTGGTAACTTCCATGCCCGCAGGCGCTGGATGATATTCCGCCGCCTGCTCGACTTTGCAGGAATCGACCACAGGAGAATTATTTTCTCATGGGTTTCTGCTGCCGAAGGTGCCAAATGGGCACAGGTTGTAAATACTGCTGTTGAAGAATTCCGTCAGCTCGGACCTTATGACAATTATCACGCGGCTTCCAAAGAGCCATTGGAAAGAGAGGTAATCAATGGATGATCTCAGAAAGAAAGCTAAAGATTTACTTGAAAGTCAAGCTGTTAATGTAATTATCGGTTATGGCGAAGGAACTTCTGGAGCAGTTCGGGCAATTTTTCCCCGTAAAGCTGAAGAAACCGACAAGCTTATCTATGATGACAGGTGCACTCAGAACCTCGCTGTTTACCTGATGAAGCACGAAATTAAGCATATGGAGAAAAAGGGCATTGTTGCTACTATTCCTGCAATGCGTAGTATTCTTCAGGTTGCTTCCGAATATCAGCTCAAAGAAGACGAACTGGTAATACTTGGAATTGGCCCGGATGGCAAGCTTGTTGATATTCCCGGTTTCAAAGCCATGGAAGACTACCTTGCTACCCAGGATTTTGGCATACAAGAGGATGACAAAGCAATACTCCGCAAAATCGATGCAATGAGCATGGAGGAGCGCTGGAGTTTCTGGAAAGACGAACTTTCGCCCTGCTTTAAATGCTATGCCTGTCGCGCTGCCTGTCCAATGTGCTATTGCACCCGTTGTTTTGTAGAAGTTAACACTCCACAATGGATTCCGATATCAGCCAATGAAATCGGAAATTTTGAGTGGCACCTCTTAAGGGCTATGCACCTTGCAGGTCGTTGCATCAATTGCGGCGAATGCGGTCGTGCCTGCCCATTGGAAATCCCAATCCATCTTCTTACATATAAGATGACTGAGGATGTTCAAACTGATTTTGGCGTGACGGCAGGTTTAAAAGCCGACATGCCTTCCGTACTCTCAACATACAAACTGGAAGATAAAGAAACCTTCATCCGTTAAGCCATGGATATCGAAAGGAAACTCATTAAACGCGCATCCCTCGGCAAGCTGGTAGAACAACTACGCGCTGAGGGCAAAGTGGTACTGGCGCCCAAAAAGAAAAAGAATGTGGTATTTTTCGAACCGATCAATACGATCGACGAAATGAGCACCGACTATAT
Source organism: uncultured Bacteroidales bacterium (assembly GCA_903923925.1). Lineage (GTDB taxonomy): Bacteria > Bacteroidota > Bacteroidia > Bacteroidales > CAIXZF01 > CAIXZF01. The sequence continues at coordinate 9,435 of CAIXZF010000031.1, forward strand.
AGCAACTACTCAGTCGCCAAAGGCAGCTGCCTTCCCAAAATCAGACCGGATTTTAAAGTTTGAGAATGGGAAAGAAGGGATAAAGTTTGAGGGACAGCCAACTTCCGTTTATCCGGAAACAGTTGTGCTCGGTCTCAGACCCTGCGATGCTACAGGTTTTGATTCGCTGACCGCCATTTTCAATTGGGATTATAAAGATCAGTTGTACAACGACAGGTTGGCGAAGACTACCTTTATCGGTATTAGCTGTGCCAGCTGCGATGCATACTGTTTCTGTACTTCTGTAAAAGGTGGTCCGGGCAATACGCATGGAACTGATATACTGCTGACAGCTGTTGATGGAGGCGATTTTCTCGCTGAGATTGTATCAGAGAAAGGCAAGAAGCTGGCAGTAAGCGGTCAGCAGTATTTTGAAGCTGATTCCGGTGCTGACAAAGAAAAATTCCTTGCGAATGTACCAGTGAAATTCGACGTGGATACCCTGGTTCCAAAAGCCCAGAACAGTTTTGAAAGCCCTGTTTGGCTTGAGCAATCCTTGCGATGTATTGGCTGTGGTGCCTGCGCATATGTTTGTCCTACCTGTGCCTGCTTTGACATGCAAGATGAAACAACAGGTTCTAAGGGACAGCGTGTTCGTTGCTGGGACAGTTGTGGTTTCGGGCTTTTTACGCTTCACACTTCCGGGCATAATCCAAGAGAAGTACAAAGTGCCCGCTGGCGTCAGAGAGTACTGCATAAATTCAGCTACATGCCTGAACGCTTAAACGTTGTTGGCTGTATAGGATGTGGCAGATGCAGCCGTGCTTGTCCTGTTGACATGAACCTGAGTGAACATCTTGTAAATTTAGCGGAGGCTTAAACTATGTATAAGGAAAATATTTATCTGCCCTATTTGATGAACATTGAAAGGGTTACCGAGGAAGCTCCTTTTGTAAAGACCTTCAGGCTGAAATTTGCCAACGAAGAAGAAGGCAAACAGTTTACCTATAAAACCGGACAATTCGGCGAATGGTCGGTATTTGGTGAAGGTGAATCCACATTTTGCATAGCCTCCGCCCCTACCCGCGAAGGCTATATCGAATGCACTTTCCGTCAGGCCGGACGCGTAACATCCGCTCTTGCCAGCTTAGGCGAGGGCGACCAGATTGGGTTCCGTGGTCCTTACGGCAATGTATTTCCGATTGAAGAATGGTATGGAAAAAGTCTGCTGTTCATTGCAGGAGGCATTGCACTTCCGCCAATGCGTTCCGTAATCTGGAATTGTCTTGATCTCCGGGATAAATTTAAAGATATTACCATTTTATATGGTGCCCGTGCTGTGAAAGACCTGGTGTACAAACAGGAGCTTGAAGCATGGAAAAATATGCCGGATGTAAACCTTCACCTCACCGTTGACCCTGGAGGAGAAACCCCTGAATGGAAGGGAGAAGTAGGCTTTGTACCAACAATCCTCGACAAAGTTGCACCTGCAAGCAAAGATTGTATTGCAATTGTTTGTGGTCCGCCAATCATGATCAAATTTACCTTCCCTGTGCTCGAAAAGCTTGGATTTGCAGACAATATGGTCTACACAACTCTTGAAAACCGTATGAAATGCGGCATTGGCAAATGCGGCCGATGCAATACAGGCAGCGTTTATATTTGCAAAGACGGTCCTGTTTTCACAAGGGAACAGCTGAAAGGGATTCCTGCGGAATATTAAAATATCGAAAAAAGGCTGTCAATAAAAATGACAGCCTTTTTTATTTATCACTATAACAATTTAATTATCAATTATTTAAATATTTTACTCAATACGTTGAGTTATTTTACTCAAGGTTTTGAGTATTTTGTGTTTTTGTAAAAAAAGCTGAGTATGAACGAAATCATTTTTCTTGTTGAGGAATCAGATGAAGGCGGTTATATTGCTAAAGCCCTGGCAGAGAGCATTGTTACACAAGCTGAAACAAAAGAAGAACTAAGAGAACAAGTAAAAAGTGCCGTTCAGTGTCCTTTTGAGGAAGAGAATTGTCCAGACATTGTTCATCTTCATTTTGTCAAAGGCGAAACTTTTGCAATACGATGAAAGTCCAACAAATCCCAGAGAGATGCATCATGGATTTCATTATACTAAAGGTTCTCCCGATAGATTTGAACGAAGAAATGGCGAAATAAATCAATGTGCAAATCTACCAGCAAAGTAATTTACCAGATTTACATATCAAGGAATTATTTCCATCACAAAAAGGCAATTTCATGCCAACATCAATAAAATGGCTGACATTTATCAATTTTGTTGGTTCAAAATAGGAAACAGACTAATTTTGATTTTTATCACATCTAAGAATCTATACTCACTGCATTTTTGTTAAAAATCATTATAACCCAAAAATATTTACACTATGAAATTCCCAAAATCGTTTTACAACTGGATGAGTATTTCAGGCTTTATCATTGCCCTGAACAGTCTGGTGCTGATCTTAATTCTCTTTATCCTCTCTCTTACATCCATGACGGGGAATACCTACCTTGGGGTGTTCATTTACATGGTACTTCCTGCCTTCCTGATTATTGGATTGTTAGCGATCCCTGTCGGTATGCTTTGGGTAAAGAAAAGAAGGTACGAAATTGAAGGAACTGACCGCTGGCCACGACTGGATTTAAACAATAAAGATCACCGCAGTACTTTCATTAAAGTAGCAGTTATTACTTTTTTCTTCCTCATTGCTTCTGCAATGGGAAGTTATCAGGCCTTTACCTACACCGAATCCGTTGAGTTCTGCGGTAAACTCTGCCACAAAGTAATGGCTCCGGAGCACACTACCTACATGAATTCGCCACACGCCAAGGTTGCCTGTGTTGAATGCCATGTTGGTGAAGGTGCCGATTGGTATGTAAAGTCGAAAATGTCGGGTCTTTATCAGGTTTACAGTGTACTTTTCAACAAATATTCACGTCCGATTGCAACTCCGCTTGAGAATTTACGTCCGGCAAGAGAAACCTGCGAGCGCTGCCACTGGCCAGAGAAATTTTATGCAACAAAATTACGTAACGAACGCAGATATCTCGCTGATACAAACAATACTGAGTGGAATATGTCGATGATGATGAAAATTGGTCCTTCATACAGCGCAATGGGCCTTAAAGAAGGCATTCACTGGCATATCAATAAAGATTTCAAGATCGATTACATTGCAACTTCCCGCGACAGAGAGTCTATTCCATGGGTAAGACTTACAAATCTTAAAACCGGTGAAGTAAAGATATTTGAAGATGAGGAAGCTCCACTTGATGCAAAGGCAAAAGATACGCTCGCAATACGTTCAATGGACTGCATGGATTGTCATAACCGTCCTTCACATCTTTACAAATCACCGCAAGTTTACGTTGACAATGCAATTGTATCCGGACAGATTCCTAAAGACATCCCTTTCTTTAAATATGCTGTAATGCAGGCACTCAAACTGCCATTCAAGACTACTCCTCAGGCAATGAGCTTCATTCACGATACGATCATCACCATTTACAAAGCTGATTATCCTGATGTTTACACTAAGGAATCCTCCAGAATTGAAAAGGCCATAAAGGTAATTCAAACAGAATATGCGAAGAATGCTTTCCCTGAAATGGGCGTTGAGTCGAGCAAATATCTCAACCACATCGGCCACCTTGAATCAATGGGATGTTTCCGCTGCCATTCCGATAAGCATAAAACTACCAAAGGCGAAGTTATCAAGAAAGATTGTAATCTCTGCCATACGTTCATTGCTCAGGGTCCAACAGGAAAGATGGACTACACCTCTGTTAACCAGAGTCTTGAATTCGTGCATCCTGTCAAACTAAGAAATGATGCATGGAAAACCGGCTTCTGCAGCGAATGTCATAAAAACCTGTTTGAATAAGGTATATATATTGTCCTCAGTGCTTTAGCACTGCTAACAAAAGGTGCATTTACTTGTTATACAATAAATTGGTCGATGAAAGTTCTTCTGACCGGATGTACCGGATATATTGGTAAACGATTGATGTTTCTGCTTGCTGAAAGAGGCGACGACCTGACCTGTTTTGTCCGGAATCCCGACAGGCTGGTTTATCCAAAACGGGCATTGAACGGAATCATCAGCTTTAAGGTTGATCTGCTTAAGAAAGTACCCGATTCGCTACAGACTCTTAACATTGATGTAGCCTTCTATCTTGTTCATTCGATGACTTCTTCCATTGGTAGTTTTGATGAAGAAGAAGCAGAGAGTGCCAGAAATTTTGCGAATTTCATTAGAGGAACCAATTGTAAACAGATTATTTATCTGAGTGGAATTTCCAATTCAGATAAATTAAGTAAACACCTTTCGTCCAGAAAAAATGTTGAAAGTATTCTCGAGTCCTCAGGCGTTCCTGTGACAGTATTGAGAGCAGGAATTATTGTTGGGTCAGGTAGTGCTTCTTTCGAGATTATCCGTGATCTGATGGAAAAAATGCCCATCATGGTAACTCCTTTATGGGTTAAGACCTTGTGCCAGCCAGTTGCCATACGCGATGTAATGAAGTACTTTACAGGCTGCATGCTGAACGAGAAAACCTACAGGCAGGTTTTTGATATTGGTGGTCCGGAAATCCTGTCGTACAAAGAGATGCTTCTTCAATATGCCGGCATCCGCGGATTGAAACGGAGGATCTGGACTGTAAACTTTATCAGCCCGAGAATATCTTCGTATTGGCTTTATTTCGTTACATCTACCTCCTATTACCTGGCAGTAAACCTTGTTAACAGCATGAAAATTGAGGTTGTTTGCAAGGACAACCGCCTTCAGGAGATGCTCGGGATACAAACCGTTGCCTATAAAGATGCTGTAAAGCAGGCACTTGAACGTATTAATCTGGGTACAGTTGAATCCCGCTGGACAGATGCCCTCACTCTGAAGAAAAACAACCAGCAATTATTCGATTACATGGATGTTCCAACTTATGGTACCATGGGAGATAAACGAATTTTCAAAATAGAAAAGAATCCGGAAGAAGTATTAAACCGGGTTTTTTCTATTGGAGGAAATGTTGGTTGGTATTACATGGACTGGACCTGGCAGATCAGAGGAAAAATAGACAGATTAGTTGGTGGTGTAGGTTTGCGCAGGGGCAGAAGGAGTCCTACAGAGTTAAATCCCGGTGATGCACTGGATTTCTGGCGGGTGTTAGTTGCCGACAGGCGACAGATGCGACTGTTGCTATTTGCGGAAATGAAAGTTCCCGGAGAAGCCTGGCTCGAACTGAAGATTATTAAAAAAGAAGACGGATATTACCTGCATCAGCAAGCCACTTTTATGCCGATGGGACTGAGTGGCAGGCTATATTGGTACCTGCTTCTCCCAATTCATATTTTTATTTTTAAAGGAATGGGTAAAAATATTATTCATAAGAAATTGAAAAATCAACCTCAATTTTTAACCAAAAATCCAGCCAATGGTTAAATTTATACCTGAAATGATACTGAAAATAGACAATATGTGGTTTTTTCTATCCACATCTATTTTCCTTATCCTGATTATCGGATCCCTTTTTAATTTTTTCTCCATATTTCTGAAATTCCTGAATGCCAAGGGTTGTTTTGCAGTTGTACTGCTGTTTTTTATCGGCCTGCCTTCAGTTCTTGTTCTTCTTTTGCTTGGCGGCTATAAATACACCAGCATAATCCTGCTAATTCTATCTGTTCTGGGAGCATTTACAGGCTATGTAGCCAGAGATACTGAAGGTAATGTAGGGACTTTTGGCTACTTTCTTATGATATTGTCTATCATTACACTGATAATCACGCTTTTAACAAGTAGGATGTTTGGCTTATTCTGATTAGCGGATTAGCCGGATCGCCTTTTTAATTAGGTTTGTGTTGCAGACCTGGCCGTGAGGTGGTTTAAATTTTACTACACAGACATAAATATCAGGTGGCGACATTTTTCCTTTACAAGTTCCATCCCAGCCTTCGTTTACATCTTCAGAATAAAACACCTCATTCCCCCAGCGGTTATAGATTGCCATACTGTACTGAGCCAATTCAAATCCGCATTTTGCGTAAAAAACATCATTAATGCCATTGTTATCGGGCGAAAATGCATTAGGAACGTAAACACATCCAAGCAGATCTACCATTACAGTGTCGATATCCTTACAAATCAGCCAGCCACCATTCGGGTAATAATCGGCTTCAATTTTCAAGGAATACAAACCGCTTGAATCTACTGTCAGATAACGCAAATGGCTGCCGTCTGACCATGTATACCGATAAGGACCCACAGGACCTTCCAGGATGAGCTGAGCACCAAATAGTTCGTAAATATCGGGTCCGAGATCAAGGTAAGGCTTTTGAAATACTTCCACTAAAACACTTGCTGTATCCCAACAGCCAGGAATATTATAGCCGGTTACTGTATAAACTGTTGTTATTAAAGGGTTTACAACATGCCAGTTTCCCCAGCCATTCCCATCGCTCCAATTATAGTAAGTCGCCCCGTAAGCCTTCAGGTTTACGTAATCGCCAGTACAGACTATAGTCGGATTTGCTGTAACACTTACTGTAGGAGGAGCCTTCACATTAATATTGAAGGTGATGGTATCGGAACATCCTGTTGATGGGATCTGATAGATGTACATCACCGAATGAGAACCAAGTCCAAACAAGGAAGCCTGAAAACTACCATAAGGGAAACCATTTACAAAATAGCTTCCGCCTTCCGGAGTGCAATTATTCAGGGCAAAAGGCTCTTCAGTAAGGCAAATAGTATCGATTGGTGTTGATGAAAGGAGCGGCAAGGGATTCACAGTTATCGTAAGCGTATCTTTTGCAGAACAGCCGTTGGTACTTGTACAGGAATAAATAAGCTCAAAAGTTCCCAAACCTGCCAGTATTGGATAGAACACCAGACCCTGGATTCCAATACCGGAAAATGTACCTCCGGCCGGCGAAGTTGAAGAAAGATCCACAAGGTTTGAATTCAGGCACTGAGGAGGAACATTGGGAGTGATAATATGAGGCATCGGCAGCACTGTTACCGGAAGTGAATCAGCGTTCATACAGCCATGAGCTGAGGAAACCGAATAGGTGATAAAGTGAGTACCACCGCCGGCTGCAAGCGGATTAAAGATCGTATTTGTTACACCTGCACCAGAGTATGTGCCATTGGCAGGTGATCCTCCGCTCAGAATAAAAGGATTGGCATTTTCGCATAACGTTGGAAGTGATGCCACAAAACTTACGTTTGGTCTGAAGTTAAACACAGAATCACAGAGCACAGCATGCATCCCAAGTGCATCAGTAACAGTAACGCAATAATAGCCTTCGCAAAGCTGAAATGCAGTATCATTGGTTTGTCCAAGGGCATCACTCCACAAATAAGAGTAGGGCGGTGTGCCTCCACTAACAGCAACAGAAATTTCGCCATTACCGATACAGCTAACAAGAGGTGCGGGAATACAGGCTGCATTGCAGGTACCATAAGTAGGAACGGCCTGATTATTAATCATCCAGTTTCCCCCATCAGGCAGACGCTGATAGCAAAGTCCGGCTGCTGGCATAAGTGTTGAAATCTTTGTTTTCCGGTAGGCAGGAATCTGGTTATAAGAGCTAAGTATCCCGGTAAATGGGCATAATCCGGAAGGATTACAGGGATGTCCATCTAGATCCGAATTTGTGGAATCTGCCCAGGTAATAGCATCCTGAGGTACACCATCGCGATCATAAAACGCAAACCATCCGCCTAAATTCGGAAACCACAGTCTGTATCCCCCACCTATGCATACATTCGAAGGATCTGAAACAACAATTTCGATAGTATTTCCTCCATTCTGGATCAGCAGAAAATTTGGTACAGGCGGAGCGTGTTTACCCCTGATGATTACAAAGCCTCTTGGCGGAACTACTGTGCCCTGTGGCAACTCAAATCCTCCCGCGTAATCAACACTTTGATCGCGGGAATTATTTCCCAGAAAGTAACAGGAAATATCAATAGGTTCGCAGCGATCCGGATTGTAAAGCTCAATCCACTCACCCTGACAAGTATCGCCGATGAAACCCGGTCCGATACCATAAATTGAGCCATCATAGGTTGAAGGACTTATATTGACCTCGTTAATAAGAATCGACGGCCCAATATAGTTACAGGCATTGCTGTCGCAGATAGAATTAATTGATTTATGCGCTATTAAAGTTAACTGAGCATTCAGGTCATTGGAAACCAATAAGATCACAATAAGGAATAACCTCATTACGATAGTACCAGATGCCCTTTTCTTCTTCATCATTTTTTAACCAATACAATCGATTTTTTGTTAAAATCGGCAGCAGCGTTTATTACAGCTCTGAATTTTTCAAACTGATCAGCCGGATAAAACAGCTGCTTATAGTATTCATCTATCGTTACTATTAGTTTATGTCCCTGAACAACTGCCGAAGATACAAACCCGGCAGTTTGTTTTTCATCAGGAATGAGAACATTGGTATTCAGCATGCTGATATCCGGAATTGCAAATCCTTCGGGTATTTCAAAAGTTATTATCCTGTAATACCGTCTGTTAAATTGATTTTCAACAGGCATTTTTCGTTTCCGCTCCTGGTATAATTCTGCCTGCCGGCCAATTAGTTCGCCAATTTTTACAATGTACTTATTCCCAGCCTGTTCGAGAATTGTTGCCTCAGCAGTTCCATTGAACACTATTGGCAATTTACAAACATCTTCTTTTTTAACATTTAATACTTCGGAGGTAAGCAGAGTGGTGTTGTTGCAGAGTTTCAGGAAAATATCGGTTGCATTGGTTTTTTCCTGTTCACCGAGCAAGGCATAATAAGGCTGTACAGCATGAGCATTAAGTCCGGTTAAAGCCCTGTGAACTTTAAATTCCACTTTAGACATACTTTCATCCAGGTTTGCAGTAACCAGAATTGAATCAACATTCTGAAGATAATCTCCAGCAGGTATTTTACGAATGTCGCGGGCAAAACTTTCCAGATCACCTAATTTTATAAGCTTGAGGTTTATTCCGTAATTCTCTGAATAATTATCGTTAATAGAACCCAGATGGTAGGAGAAATCGACAGGTTCCATATATTTATCAAGATCGGGGAAATAGATAAGGAATTCGTCCAGAAAATTCCAGGCATCAAATTTTTGGTCGAATTTCCGTTTATTGCGGTCGCAGGTAATAATGAGTTCGAAAGGAATTCCAAGCTCTACAAAACTGCGAAGAAAAAGCTTAACAAAACCCTGATCGTTCGCATAGGCCTTGTCCAGAATTTCGTTCAGCGTAGTTGTTTCTGAAGGCGCATTTTTAACATAGGAAATCGTCGTTTTAACGTAATCTTCAAGCTTTCTCACTGCTTCTTCCTGAGGTAAATCCTTGAGAGCCAGTTTTGCCAGAACCTTTTTTAACTGCTTATCTCCTTTTTTATCCTCATCGAAAATCTTTGAATACATATAATGCGCTGCATGGTCGAGAGAGCGGATTCGTGTATTATTTACCGCATAATTGTAGGCAATGGCATATTCTACCCTCTGTTTATTAGCATCGAAAGGAGCGTATTCCTCTTCTTCCAGGGCCGGAACACTGTCGGCTTTAGCAGTATAGTTCCAGGTTTCTTTATCCTCCGACATCTTTTCTTCAACTTCAGGGAAGCCGTTATAGGTTTTTACAATCATTCGGATGTTGCGAGGAGTTCTCATTCTGAATTCCACATTCCTGGCAGCCAATCCGCTTTGAAGCGAGTACCGGCCCTGCAGGTCGGCATATTTCTTCAGGATGTAATAATACTCAATGATGCCGTTTACGCTGGCACCTTCAATAGCAAACAGCTTGAAATTACCTTTTTCATCCAGGTTCTCCACTGTTTTAATATTATCCTTGTTTAACTCCACAACCTTGTGCTGATCGCTCACAAAACGGGCTTTAATCTCAACTATATCAATCACATCATCCATCCCAACATAAATCTTGTTGAGTCCTTCGAGTGCATCATTCGTGCGGATAAAGTACTGTTTATGAACAGTTTCATAGGTAATCAGATTATTTTTATCCGAATCGTATTCATATTCAAGAATTATTTTGTTTTTCAACAGGACAGCACCACCAACATCAGAGGCTGCGCCGGTAGCGGGAACAGCAGGGATGCTATCCCAGCGGTAGTTCTTATACATTAGTTCCTGAGCATTTCCGGTCAGACAACTTATTAGTAGTACAACACTTAGGGCAAATCGATTAAAGCTGTTCATTATCAGAGTTTTTGCTTGAGAATAAGTGATTGATTGTATCCCTGATTCAATTGTTTGACAATTTTATTGAAGACTTCATATCCCGACTTAGGCAGCACTAAGGTCTTTGTTTTAACATATTGATGAAGGATAACCTGATTCCCTGTTTGTTTATAGGAAAAGCTATAGGCAAGAAATTCGTTTTCACCAGAGACATCGGGAGGCACAAAATCCACTTTAAACCCCTGAGGAATCTCAAGTACAAAATAATTATCACTCAGATACCTATACCGGTATTCGGTGTCGAATTTCTTAGTTTTAACTTCTACAGCACCATTGAGCAATGGCTTTTCAAGATGAAGGTTTACATAGGTTTCATCTCCATTTTTTCTTATATAATCCGGAACCGTGAATTCGTAAGAAACAGAAAAGGCAGCATCTCTGTTGTATGGTGTAAGCAGTTTAAAGGTATCCAGCTTGCATTTATCATTCCCTTTTGAGATATAGGCGGAAAAACTGCGTTTCATCTTTTCTGCATCAAGTTCCATTATTCTTTCTATAAGGTAAATCTTGACAAAACCAGTGGTTAGTATTTTGCCTTTGCCTTTGATGAGATCCCTGTCAATAGTGAGGTACACAGAATCTTTGGTCAGATTATCTTCGGCAGGAACAATGGGTACAGTATCTATTTTGAAATTACTGTGATCTTTTTCTACCAGTGCTTCTTTCTCCTGAATAGCGATGCTCGGAAGTTTCCAGGTTAAAAACGTATTTGTGGCATCCAGAAACCATGGTTTTCCTGATGAATCGTAATAGGTAAGAATCATGTGATCGGCATTTCCGGAACAGGGAAGATTGGTATACCTGTAGGGCAAGACCCGTGTTCCAATCCAGGTAAGATTCGCTTTAACATTCGCCAATCCAAGTAACGTTTTCAGCAACAATGATTTATCCTTACAATCGCCGTATCTCTTTTTAAAGACATCAGACGGATTATGGGGAATTAACCCCATATAGCCTTCTTCAAAGGCAACATACTTAATATGATCCTGAACCCAGTAATAAACGGCCTTAAGCCTTTCCTCATCGCTTTTGAGATTGAGGGTAAGAGAATCGACCAGGGTTTTCATCTCCGGAATTGTATGAACATCAGAACTATCTGTAAGTTTTACATACCAGTTGTATAAATCCTGCAGGTCGGACAAGTACTTAATCTCCCTGCCATCTTTATCTTTGTAGGATGCTATCCATACTTTCGTGTGAATCATGAACCTGCGCATACTCGAAACATCACTTTCACCTCTTACCTTATCGAGTTTCTCCAGATGCCAGGTCCATACCTTATTGCTGCGGTGGCTTGTAACTTCGGGTTTAACACTATAGTTATCAGGCCCGAATGATTTATTGCCAATCACCATTTCTTCAGGAGCCTCGATGACAAAGTCACTGGAAATTACCGGATCAGAATCCTGGAAAAAATTTGCACCAAACAATCGTGGTTCCTTGTATTTCACAGTGTAGGTAACCACCGTTTTTGCGCCTGGCTGCAGAGAAGGAAAAACAAAACTCTGCTGTATTTCATCATCAAAAAACACCGATGCATCCGGATTATTGATACTTCTGAACTCGTTTACCATTTCTTTACGGTAATGCTTGCCGTCAGGAACCAGTGTATATGCTTTAATCTCAAGCAATTCAACCATTCCCGAATAGGTAACATGATCTTCTATATAGCTTTTGAAATTATCGTTCAACAGCAAATGTTCCGAATAACACATTTCTGTGATTTCCGGTATGCCGTTTTTCAGGGTAATTGTTACCTCTTTTCGCTGCGACAATACCACAGCATCATCGTTTGGATAAGCCACCCGGTATGCTGCCAGCTCCTCTGCAGGTTGCGCTTTGATACCAGAAATCGTTAGTAAAACAAAAACGATAACACCGAAAAACCTTCTGATCGAATCTTTCATTCTTAATTTATTACCTCTTTCAACAGTTCTCCATAATAATAAGAACGTAGCGTTTTCAATTTTCCTGTGCGATCGTAATATTTACATTCACCATTCAGCAATCCAAAGAAATAATGCTCGTCTGATTTGAGAATTCCGCCTTTGTACCAGACTTTCTTAGCACCATGCATATCGCCGTAATAATATTCTGCTTCCTCACTTTTACTTCCATTTTCGTAAAAATTCACCAGGATCCCATGAATTTCGGAATTAACATAGGTGGCTTTCTCGAGGACCTTTCCCGAAGGATAATAAAAAACCCTGTTTCCGTTGCGGTATCCGTTTAAGAAACTTATCTCGGCTGAGATCTTCGCATTCTGAAAATATGTTTTTACAGTGCATTCACCTTTGGTAACGGGAATTGGTTCACTTAATTTGCCACCCGGCAGCTGATAGCTCACTGATTTTACAGCATCCTCAACATAATTCAAAACACAAATCAAACTTCCGTCCCTGGCATAATAAGTTGAAGGCCCGTCCCGGTCGTCATCTTCAAAAACGGCAGTCGTTTCCAGGCCATCATCATTATACCATCTGGCAGTTCCGTTACAGTTGTCATCAAGATAGTCGGCCTCATAACTTTTCAATCCATCTTCCTCCCATGAAATGATCTTGCCCTCAGCTTTTCCAAGAACATCCTGATTTTCCCTCAATATTTTCCCGGAAGGATAATACTCCCGATAAGGACCCTGGATTTTTCCTCCGATGTAAAGTGACCTAATTCTGACTTTTCCATTTACAAAATACTGTACCAATGTATCATAAATAGACCCGTTTAGATAGGCCATCTCGTTTTTTACTTTTCCGCCCGGATAATGGGTAATGAGTTTACCGTTTCCATTGGTGAGCTTACAGGATTCATAAAGAACGCCTGAAGTGTCGTATGAATTAATACCGGCGAGCAAGCCTTCAGTGTAAATCTCTTCGTAATTCTTCTTTCCGTTTGGCAGGTAAAACTCCTGGTAACCATCCAGCTGATTGTTAAGAAACCAACTTTTAACCCTTATACTGCCATCAGGATAATAGGTGCGCCATTCCCCCTCTTTTTTGTCGTTTTTATACCATCCTAAATAATTGAACTTTCCGTTAGTCTGAAAGGAAACATAATACCCATCAAGCATGTCATCCTTGTGATGTATAAGACTTTTTAAACTGCCATCGGGATGAAAAAAACGCTCATCTCCGTCTGTTTGTCCTTTAGCAAAATGTTTCTGGCTGGTAAGATATCCCAGGGCATTGTAATATTTCCAAAAGCCGTCAGCTTCGCCGAATTTCTCTATTCCTTCGCTTCTGGGTGTGTTATCATAATAAACAGAATTCAATGCTATGCTTCCTTTTGATTGTTCAGCAGTGGAAAGAACCTTTCCTTTTTTATCGTAATACTCATACTTCTCAAGCTCCATCCCCTTAAGAAAGTATTTTGCAATCAAGGTAGTATCCTTATCGAAGAACAATCTTTGGCCGTTTCCCTTGCCATTGTCATCCAGTACGAACATATTATCCAAACTTCCTGAGGTCCGGTAATTCATGGTTTTTCCAGCTAATTTCCCTTTATCATCATAATTTACATTGCCTGACAATTTTCCGTTACTGAAATAAATCTCCCATTTCCCCACCATTTTTCCATGCAAATACTTTCCCTTATTCTGAATATTTCCATTCTCGAAATATTCAACATAATCGCCATCCAGAGCATCATCCAAATAATTGATATCATATTGCAGCTTCCCATTCAGATAATACAATTTTGAATTCCCATTTTCTTTCCCGTTTATATAGTTCTTCGTGAATCTGACTGCTCCGTTCGGATAAAATCCTTTAAATATACCTTCGAAAACTTCATTAGCCAACTGACCTTCCTGGTAGAGTTGTCCGCCGCTATAGTATTCGGCATACTTTCCTCCGGCTTTACCGGAGTAAGTAGTATATTCCTGGTTTTTAGTGCCATTGTCATGATAATTTGCCACCGGACCATCATCAATATCATCAACAAATTTCAGCGTTTTTACTATATTACATTCATTGTTATATATAGTTACCGCACCTTGTCGCTTATTGTCCACGAAATTGAGTTTTGCCTCTATAGCGCCATTTTTTAAGACACTAACCCATTCGCCGGTTTTTACTTTGCGCGTATTATCGGTATATGCACCGAAAAAGTTCATATTATTTCCGTTGTATTCATAAACTACAGGGCTTTTAACAGTTTCAGGATCAATGGCATGCGTACTTCTGATTTCGTTAATTAGTTCTACAGCCCTGGTAGTCATTTTCTTTATGCTTTTTTCCTCTTTGGAAACTTTTTTCTGAATTGATTCTTTATCTACACCGGAAAAAAGGTGGTATAATAAGGTTTCCGTATACTCTTCGGCAGCCATAGTAGCGAAAAATCTCGCCGGGAACTGCATATAATACGATTTTACTGATTTGTCATATTTAATATTCTCAAGCAGTAGTTGCCCTTGCTTAATTACAATATTATTAATATCAACCTTGGTTTTATATTTTGAATTAAGAACGATGTTGGATTTGATATAGGTAGCAATTTCATCAAAATTGCGGCATTTTTCGCCGGGTTTGCAGGGATAATCCTCAGGTTTACTTTCGATTCCGCTTTTACTGTTGAGGTAATCCTCTAGTTCTTCGAGGTTCCTCATATAATTCGGATTTTCAATTCCACACATGTAATAACACAGCAGAGCTTCAGTAATTCTTCCCATCGACTCGTTTGTAAGTCCCAGGTTGTAAAGGCTTGTTATATGATAAGGATTGAGTGTGGATGATGCAATGAAAGCTTTTTCAGCCTCCAGGAATTTATCGTTCTTTAAATAAGTAACGCCTTTATTAAAGTAAATCAGATAGTTGTATGGATAGATTGCAATAGCTCTCTCATAAATCTTCAAAGCACTGTCTGTTTTACCTTGTTTGTCGTAAATATTACCAATAAGAATATAATGATTTGATTTTTCTCCCGGAAGTGTTAATCCCTCATAAGCGAGTCTTAATGAAGAATCGTATTGTTTAAGTGCTTCACGGGTCAGAGCCAGCTCATAAAGTGCGTCAGCATAGGCAGTGTCATTGCGGTTTACCTGGCTGAATACTGCAGCGGCTTCAAGGTATTTACTACTATCGTAGAGTTCAACACCCTGTTTTATCAGGTCGCCCGAAGGGATCAGAGTATACTGGGGTGTTGTATCCTGAGCGAGTAAACGTATGGAAACCAGAAAGATAAATTGAAAAATAATAAGGCATTTGGGGAGTGTCTTCATTTTCTGAAGTTTTAGTAAAGAAGTAAAATAATGAAATAAAATTAGGCAAAAACACAGATATTAACAAGGGCGAACGATATTTCAGAACAAGTATCCAAAACCCAGTTCCAGATCGAGTCCTCCTCCATCGAGGTGTTGGTAGTCTTCACCTGAGCCGGAAACAATCACAGCAGGAACTCCGTTAAGTGTAATCCGATTCAGATCGTAGCTTACAGTGGAATATCTTAAATTGGCCGACAGGCAGACTCTCTTTATGAGCAATCTCCATTCGAGGAAGACCTGGTATCCAATGGCGTCTTTATAGTATAAGATTACTTTTTCATTGTTAATTCGTGTAGCATCAAGCATCAGCCGTGGATTCTTGTATGAACTGATACCAGAACCGATTCCAAGAAAATTCTTTTCTGTCAGCATATGCATAGCCAGAAAATCGCCGCTTAAGATGAATCTTCCGAAATTTCCGCTTGCATTATTTAATATCTGACTCAGGGTAGACACCTGGTAGGCTGCCCCGGCGGTTCCATCAAAAAAACGGTTAAATGTGTACCCAAGTTTTACACCGTAAAGAGAGCCTCCACCCGGACTGATTTTTACATAACCACCATTTGTTTTTTCAAAGGCATCGTAGCTGGAGAATCCTACGCCGCTTGCAGTTCTTATCCCAATATGTCCATAGTTGGAATGCAGGGCTGCAAAAGGAGTCATGTCTTCGGTTGAAAGTCGGTTCAGGTATCCGTCGATAATAATTTTATTGGCTGTTTCCTTCGTAATTTCGCTTAAACGGTAGGTGAAATCAGATCGTTTGTAGACGCTGTTCGTATCCTCCTCAGCAGGAACCACCTCAAGTAAGAGGTAATAGGTTGCCCCGGGCTGCGGTGATTCAATAAGTGCGAGAGAATCCTTGCTGTGCCCGAAAGTGTAAATTGGCAAGGAATCCCCTGAATTTAAGTAGCCATCAAAATAGCTTTTATTCTTTAATTTGCCTACTTGCCCATCGTTCTGGTAAAGTTTAAAAACGAACCAGGATGCCAAATGATTTGCTTCCCGAACAATAACCACCCTGGCCATTGAATCTCTGGGTTGTTTTTTAAACAGGGTTGTTTGCGCAAATCCAGAAATACAGGCAAACAGAAGGCTAAACAGTATGACTCTTTTCATCATGTAAAGATAAATAAGAGGACTTCATTTTCAAAATAATGATTTAACAATATGAAATAAAGCTATTCCTGAGAATGACATACAAGAACACATTAAATTCCGGAGAAAGGTTGTAATTTTGCATCAGGGGAATTAGCCACATTATTTAACACGTTTTACACTATCTCCTATTCTTATATTATACTGAAATTCAATATTTTTTATGATTACTGTCAATAACCTGGGGGTTCAGTTTGGAAAACGAATCCTCTTCCAGGATGTTAATATGGTTTTTAATCCGGGCAATTGCTATGGGATCATCGGTGCGAATGGTGCCGGAAAGTCCACATTTCTGAAACTGCTTTATGGTGAAGTAACAAATACCAAGGGCACTGTTTCATTTGGGCCTGGCGAAAGGCTTTCGGTGCTTAAGCAAAATCACTCAGAGTTTGATGAACTGCCTGTTCTGACAACAGTAATGATGGGCCATGCAGAGCTTTGGGGTGTGATGAATGAGAAAGATGCTATTTATTCTAAGACCGATTTCTCGGAAGCCGATGGCATCAGAGCGTCGGAGCTTGAGGAGAAATTCGCCGGCATGGATGGATGGAATGCAGAAAGCGATGCTGCCAGTTTATTAAGCGGACTTGGCATCAAGGAGCATTTGCATAACAAATTAATGAAGGATCTGAACGGGAAAGACAAGGTGAAGGTTTTACTTGCCCAGGCGCTCTTCGGAAAGCCCGACAATCTGCTGCTTGATGAGCCCACCAACGACCTCGACCTCGATACCGTAAACTGGCTTGAAGGATATTTGGCCAATTTTGACAATACCGTTCTGGTAGTGTCGCACGACAGGCACTTTCTCGATTCCATCTGTACTCACATCGTAGATATTGATTTTGGAAGAATTCAGCAATTTCCAGGGAATTACACCTTCTGGTATGAATCGAGCCAGCTGGCTTTACGTCAGCAACAGGCTCAGAATAAAAAAGCTGAAGACAGGAAAAAGGAACTGCAGGAGTTTATTGCCCGATTCAGTGCAAATGCTTCCAAATCAAAACAAACCACAAGCCGTAAAAAGATGATTGAGAAGCTTAATATCGAAGAGATTAAGCCTTCTACCCGTAAATATCCCGGAATTATCTTTACTCCCGACCGCGAACCAGGGAATTCTATTTTAGACGTAAAAGGCCTTTCGAAAAGTGTTGACGGGGAACTCCTGTTCAAAGATCTTAGCTTTACAATGCAGAAAGATGATAAAATCATATTTCTCTCCCGCGACACCAGGGCTATGACCACCTTTTTTGAGATTATCAAGGGCCATATTCCTGCCGACAATGCTCATTTGAATGGGGACAAACGATTACTAAAGTATACCTGCCACTTGAATACGAAAAATTGTTCGAAACCGACATCAACCTGATGGATTGGCTTGGTCAGTTTTCGAATGATACGCACGAACAATACCTGAGGGGATTTCTTGGGAAGATGCTTTTTTCGGGAGAAGAAATTTTCAAAAAGGCCAGGGTACTTTCAGGGGGAGAAAAGGTTCGCTGTATGATTGCCCGAATGATGATACGCAACGCCAATGTTATGATGCTTGATTCTCCGACAAATCATCTCGATCTTGAGTCTATTCAGGCTTTTAATAACACCCTGATAAAATTCAAAGGTAACATTCTGATGTCGTCGCATGACCATGCTTTTATTCAGACTGTGTGCAACCGGATCATTGAAATTTCGCCAAAGGGAATGATTGATAAGCGGATGGATTATGATGACTATATTACGGATGAAAAAATCCTGGCACAAAGGGCAGGGCTATATGAGCAGTCTGTTAACCCTGGCAGGGGCTTGAAGCCCTGACAGGGTTGGAAGTGCGCAGTTAACCCTGCCAGGGCTGGAGGGAGTTTGAGTAACTTCAAATTGTAAAGTCATGAATATTTTCCTGAACAGAATTCTGCTGCTTTCTTTGATGTTTATTTCGCTGAG
This sequence comes from uncultured Bacteroidales bacterium, assembly GCA_903923925.1. Classification (GTDB taxonomy): domain Bacteria; phylum Bacteroidota; class Bacteroidia; order Bacteroidales; family CAIXZF01; genus CAIXZF01. The sequence continues at coordinate 28,050 of CAIXZF010000031.1, forward strand.
ATCGATGGCAGGTGAATTCTCAATACAAATTAATTCGCCTGATCAGAAACTAATAATCCGGGCAGAGTTAATTCATAACCGATTGTATTACAAGCTACTGAAAGAAACTGAAGAATTGCTCCGGCCTTCTTCCTTAGGTTTTGTATTCAGTGGTTCTGATAGTTTGAATGAGGTTGAAATTCTTGATAGCGAAATCACAACAGTTGATGAAACCTGGAAAACTGCCTGGGGGCAGCGAAGTGAGATCCGCAACAATTACAGGCAGCTGGAATTGTTTTTAAAGGATAAAAAGAAAGACAGAAAATTCAAGCTGATCTTCAGGGCTTTTAATGATGGAATCGCTTTCAGGTATGAGTTTTCTGAAAATCCTGAAAATCTCACGATACTGAGTGAGGAAAGCAGGTTTGCCTTTGCCGGCAATAACGACTGCTGGTGGATCTGGGCCGATTACTACACTTTGGAAAAGCTATACAACCATAGTTTGCTGTCGAAGGCACAACATGTGGCAGCACCTTTTACAATGGTAAGCCAATCGGGAACCTACATGAGTATACTGGAGGCAGACCTCGACGATTATGCGATGATGTCGCTGAAACAGGAAGCAGGAGATTCTCTCTGTTTCAAGGTGAACCTTGCACCCTGGGCAGATGGGAGTGCAGTTAAAACAAGTGGTGCATTTAAAACACCATGGCGAGTAATGCTGATTGGTGATAATGCAGGAAGTTTGCTCGAATCAAACATTGTACTAAACCTCAATGAACCCTCCCTTATCAAGGATATTTCATGGATAAAACCTATGAAATACATCGGAATCTGGTGGGAGATGCATCTGGGTTTGGCAAGTTGGGGTCTGGAAGGTGGCAGGCATGGTGCGAATACCAACAATGCAAAAAGGTACATCAACTTTGCGGCGGAGCATAAAATAAGTGGCGTTTTATTTGAAGGATGGAATACGGGATGGGAAAACTGGGGGAAGCCTGATGCATTTGACTTTGTGACTCCCTACCCTGACTTCGATATACGCACTATTGCAGCGTATGCAAAAAATAAGGGCATCGAAATCATTGGGCATCATGAGACGGGTGGCGACATTATTGCTTATGAAAAGCAGCTCGACAGTGCGTTTGCTTTGTATAAAAGTTTGGGCATTCACATTGTAAAAACAGGCTATGCCGGCCCCACAAATCCAAATACGGAAAACCACCACGGACAATATATGGTTAGGCATTTCAACAAGGTAATGCGCATTGCTGCTAAATATCAAATCATGCTCGATGTACATGAACCATCAATACCATCGGGCTTGAGCAGAACTTATCCGAACCTTATGTCTTTCGAATGTGTACGCGGCATGGAGTGGAACGCCTGGAGCGAAGGGAATCCTCCAACTCATACCTGCACCTTGCCCTTTACCCGGGGATTGGCAGGCCCAATGGATTATACACCAGGTATTTTTGATATCCTCGAAAACAAACAAGCTGAAAAGCGGGTAAAATGGAATTGGCAGGATAAGGGAATTTCGGCAGTTCACAGCACCTTATGCAACCAGATTGCGCTGATGATTGTGCTTTACAGTCCGCTGCAAATGGCTGCCGACTTACCGGAAAATTATGAAGGACAACAGGCGTTCAGCATTATTGAGCAGATTCCCACAAGCTGGGATGAGACCCACTTTGTTGATGGCAAAATTGGGGAGTTCCTTGTTGTGGCCCGCCGGAGCGGTTCGAAATGGTTTATCGCGGGGATTACAAATGAAGAGGCAAGGAAAATTACTATTCCGCTTGGCTTTCTAAAAAAATCGGAGACCTATTCGATTAGCAGATGTTTCGATGGAAAGGATGCTCATTTTGAGAAGAATCCAACAGAATATACCATAGACAAAATGAAGGTTACAGGACCAAAATCCATTGAAATGCCTATGGCAGCCGGAGGTGGCGGAGTTATAATCCTGGAGGTTGACTAAGTGCAGTTTAACCCCGGCGCTTTTTAACCCTGGCAGGGCTTGAAGCCCCTGCCAGGGTTAGAAAGCAGGGATTATTGCTTTACGAAACGGAAACGTTGGATTGTGTTATGTGGCATCCTTATCTGCACAATGTATATACCCGCATGAATTTCGTTCATAGTTACTGGAATAATGCCGCTTGCAGTGCTTGTAAACTCAAGCAGTACTCTTCCATATAAATCAGATATATTAATATTCTTTTGCAGAGTCTCTGTTCCGGCATTAATATTCAGTACATTGTCCACCGGATTCGGGAAGATGTTTATGGTATTTTCGTTTGCATTTTCGATACCGGTGACAATAACAGCCAGGCACTGCGAAGTATCAGAACAGCCATTCTGGGTAACAATTACGGCATAGGAACCGCTTTGAGTGGCAGTGTATGTCTGAGCTGTTGCATTTGGAATAACTGAAAAACCGTTCGTGCAATTTATCCACTGCCAGCTTGCATTTGCAGCCTGAGCGGTAAATGTTACCTGATTCAAACTCATCATAACATTGACAGGTGTTACAGTAAGAGTGCCTACAATATTGCTGTCGCAGCCATTTGAGGCAAGGAAATGACTAACATGCATACATGGAATATTGGAGACAAATCCATCCGGGAAAGTATATGAATCTCCCTGGCAAATTGATGCATTTACAGCAGTAACACTAAAACCAGGAGCCCCGAAGAAAACTTTATCTCCATCGCCGCCAAACTGGCCCATGAAAGTATCGTAATAGGCATCGCCGTTTATCTTACCTACGTCAAATCCATGAGAATAAGTACCTGGCATTGGCGAAACATTTTCATAACAAAGGCTCAGGTTAGCTTCGCCATCGTTGCTCCACACTTCAAGTCCGTTGCTTCCGTAGGTTGAAACGAAGATGTCGGGATCGCCGTCGTAATCATAATCAACCAGCTTAATGTGCATATCATAATTGCTACCCGGATAAGTTGCCAGAATCGTAAAATTGCCGGCTCCGTCATTCCGTATAATAGTCAGTGGGCCGTACATACAACCAAAAACCATATCAGCATCTCCGTCTTTATCGAGATCGCCGGCTGCACAAGCATGGTAACTGTCGCTGATATTTCCCAGTGTAATACCAGCATCAGTAAAGGTGCCAGTTCCATTATTTAAAAGCAATCTTCCTCCCATGCTACTTGAAACTACAACAGCATCCTGGTCGCCGTCGCCATCGAAATCGGCCATGGCGATATCATTTGAACTCCCGAAATTAACCAAGGAAAGTGCAGAGCCTACAGTAAAGTAACCACTACCGTTATTTTTAAAAACGCCAACAGCTGGACCCATCCAGCCAGGTAAAACTATATCCAAATCATTGTCCCCATCAACATCGGCAATACCTGCATACCTTGCACCAATATTCGAAGAAATCGATTGAAAGAGTGTAAAAGTACCTGCTCCGTTATTCTTGTAAATTTTCAAACTTGTTGAATTGTAAAAAGGAACAACAACAGCGTCCAGGTCGCCGTCGTTATCGAGATCAGCCAGGTGAACACCCATATTGTTTTCTTCGCCGCCAGTTGGTGTAATAGTCTGACTAAGTGTAAACAGTCCGCTACCATTGTTCGAAAAGATTTTAATGTCCACATAAGCATCAATTGTGAAAGCATCCACATCGCCATCTCCGTTGAGGTCGCCTAAGGCTACCCCAAATGTGGGCAAACTGTCGAGGTTCTGACCAGAATTGGTAAAATTGCAGCATTGTGCACAAAGCTCAACTGTTGAGAAAGTTAAAAGGAAAGAAAGGAGGATACTGATTGTGATGCCTGAAATTTTTATTACCGAAGTAGTTTTTTTCATCTGTTTTTTTTGATTCAATTTATTAAACCTATGGAAATAGAAAACTAAAGGTAATAATTATTCTATTTTGCTGGAAACAAAATGGCATTAAAAATTTAACTATCAGACCCTATGCCCTCCAGCGGGCGGCCTACCTAAGTGATGGTAAAATCAACACAGCATGAAACACAGCAACAGCCATGCCCTGTAGGGGCGGCCTACCTAAGTGAAGATACAATGTGCAATCTGTTAGAAGTTCGCAGCAAATTCCTCATCGAACATCTTGTTCACGACGTCGCAACCGTGGTTGAACAGGCGTTGATTATCCTTCATTTCATTGATAATGAAAGATTTTTTCACATTTTCATTTTCGATAGGGAAAAGTTTAAATGCTTCTGCCAGAATATCCTGTGTTTCAGATGAATTTTGAATTCCGAACAAATTAAGCAAGGAAGATAATTGATCTAAAGAACATTTCTCCGACTTTGAAGGAAGTACTGCATCAAACTCCTGAATAACCCGCTGAGTATTGGTGAAACTGCCACCGGTTTCAACCGGCAGTGAAGCTGGGAGAATAAGATCGGCCTGCTGGGCTGTATCGGTCATAAAATAGTCCTGAACAACGATAAATCCTGCAGTATCTAACCAATTAGCAACTTTCTGCTTGTCGTTTGTACATCCTAATGGATCTTCACCAAAGATGAAAAGATTCCTGAGTTTACCTTCTTCCAGCAGTTGAAACTGGCTTGAAGAAACTGCAGTATTCAGATCCTGAACAACCCATGTTGATTTCATCTTCTCAACTACAGATTCTTTCATAATTGACTGATTTCCAGGAGCAAGTTTCATACAAATGCCCATATCGAAAATTCCCTGAGAATTGTTTTTTTCTTTCAGGGATATCAGACCATTTGAGGTTTTTCCAAGTTTTCCGGTTATCATTGAGAGATTTCTGATTTCGATGCATGCTGCTGAGCCCAGTTCTTTCTCTGAGAATATCATAATAGCATTCATCTCCTCATTGTACTCACTTGCAAATTCAATAACCACTGCGGCATTTACTCCACTTTTGGTAACAAGATCAGCAAAGTCCTCCTTCAATAAAGCAGCTTTGTAAGCATTAAAACCTGCAGTATTATCGTCAATAAACAGTTGATTCTGAAAATTATTAGCCAGGAGATAATGATTAACCGCTTTAACAAAACTCGTATAGCATTTGATTGTCAATACTTTATCAGACTTAAAGCGCATGCCGGAATCCTGCTTATTTGTGATAAGCTCTACACTAATATGATTCAGGTATTGTGCTTCACGGACCATAAAACCAGCCACTGCATTGTCGCGGTTTATTTCGGAACCGAGCAGGTAAATTCTGCTTGCTCCGCCAATTTGTTCGAAGGGAACATTACTGTCGGAGTTATTAATATTACCATCCCCTCTGTTCAAGTAGTGGAAACTTGTAACATTATTGGTTTTGGCTCCCGCTCTTGCTAATTTCTGGATAAGGTAGAGTTCTTCATTTGTAAGCCTGGCGCCAGCAAAGAATCCATTTTCATCAGCATTTACAGATTTTATTTTATCAGCAATTACAGTAAAGGCTTTATCAAAAGTAATTTCTTCGAATTTGCCATCAACTTTAAGCATTGGTTTTGTTATCCTGCTGCTGCTGTTAAGGTATGTATAACCGAATTTAGGGTAACGGCAAAGGTTGCCAAGTTTATTTACCTGGCCATTCGCACCGTTTACCTTCATGGTATATCCGTTTTTATGGTTTAGGGTAATTTTGCAACCCACTGAACAATAATTACAAATTGTTTCTACAGCTTCCAGCTTTACAGGACCCGGCTTGAAGGTAAAATTCTCGGTAATTGCGCCGGTAGGGCAGGTAGAAATACACATTCCACATGATTCGCAATGAGTATCCTGCAAGGCCGCGCCCATGCTGGGTGCAACGTAGGTATCGTAGCCACGGTTTATGAGTCCAAGAGCATTCGCGCCGACAACTTCGCGGCAGATGCGCACACAACGTGAGCAAAGGATACACTTATTGTTATCAATTTCGATATACGGATGACGGAAATCGACCTTATATTCCTTGAATTCGCCTGGAAAATGCTTTTGTTCTGCGTTATACTCCGTACCAAAACGTTTCAGATCGCAGCTGTAATATTCAGTACAGCCGCACTCGAGGCAGCGTTTAACTTCCTGAACAGCTTGTTCCTCGGTATATCCAAGTTCAACTTCTTTGAAGTTTTTCCTGTCTTTTGGATCCATGGTCGGCATTTCTTCCCTTGATTGGCTGGGATAAAATCCGAAATAATCTTCCTTATTTTGTTCTTTAAAGTTATCGCGTTTGCTGACAAATTCCTTCTGCGGTGCTTCAATCGGCAATCCCATAAGGAATTGATGGCAGCTTCGGCTGGCCACTCTGGCCTGACCTACAGCCTGGATAAGAGTTGCCGGACCAGTAACACCATCTCCGGCAGCGAAGAAGTTAGGAGCGCCCATTTGTAATGAAACCTTATTTGCATCCAGATCGCCCCAACGATTTGCTTTTACTTCAGCTCCATTAAGATTTTGGTTGATATCATTCAGGAAATCGGCATCGGTTTTCTGTCCGATAGCGGCTAAGATATAGTCAACTTCCACATCAAAATCAGAACCTTCAACCGGCACTGGCCTGCGGCGGCCTGATGCATCAGGTTCACCAAGTTCCATCTTCAGGCAGGTTACAGATTTCACCTTGCCAGTTTCATCTTTATTTACTTTCGTAGGATTTGTAAGCAACATGTATTGAACGCCTTCCAGTTTCGATTCGTGAATTTCGATGGGATTGGCAGGCATTTCATTTTCGGTACGACGATAGATAACATACACTTCATCTGCACCGCAGCGGATGGAGGTACGGCAGCAGTCCATGGCAGTATTACCACCGCCTACAACAGCAACTTTTTTTCCTCTGAAATCGGCAGGTTTGCCGCTCATTTCCATTTCTTTCAGAAAATCAACTCCAGAAAGCACATTTTCAGCGTCATCACCTTCGCAACCGATGCCAGTACCTTTCTGAGAACCAACAGCAAGAATAAAGGCATCATATTTTGTTTGCAGGCCGGCAAACTTCACATTTTTACCAAGCTGTTGGTTGTAATAGATATTTACACCCATTTCTGCGATATTATCAACTTCCTGCTGCAGGAGATCGTTGGGGAGGCGATATTCAGGGATACCATAACGTAACCATCCACCAGGTTTCGGACTAGCTTCATAAATATCAACACCATGACCTTCCTTCCGGAGGAAGAAGGCAGCTGAAACGCCACCGGGTCCGGCACCAATTACAGCCACTTTTTTACCAGTTTCAGCTTTAATTGTCGGACGCCATTTATTTTCTTCAAGGTCGCGGTCAGAGGCAAACCTCTTTAAGTAATCAATACCAACGCCATAGCCTTCATCAAGAAGATTTCTGCGGCAGGCAACTTCACAAGGGCGCACACACACACGACCACAGATAGCAGGAAGCGGGTTCGTTTCCTTTATCAGTTCAACAGCTTCGTGATACATTCCTTTTTCGATGAAGCTGATATAGCCCTGAACATCAACACCGGCAGGACAGGTTTCCTTGCAGGGGGCAACACAATCAGCATAATGATTGCTAAAAAGCAGGTCGAGTGCAGTTTTGCGTGATTTGGCAATTTTTTCGTTATGGGTAACAACTTTCATCCCTTCGGTGATTTTCGTGGAACAGGAAGGCTGAAGACCTCTCATTCCTTCAATTTCCACCACACAAACATAACAGGAGCTATAAGGCTCTATTCTGGGATCATGACAAAGGGTAGGTATTTCGATACCATTATTTTTTGCAAGGTCGTAAATAGTCTGCCCTACTTCCCCTTTTATGATATTTCCGTTTAAGATGACGTTTATTTCGTTCATTGTAGTTTCCAGGTTTAAATTACTTCAATTGCGTTAAACTTACATTTTGTGAAGCAGTCGCCACACTTGATACAATCTTCCTGACGGATAAAATGTATTTTTTTACGTTCCCCGTCGATAGCATTTGCAGGGCAGTTTTTGGCACAAACCATACATCCTGTGCAGGCATCGTCCACTACTCTATAGGTAAGGAGTGGTTTACAAACTTTAGCAGGGCATTTTTTATGGTTAATGTGAGCTTCATATTCGTCTCTGAAGTATTTAAGCGTTGTCAGCACAGGGTTTGGGGCCGTCTGACCAAGTCCGCAGAGTGAATTATCTTTGATTTGATATGACAATTCTTCCAGGGTTTGCAAGTCGTTTTCAACACCTTTTCCCTCTGTTATCCTCGTAAGGATTTCGAGCATTCGTTTTGTTCCTATCCTGCAGAAGGTGCATTTGCCACAACTTTCTTTCTGGGTAAAATCGAGAAAAAAAGCGGCAATATTCACCATACAGGTTGTTTCATCCATAACAACCATGCCACCGGAGCCCATAATAGCACCAGTTGCATTTACGCTATCATAATCAACAATTGTGTCGGCGAGGTATTCAGGGATACATCCGCCCGAAGGACCACCAAGCTGAACAGCTTTGAATTTTTTATCATTCTGGATACCACCACCTAATTTGAAAATGATATCGCGGATTGTACTTCCCATCGGAACCTCAACCAGACCTGATCTTTTAATTTTACCGGCGAGAGCAAAAACCTTGGTACCCTTGCTTTTTTCGGTGCCATAGGCTGCGTAAGCCGCAGCACCATTGGTAATAATCCATGGAATATTGGCAAAGGTCTCAACATTGTTGATGTTGGTAGGTTTGCGCCACAAACCTGACTGAGCAGGGAATGGCGGGCGACGGCGTGGCATGCCCCTTTCGCCTTCGATAGAAGCGATCAGTGCAGTTTCTTCGCCACAAACAAAGGCTCCAGCGCCTTCTTTTATGTAAATATCGAAGTTAAAGCCTTCAATTCCCAGAATATTCTTCCCAAGGAATCCATTTGCCCGGGCCTGATCAATTGCGATATTCAGGCGTTTGATAGCAAGCGGATATTCGGCACGGCAATAAATAACTCCTCCATTGGCTTCAATAGCATACGCCCCGATAATCATTCCTTCGAGAATACTGTGAGGGTCGCCTTCGAGCACAGAACGATCCATAAAGGCACCGGGATCTCCTTCATCTGCATTACAGATGATATATTTTTCGGGCGACTTATTATTGTTAGCGAGTTTCCATTTCATACCGGTGGGAAAACCACCGCCTCCACGACCACGAAGTCCTGAAGCAAGAATAGTCTGGATAACATCTACTGCAGTAATTTTTTCTTCTGCGATTTTGCGAATAGCATTATACCCGTTTCTTGCCTGGTATTCCTCAATGCTTTCAGGATCCATGAAACCACAATTTCTCAAGGCAATTTTCACCTGTGACCTGGCGAAATCATTATCGCTTGCATCGAAAAGATCGGTTTGTACAACCCATTCGCGTACTGGTGAACTTTGGTTTATATGTTTATCGAGCAGTTCGATAGCACGGTTTTCATCAATTTCGCCATAGAGGTAGGTTCCTGAGTCATCGGTGATTTCCACCAGTGGTTCGCGGTAACACATCCCCACGCAGCTGGTTTTTTTCAAGCGGAAATCCAATCCTTCCGCAAGTTGCAAGGCTTTAATCTTTTCGTATGTTTTGTTGGCGCCAGCAGCGATTCCGCAGCTCCCAAGGCCTACAGTAACAGTTGTCTGCATAATATTGTGAGATTAGTTACTTTCTTGTAATCTGATATTTTTAATAATCTTTACTGTAGACCCCCCACTAAGTTTACCATAGGTTTCACCACTGATCATCATTACAGGTGCAAGGGAACAACAGCCCAGACAGGCAACAGATTCGAGGGTGAAGAGACCATCTTCGGTGGTGGCACCATCGTCGACTTTGAGTGCCTCTTTGAGGGCATCTGTAATTGAGTTGGCATTCTGCACGTGGCAGGCAGTACCATGACAAACCTTGATTACATGTTTACCAACGGGATTTAGCCGGAACTGGGCATAAAAAGTAGCAACACCATACATGTCGCTCAGATTCAGGCCGGTTTCATTGGCTATTTTTTCAAAAGCTGTTTTTGGTATATAACCAAACATCTCCTGTGTTCCCTGTAGTAAAGGGATAAGGTTACCCTTTTTACCCTTGTATTTTTTGATAAGATAATCGAGTCCGCCGAGATCTGGTTCCTGAGCTGTTGTAGCTTCTTCGCTGGTCTTTGTTAAACGTGCAATTCGCATGGCATAGTTCATTAATTATTAAGCGCTTCAAAATTAGGAAAACTCGCTGAAAGCATTGATTTAAAGGTTCAATTTGAACTCAGTCTAAATTGAATGGAAAATCCAAATTTCCTTATCTTCGTAAATTCCAAAAACCAGGACTCAAAGGTTATTTTTTATGTCAGATGCCACTGTAACAATTATTGGTGCCGGTGTTGTTGGTTTGGCTGTTGCTGCCAGATTAAGCAAGACTTTTGATCGCATTTTCATCATTGAAAAGAACAAGAATTTCGGGCAGGAAACAAGCAGCAGAAACAGCGAAGTTATTCATGCCGGAATTTATTACCCTAAAGACAGTCTGAAAGCCTTGTTATGTGTGAAAGGGAGGAAATTGTTATATGATTACTCTAAAGAATATGATGTTCCTTTTAACATGTGCGGGAAAATTATTGCAGCAACAAATAATGAAGAAATTAGCATTCTTGAAGGGATCAGGCTGAAAGCTGCCAATAATAGAGTGGACGATATCCGGGTAATTGATCAGGATGAAATCCATGAACTGGAACCTAATGTTAAGGCATTAAAGGCATTGTATTCCCCTTCTACCGGAATAATTGATTCTCACTCTTTTATGAAACAACTGGAAACCAATGCTATACAAAATGGAGTCCAGATAGCCTATGGTGCCGAAGTAACTGAAATAAAGAAGACTAACACTGGTTATGAAATTTTTCTCAGGGAAGCAGATGGAAGCGGATATTCTTTTACAAGCAGCAATGTAATTAATGCTGCCGGCCTTCAATCAGATAAGGTAGCCGCTATGGTTGGAATGAACGACAAAGACCTAAGGATTTCGTTTTGTAAGGGAGAATATTTCAGACTGAATCCACCGAAGAACAAACGCTTAAGCAGGTTGGTTTACCCGGTACCGAATCCGAACATGGAAGGCATTGGAATCCATGTAACTATTGACATGGGTGGCGGGGTGAAGCTGGGCCCTGATGTTACCTGGCTCGACAAAAATGAGTATGATTACAAAGTGACGGCCAGCAAACAGGAGGCATTTTACAAATCGGCAAAGCGTTTTCTTCCTTTCCTGGAATTAGATGACTTATCTCCTGAAATGGCTGGTATCCGGCCAAAGATCCAGAAAAAAGGTGGCCCGGAGGTTGATTTCTATATCCAGGAAGAAAGCAAACGGGGATTTCCGGGCTTTATCAACCTGATTGGGATAGAATCTCCCGGCCTGACAGCCTCTCTGGCCATTGGGGAGTATGTGGAGGGAATGGTGTAGAAGGCAGAAGGTGACTTAATTCTAAGTGTTAGTTTTTTAAACACTTAGAATTAATAGAAAACAAAAAAATAAAGACGTTTAATTGGATTCTAAACTCTGCACTGCCTCCTGCCTCCTGCCTCCTGCCTCCTGCCTCCTGCCTCCTGCCTTCTGCCTTCTGCCTCCTGCCTTCTGCCTTCTGCCTTCTGCCTACCGCTAACCTGCCAGATAAACCGGAATTGTCGGAATTTTCCTGACTTCGACACTTTTTTAGACACTTTTTTTAACAGCCTCATAAACAGGAGTGTATGTTTTTTGGGACACC
>CAIXZF010000032.1 GCA_903923925.1 uncultured Bacteroidales bacterium
CCTTGTAGGAATATTTTGGAAAAGGTGTGTATTGATCTTCAGCAAGGGTAACGACCCAGTTGGTTCTGTTTTCATCAAAAGGTCCAAATACAAAAACTTTCAGTTCGGTGTTGATTGTTGCTTCCATTGTGCTAGATTTTTGAGGGTTCGTGAATTAATTATGCTTTTAATCCCTACCGAAAGGAGCCAGCAAGTCAAGTTTTGCCCCAGGCAACTTCAGCCCAACTTTACATGCAGTCAAGCGACTGAAAGGTAGTTTTGCCATAATTAATCAGGAACAACCTGATAAAATCCAATGAAAGCCACAATGCCGGACCAAAAGAATGGACCAGGTGTTGAAAACAGAAATATCCCAGGCAAAAACTGATCATAAAAAAAGGCTGGTTGACCCGCAACCAGCCTTTTGAAGCACTTTTTCTATAAAGTCCTACAATTCCCCTTCGTCTGCGAAAGAGTAATAGTCATCCTCTGCCATAATGATGTGATCGAGAACAGCTATCTCCAGGTATAAGCCTCCGTTTTTAAGTCTCTGGGTTAGTTTTATGTCGGCTTCGCTTGGGCGTTTGTTGCCACTCGGGTGGTTATGGGCAACAACAATAGAAACTGCATGACATAGCAAAGCCGTCTGAAAGATCAGTTTTGGATCAGCTACAGTGCCAGTTATTCCTCCTGTTGAGATGGTTTTTACACCAATAACTTTTGATGCTCTGTTGAGCAAGATCACCTTGAACGTTTCGCAATAATCCTGATCTTCCCAGGAGTCTTTGAGCAAATTAAAAGAGTCGCGTGAACATGTGAGTTTTACCATGTTAGCGGCTTTTACTTTGTGAGAATAAGATACCTTGATCTCAGCTACATCCTGGTTGAATAGTGTTGTCATAGTAAAATGTGTTGCGACGCATCGTCTTGTTTTTGATGCGCCTGGTTAAACATTAAATTTTTGACGATTTCACCGAGACAGATGATTTGGGTCAAGGGGTTGGGTCATTCCCGATTGTTCATCGGGATGAATAACCCGGAACGGTGCGAGTAATTCAAATAATAGAGCACCCTTGACGCAATTCAGAGGTATCCGCCTTCGGGTGCCGGCGGTCGCAGGTAACTTTGTAAAAAATTGAAGTACCGTGTGTTGGGGCGGTTAGCACCGCTCTCCCCAACCGGCCTGAAGGATTGGGGGTAAACTCTATTTCTGAATTGTTATAAGCACAAGAAAATGCACGGCAGGTTTTCCTGACGAGCTTTGAGGTTCGTTTTTATACTACTTAAGATTTATTATCCTCTAATACCAATATAAATTGCTAATAGTATTTTTTTTTTGCAGTATATGAAATCTAAAAAAATCTAAACCGTTTAATAATTTTGGGATCATCGATAACAAGATATCGTTTCCATTGTCTTAAACTTTCAATATCCTTATTAGTTATTTCTGTTCCAGTAAGTTTGAGAATACGTAGATCTTTGAGCTCTTTAATTAAAAGAAAATCACTTATACGATTCCCAAGAAACTCCCAACAATGAAAAAGGGAAAGTTTCTTAAGCTTAGTTAAATATTGAATTCCCTGTATTGATGAAAAAGGAAGAGTATTAATAAACAAAATTTCGATATTATTTAAATCTCGTAGAAAATCTAGATTGCTAAATTTACACCAAACCAGAGATAATTCTTTAAGATGAATAAATTTCCTTAGCAATTCTGAATCTATCTCAAAATCATATAGATTTATACTAGCAATATAGTTGTTTTTTATGTAATTAAGGTTTAGATAAACTTTGCTAGCAGAATATCCAGGGTGAAGTTCCAAAACTTTTACATTTTTTAAAAGAGTCAAATATTCATGATCTTCCTCCTTTATATGATATATCGTGACAAATTCCAAGTTTGGCAAAAGTTCCAAAATTTTTAAATCATCCTTACGAGCATCTATTTTCAAATATTTTGCATTTTGGAACTTTTGCCTATTTTTATAAATAGAATCCGCAACTGAGTCAAATTGTCTTGTAAGGTTGATATATTCTTCAGCGTAAGGGGAATTTGTCTTCTTCCAATATTCCAATACTTTATCTTGTGTATTTTCTAAGATAAACATACGCTAATATTATATAAATGTGTTATAAATTACCTTAAGAACTATTGTTCAATTATTAATATTGTTAATATAATCAATTGATAATCAAACTAAAACACTACTAAAGTTTTTTTCTAGTGGGTATTCCAATATGCAATTTCGGCATCATCTCCTTCGCCATACTCATCAATCCATGGATTAATTCTTCTATCACGCCTTGGGTCACCATCCATAATAGGTTCATCGAATTCAAAATCATCTTCAATATTTGTATCAGAATCATCAAACATATTTTCAGATTCAAAACTCAATTCATCATCATTTATATCTTCCATTGTTTTCGATTTTTTTAAGATATATCAATAAAAATAAGGTAAATAGAATACTTTATTTTCAATGTCAATAATTATTTACCGTTGATCATAAAACATGCCTCTAAAGAAGTTATTAAGCGTTTTCAAACTTTGCACTGGGCCCGAGACAATGCTTAGAAATGAATGTTTATTTCCTTTTAGCTGTTAGTGTTAATTATTTCTTTGAGTTTTTTAGTCGATGATTCTAAAAACTCTTTTATGATTTTAACAATTTCAATTGTCTCGTTTATTAATTTTTCGATTTCAGCCTCTATTTCATTATTTGTCTGTTCCTGCAGTATTTCATCAGTTTCAGAACCAATTCTTGCCATTAAATCTTCCCAAATAACAATACCATTTAATAGCTTAATGTCTGCTTCTCCTATATGTAATTTTTTATGTCTTTCTTGTTTAAGTTGATCTATTTTATTAATTAATCTTTCAGTTATTGTGCTTATTTCATCATACCCTTCTTGCCTTGCTTTGTCTTTAAAGATATATGCAGAACTTTTTTCTAATTTGATTTCTAAGCTATAGGTCAAAGTTCCTAATCTTCCTAAAATATCATTGAATGTAGCCATTCTGATAAAGTAATTCTCGTAATGATAATTATAGTAGGCTTCTTGAGATTCTAATTTGGGGTAATGTACAAGAATTAGTTTCCGTTCTTTATTTAAAAATTGGATTGCCAATTCCAAATCATTTAATACGGTATAAAAATTCGTATAATAGCGAAGTATTTCCTTTAGTTTCAATTCTCGTTCAGTTCCATATTTGCTGTATTTTAATTCAGGATTATTTAAGCATTCTTGCATATGTTTAGGTACGAATTGCAGAAGTGCATTAGCTAATTCAAGTTCGAATTGTGTTCCGGTCAAATGTTCTTTCAATTCCATTTTATTTTGTTTTTTTGAGGCTGACATTTGCGCATTTTTATTTCTGCGTTTTTATTAAACATGCTCATTAACTGATTTTTCCGCTTAAAGGCCACTAATTTTGATCTATAAATCATATCTATCAAAAAGCCAATCAAATGTACATTACAAATATAAAAAACCTTTCGATGAAATCCATAGCCATAAGTAGTTAATTTTCAAAAGTTGGCAATAAAAAACCCCTTTTTCAGGGGTTCTTTAATTGGAGGGGTATTATTTTGCCGTTGTTGCCATTGAGATGATCTCAGTGTTCTGGTCTTTTGCAATTCTTTCGGCTAAGGACTTTGCCTTTACGTAATACCAAACTTTGTAGGCATATTTGGGTTCAGCATCCAGGTCGGTGCCAAGAGAAACTGTCCAGTATGGTCTTTCAACTCCGTCTTTCGAATTCTCTCCGCAATCGCTGAAGGGGCCTTCGAAGAAAACAACCATCTTCTGGTCAGTTATTTCTTTTTTGGTTTCAACTACCTGGGTAGCCTTTTCAGGAGCTGACGGATGGGAAGTTTCAACCTTTTTTGAAGTTCTTGGTTTACGATCCTTTTTTGAGGTGCTTGTTGAAGTTGTTTCCATGGTTTTAAGTTTTAAGGGTTAAAATTCAATTTTTATGTTTTTATCAATTCCCGAAAGTCATTAGCTTGTCCAGTTTTTTGCAGAAACTTTAGCCCAACTTGACAAGTGATGAAATGGCTGAAAGGGATCTTTACATAAAAAAAGAATGGCCCTTACAACTGTTACCGGAAACCTGCAAACCCGGAAAAGGATTGTACACATTGAAATTCAGGTGCACTGGATCTTGAGGTAGTCCGGGTTAAGTGGTTGAATCAGAAATAACCCTATTGTTTTCTTGAGGCACATTCAGTTATGCAGGATTCTCTGTTGAAAGAATACCTGGACCTAATTCTCTTACCCTCAATGCTGAATACAATTTTGTCATGATAAGTATTATGAAAAGCATCATTGAAAGAATTGCACCAGAAAAAATCAGAAAACCATAGTTTAAAGCAGGCTAATATTCAGGAGAAGTTCACTGAAAAAGCTCAGCTGTGGCCAATCTTTTGAAAATTTCTCGTTTCCTTCATTTATTCTTTGCCTTACGACCAAAAAAATGCCCGGCAGGGATTTCCTGCCGGGCTTCCGTATCAAAATTATTCAACACTGGTCAACCAATTCATTTTCCTGTTGGCTTGAATTACCGGATTCTTCCTGCTCTGCATAGGTGTGAAGTGGTCGTCCAAGGATGAAATTCACTGCCTTTGAAGCCTGGGATGCAGCCCAGACCACCCAGGAGGTATTGTTCTCCAGAACTGTGAGCCAGGAGGCAATGTAGGAAGAAGTAAATGCACGTTCATAATCATTTCCGGTGATCTTATTCAGGAAACTTGCTCCGAGTTCAGCAATGAGTTCTTCCTTTGAATAAGCATGCTGGTCGGCTGAATAACCCAGCAGTTCACGTTTGAGGCGTAGTTCGTGGCCTGTTGAATGGATGAGCTCATGGTAAAGGCTGGCATAAAAAGCCTGGGAGTTCTTAAATTGAACTTTATGCGGCATTTTTACAGTATCCAGGGCAGGGGAGTAGCAGGGCGAATAGGATGTTTTATACTCAATAACCGGTTTCTGAGGCATATTCTCAATAAGCGTTTCGGCGGTAAGGTTATCCGGGTATTGGGAATAGAATTGGCTCATTTTCTGAATCTTTTCCATTCCCTTCTGGTCGAAAGTACATTGGTCTGTGTTGAAAACATAGTAGTACTTGAGCATCCAGAAGTTTTTCTTGTTGCCATCGGCATCTACATCTGAAAGTGTTTTAGTAAAAACAACGAAGGAACCTTTTTCACCCTTGTTAACCACACCACCATTTTGGCGAATTTGGTTAAATGATGCCCAAACCGGTGATTTAAAATGTGAAAAAGCCAGCAGCAGCTGGTTAATACCCTGGTAATGATGTCCGTTTAAGGAGATCGGTTCCGGGTTATTCCAGCATTTTTCCCAGGATCCTGCTGATTTCATTCCTTCGATTACCTGTTTTGTAATCTGTTCATAAATTTCGTTTGTCTTCATAACAAAAAATGTGTTGTGGTGCATTTGAGATTTGAAAATGCACCTGGTTAAACAAAAATTTTGAACAAAGTCAACCGAGGAAACTGATTTGTGTCAGGTGTTTAGGTCCATTGTGCAGCAATTGACAAAACCCGAAGGGGGCAGGTAATTCATAGATCCTTGCGCCCACTTGACACAATTCAGAAGCTGAACCTTAGGGAAGCTGGTTTACGCAGGTACCTTTGTGAGAAAATTGAAGTAACGTGCGCCGGGGCGGTTAGCACCACTCTCCCCAACCGGACTGGAGGATTGGGGGTGAAAATATATTCTTAACTTAACCAAGTAAAAAGACTAAATCCTTTCGTATGGTGACATTGATTTTTTTTACATACTTTAAAATCAAGCCTCTTTTTGGTAATTTAGCCTTAGTAAATTCATATTGAATATAATTATACAGCAAGCAATCATCTATTCTAACTGGACTCTTTAAGAATCTTTCAAGATCAAAAAAATCATTTATAATAGTAATAAATTTCCTGTCATTAAGTGATTTATACTTAGACAGTTTAGCAATAAGTGATTCTTCTGTTTCCTTATCTAGATAAGGGCAAATTGCCCATGTAATAATGTATTTTGGAGAAAGCTTCATTGGAGTAATTTTAAAGATTTGTAGCAAGTCTTTTGATTATCTCAAATTCAGCTATCGTTAATGGCATCACTGATAATCTTGGTTGTCTAATCAACCCTATTTCTGAAAGAGATGGAGTGGATTTTATTACGGCAAGACTTAACGGTTTATCGAAAGAAGCAACTGGTTCGAAAGTTACACTTACCCATCTTGGATTGCTCGTTGTTGGATCCTGGTGCGATTCTTGAACTACTTTCATTTTGCCCATTATTGATCTATCTTCCTGGCTATGATAAAATAATACCTCGTCATCAATTTTCATTTTCTGAAGATTATTAGCAGATTGAGGATTCCGTATGGAGTATATCTCAAATTTGCCGTTTCTTAAACAATCTTTCCATGAATATCTAAATGGAGCGAATTTTACAAGCCAGTAACTCATCATCTATTCATTTTTAAGACCATAAAGAACTAAATAATCATCTGATTTCCCAAGGTTGCGCAAATTTTCTTTTTGAGCATTTGATAGCTTGGGATACCTTCGAGCATACCAGTTTTCCACTTCCATAATATCATCAGCATTCAGCCCATATGCTTCATACACAAGTCTGTCAATTTCAATCTGTTCATTACTAGCATAATCATACCGGGGATTCACTTTCTGCTTCTTAATAATTTTTTTAACTTGATCTCGGATTTGTTCATTGGAGTCAACAATAGAATAAATAAGTTCATCATTATCATCAGTTTGTGAATTTACTGTATGGTTAATAAATGTAATGAACTGATATCTCCATAATTTCGAAGAAAGGATTCCCAAATTATGCTCTCTTGTGAAAATTGAAATATAAATATCATTACAACCTGAATCAAAAATAGTATCTGTGGCTAAACGGTAAGTTGGACTATATGCACCAACTCTTGAACAATCAATAGCTTTCGTAAAATAACTATCAGGACTTCTAATAATGGCACACATTGTTGTTTCATAACTTGGCTTAATGGCTTTATTTTCATTATTTTCTCTAATACGCTGTGCAATCGTATAAGTCTTCATCCTTTTTACAGCCCATTCGCTCCAATCAATATAATAATTTGTTTGAACAAAATAATTCGGCATCCAACCGCCATCAGCGTCACTTTCTCCTCCTTTATCATACGGTACAATATACCTGCCCCCAAAATACCGTTCACTTTTAGAATTATTTTTAGAAATTCCCTTTCCAATTACCTCCAATCTCAAATCATTATTTCCTCTAATCTGATTTAAGTCATTCTCATTTAATACAAAATCAATGAAATCATTAATGTCACTATAGTTTCCTCGAGCTTCTGGTTTCTGGAAAAAATAGGAATGATTATCGCCTGTTGCTAATCCTTGTTTGATATTAGCAATCTCCCCAAATCTAACTAAATCAATTTTTTTACCATTTATACTAATAACCCTTACTTGAACTCGTTTGCTTGCTAATATTCTGAATTCAATTTCGGGCTTATTCCCTTCATCATTCCCTTCATTCATAATTAAATATAATTTGGGATCTGCAACGAAAAAGGGTAAACACCTATTGATTTTTATAAGGCTTTGCTGGTAATAATAGATCGCATAAGATTCAGTGCTTATGTTATCTGGAATGACTTGATTTACTGAAAAACCAACTCCTTCTGTTTCACGTAGTAATTTATTAAAGCGATCATAATCATTATGAATGCTCACATTTGTCATATCGACCATTTGACAAATATGATTTTCATTAAATGTTGCGACAGGTCTATTATTTTCATCTAATGGAAAAACATTTCGCTCACAAATAATTATAGCCGTATTTACTGTCGCTCCAAAAGTGTCTTGATGTACACGTATCATTTTATGAATATAGTTGTTCATCATTTGTTTGCGGAGGGGAAGATGAGACCTAATCGTCATAAAGGTATCACTTACAATATAGGTTAAAACTCCGCCGTGTTTGAGAGGTGTTTCTTTATTCCCTGAGGTAAGAAACCTTGCAATAAAGGCACCATATGGATCTTTACTTTCAATACCTAAAGAATTACGAACTTCATCACTTATTTTTACACCTCCATAGGGAGGATTACCTATAACACAGTCGAATCCAATTCCTTTTAATTCAGGATAAAAGAAATCCATATTAAAGAATGGAGCAGCAATTGTGGCATGGGTGAACCAATGTCGTATTAACTCTTTATTTTGGCCTTTAATTCGTTTACCCGTTACCTGAAAACTGAAGGAGGGGAAAGCTAAATCCAAAACATCAACAATTTCTTCGGTGACATGTAGTCGTTCTTCAATGGATAAATCTGGTTGATAATACTTTAATCGAGCAGATTCTAATTTAATAATGGCAGGAGAAGAGAACATGTCGGGATTAATATTTTTTAAACTATCAGCACATATAATCTTGGTTTCGATGTTTGGCATAGGAGTTATGCCATATTTAACATTCTGGTCTATTAAAAGAGAAATAAAAAATCTAAGCTTAGTAATTTGGACGGCAAGAGGTTGAATGTCAATACCATAGATACTGTCTCGAATTATCCCAAGTTTCCGGCTATAATCATCAACATGTGACCTAAGGATTTTTTGAAATTCAGGTCTATAATTCGAATCGACTGCTGATAGTTTGAGTTTGATCCAACGAGAATTATCAGGGTCAACAAATTTTAAAATATCAACCAATCTATGAAGCATACCCATTGGAAAAGCACCTGATCCACAAGCAGGATCAAGCATTCTAAATCTGTCAATTGCACCCACAATCGATTCACAGAATTCTTCGTCAACGACATCCAGTCGTTCATTGTAAATAAGATTCTTTAAAGCTGACAGTTGTTTTTTATGAATACTATTTCGCAGGTACAGGAATAGACTCTCATTTACCATTTCCCGGATAACTTTTCTTGGAGTATAATAACTACCTGTGAGTTTTCTAATGCTTTTTAATGTGCTTTCTTCAAGATTTGGATCTAATTCCGCTAATAGATTTTCAAATACAAGACCTAATAGTTCAGGATCTAACGCGATATCTTCTTCATAAGGTGTGTTTTCCTCTAATGTAAATTTGTACGATTTAAAAATACCATTTAACCCTTTATGCTCTACTCCTTCTTCAAATTCTTCAAATAATGATGGTTTTGAATCCTTTTTTACGGACTTAATTTTCTCTTTTATACCATAAAACAGGTAATTGGGAATTTGAAGAACAGTATCCTCAATACTTTCTTTAGCATTATCTTCTTCTAATTTATCAAAAATGCCTCCATTCAAATAAGGTATCTTGATAAGCCATTCAATATCAAATTCTTTATGGATGTATTTGACCCACTTGAAATCCTTTATGGATTTCTTTTCTTTCTTATTCAATGCATTAAAGAAAATGTTTTGCAGGATGCCTCTATAATAGCTGTTTGATTTAAGGAAATCTTTTTCGTTAGTATCATGAGTTAGTGGATAGTAGTTGCCTTCCCAATCTTTTAATTCTAACAACTCAGGTCGAACTAATCCTTTTTCTTTCACGAACCAACAAAACATCGTTCGAGCAAGTAACCTAACAAGAAAATTCTTAGTATTTTCTTTTTCCGGAATATAATCAGGTCGGATAGGGAGTTTGATATGTGTTGAAGCATAATAAAACCACTGTTGTAGATCAGAATAGAAATGATCATTTAGTGCCTGGACAGTAAATACTGATTGCCAATATGTATATAATTTTTTGAATGAATTAACTTTCACTCTATCAATCATCAATCCTTGAAGAATTCTTATATGGGCTGCATGCGGATGTATTGTTGATATATCCTTCAGAAGAGTTACTTTTCCTGTCTTCTCACCATCACGCCATGGTTGTTTATAAGATGAACGCTCGCTATGGGCAAATGAAATATACTGTTCGTACTTAAAAACAACAATAACTGGCAAAAATTGGAATGCACGATTAAATGATCTCGATATTTCAGCTAGATAACCTCTTGTTGGCATCAATCCTTTTGCTCTGGTTTTAAGGGTGATCCCGAAAACCACAACTCCATCATAGTCAGCTTTAATTTTTCTAACAGATTCAATATCGGTTAATGATTGCCTATTACTAAAAATGGCATCATTTATTATACCTAACAGATAGACATCTCCAATCAATTCATGCGCGGGATTATTTGGTTTGTAACAATCACCTAAAATTACACTGGGACTGGCTGGCTCATCGGCAATATAGTTCACAGGAACATTAAGTTCCTTAAAGAAACTTTTAAGGGCATCAATAAACGAAATATTGGCAAAATTGGAGATTGAAATCATATTAACTAATTATAAACCATGTAATTAAATCAAAATTTTCTTTTGAGTATTTTTCTGCCGGTCTACCCTCAGCCTTTATTTGCTCGATAGTCGCCTTACTGCCCTTTTTAAGTTTATTTATCAGATCGATGGCAACAGGCCCCATTTTCTGCTTAATTGTTCCATCAGGAAGAATTTCTTCTTCAATCACCTGTCTTGTGAGCCAGGAATTAAGCGAATCAGCAATTTTCTTGATCCATTCTGATTCTCCGTGATCAATTTCAGTCCGCACATACCTGTTTTTATTCTTATGTTTGGCTAGTGCATCAAGAACCTCTTTTTGATTTAGAAAAACGGAAACCCCTTGGTAATTAATGTAAACCAGATCAAATCCCTTGTAACTAAAAGTCTTAGTTTTAGATGGCCTGGTCGGATAGCCAAGCAATGCAATTATCCCTTCTTGTGGGCATATGTCCTTTTCTGCCTTAAATCCTGTATAAATTGCTTTTGGTAAGGACCTATAATAATTTTCTGAACGTTTCAACTCTTCCAGAAGTTCTTGACGGTACGTTTCAAGGGAGAGGTCATCAAATCCGAGCCCCTGCTCGCTTACTTCAATATCCTCCCAGGTTGTTTGCATTTGTTCAAGCATCCTCGCTTTTTGCTTGATTTCCAATGATTCATCCTCAGCCATCTGTCGAAAAGATTCAGAAAACTCTAGTTGTACTTCAGAACCTGCAAGTTTCATAGCGGCCATTTTATGTTCTACACGACCTTGCAAATTCAAATAAGTATTGATGTTATCTGATGGCCAGAAGTTATATCCAAATATTATTTTGTTTGGTGAACCAAGCCTATCGATACGGCCCATACGCTGAATAACTCTGACCGGATTCCAATGGATATCATAGTTAATTACCATATCGCAATCCTGCAAGTTCTGTCCTTCACTTAGAACGTCTGTTGCAATTAAAATATCAACAGGGTTCAATAATTTGTTATGTGTTGATTTATCTTTATCGGCTACCCATATTTCCCACTCCTCAAATTGTGAGTATGGTGACAACGCTTCTGAACTGGGTTCAAATGCCCATTCCTTTTCTTTAAAAAGTTTAGTAAATGGGGCAAACTGTTCCAGAATGTCCTCAAAATTCTTTGTTTCACCTTCTTTATTCCAAATTCTTGAGGCATCTCCACTAACAACAGCAAGTTTATCAAATCCACGTGCTTTAAGCTGATCAAATAGATAATAGGCCGTATCCTTGTAAACTGTAAAAATTATAACTTTTTGATTGCCATTATTTTCTCCCTTTTTCCGTTTCTCTTTAATACTTTCGATCAACGTCTGTAGCTTGTCGTCATCACTTTTATGACTATTAGGCTTTTTAACCTCCTTTTCTAGTTTCTTCTCAAACTGACTCAGGTTGCTTTTGAGAAGTTGTAATGCACTAATATCTTCCTTTAGGTCTTTTTTAAACCTTTCAATTCTACCAGATTTATCGATATCAATTAGCCGGATCTTCCGTTTTTTACCTAATGTAAAATCGCCAACATCATCGGGCATGTCATCATCATCAAAAGGATCCATTTCATCTACATCAATTCCGGTATCCAATTTACTTTCCTGATACTGTTTAATTCTATCCAGCGCATTTTGATGATGTAAATGAATTTTATCAACTGTCTTACTGAACGAATACCAAGATGATTCAAGACGTTTTACCATCAAAATATAAATCATCTTAACCAAAAAATGGTCTCGCTGCTTTTCATCATGAATCTTTTCTATATTTTCTTCTTGTTCAATATAAAATGATGGTTGGTAACCAGATAGCATTGGTGGGAAATGGTCGAACAATTCTTCAAAGCTTTCAAAATTCCCAATAAGCTTAGGAGTCACAAATTTATTGACAGGTTTTGCTTTCATTGGAAATTCAAGGTTGTTTTGATGGCCTTCAATCATTTTTCTGGTACGAGCAACAGTCAATGAATCAGTCAACTTTGTGAAATTCGGAGGAAGCTCTTTTATGAAATCACCTATTTTAGGATTCGGTTCCGTCGTCCAGCGATTGAAAGCTTGTTGCGCAGAGCGGAATGTGGAATCAAGGTTTTTAATGTCTAATGATTCCTCAAAACCTTGAGAATCTCCTGCTACAATCAACTTAAACTGGTTCCTGATGTCCATCAAAGAATTATTAATAGGAGTTGCTGAAAGCATTAGTACTTTGAAATCTTCATTTTTTGAAAGAATTTCATCAACTAGATATCTATATCGTTTTGATTTATCATTTCTTAAATGATGACTTTCGTCGATTACAAATAACTTGGGCTTTTCATTAATGAATAATTTATCAGCCCTATCATGACATTTAAGCATCAAATCCAGGTTTAGATCTGTATGAAATCTTATAAAATACTCAAACTGATCTTTTTCAAATCGTGAATTGTGATGTTTTAAAAAGTTTCGCCAATTGCTCTGTAATTTTTTTGGGCAAACGAGAATAATTTCACGATTTTGTTGCTGATAAAACTTCATTACTCCAAGAGCAGTCCATGTTTTACCAAGTCCTACTGCATCAGCAAGTATTGCTCCATTATATTTCTGAAGCATCTTAATCAGGCTAAGTACTCCTTTTTGTTGAAATTCGTACAAGGCATTGTAAATCACTGAATTTTCTAAGCGGCCTATATGGCGGTTAAATTCAGGATTATCTTTTTCCATAAGAAGTTCTTCTCCGAAGAGTTCAAATAGAACTTTGAAATACAATTCCTTAGGTGTATACTCAACAAATATTTTTTTGATCTCATCAATCAGGAATTGCTTGAAGGGTTTTCTTTGGAGTTTGCCATCTTCATCAAAATAACTTTTATAATCATGAGCTTGGGGTCTAATCCAGAGTTGTTCAAACCATGCACTTAATTCATTATACTGTGGATCGGCTCCAAAATTCGCAATATTAAGTTCGACATTATTCGTCTTTTTTAGACCTGTACCTGCCTCTGTAAGATTTGAACTACCTGAGATATAGTAGTCTTTTTGAGGGTCCTTTTCTTTATTTTTGAATAAATAGACTTTAGCGTGACAGAAATTAGGCTCAAGGGTTTTTGCTTGGACTTTATCCAATTCAAGAAAGGCCACAGCTTCTTTGGCTACCTTACTAAGTCTTAGTGCTGCTTCAATGTTGATATTTTCATTGAGCAAATCTAAAGCTCTGTCCTTGTCAGTATCAAAACTCACAATGTCTCCAAGTACGATCCTATACTTATTAATAATCTCTTTAGTGGCATTTGAAAGAAAGGCAAGAGCTCCAACCGTAAAGTATCCAGTAACTAATGACATGGTACCGGTTTTTGTATAGTAGGTTATCCATTCATGAACCTTAAGATTCTCATTTTCATTATCTAAAATCATGGTCTTTTTTGAGGTTAAACTAGGTTATCCTTCAATTGGAAATCCAATGTGGCTTTATAATGTAAAAATGCACAAAAATGCCATACAATCGTTTCTTTTTGCTTCTTTTCTTCTTTGGACAAAGAAAAAAGAAGCCAAGCATTTCCATTGAATATTTACGAGCATAAAAAAACCGTTCCGGTTTCGTTCGGAACGGTCTAAATAATAGTGAATTAAGCTTTCTCCGTCTTGGCTTTATCCCAGCCCCTTAGCCAGGATTCTGACATGAGCTCATCCAGTGAAGAAGGGAAGAGATCAAAGGCATCCAGAAAACATTGATCATTTTGTGGGTCTCTGGGATAATTTCTTTCCCCTGCGCGTTGACCTAAGGCAATAAAAGACGTTTCTACTGATGAAGATAATGCTGTTGAATTTGTCATTGTGATTGGCTCCTGCCCTGGAGACTTGTGTTGGTTTCTGGCACACCGGATTAAAAATGAAATTTTTGCTTCCTGGCACACCGCGAAAAATAAATAATGTCAGGGGTGTTGGTCAGTCCGATGAAGTCGGAGTGAATACACTGAAAGCGACAATGCCATCAGGCGGTCGCCCTTGACAGTTTTAAGCCCCAGCGAATTTTTCATAGGTAACTTTGCTGAAATTTCGAGTTTAAATAGTGTGGGTAGGCTTTCTTTTTTGCTTCTTTTTTCTTTCGACCAAAGAAAAAAGAAGCCGCCGTTTCTTAAAAATGAGCTGTTTTACCCGTTTTGAATCAGCAATAACCCGTAAAACCTTAAAAACAAACAACATACCACCACCAAACAAATTTTCTTGTTTGGTGGTGAGTGTTAACTGGCCGACCCGCTCAGCCTGTAAATGGCAATTGCCACGATCGCCAAAGCCGGATATATGACAAAATAAATCCAACCACCTGCCAGTGGAACTGGTCAAATGCAATTAAAAATCAAACCACTGGAAACAATTTGAAAGGAAATCCTGCCTGCCTATCTTACTTTGGGATCGCCCTGAAGCACGGTCTTGCCCTTAAGGATCTGGAAGAACTTCTTCCTGCAAATCCAGTATTTAAAGGCATCCGAAGGGTTGGTGGATTCTAAGGGCAAACGGGGAACGGGTAGTTTCTCGGACTTCTTAACCTTTACGATCCTGCCTTTGGACTTATCCATGGGTGCAAGTTCCAGTGAACTCTTGAGTTCCTTGCATTCGAAGGCATCAATGGCAATTGCCGGCAGGTCGGGGTTGTGGCCTGAGAGCATTTCATTCACCAGTTTGTATTCCTGCCAGTGTTCTATATTGCGCTGGTTCAGGCTCATAAGCATCACAATCCAACCGGTGCGCTTACCATCACGGATTTCGATAGCGCGTTTAAGCTGGCTGGCAAAGTCTTTCTTTGCGGCAGCATATTGATTGGCTGAACGGTCAAAATAAAGTTCCAGGACCTTATGCTGATGCCCCTGAAAGAAATCCAGAAACTTTGCAGCCAGCTGCTCAATGAAGTCAGGCACCAGGGTATACATAAACTTCAGGGCACGCATGGTCTTGCCCTGGTCCTGGCCAATGAGTAAACTCATCATGTTGCCTGCATCAAAGCCTGCCTCCAAAGGCTTGTCATGCCGGCAATAGCGTAATCCTTTGGAGCTTTGGGTAATGGGTTCCCTTAAGCCGAAACGGTCATAGAATTCATAATTGTATCCGTCGTAATAAAAGTTGCGTTCACCCAGGCTAAAATAAAACCGCTGGTCCTTTTGTAAACTTCCCGGTAACGATAATACCGATGTGCGAAACTCTTCCATTCCCAGTGTTTCCAAAAGGTTTTCAAAGTAGTCAAGGGTCAGCACATCACAATTGGCAAAGGAACTTACAATATAAAAGAATGTGGAAGCATGCCTGATCCTGATCAGGCGCTGTTTCCACTTGTAAAGGTTACGTTTAAGCTTGTCAATTTCCCCGGGCTTAAGAGGTGGATCCTGGTGCAGGGCGTTCACCAGTTCCAGTTGTATTTCATTGACAATAAAGGCAGTCTGGATAATCTTTACAATGGTATCCTTATCCATTTTCTTCTCCATCTCCAGAATCCAACCGTCATCACCCAGAGCAGGGTTTGGCATGTCGGTACAAAAGGTCTGCCCCATGAAATAATGCGAGCGGCTCAGCAGGGTAGCATCACCACGCAGGGTAGGGAAGAGGCGGTTGAGTTTGTCTTTCTTGAGGTATTTGGCCTCATCCCCAAACTGGTGTGCTACAGAAATGCCAGCATTGATGCTGGGCCTGTCCAGGCTTTTGAGAAAGAATTTACAACCGTTGAACGTGGAAATCGTATGCTTGTAATAAGTGCCAGGCACATAAGGCCGCTTCCAGATGGAGGGCGGTTCTTTGTCCACAATATAATGGTAGTCCACATAAAATTTCTTCCGCTCCCAGCCAATAAAGATCTGTGGAAGGATATTGGTCAGAAGGTTTACATAGGTATCGGAAACAAAGGCAAAAGAAGCCCTGGGCATGTCATAGATCACAGCCATGCTTCGTTCAGCAAGGATTTCAGTGGATTTGGCCACACCACGCCCACCCACCAGGTAAAGGTTCTGCGGACTGATCAAGTCTATCAGGATCTTGATCCAGGTGGCATACTGGATTTCTGCCTGTTGTTCACTAAGGTTTATCCGTGCCATCTTCCATGAATTCAACGTCGATAATGCCGGCATCCTGCCGCAGTTTGTGCTTGTCGTGGGCTGTTACATCTAATTTATCAATAAAACCGGCAAGTTCCGAACGGCTCACCTTGGGGATCCCCAGCTTTGTCGGATCCATCTGGATGATGATCACCCGGCGGTCGAGCAATTCATCGGGCAGTGCAGGGGGCTCCTCCCGGAACAGGCCCCGCATTTCAGCGGCTGTCTGCAAACAGCGGCGGTAATTCTCAATCTCATTGCGCTCCCATGCCAGGGCAGCAGCATATTCAAGCTTCTCGGCATAGACATTGCGCCAGGCTTCCTTCTTTACCTGGTTATCAGAATAAAAGAAGTTTAAGGCATCCACGAACAAACGCCCAGCATGCTGCCTGGTTACACCGTAAACCTTAACAATGTGGTTAATGATAAAGGCCTTGGTCTTGTATTTTGAATAAAACGAGCGGATCAATTCCAGCTGGTCGATATACTCCACAAGGTGTGCAGGGATCTTCTCCCGGCCATGTTCAATGTAAGCCTGGATCAGTTCGTACTTTTCTTTGGTTTTCTCAAGATCCATTGAGCAGGTGTTCTTTAAAGAGTTCCAATTTGCGTTGTTCCAGCTTTTTCTCCAGGATCTGAATGGCAGAGATGCTGCCGGAAGAAGCAGAACGGCAGAGTTCAATGTCCCGTTTGGCTTCATTTTCCAGCATGCCACGGTCAAAATGCAACCGCAGCAAACTGTCAGGGTCCTCATATTCTGCCTGGAAAAAATCAGGGTCTTGTTTTAAATACATGGCAATCTTGCGCACAGTAAACCCCGAACCTGCCAGTTGCTCTATTTCATCCCATTGTGCTTGATCAAGTTCCATGGCTAACTAGTCTGAATACAGGATTTCCGGAAATTGTAAATCCGTTCGGACTGGACAAACATATACTGCTCATACTGGGCATTCTCGGAAAAATTGCCTGAGCCTTCCACAATAAAGTGGCCTTCGGAAGTTTTCATCAGTGTTACCTTGGAATGGTTCCAGGTGTACGAAGCAGAAAATTCCGGACGGCGGCACAGGACTTCAAGCTGCTCATATACCTTGGGCATCCTGAATTTAATGGAATCGCTGATGGTGATATGGATCTTCAGGATGCGGCCTTTGTCCAGGTAGTTTATAATGGAGTGTAGAATCCGGCTGCTGATGCTATAGGTTGAAATGATCAGCTCCTCAAGTTTCCCCTGTTGTTTGATCATGAAGGGGATAAAGGTGAAGGCATTGAAACTGTTCAGGGTCCAGATGCAAAAGATTTCTCCTTCCAAAGGGAGTGTTCCGACCAATTGTTTAATGGTCTCAACCTTGTAAAAGTGTTCCTGCAGGAAGCGTTCTTTTAAAATCAGGGAACCATCAGTCTGGTCTGATGGTTCCTTTTTAAGCGATCCAAGATCGAACAATCCCATAAATCTATCTTGAGGTGAGTTCATTTTCAACGGCCACAAGCAAACGTTCCTTGGAGGAAAGGTTTTCATGGCGCTGTTCGTTCAACTCAGGTTTATCTCCCTTTTCCAGTGCTTTATGGAGCTTGGTGATCGAGCTGCGAAGGTTACCTTTCATCTTTGCCAGGTCTGTGGCATTCATGCTGCGGATGGCAGAAAGTTCCCGCAATTCCTCAAAAATGGGGTGTTTGCCAAGGATTTCCCCGGTGGTTTTGTAGTGGTTAAGTTCCTCCCAGATCAGGCGGTTTTCAATGAAATTTTCAACCGTAGCCCTGGCATATTCCAGAAGCTGGGCCTCATTTTCAGCGGTAAAGCAATCCTCATGCGCTTTTCGGTAAGTATCATAGGCTGTAAGCATATCAGATACCAGGATCTTCAATTCCGGCGGGCAGTTTGTTTCCTTCAAAAAAGGAAATTCCTCTCGGATTCGGATGGCCTTACGGGCATTATCCGGCAGGTTGGACTTAAGGCATTGAATATCCGTCGGATCAATCTTTTCTGCAGCCAGCGGCTCCGGAACAACAGGAGCAGGTTCTTCTTTTACCTCCTTTTTGTATTGATGCACCGGGATGGAAAGCATGTGGCGGAAATCATCGGGTTCGATCACTGCAAGCTTGCGGAGTTCCTCCTGCAGGAGCTGAAGGTTAAATGGGTTTTCACCTTGTCGGTTAAACGTTTTCTTTAAAGCAAGGTTGTTACCATGCTGATAATAAAGGGCTAAGCCGGTGTTGAATTTCCGGTCATATTTCAACCAGTTTGTGATCTTGTTTTTCATGGAATGCGTATTTATCCAAAGCTGTTATCCTTTGATACAAAAGTGCAATTGCCATGCATAAAGGGAAAGGACGAAAAAAGAGCAGCCCGGAGTTCCGTCCGGGCTGCCTGAGAAAAGAATCAATAATCAACACAACACAAATATACTCAATCTAGCTTCTTGATTGCTCAATAAAGATGAAGGTGGAAACAGAATCCTTAAAGGCCTTGAAAGTAATCCTGGCTCCGGCTAATCCAGTCCAGACATTTCCACTTGCAAGAATATATGGAGCTCCTTCAATCGTTGAAGGATGCGCCCCTCCTGATCCCAGCAGGGTGTACAAACCTCCGTCAACCGGATTCGTCATCGCACTAATCTCTACCGGAGCAGCAGTTCCGGAGGTCAGCTGGTACTCACCAGGGCCTGCACCCACATTGATGCTCACGGCATCAGCTGCAACAGTACCCATTACATCAGCAAGGGTAAAGGTTCCTATGTAATCAGCTACATCCGGGCCTTTCTGGGCACTTTTGAAGGTCATAGTGGCCTTGTTCTTATCCTTGTCCCATTCGGCCTTAAATGCCAGGCGAAGCGGGGCACAAGGTGAACCGTAGAGCGTCTTGGTTCCATCGGAACACTTTTCAATGATGATCCCGACTGCCTTACCGAGCCAGTTGGAACGGAATTCCTTAATTTCCTTCAGGTTGCCCGGGTGATCAAACTCCACGTTCTGGATCACGCCTTCAGCATCGGTGTCACCCTGGCTTTCGGCTCCTGCTTTAATGGTATCCTGGGTAGCATACAACAGGATGCCATAGGTGCTGGTCTTGAAAATCAGGGACTGCGGGATTACCACTCCCAGGGCATCTCGCAGAAATCCTCCGGATACATCATCCCAGTCAAAGACAAAGATTTTATCCTTCATATTGCCACCATTGCCCGGCATAATGGTGCTAGGCTTGGCGACATTTACTTTTGTATACGACATAATATCAAAGATTTAAAGATGTTAAGTTAAACTATCACTATAACCCGGGCACCGAAATGCCCGGGTGTAATCCTATCCTCTGGAGATCTCGTAGAATTTCTGATCTGTACGGCTTTTCACCAGTTTGATCCACTTACCTGCCGACAGGGTCATGGCAGCAGTGAGTGAGAAGTTCCCGGCATTAGCAATGGTGGAAGCATTGGTGCTTCCGGCACCATGCAGGGTGTAGATGCGGTCATAGATCGCATTGTCAAGGTTGGTGATGGCACAGGTAGCAGTGTTCGGATCGGTGATAAAGGTGTCGCCTCCGGTAACATCCGGGGTGGCATCATCCGGATCAAACCCCTGGATGCCTGAAGTAGAAGTCTCCCGGGAAATTTCGATGAATTTTCCGTCGGAGCGTTTGATCACGGTGAGCACATCACCAACTTCCGGTTCCCAGGCAGCAGTGAGGGTGGAGAAGTTGCCTGATTTGGCAATGGTAACAGCATGCGAAGCACTGCCGCATTTGAGTTTCACCGGAACTCCCACCACGGCATCATCAATATTGGTGATGGTTGTGGCCTGAGTATTGGCAACCGATACCAGGCTGGTATGGTTGGCCACCGATGGGGTTGCATCATCGGCATTCATTTCAATGAAAACAGTGGATGGAATGTCGACATCGTTGCAGAAAATAAGCTGGGTGCTGTAATCCGTTGGGATTTCATCGGCTGAGTTGTATTTCTTTCCAACCATGTATGCCCAGATGCTTTCCTTCCAGTTTGACCAGACCTTCAGTGACCAGTCTTCCTGCTCGAAGAAGAAATTGTACATTTCCCCTTTCTGGTCTTCAAAAAGGGCAATGTTCCCCTGGAGTGTCCAGATCATGCGTTTGCGGTTTCCTGCATTCGGAATGGCTTTAATGGAAACATTCGGGTATTCCTTCACAAACATGATATCAGGATTGTAATCCTGGTTCAGGCCATAGAGCTGTTCATTGTTTTTGTGATAAGCTGTAATGGCATCGGTTGACATGTACAATACCAGATTACCGGTATCCCTGACAACTGTTGGAACAAGAGCAGTAGCCCTGCGGATGTAATCAGAAATTGTGGATTCTGTCCATTCGCCCAGGGCAAAGGTGCGGATCTGGTAAGAGGCAATCTTTTTCTTGATGAACTCAAACAAACCATCGGAAGCCTCCATGGCTTTTCCGGGATTGTTGAGTACAGGATCTTTCCGGATCCCTGCCACACGGCGTTGTTCGCGCTCGTTGTGTAGTTTCTTGCCGGTTTCCACCATGATGAACTCGATAAACGACCACTTCATGGTATTGCTGCCCTCTTTGTTCAGGTAGCCAATCCAGGTCTTTTCGAGTTTCTTCAGGTCTTTGAACTTGTAGGCAAACATCACATCATGCATGCGAAGTTCTTCCGGTTCAAATTTGTAACCACCTTTGACCACATTGTTGAACTCGCTGGAAGTATTATCCGCCTGGGAGAATTCATCCAGGAAAACATTCACCAGGGTAGCCCTGTCCTGGTAACCACTCTCCAATGGGAAAAGGCTTTCCAGGGAAGGCAGTTTCAAAAGAAACGACTGAATCCTGTCTTGTTTGCGGATCCGGTAAAAGTCACCAAGGTCTGCCTTGAGACTTTCGTAATCCAGCACGCTTTGCTTTGGTGTGGGAATGTCAATTCCTTCACGGTCAGCCATCAATGAGGCAAATGCACGCTTGTTATAGGGATGGCGTTCATCAATTGCCATAAATGGCATATTGACTCCGAACAGGAATTTGTCATTTGTAACAGGATCAGCCTGGGTATTTGCACCAGCTGGCCTGGAATCGGTTTCAGGCAAATCACTGAGCAGATCAATCTGGGTCTGCTGTGATGCGACTTTTTGTGTTAGGGAGTCTTTCTCGGAAAGCAGCACATTCTTATCTGCCTCGAGTGCAGATACTTTTCTCTGGCTTTCAGAAAGCTGGGCTTTAAGTGTAACAAGCAAACCGGCTTCTTCCGAAGATGCCGTTTCCTCATCGAGCACTTTGGTGAACTTCACAACGTAGTCTTCCCCGAACTCATCAACGATCTTTTGTCGCTGGGCAGAAGTCAGGATTTTCCTGCCTTCTTTCTCTTCGAAGGCCGTTGCGCCCAGGAAGACCAGCATCATCGAAAGGATTTTCTTCATGTAAACGATATTAATGGTGATTTATCAGCGAAATGAGTTTGTGTTTAATGCCCAGGGCAGACGCTTCTTCGATGGCCTGTTCCAGTGTGCCGATTTTATGGGCCAGTCCCAGTTCAATAGCACGGGGTGCATTGAACATGGCACCTGAAAAAGCTTCAGAATCAGGTTTCAAACCAAGGTTGTCACGGATGGTCTTGTGAAAGATCTCATTGGTGAAATCCAGGTCATCAAGGATGGGCTGTTGATCCCCTGCAAGCAGTGATCGAACCTCCTGGTCTTTGTGGATGGCTTTGGTGGCATACAGGTCGTAGACCGTAATGCCCAGCTTTTCTTTGAGAAAACCATTGACATCCGTAAACGAGGTTTTCACACCAATGGAACCGAAGCGGTCCAGCTGGGATGAAGCATAAATGACATTTGTTGCAGATACCAGCCACATGCCGGCAGAGGCGGCCATGTTCATGACATAAGCCACCGATGGTAAAGGGCTTTTGGCAATGGTTTCAGCGGCAAGATCCGTGAGGAATACCATGCCACCAGGCGTATTCACAAGAAACAGCATGGACCCAACCGAAGGATTGGCTTCAGCCATGCGGATGGTATTGATGATTTCCTGGGTTTTGCCGGCATACAGCACTCCCTGGATCGGGATAATTGCCACGGAATTTTCCGGAAGGGCTGGATTAGCCAGTTCTGATGGGTTTGCAATGGAAAGATTGGAAGTCAACCTCGGAAGTTCAACCGTATTGCTTTCACCGAATTCGGCTTCCACCATTTGGTTGCCATTGAGGTAAGAAAGGAATATGGGAATGTAATTAAGGATTTCCTGACGGTAGATAAGCCAGCGTGCGCAAAGAATGTCAGAGATCAGGGGTTTCACGGATAGAGAAGGTTGACGGTACAATATTATCATGTACCCTCATCAGGGGAAAGGACGTAAAACTGAAGGGAAGGTGTTTACAGCAGGTAGGCAGGATCCACAGAACGGCGTTGAAAAGTAAAAATCCTTCCGGCTTTATCCACAGCAAAACTCATCTTCAGGGTGCAGGGATTTTCCAGATCCCCAAGCAACTTCCTTATCCCGGAATTGAAGGTAATGGAGACCAGGTAACGCTGGTTCTCCATATTATCCAACATAGACCGGGTGGATTCATCCTCACCCGGAAACAGGAACTCCAGTTTCTGGATAAAAAATGGCCCTGCTGGATCGTCCTGTTGCTCTTCCTCAAAATGGATCTTGCCAGGAGAAGCATACACAAGGTTCCAACCCAAACCACCCGGTTTAAAATTGACAGAGCAGTAAACAGGATTCTCACCAAAGTTTACCGAAAGCACATCCTGAACAGGTGAGATTTCCACCTTGCAGATTTGTGGATTAAGGTTGTCGTTTTTCTTGTATATCATGACTAAAGGCTAGAGCAAAATTTACGCGATTGTAGATTTATTTTTAAATGACTGTTTTACAGTCTTTTATACGCCGTTTGTTCAACATCCTGTTAAAATCACGGTAAAAAGCGAAAAAGCTGAGGTCTTCCTCCCGGATATTATGCAATTCCATAAACATAATGGTGGCCACTTTACGGTCTTCACCCTGCCGCATTTTCTCGCGAATGAAGACATGGTAATTGTACACAAACTCTCTTTCAATCTCCTGCCGGAATGCGATCCGGTCATGGAAGCCGAGGTAATTGTGGGATTCCAGGTTCTTCAGTTTTGTGTAAGGCAAAGCGATCTCAATGCAGCCATCCTGCCGGAATACCTGCCTGGAATTCTCCGGCGGCCTGCCAAGATGCCGGATCAGAAACGAGTTATGGTCAGACTTACGCGGAAACATGATAGGTTCCTCCGGCCCATAAAGTGCCAGGAGATACTGCTTGATCATGGGCCTTACTTCAAGCAGGATGGTGATAGGAGAGGGCATGGTTGAAAATTGAACCGTAAATTTCCAACCAGTACAAGTGATAACAAAGGAAATTGTATTGGCAATGACTCCAACTTTTTACCCACAACAAACATAAGGGTGACCAATAAAACCTGGTAAAAAAGAGTACAGATGGTGCAAAGGTTCAGAAATGATCTTATTGTATTGATTATTAATCACATAACTGATTTTCGAAAAGTACTTTACAGCACTTCGTGCAAACAGTGCAAAAAAGTGCGAAAAAAGTGCATACGTATTGTTATGATATTCATACATTTGTGATGAGTGCGCACTAAAGCACAAAATTTTCTCATATTATTATTATCGATCTCCTCTTAAAATTATAATTAAAATAATAATTATATAGTGTATGTATAAAACTTTTTACAATTTTGGATATTATTTTTACTGGGTGCTTTATTCTCAAATGTTTTTCATGTTACCAGGGGTCAAGTTAATTCAATATAATTATTTAAGCGAATTTGAGGTGTATATGCTCGACGTATTGATTTTATATTTGATTTCAGTTTATTTGTTAAAGCGTATTATAATTTACGATAATAAAATTGTTTTTACCTATTTAACTCGTTTCTTTTCGAGGGAGATAAGCATAGAGTATGAAAAAATAAGACGTATAAGTCACATTAATAGCATAACTAGTGGAGCGAACGATGAAATGCGAATATATTTACAGAATAAGAAACTTCCATTCTTCTTCGTGCTTCCCAAGTCCTTTATGAAAAAGAAAAACAGAATCACGAAGTTGGAATTTCTTGATTTCTTTAGTAATAAGGGAATTAGTTGTACTTCAAATACAATCGAAAAATACATGAAAAAGAACAACGAACTTAATTAGCAATACCAATTGTGCTTATTCGATTTCAAGTATATTTGAAATGCAGAATATCCAAAATATTTGAAAGTAGTATTACTACTTTGCTTTCCTCGATAGAAATACAAGAATAGTTTATGAACTTTTTAAAAAGAATTAAAACCAAACTACTGTTTATTACATTAATCCTCATTGAATGCCTTATTTTATGGGGGCAATACAATTATGTGACTGATCATTGTGGATGCGGGCCTCCTCATGGCATTGGGATGGCAATTACTGATATATTTTTTCCAGTTGTTTGGATTATTACTGCCTTAGTTATTATAGTAGCTATTTTTGAAGAAAAGTGGAATAAGATAATATATGTTCTGATAATTCTTCTGTCAACACATCTTGGGCATATAGTTGTTGATGGATTTTATAATGTTGATAAGGAATCGCTAAAATATAATCAAACTGTTATTGATGAATTCTATACAGAAACTAGTATTGGTGGATATATAGATTTTGACCTCAGTCTGTATAAGGATCATTACAAGATAGTTAAGCACCTTGGGGATGAATGTGGTTGTTTATTTATTGGTAAATATATCAGACGAAATGATACCATTTTTTTTGATGAAGTTATTAAAAATAAAGAACTTAATATGACTAGTAACAACTATTTTATCGAAAAAGGCGATACTTTGTTTATTCCTGATCACCAGAGTATCGTATTAATTAAATATATAAAACGCTAAAGTAATAAACTCAATTCCACCAGTTTTATCATGATTCGGCCTTCCATCTGAATTCTTCCCTTGCTTCGGATTTACCTGAAGATCCCGAAAACTTGCCCAAGCCACCAGCTTCTTAAAAAACATATTGGAAGTAAAGAACTTCCGTTGTGTTGGATTCCTGTCCAGAAAGTCATTGTAAAGATCCCGCCTTGGAATCCTTTCTCCAAGGGGATAAGCATTTTCTGAGGTGGCAGGTTCATCATCAGAAACCCCATAATATTCATCTGCCCAGGAGATGAAATTCTCACCGATGAACTGACGTAAGCGGCGGCGTTCAAGCCGTTCGGTAGGTGGGGAGATCAATCCACTCTTACCTTCACCCCAGCCTTTTTGCTGCACCTTAAAATACAACTGAAGGCAGGCTGCCATGAAGTTGTAAAAGAGATTCCATTGTTTCTCGTCCCATTCTTCAAAAAAATTGATGCCAAAATCATCAATGGGTTTGTAGTCATCGGAATAATAATCCGAGAATGCAATCAAAGCCTGGCGGTCACGGTAGGATGCCGTGCTGCCATTAATTGCGTGGTTGGTGGTGATATAAATTTTGGCGGTGTCTTTCTCCGGCAGTGTAAACTTGCCGATGCCTTTGCAGTTTACTGCCATACGGCCGGTAATAACCGGGAAAAAGAATTCAAAATCCACATTGGCACGAACGTCGTCAATAAAGATGTTCTTGGTCTTCTCGGTCACTTCCTCGAAAAGGAAGGGATCTTCGGTCAGGTCTTTTGCTTTACCACCGATATATACCTGGGGAATAATCTTGCCAATGGCAATTCCAAGCAGGCTCTTTCCGGAGCGGCCATTGCTGTCGCCCACTTCTGAAAGTTTACCATCCATGGCAATGACAGCCTTTTCGCAGCTTTTATCCCGGTGTTCATGCAGCAAATAACCCAGGTGGGTCATCTTAGCCAGAAAATGAAGCTGGATTTCAAAGCGTTCTTCATTACTTAATACTACTCCCTTAATGGGTTTTCTGGTCTTTGAATCCAGGTGTTTGCGCCAGAAAAAATCACCTGTGTTCCAGATAAATTGTAAAAAGTGACAATCCCAGGCCTTTTCAGAGATTTCCACTGAAAACTGGCCGATATGGTCACTCAGACTTGCCCTTAGGTTCTCATGCTTTGACAGCAGGCTTTCATCGATGCGTTCCACATCAATGAAATCCTTGTTCATGAGCTTTGCATCGAAATGAATGATCTGGTTTTCCCAGATGTAGTTCTGTAGTTCTGTCAGGGGCTTATCCTCAATTTTATCTGAAGTTATTTTCCAGTATTTGTCCTTGAAATACAAGTACTGAAAGCTCTTGTCGGCTGATTCAAAGACAGGATGCATGAAATCGATGTTGCTCAGGCTGTCAGGACCGAAATACCCCTTGGCATTGCGGTAAAGCATGTCCATCACCTCACCCTTGATATCCTTTGAAAGGATTTCCTTAGTGAACTCAATCACGTAATCTTTGATCTGGTAAGGTTCCACCAGCCGGATCACCTTGCCTTCCTGCTGCGAGAACTCATACCTGCGGTTGGCCATCATCAGTCGCCCGAATCCCCGGCGTTTGAGAAAGGTATATGCATTCATATACCGGAACTTGTGCTGGTAATACTCATTTCCGGCTCGGTCGGATTTCGAAAGGGCCTCCCAGTATTGTTCATCTTCCTGCAGGGGCTGTGCAGGTTCAATCTTACCCTTTGCATTGAACTTCCATTTGTGACGGCCAATAATGAACTCCGGCAAAGTTTCCAGCTCTTCCTTGTATTTGAGGGCAAAGGTCTCGGCACTTTGCAGGTTCCAGTATTCAAGCAGCTTCAGATCTGAAACTGCGCTGATCTTGTACAATTGCACATACTGGCCTTTTCCGTCCTTCTCATTGATGGCCTGGTCGATATCACTGTACAAGTCATTCTCCTGAAGCTTTAATGTGCCGTTCAAAAGATCATCGAGACCTTTCTCATGATTATTATTATCGATTACATGGGCAAAGTAAAGTTCCAGGTAAATGCCCAGGTTTACGAAAGTCTTGAAGTAATCCCGGAAATTCCTTACTGCAAAATAAAAGGAGTAGGGGCGTTGGTCTACCCTGACAGAAGCCTTCAGGTCATTCGACAAATGATCCCAGTCGGCATCCAGGACAAAGATCACTTCTTCAACCAGGCAGGATTGAACGATCAACTGAAGCTCATAAGGCAGTTTTCCCTGGTAACCGATGTTCTGGATGCCCATGATCCCCACACTTGGTAATCCGTGTTTACAGGCCTTCAAGGCTTTTTTCTCACCTTCCTGGATATACAGGCGTTTAATCGGGCGCTTATCCTTGTAAATCTTCCGGATTACCTCAGGGATGAACAGATGGGATCCGGAGCCAGCCGGACTTTGGTATTTAATAGGCCGGCCATGTTTATCACGGTGCAGGTCCGGATTCTGGAACCGGACCCGGAAAAGATGTTCTGAGCGGCTGGTCTTGGGTTTTACATACGTAACGGGCTTACCTTCCAGGTCGTAGTACCAGATGATCATATCATCACCGGCAGTCAGGCGTCCGTATTCATCCCGGGTACCGGCTTCAAAGGTGTTTACTACCGTTGTTGTATCATCATCCTTTACAACAAGCGCTTTCTGGTCTTCATCAGTCAGGCCGGAAAGTGCCAGCTGGGTATCCCTGAATGTGATCTCCTTAGCAGATTCCTTTCTTTGTGGACCTTTTGGTTTTTTTTCATCGACAATGATATTGTACTTATCGGCAAGCCATTTAAGGGCTTCCGGGTAATTCATGCCTTGAAACTCAATCAGAAAATCCACCGGGGATTTTCCGCCAAAATCACAGGAAAAGCACTTGTACAAGCCTTTCTGCGGATTGACAATCAAACCCTTGTTTTTGCCTGTAATTCCGCATTTGGGGCAAGCCATGGATAGATTCTTCCCATTCTTCGTCAGGTTGTGGAAGCTGCCAATTACTTCTTCAATTCGGGCTGCTGAAAGGATTGTCTGGACAGTTTCCTTTGGGATCATAGCTTGTTGGGTTTAGTTAATGAGTGATTCAATGCGTTTGAGTTCTTCGGCAAAAGCTTTATCGGTTTCGACCAGGTTCTTGATGCAGCGGATCCCATGACGGATGGTATTGTAATCCTTGCGATAGCGAAGCGCAATGGTACCAATGTGTTGTTTGTGCAGTTTCTTCATCAGGTACCAGGCCAGATGGCGTGGTAACACAAATTCTCTCCGATTTGAAGAGGAGTGAAGTGCTTCCGGGGTTTTGCCAAAGAAGCTTGCCACCGTAAATTCTATGTTAAACATAATACCAGGTCGGGTCCAGTACGTCATAGTAGTGGAATTGATGCCAGTTCAACGTAGGCAGCCCGAAAGCTGCCTACTGTTGAAGCGTTGAACATGGCTGCTTGCATATCTTAAAGTGAATTAGTTCCCGGACATATCCTGGATTAGATGAAGGATGTCGGTGCATCCGAGCGGCTTCAGCATTTCGAAGACAATCTGCAGTTTGGTAATCCCGATTTCAGTGGTGCCAATACGGTAATAGTACCAGGTTCGGCTCGAAATATTCATTTTAGCTGGTATCTCCCGCATAAGTCGTTCATAATCAGACTTAGAGAGGTTAATCTCCATCCAGTTCTGGATATTATTGGGATACCTTTGTCGTTTTTTTAGTAAAAGAATGTTGTCCATGTAGTATTGCGATGTAAGAATTTTTCCTTAAATTTGACAAATCGTCTAACAAAATTAAAAACTATCAACAAACTTGACAAAAGAATGAAAAATATTTTCAAAAATAATTACAAGTGTCTGTAAATAAACAGCTTGAAATATTGCTTGAAGAGCTTGGTGTTTCACAGCGTGAATTCGCCAGGGAGACCTCGCTTTCGAACCAAACGGTAAATAATATTATCGCTGGCAGGCATGTCACCAAATCGGATATTATTGAGAAGATTCTGACCAGGTATCCGGATTTGAATATGAATTGGTTTTTCACAGGGATTGGACAGCATTGGACAAGTGAAAATGGAAAAAGAACGATAGCCAATGTATTGAGTACAGGTACACAAATATTAATGGATCAGTCAAAAGAAATTGAGCACTTAAAAGAGATCATCAAGTTGAAGGATGAGATCATTGAAGGGCTCAAAGCACAGATAAAGAAGTAATAATTATTAACCATTACAGGGTACGGAAAGATGCTAAACTTCTTTCGGAAGAATTATCATAAAAGTGCGTGGACACAGTGGACATAATGTAATTCACTGGGCGTCAGAGGCATACAAGGGTGTGGACTTCCCCATCTTCCACCCGAAAACAATAAATGCCCGAATTCAGAAAGAAATTACAGGAACATTGCTCTGTAAATATTTTTCTCATTTCGGGCTTTTTTTGTGATTTCATGTTTGTATTCCTGTAATATATTTCTTATCTTTATTCGATTATTATTACTCGCCAAT
Organism: uncultured Bacteroidales bacterium; assembly: GCA_903923925.1. GTDB lineage: Bacteria > Bacteroidota > Bacteroidia > Bacteroidales > CAIXZF01 > CAIXZF01. Next base: position 29,766 of record CAIXZF010000032.1, read on the forward strand.
TCAAGCATTTTATCTCATCTACTTGCTTGTATATTAGGAGTAGTTTTTCTAAATAACAACAGAAATCTCTTACAACTATGAAAATATTTAGCAGGTTACTACTCTTATGTATCCTTTTGCTTAGTGGTTTTAAAGTAGTATTTGGTCAGCAATTTATTAATTACACCAACGGTAACGAGGTGACTGCTATTGTGGAAAACAACCTGGGCATTTGGACTGGAACCAGTGGCGGACTCGTATGGTATTCTCATGATTTTACCCAACACTTTGTAAATACACATACAAACAGCAATCTCCCGGGAAATGACATTCGCGATATTTGTAAAGGTAAAAACAATGAATTGTGGGCTATATTCAATTATCCTTTCTGCCTGGGGCATTTTACCGGCCAAACCTGGGAGATTCTTCCAACAGATTCATTAGCCACTCCAATCCCATTAATGGTGATGAATTCTAAGTGTATTACTATTGACACAGCGGGCACTGTATGGATTGGAACAAACTTTGGTATCCTTAAATATGATGGGAGTCAATTCACAGTGTATGATGAATATAATACACCTGTTTCTAACTTTATTGTTGATGATATCACTGTTGACCAGTCAAACAGGATCATTGCAGGTGCCTGGGGAGGATTGGTAATTTTTGATGGACAATCATGGAACTATTATTCCAAAACAAACTCAGCTTACCCTTTTGATTTTGGTCCCAATAGTCTGGATGTTGCCGCAGACGGTACAATTTGGTTTTCATCATTCAGAGGAGGAATCTGTGGTTTTGATGGGACATCCTTCAATAAATTCGACACTATTAATTCCCTGCTTCCTGGTTGTTATCCAGCAAAACTGGTAATTGACCAATCGGGTATAATTTGGGTGAGTTGTATCGAGCAACAGAATTTAGGAATCAGAGGCGGTCTTGCGCGGTTTGACGGTATAAACTGGACGATTTATGATCAGACCAATACTCCATTTATTACTTGCAGATTTTCAACTTTGGCCTGTATGAATGATGGAAGCATCCTAATGCTGAACGACAGCTTATATCGGTTTAATACGCAAGTATGGTCTACCTTAGTTACTTCCAATTCCTATTTGCCTGGAAATATTGTTGATAAGCTTATGATTACTCCTGCTAATGACCTATGGGTTACCACTTATAGTAATGGGATTAGTAAGATCAATGGTCATAACTGGCAAAATTACCTTCCAAATGCATCAATTTTTCCATGTGTTTATTATGAAAGTGCATCCTGTGGTCCTGACAGCTCTGCTTACTTTTCATTCACCAATTGTGGCTACATGTCAAGTGGACAGCGATTCAAAAAATACAAAGACGGGAATTGGAGTACAGTTGCTTTTGATTCAACGTCATATCAAATGTTCGATATGGTTTGTGCAAACGATGGTGATTTTTGGTGGGTCTCATATAATAATCAAGGCTACAGTGTTATTAATGAATGTAATGGAATTTTAAATACTTACGTTTTACCTGCATCTCAGTTTTTTAATTATCAAAAAATCTTAATCAAAAGTGATTCACTGGTGATTGTTTTCGGAAGTGATGATGCTTACCTTATTAAGCAAGGACTGATTACCTATCAGACCATTGGGACCTACCCGGATGGCAGGATTATAGATGTTAAAACCGGTCCGGATGGCATTGTTTATGGCTTATTTGATAAATGTGCCTATAATACCCTGTATTGTTTTAATGGGAACGATTGGAGTCTGTTCCCACATCCTGGTTTCCAGGGCGGGAGTATCAGTTGTTTTAACTGGGACCCTTCCGGAAACCTTTGGTTAGGGTATAGCGGAACCGGTGGTGGTTTCTCCATATATGACGGCCAAAACTGGACTAATTTTCATGTCAGTACCCACCCGATTCCCGGTGGTTATTATGGGAATTTGGTTTTCGATGCTTTTGGTAATGCATGGTTTGGAGTTGAACAGGGAGGGTTGCTGGTATATAATCCGAATGGAGTTTATTTAGGCACTAATAATCCTCCGACAACAGAAAAAAATAAAAGTATTACTTGTTATCCAAATCCATCAAATGGAGTAATAGCAGTTGATTTACAGTACATTATACCATACGAGGCAACAATTAATGTTTACAATTCCTCAGGTAGCATCGTGCTTCAGACATTCAATCATGGGCAGAGCCTCGTAAATTTAAATCTTTCAAATCAAACTTCAGGATTATACCTGATAAAGGTTACGGATATTACGGGGCTTCGAACTGCTAAAGTAATATTAACCAAATAAGTTTATTCAACTTCGGAATCCTTTCCATAAAAAAGATTCCGATTTGTTTCAAAATCCGGCTTTGAATTGGCATGCTGATAAGGAGGTTGTGCGGATTTACAGCGTCTCAACCTATAAGAGAAAGAACCAGCTTAAAGGGATTTGAATGCAATCATCTTTTATTGTTGGTACAGAAATACCGCTCGAAACTAATATTCCATAACGGTAGTTGATTTTGGAGGATTTTATTTGTTTAAGGGAAGTTTTACTGCTGCCTATTTCAAGCAAAACTGGCGTATCTCTAGTTTCAATTACAAAATCGGGATTGACTTCATTATTTCCTGTAGTAAAAGAAATAATTCCGTCTGTCAGCACTCTTCTGAGGTACATTACAACAATATCTTCAATTAATTTACTTCTAAACTGTTTTGGAAGAGTTTGGCCATAAAGGCTTGACAATAAGGCTCTTCTTAGTGAAGGAGACATAAATAATGCCTTTTTGTTTTTAGAGATTTTGGTGTCGAGACCACCATAAGGTAATAGCACATTAAGCAGTTCAGCTTTTGCTAAAATATCAATAAGCTCATTTACATCATTTTGTTTTACCCCAATTATACCTGCCAGTTTCTCTGGATTAATTTCGTCAGAACCAGCTAGTCTGAGGATTATTTTTTCAATTTTAGTATAATCTGTATACGTTCACTTTGGCTTGAGTCAAAATTATTGCATCCTCTGTCTTTTCATCATTAACTTTAATCTCAGCCCAAACTAAAATTTTTGCATCACAAAGCGACATTGCCAATTTTATTGGTTCACCATGCCTGGATTTATATTCATTTACATAATCATGTATCAAACATTTAATAATCGCAATCGAAGAACCAGCAAGGCTAAGTTGGGCTAATTCTATCTCGCTCCCAAAAAAGCAAGGGTAGTGTATACCTTTTCCGATTCAATTTTGTGATGTTTACAATAATTCTACACCAAATGGCACAAAACTGTTACAAAAGAAGATATCAAAATGACTTTACGCAATTAATCAACAAAAAATATTAACATTCTGGAGTTCCTTGCATTCAAAGGCTTCTATTGTAATTGTCGGCAGTTCTAAAAATCTATTGGGGTGATTCCGGAAGAAATCGAGGAACTTTGATGCCAATCCCTGAACAAACTTGTGGATAATTGCATAAAACTTTTGAACAACTTGGCGTCAGGTACATATTTTAGTTAAAAAGCGAAAGGCCGTCCTTGCGGGACAGCCTCTGCTTCCAATTAACTTAACTTATTATTCAACTTTACTGCAAACACACAAAAGTGCCATCAGATTTTATTCGGATTCTCCTATGAGCCTGGGATAAACCAAGGTGGATAAAATATTCAAGACTTCCATCGGCAAGCGTCAGTTGTTTAGATTGCTCCCTTGGTGTGTAGCCTTGCAAAATCAATAGATGCATCCGGATAATAATTATCGACATAGGTCGTAATTTTTTTGAGGGAGTTCACTACTTGACAGTAATGAGGTGGCAGACTGATCCTTTTTACATGATGTGAAAGCTGCTACTGAAGCCAGTAACAAAATTATCATTAGTTTTTTTATACATTGTTGAATTAGATTTGTCTGCATTCTCGCATTTCGGCACTGCGTTCAAACTTTCAAAGGATTAGAGCAGGAAGTAGATATCAACCATGTAATATTTTTTAGTTAAGATTTGAAAGTAAGTAAGGCAAAAGTGGAAAAGGTTGCCTAAAGAACGAATATTAAAATACAAAAGTGTAACCTTCTGGCTCGGAACAGTGACAAATTAGGATAACATGATCATGGTGTTCTGAGAATTTGGAAAGGATTCTGATACAAACGATCCTCCAGGTTTATCCCCAGGTAGTCCTCCATAACAGGGCAGTGATAGGTATGATAAGTTTTTGTTTCCTTGAAGGTGGTATAAAAATCAATTGAAATTTACACTGTTATTTGATAATTGAGAGTTCGGATTATTTTGTAATTCCTGGTAATCTGTAATTCCTGAATAATAATCAAACTATCATCTCTGCTCAGAGAAGCAGATCTTCCAGTTCATTGCCGTAATCAAACTGCAAATCTTCATGCAAAGCGGTGATTTTCTTTTGGATCAGCTCCAGCTGAGCAGTGTACATATTTGTTAACCTGGGATTATATCGGATTGGAGGGGAAAAACCTTTGAGCTTTTTGCAGAAATGCAACAATAATTCGACCTCAGTTTCTTTCTTCTGAGAGTACTTTACTTGTCTTTTGGTAGTTGTCAGGATTTTTCTGACCTGCTTTTTAATAATGTATGGACTCTTTTTATTTATCAATTCAAATTGCTCATCAATTTCCTTTTTTACACCTTCAATGTATGCTTTCTCATCATCAGACTCAAACAATAAATAGGTGAGGAGTTCTTTATTCTCCTTTTTGAATTTCGATAAACGAAGACAAATTTCCAACAGTTCTTTTGCCGGGCGAACAGATAATTCCTGTTTAAGTTCTTTAAGAGTTACGGGCTTCATGAAAGGGAAATATTCAACAAAGATAGACTTATCAAAGTGTTTGCTGTCTATTATCCTTAAAAACCATATCCAATAAGGCAATAAAAACGTTTTGTGCGGGATGTAAGATTATTTACATCCGACATTCCATTTCCTGTTTCATAACGCATTTCAGCTGTAAATCTTTTTTGTTTTACTCCCATTCCAGCACAGATTCCTCTTTCCCATTTCTTGGTGAATCTTAAGGCATCAACCTCTGTTTTAATTTCAGGAGCATAAAGTCTTGAAATTAACTCCATGTGATTTTTATTTAAAATCGCCCACCCATTCGATAATCCGGCATTGAAAAAAAGCTTGTAGTGCCCGATGAAATACTTAAGCCGAACCATATTGTTCATTTTCAAATAGGTGTACTTTAATGATGAATTATAGATAAAATAGTAATCCGGATTATAATAATCGGTATAACTTCCTTCAAACTTACTGGAAGTCATAATAAATTCATTGTAAACAGACCATTTTCCATTATTTCTGGGCAGGATCAATTCCATATTGACTCCTGCAGAAATATTCAATGAAGGTTTATATCCGGCATTGTAAATTTCCGGATGACTTTGGGTTTTATCAACGAAACTTAAAGTAGTAAGTGTTACACCTGCAAGCGCTCCATACTGGATTCTCAATTTTTCTGTTTTCTTCTGAAAGGTGATTTTATCTTTAGTGCACGTATAATAATACTCGAAAAGATCCTCCAGACTTTCTTTATGATATAAGGTCTGGTTTGCGATTTCAACAATAAATGGGCAGTCCTGCAGATACAGGATCAACTGGCCAACATAAGTTAGGTTTTTAAAAATCCGGGTAGGTGCCTGCTGCTGATATGGCTTGTAATTATCAGGGGTGGATTTACGGGATTCTATTTCCTCCAAATGACCCAAATATCTTTTGTAAATCAGTAATTGATAGCTTGTATCCAGTTTAATATAGAAGTTCATTTTATCGAACTTATTCGAATACTGATAGAGACTTTTGACACCAATAATCATAGCCTGCAGGAATGCAGTGTCCTTTTTAATCTGCAATTCGCTTTCATACAAGAGGTTATTTGTAATGTTTGAAGTGGTTTCAGTTTTAACGATAGCACTTTCGTAAATTTCATCTGAAACGGCAAAACCTTTAATATCCAAGGGTGTAAAGTATGAAACCGTTGCTCCAATTTCTTTTCTGAATGCTATTTTTGTCGGGTTTCGCTCCCAGTTCCGGTAATCAATTAAACCATGAACAGTGTCACCATTTAATTTAAGGAAATAGCCCGGCAAATAATTTTCCTGGCTGAAGGAGGTCTGGAAAATGAAAATTCCGAAAATCGTCAGAAAAAGCTTTTTACTTGTTTTTTTAGGAAGCATATTCAAGTGATTAGTAGAGATAGTACCTTTATAGTTGTTTTCAGGAGCTTAGCGCCATCAATAATACAAAAAAACCGTTAATCAGAAAAATTGAGTTATTGGTTCTTTTAGACCATTCTAAATTATCAAGTTTATGTTTATGTCGAATACTTTAAAATCATACAAAATATTTTCATTGGGGATCTTTGTTTTGTATATTTTCAGCACATGTGAAATTGCTCATTCTCAATCGTTAATTACAGGACACTTAAAGTATTTTAATGCAAGTTTCACGCCGATGGATGGTGTAGATATCTTTTTATATAATAGCCAGGAACAGCTTATTGATTCAGTTAAAACAGATCAGAACGGATATTTCTATTTTGATGGGCTTCCGGCAGGTATATATACAGTTATTCCGGATTGCAATAAGCAATGGGGAGGTGTCAATAGTTTAGACGCAATGCTGGTTCAGAAACATTTTACCAGTATTAACCTGTTAAATGGATTGCCTTTACAGGCAGCTGATATTAATGGCTCTAATTCTGTAAATTCTGTTGATGCTTTACAGATTCTTCAACGTTTTGTGGGTTTTATCAACTCATTTGATGCCGGGGACTGGACGTTTGAAAATGCCGAAATTACCCTGGATGGAATTACAAATGTTTCGCATGACCTTTATGGTATTTCTTATGGTGATGTGAATGCTTCCTTTACACCAAAACCCTGCATTCCAGCTCCAACGCTGGCAAATGCAGGTCCTGATCAAACAGGATTAATTGGAAATGCAGCTGTTTTAAACGGGAATCTCCCATTAAATGGAACAGGACATTGGCAGGTACTCAGTGGCACTTCCTATACCTTTTCCGGTGTTACTATACCTGCTGCCACATTTTCAGGCGCCTCAGGAAACACGTATATCCTCATCTGGAATATTACGAACGAGTGTTATACAACTGTGGATACAGTTGTAATTGGCTTTTCAGCCCAAACAATGAATTACCCTTGTCCCGGTATTCCATCCTTCAACTATGGCGGACAAACATACAATACTGTAAAGATTGGCACCCAATGCTGGATGAAGGAAAATCTGAATATTGGAACGATGGTAATCGATAACAACACTGGCACACAGCATTCCCACTGCAGCAACAATGGAATTATCGAGAAGTATTGCTATAACAATGACCCGCTGAATTGTGCTGTTTATGGTGGCTTATACGACTGGAATGAGATGATGCAATATTCTAATTTAGCAGGAGGGCAGGGAATCTGTCCGACGGGATGGCATATCCCGACTGATGCTGAATTATGTACATTGTCGCTCTTTCTGGATTCCCAGGTAAATTGCAGTGCTTCAGGGTATTCCGGGGTAAATGCTGCCGGAAAAATGAAAGAAACAGGTCTTACTCACTGGAGTGCACCAAACCAGGGTGCTACAAATGAGAGTGGATTTACAGCACTTGCTGCTGGTTATCGCTATCCTTACGGGTATCCGGGCTCGCTTACGCAGGGTATTTACATCTGGGCCTCTACAGAATATGACCCAACTCAGGGGTATACCCGAAACCTGGGGATGTATAATGCCAACATCAGCCGTTTTCATTACACAAAGTATTACGGGTTTACTGCAAGGTGTTTAAAAAATTAGGATGAGCGGCCTTTTACCAGACTCATTCCTTTTGAAAGCGGAATAAAAAGTATAAGAAATAAGAAATTGATAATCAGAGCAGTTATCATCGTAAAGTAGAAACTACTGAACCATGGTTCCACTTTTGCAATAGCCGAGAGTGCAAAATTCCCAATCCAAAGCGTTGAAAGATTGAAAAGGAAAACGATAAGGATACTAAAGATAAAGCCTTTAAAAGCACTTTTAATATCAGGAAGGCTGAGTGTGATTGAACTTCCAATGGAGAATTGCAGGTAAAAAAAGAGTGTAATTTTCCACCAGGAAGTTTTATTTCCAAATAAAATAAGATTTCCAAGGTGACGAAAATCATCATATAACCCAAAAAAAACGGTCTTTAATGAAGATATGTGTGAAAAGGATTCCAGTGTAAGCAGAACAGCTCCACCTGGTTTAAAACCTATTCCGAATAAAAAGTAAGTGATTATATATAAGCTGATTGAACACATCAGCACCGGCCCAATTCCGATAAACAGGTTCCCGATTTCATGGTAAATATTCCATGATTTGTACGTATGTGTTACTGATCCGAAAGATCCATCCTTTGCAGATGGATCAAATAATTTTATACCCGTAATTTTGTGCCCGAACAAAAAGGCAAATAATGCGTGGCCAAGTTCATGTACTGGTGTTCCTATCCATTTAAATCCATAGATAAATCCGTTTCTCCCGAAAATTGCAAATCCTGTTCTGCTGAGACTGATTGAAATAAAATTCATCAGGAAAGACAGGATTGCCAAGGGACCCAGCAATACCATAATCTGGGTTGCAGTCGCAATTAGAACGTTTATTAGGTATTCTGTGAATGGCACTAATCTGAAAATATTTAATCAAATATAGTGTGTAATTTACCACGGAGACACAGAGAGCATGGAGAAAATTACTAAATCTCTGTGCTCTCCTTGCCTCCGTGGTATTTTATTAATGTATCAAACTGATTTTCTTTACAATAGAGCTTGTTTTTACCAGAAACTGAAACAGTTTGAATCGCTTCCCCAATCAGGTTATTTAAGTACAATTCGCACTGCAAATTTGCTGGAAGATAAACCTCAATATTTTCGTAAAAAACCAGGGATGAAACCTGACTGTGGGAGAACTCAAAACTAAGCAGCAATAAAAAATATTTTTCTCATCTATTCCGACTTGGGTTTCCATTTCCATCTAAATAATTAGAAATCCAAAACAATCCATAAGCTTTGCGCCTTCATAGCGCCCTTTACGTTAAAAGGACGCTAGAAGTAGCATACTATTCTTCTAAAAGCTGTTCAGTTAATATTACAGCGGTTTGGACATAATGATCGCAGTTCACGCGAAATAAATCAAGCTCATGAATTGTCTTCAGATCCTCAGGATCGTTCATGTTCAGATCATTAAGTAATTCCTTACAATTCATAGCGCCATTAAGCTTTTTGAATTCTTCAATAAACCTGTTCGATAATTCGTAAGTAATAGTTTTTTTTGCAGGATCATCATTGTACCCATTTCCATATTTAAGGCCAATGGCCATTAATGCAGCTGTTACAGCGCCACATGTATGCTGCCGCTTTGCTATGCCACCACCGAAAGCACTGGCAATTTTAAGACAATCATCCTCCCTCATGCCCAGATCATCAGCAAAAACAGACAATACAGACTGTGCACAATTGAAGTTACTTTTAAATTTATCTGTTGCTTTTTCGGATTTTGACATAGTTTTAATTCGGATTGAATTGTTGGCTAAATTTATTGAATATTATTAGCTTTGACGTATGAATAATTTCATTCGGTTTTTTATTCTTAGTCTTCCAGTTTTATTATGCTGGAATGCAAATTCACAGGGCTTTGGGAATTTTTTAAGCAGACTCAACTATCTCCCTGAATCTGTTCGGCAGGCAAAAGTGGATAGTTTCAGAATATCAAATAAACAATATCCTCTTATTGAGTCAGATACGATAGCTTACTTTATCTGTTACACAGATTACAAACAGTTAGCTGTAGCCGGTGATGCAACAAGCTGGAGGCCAGATTTACCCTTGATCAGGATACCCGGAACCAACTTCTGGTATGCTAAAGGAATTTATCCGAAGGATGCCAGAATTGAATATAAATTTGTTGCAGATGGTCAGAAATGGTTGCTCGATTCTTTAAATCCTCACATTGGAGTAGGTGGGTTTGGTATGAAGTCGGAACTAATCATGCCCGGGTATAAAATGCCTTCTGAAATTATCGGAAATAATGAAATACCGAGGGGAACACTAAAGGACACAAGTTTTTACAGTAAGCAGATGAGTGAGACCCGAAAATATATCCTTTACTTTCCTGCAGGCTACGAGGATTCCAAAAAGGATTATCCTGTTGTAATATTCAATGATGGAGAAGATTACATTACCTATGCTCATATACATGAAATATTGGATTATATGGCCTTCGACCAGCTTCCGCTCATAGGAGTTTTTGTGGTTCCTGTTCAAAGAGATGCGGAATATTCCGGGAAAAGGCAGAAAGCCTATACAAATTTCATTGTGAAGGAACTCATGCCATATCTTGATATAACATATCGCATTAAGGCAGGTCCTGAAAACCATACAATTGCTGGAATTTCTAATGGTGGAAATATATCCTTATGGATTAGTGTGAATCATTCAGAAGTCTTTGGTAAAGTTATTGCCCAATCCTCAAACGTTCAGAATTCAATCTTGAAAATATTCTCAACTAAACCAAAAATCCCTTTAAAGATTTATTTAAATATTGGGAAATACGACATACCTGCTTTAATCCCGATGAACGAAAAACTTTCATACATTCTTGATCACAAAGGCTATTCCTTTTCGAACCACACCTATCCTGAAGGCCATAACTGGGGATTCTGGAGTGCCCATACAAAAGAGGCTATTTATTATTTATTCCGATAAATTGAAGCTGTTAGTCATCGAATAAGGAACATTCATAAAATCATCCAATAAGGTACAGCGATAGGTTTTAAAGGTTTCTGTGCGGTAGTATTTGAAATAAAAGTCCTCCAGGTTTTGTCCGGGCAGAAAAACCCTTCTTAAGTAATCATTATCCACATAATTATCGCCTTCATATTCATGAAATCCGAAGCTGTAATAATCGCAAATATGCAGCATCAGGCTGGCCATGGCTTTTTGCTCATCATTTCTGGCACAGCTCAAAGCTTTCGAATAATACTGTTTCGCAATAGTTAACCCATAATAGTTTCCGGATTGTATTTTATTCTTTTGTTTGGATATGGGTCCGAAAAGAAAATCATTCATATTTTCCCCATACGTTTCATCAGCTGTTCCGGTTCCATAACTTACCATCATCCATGAATTTCCAAAATAGGAACAGTTGAAATATGCATGTCCCAGTTTAATGTACTCTTCGGCATGAGAAGATGTACCTGTCTCTGTTGATTTCTTCAAGGAAATAAGCGTTTTAATAAATTTCAGCTTACTGAAAGGATACTTGAAATCACGCTTCCAAACATAATCGAAACACTTGGGAAGGAAAGGGTTTTCATTTAGATTCTGAGCGAAATCTTCAGTGGTTCTGTAATAGGATTGCGGGATCTTCTCAAGCGATTTCTCAGTTTCATTCAGATCATTGTTCCTAAAGGCAATTGTCGCTCTCAGATCGTAGCAATCATTGAGTGAAGGTAGTTTTTGATTGCAGAGATAGGTTTCAAAACTACTTTTCCTCCTTTTCGTTATTAATTCGATCAACTGATCCATATCGTTTAAACTCGCTTGCCTGTCGAACCATCCAATAAAGAAATACCGCCAGCTACTGGGCCAGGCATATTCACCATAGTCTTCATACCAGGAATAATCTTCATATTTAACCTTGTATTGCTCTGATTTGAGGAACATTAGACCTGCCTCAGCAATATTTCCGTTTTTATAATAGGCTGAACTAATCACCCTTAGAAGCGAGTATAAACATTTATTAGTCTGGTTATTTGTTGAGGCAATCCTTTCTAAAAGCACAATACTGCTGAGTAATTCATGCCTTGTTTTATCAGTGTTAAGATTACAAGTTCTTAAATTCAGAAGGCTGCTGCAAATACCTTTCTGGATTTTTATTGATGAATTCGCCCTTGAATCTATTTTAAGAAGATAGGATAAAGCCAATTCATTTTTAGAATTCATATACGACAAATGTGCAATTGCCAGGTTTAAATAATCCTCATTCTCACCATCAGCAAAGGGGAGGCAATGCAATAGGAAACTCTTGAATTCAGCAAGATAGGCAAGGTCGGTTTTAAGGTTTTTATCCCTCACAAGGTCATAATTATCCCATCTGTATAAACTATCTTTCAAATCAATCGCAGGTCCGTATTCAGTGTACATTGGAGTGTAAATCCAGTCTTCGAGTTTGTTAATCTCCCGCATGATCAGTGGTGCAAAATATTTACTTTTAAGCAGGAACTTCTGCATTTCCCTGAGTTTGAAAAGGGCAGGAGCAGGGTAATTCAGAAGCAACATTGACTGGATTACTCCTTTTTCATAATCGGTTTTCGTTAGCTTTAATGTTGAGGAGATCACCCCAGGTTTTGTATTAAAGTATTGCATAACAGCCACTTTCTTCTCATCGCATTGATCAAAAACCTGACTGTAAAGGTAATTTGCCAGAACATGATTCCCTTTCCTGTCAATCGACTTAGCTTTAAATAGCAATGCCCAGGCTTTAAGGATAGTTGGCTCTTTACATTTGGCAAAATACTTGTCGTACAAGCGGATACTCATATCATCCATAGTTTCATAATAGTTCAGACGAACCAGCTGAAAAGCATACCTGAGCTTCAGGAAGGGGTCTTTTATCGTTTCAATAAAACTACCATCTCTGTCGAATTCAAGGTTATGAATGCCGTAATTAGTATGCACATTTCCATCCCAGCTTTCCCATCTGCTGCCTGTTCCGGGAATTGAGAAACTCAGGTATTCGAGCTCTTTGGCAAAACAGAGATACTTTAACTCAGCGGCAAATGCTGGTTGACAAAGTGCACGTATGAAACTATTTCCTTCAAATTCAGCAGTTAGCCTGCCATGTTGAAGGGCATTTTCAAAGACTTCAGGTGGTGTTTGGTAGAGAATGAAATCGATGTCCTTTATTGCTACCTTTTTACCCATATGTTTATGCCATTCCGTGCAATTCTTCAGGGCATCATTATTTTCAGGATCAGGGATATATGAATTGAAATAATTGGCTGAATAGTAAAATGGTCTGAATGCCGACATTCCGGAAAGCTCTGCCCTGAACAGTGAAAGCCTGATTGTTTCATCCAACTCATAAAATCCGCAGGCCAATGTTGATTTCGCTGGCCATAACAGAAAGCTAATTATTAAGAATGGAATAATACTTCTTAATGTTTTCAATTCCGTAATGATTAATATAGTTGATATCCCAGGAGAATAGTGTAATCCGGCGATTTTTTGACGGTTTTAGTGCTTTGTGCAGATAAACAGCCATTTTTTCCAGCTCCATAACCGACAATTGCTCTATCCTGATTTCATCACCAAAACGCAAATACATATTTCTTAAAACCTGATCGGTTTTCACGATATAGCGGTTGGGCCCTTTTCGTTGAAAATTGAAAGTGTCTTTCTCAAAATCCATTGTTTCCGCTTGCGTGATCAATTCCTTGAATTTTCCTCCTCTGAAAAGCACTCCCCAGCTGAAAACCGGTATTGCGATGTCAAGTTTAACAGGATAGGAGGCTCCATCAACATATTTTTTTAATTCTTCAGTAGAACTTATTGAGTTCTCTACATTGTAATCTTTCGGATTATCAATGCTGTAACACATAAGCAATCCTCTGGTTACTGGCGGAATTCCAGCTTTTTTTCTGTATTTATACTGCCAGAGTCTGATTGTTGACGAAATTTCATACTCTGGTATATACTTTTTTAACTGCCTTAAGAGGAAGAAGTATTTGTCGCGGGTTTTAGAACTCCAGTCGCAATCGATGAGGATTTCTGTAAAACGCTTTTTTGATGCTTTAAAAGTTATCGGATAGAGTGAATCTGAAATCTGATGCATTCTGTCCCATTCCAGATTTTTGTTGTAGCTGAGCGTACTGGCTTCATCGTTCGCAAAGTAGCTGCACATTTTATCAATCTGTTGCTTTGATTTTCTTGCAATTCTTGATGCCAATGAATCCAGTTTGCTTGAGTCTGAATTTTCAAGTACAGCATTTGTTATAAAAACGGAAGGTGTAATGTCGCTGTATTTTAGCAAATCTTTTCCAGAGCCATAAACTGATGCCACCGGGAAAGCCTCCTTTTCGTAAGGATTCCAATCCACATCAAAAAAGCGGACATAAAAATGCCCGATATTTAGTTGCTGTATGGTTTTAATCTCATCCTGACTAAGATCCATAGTTGTTTTCCAGTAACAGAAGGATCTATTTTCCTTAGGCGCCTGTTTGCAACCGAAAAAAATGAGAATAAAACATCCAATTATCAACAAGTTTCGCATGAAGCAAAGGTATTAAATAGCAAACCAAGTAGTGTAACTCAGGTTCAGCTTTTCCATAGTGGTTTTTAGCATCGTACTTTGATATATTCAGTAATTTTCTCAACAACGGCATCTTTCTCACAATCCCTGAACATCTCATGATCGGTTTTTTCGAACCACAGAATCTGCTTAAACATTGAAGGTGTTGATACCTCATTGTAAATAACATCTGCACTTTTGGCTGCTATCCTGGTGTCGACGCGACTTTGAAGAATAAGCAACGGCATTTCTATCTTGCCAAGATGCTTTCGGGCAACATCTGTAAATTCCAGAAACGACAGCACCGTATCCATTGGTGCCCAAAGGTAGTTGGGATGATTAACAGCATAAACTTTATTGGAATAAACTGGACCGATCGGCCATTTATTGAATAGCCTGCTTGCCAACGGAACCATGAAATTCAGTAGTTTTCCAGGTGCAAGCGGAGAAATAGGCAGAATCGCCGCTGCAACCAGAATAAGGCTATCAATTTTATCCTTGTATTTTGCACCCAGCATAATTGCGACCAGTCCGCCCATGCTGTGGCCAATTACAATTACCTTCTCAACTTCATTTAGCAAGGTTAGCAGGGCCGTTTCAGCATCCGACACCCAATCCTGCCAGGTAACGCCCCGGAGAGACTCTGGTGAATCCTTTCCATGACCACGCAATACAGGTATTGAGACTTTTAACCCTAATGACTTTAATGGTTCCTCTATAGATAGCACTGTTTCCGGATTCCCGGTAAGGCCATGCAGCACGAGAATGCCAGTGGACGGTTTTGTATGATTGGTATTTGACATCAATATTTTAGTAATCTTAGGTTTAAATCCTGCTATTGTATCAAAGTTAATAAAATGTCTGAAACTATCTTCAGCACTTTTCTTATATTTGTGAGTAAGCTCACAATCTAAAATGCCACTACCATGCTAAACATCGCGCTATTTGGGCCTCCGGGTGCAGGAAAAGGGACTCAGTCTGAATTTCTTATCAGTAAGTACAAATTATTCTACATTTCCACAGGGGAACTCCTGCGCAAGGAAATGAGCGAGAACACTGAACTCGGCAAAGAAGCCAAAGATATTATTGCTGCCGGCGGCCTTGTTTCAGATGAAATAATCGTTCAGATAATCGAAAACACAATACGGGAACATCCGGAATCAAACGGATTCCTTTTCGATGGTTTTCCGAGAACCTACATACAGGCCTATATTCTCGAAGGTCTAATGCGTAAACTGAAGACCAGCCTGACTTGCCTGATCAGCCTTGAAGTAACGGAAGAAGAATCAGTAAGTCGTTTGCTTAACCGGGGTTTAACGTCGGGCAGGAGTGACGATAATGAAGTCGTTATCCGAAACCGTTTGAAAGAATACTACGACAAGACCCTGCCAGTTCTTAATTTCTATAAAGATCGGGGGATTTGTCTTGAAATTAACGGATCATCCGGAATTGAAGAAGTTCACCAGGAAATTGTGAAACTGATTGAGAAAGAATTAAGCAAGAAACACCTTAATATTGTATTGTTCGGTTATCCCGGTTGTGGCAGAGGCTCGCAGGGAAAAGCACTGGCAAAAACATTCGGGCTGGAATACATTGCCACTGGCCCTATGCTTGAAGAAGAAATTAAAATAGGATCTGCTACAGGTATGAAAATCAAGGAATTGTACGAAAATGGTCAATTGGTTCCCGATGACATTGTTGTGCCCTTGATTGAAAAAAGGCTAATGACCTCCAAAGAGGTAAAAGGCTTTATCTTCAAAGGATTTCCCAGGACTTTAGTACAATCCTATATCCTTGACGGCCTTCTGAAAACACAGGCAAACTCTATGTTGCAAATCATTGAAATTGAAGTCCCTACGCTTGAATTGATAAAGCGTCTCGATGCCAGAAGCAAAACAAAGGATTGCATGCCCTATGATACAAGTACCTCAAAGATTGTTCAGCGTCTGGCAGAACATGAAACTAAAACCGTTCCGGTAATCAGAAAGTATAATCAACAACACGGGGTAATTACCATTAATGGGATGGGCACTTTTGAGGATGTTAACAAACGGCTGTCGTTTGAAATCGAAAACGGATTGAGAAATATGTGGTAAAGAATATTCCGGGAATTATTCTTACCTTTGAAATACAAATAGATTTCCACCTGAAAACCTTTTATTACGTCAAACTAAACCCTGTAACCATGAAAAAAAGTTACCTATTTTTTGTTTTATTTCTAATTTGTGGCTGGCAAATTCAGGCTCAAACCACATTGTACTCCAGTGATTTTGAGTCCTATACTGTAGGACTGAAAATTGCACAACAGGCAGGTGCTCCCTGGACCACCTGGACGAATGCTCCTGGAGGTACTGAAGATGCTGTAGTTTCCAGCACTCAGTCGCATAGTACGTCAAAATCAGTTTATGTTACAACTAATAACGACCTGGTTTTGAATCTTTTTGATAAATCTGCCGGCAGATTTAAACTTAGCTGGTGGATGTATGTTGAATCAGGTAAAACCGGTTATTTTAATGTTTTAAGCGATTTTGCAGCTGCAAACAGTCTCTGGGCATTCCAAACCTATATGTATAATGATTCAATTTATGTAGATGCTGGTGGTACCTCTGCTGTTAAAACAACTTTTGCTCCGAATACCTGGAAACACCTTGTTTTAATTGTTGACATGGATGACGATTTCGCTACATTCTATATCGACAATGTAGAACTTGTAAGTTACAAATGGAGTAAAGGTGCCCAGGGAACTGGCAACAGTCTGAAATTAGATGGTATAGATTTTTACGGATGGGATGGTGCAAGCGCTCCAAGTCCAACCACCTACACTACTTCAGGTTATTACATCGACGATTTATCAATAGATTCAGTGCCTGCTCCGGCTGCTCCGATTAACCTTAATGCAGTTCTTGCAAGTCCTGATATTAATGTTAGCTGGAATGCTCTTTCACCAACACCTGATTTATATAAATTAAGCCGCAATGGAAAAATCGTTGCTGCTACGAATAACATTAACTACACTGATGTTTCTCCATGGGCAAACACTTACGTTTACGGAGTTCGTGCACATTATATCGGATCAGGATATTCTCACAGCTCAAACACAGATACTGTATCTGTTCCCGGTGGTGTTGAACGCAACCTCGTTTTGATGGAAGGTGGAACCGGAACCTGGTGTACCTATTGTCCAGGCGCAGCCAAAGGCTTACGTGACCTTATTGAGGTTAATAATAAGAATGCAGTTGCTGTTGAATATCACAGCGGTGATTCCTATGAAATTCCAGCTGGTGTTGCAAGAATTAACTACTACACAATCACCGGTTTCCCCACTGTAATCGCCGATGGCGTTATTAAAGCTGTTGGTGGTAATGCCACAACTTCAATGTATCCTACCTATCTGCCAATGTATAATGAGAGAATTGCAAATCCTGCATTTCATATTATTACATGCAATATTGTTTCTACTTCTTTTCAGAATTATCAGGCTACAATTACTGTTGAAGAAACGTTTACTGCTTTTGCTGGTGGTTTAAAACTTCTTACTGCTTTAACTGAATCTAATATTCCGGAAGCCTGGTTAGGACAAACTGAAGTTGATTTTGCCTGTCGCGGTATGTACCCTGATGAAAACGGTACCGACCTTAATTTCTCTGTTAATCCAACTCAGACTGTAACCTTGAATTTCTCAACAGCAGGTTTTGTGAAAAATAACTGTGAGTTTGTAATGTGGGTGCAGCATACCTCTTCAATGGAAGTTACTCAGACCATGAAAGTTGATCTTTCTACAATTGTTGGTATGGAAGAATTAAAAGGACAACGTATCAGTGTTTATCCTAATCCAGCCAGTAACTACGTAATGGTTATGACAAATGGAAAAGGTTTAATTGAAATTTACGATGTTACCGGAAAACTTCAACTTTCTTCAAGAATTACAGACACTAACCAATATGTCGATATTTCAGGATTAAGTAAAGGTGTTTATTTCCTAAAAACCGCTAATTCAGAAACTAATTTTACGCAGAAACTTGTTGTCCAGTAAAGGATACTGATTTATTTTAAAAAGCGGCTACCTGAAATGATCAGGCAGCCGCTTTTCTTTAAAACGCAAAGAGAGTAGTGGAGGTGCAAAAGACGCAAGGTTTATTGTTGTTTGCAAGACCTCCAGGAAACGAAATCAACTAAGAACTTCAGTCAGCAGCTGAAGAAGTTTTTTCTTTTCGAATGGTTTTGCCAGGTAATGATTTATGCCACCTGCCTGAAGCTTATCTTTGTCCTCCCTTGTAGTGTAACCTGTAACAGCAATTACCGGAATGTCTCTATAGCCAGGTATATTCCTTATTTCCTTAGTTGCCCGCAACCCATCCATACCAATACCAAGATTGATATCCATTAAAATAACATCATATTGTTTTGAGGAAGTAAGCCGGATTGCCGTCAGCCCATCAATTGCTTTATCAACCTGGTAGTAAGAGCTTAAATATATTTCAAGTAATTCAAGATTAAACCGATTATCTTCAACTACCAGGATTAATGGTTTATTTAGTATATCTGAAGGATTTTCCAAAGGGTTTTGTTCTGCAACCTGATTGATAACTGCTGAAACAGATAATTTTGGTGCCTCGGCTTCCGGAAGAAGCAAACTAAAAGTGGACCCCAGTCCAAGCTGACTTTCCACTTTAATACTCCCTTTCATCATGAGTGCCATCCTTTTTGATAGCGACAATCCTATTCCTGTCCCTTCATATTCACGACCAAATCCAACACTTACCTGCCGGAATTCATTGAAAATTATACGTTGATTCTCAGGAGCAATTCCAATTCCTGTATCCTTAACATTCACAAAAATAGTTTTTAAATTGTCATTTAGTCCAACAGAAATCGATATACTTACAGAACCTTCATGAGTAAATTTAATAGCATTATCAACCAAACTATCAATAATTCTCTCAAAAAATGTCTTATCAATAATGGCATAATGATCTGGTTGAAGCAGAAAATTCAATTTAATTCCCTTTTTCTGTGCATCCTTGAAATATCTTTTAATCAAATTATCAATGAGTTCTCCAACATCATGAGTTTCAAAGTGAAGCTTCGAATTATCACCATCAATATCGGCAAGATCCATTATTGCATTTAGAGTTGTCATTAGCTTTTTTCCTGAGGCAGTTATGATTTTAGCCATTTTGGAATGTTCAGAATCTCTTACCATTTCTGTCAAAAGTTCAGAAAACCCCATTATTCCGTTTAATGGTGAGCGAAGTTCGTAACTGATATTAGAAAGAAGGGTAGATTTTAATTTGCGGTCATTGATATCTGCCACCATACAAAGATTCCCGATAAATACTCCCTCATTATCACAAACAGCGGAAGTAGAAATTAGCCCCCATGTAAATGCTCCCTTTGCCAGTATAAACCTGATTTCAAATCGTTTAATGCTTTTTGAAGGCAGACTCGTTTTAGATTGATTGAATTTAAGCAGATCTTCTTCAACTATAAAATCAGTAATTGGATGTCCAATAATTTCGTTTTCGGTTTTTTCCAGAAAACCTGCCATCATTTTATTGACAAATTCAACCTTGAAAAGGCTGTCAGTTAGGATAACGCCTTCATTTGCAGTTTCCACAATTTGCTTGAATAAGGCATTACTCAGGACATGGTGATTAATTGACATTCCTACAATTTTATAAGTTCACAAGCTAGATGAAAGAAAAGCATTAAAAGTAATTATGATTTAAATGTAAAATAAATTAATCCTATAAAAAGACCTAATCACTAACAGACAGAGTGTCCTGACTAATAGAATCGTTTTTGGGGAGTATGGTATGACAAGTATACGTCTTTGTTAGTTTAAAATCAGGCTTGGGGAATTTCCCTTTTAAATGTTTGTAATTTTTATCTTTCAGAACCTTTTCCCAGAAAAGTCCGAAAATTGGTAGTGCTGTTTTGCATCCCTCACCTAATTCCGAAGTTTTAAAGTGAATAAACCTGCTTTCTCCTCCAACCCAGGCACCGGCAACCAGGTGAGGGCTAACTCCAATAAACCATCCATCAGAATGATTTGAGGATGTTCCTGTTTTCCCGCCAAAATCAGTATTATACCTGAATAAATCATAATCAAAAAGTGCTTGCGTTGTTGCCCCTGGCTCTGTGAGCCCGGCCATGAGCATCTGATTCATGTAAAAGGCTGTTTCTTCGCTGATAACCCTCTTTTTCTGAGGCTCAGAATTGTAGATAATGTTTCCATCCATGTCTTCAATTCTTGTAATAAATACCGGTTCAACGGAATAACCCTTATTTACCATAGGGCAATACGCATTAACAAGTTCATAAAGAGAAACATCACTAGAACCCAGGCAAACAGATGGAACATCATTTAACTTTGTCTTAATTCCCATCTTATATGCATATTCAATTACCTTTTCCCATCCGATTTTTTGAGTAACCTGAACAGCAATGGAATTAATTGACTTTGCAAATGCATATTTCAGAGTTACTTCCCTGCCACTAAATGATGCATCAGCATTTCTGGGACTCCATGACATCGGCTTCCCATTTTCCGTGTATTTATAAGTAACAGGAATATCAGAAAACTGGTCACAGGGTCCATAAGTTGAATCAATGGCAGCTGTGTATACAAATGCTTTAAACGTTGACCCTGGCTGTCGTTTCGACTGTTTAACATGATCAAATTTGAAATACTTGTGATTAATTCCACCTACCCAGGCTTTAACCTCTCCGCTTTCCTGATCCATTGCAATAAATCCGGCATGTAAAAAATGATTAAAATACCTGATTGAATCCAGAAAACTAATTACAGTATCCCGTTCGCCTTTCCAGGAAAATACTCTTACCGGGTGTGGCAGATTCATGTAGTAATTTACAGAATCAGGTATGCTCGCATATTTTTTCGATAGTGAAGCATAAAAGTTTGTATTTCTTGCAATGTTCTCAATATAATACGGTAATTCAACTCCATCTTTATCAGACCATGGCGGAGCGCCACTCCAATGCTGGTAGAATCGTTTCTGAAGACGTTTCATCTGCGTGGTAACAGCTTCTTCAGCATAAGCCTGAAGCTTGGAGTCTATCGAACAATGAATCTTTAAACCGTCTGCAAAAAGATCATAATCATTTTCTTTTAACCAGGATCTCAAATAGGCACTTACAGCATCCCTCAGATAGGAGCCATTATCATCATTGGCACTTTCAGGGTGGTAATTCAGTTGTAAAGGTAAGTTTGATAGAGAATCTAATGCATTTTGAGTTAGTAAACCTGCTTTAAGCATCTGGCCAAAAACAATATTGCGTCTGTCTTTTGCATTTTCCGGGTGAGAAACCGGACTATAATAGCTTGGTGCTTTCAGCATCCCTACAAGAAGTGCTATTTGCCCGGTGCTTAAATTTGATGGGTTGCAACTGAAAAATGTTTTGGCAGCAATTTTTAAACCAAATGAATTAGAACCAAAGTCAATTGTGTTGCAGTACATTGTAAGAATTTCTTCTTTACTATATAAAATTTCTATCTTTATTGCTGCAATCCATTCCTTTGCTTTGTAAACAAGGGCATTAAGTCCCGGAATATAACCAAACAAACCTTTAGAATAATTACTCCTGGTTTTAAATAAATTCTTCACAAGTTGCTGAGTAATTGTACTCCCACCTCTGCGCTCGCCTTTAGCCATATACCAGAATATGCTAAGGGTCGCTTTCAGGTCAACTCCATGATGACTGTAAAACCGGCTATCTTCAGTAGAAATTAATGCATTAATAAACTCCTTCGGAATTTCTTCATACTTCATTGGCTGACGGTTTTCATCAAAATACCTGGCCATAAGCTTTCCATCAGAAGAAAATAATTCAGAAGTAATTTTTAAATCCGGATTGTTGATATGCCTGATTTTTGGTGATTTTCCGAATAACCAAAGGAAATTCATATCAACCATTAGCAATAACAACAGAAAAAGCACCAAAAAATTCATTGTCCTCCATAGAATCTTTTTTTTCGTACTTGCCGCCGGGGGTAACAATAAAAAACTTCCAATTATAAAACTGAGTTTCTCGATAAGGAATAATCCCAAGCTATTGGTCATATTAATAAGCCACTGGCTGTAAGGATGCTTCCTGACAATACTAAAGAAGGGTTTGATTTTTGAAAGCTCCATCAGGAAATTTCTGCTATATTTAAATATATCCTACTATTTTATATACGACGTAACCGAGAATTTCATGAATTAATGTATCATAGAAAAGAAGACTCCTTACATCCGGAATAAACAGATGCTGAACCGAATAAACTCTTCTTCCTGTATATTTATTCGTAGGAAATGGAGTGACAAAAATTCCTGCCTTTACAAAACAAGCAACCGATCTTCGCATGTGGCATGATGAAGTTATTAGCAGGTAACGCCCATTCGGACAATTCTGAGCAATTATTTTAGCAGAGTTTATAGCATTCTGCCGGGTGTTATCGGATGTAGAATCAACCAGAATATCCTGAGCAGGGATTCCAATTTTTACAAGGTAAGTTTTTAACAATGCTGCCTCCAGCATATCCCTGTAAATTAAATGCCCTGCTCCGCCAGAAATCAGCATTTTCTTTATTTTACCTTCTTTGTATAATTCAAGAGCCTGGAGAAATCTGTCGGTATTGGCTCTGAAGATGAGCCGGTCATTCTCTTTATCATGCTGAATCATTCCACCCCCCAGAATAATTCCAAGGTCGTAAGTGCCCTTTAATTGCTCTTTTGTAGTAATGGGTACTTCCCAAAGACGCATAAATTCATCGGCAAGGAAATTATTGCTTACAAACAAACAGATTATCAGGGTTAGTGCAAGGTAACGTTTTGATTTCCTTGGATTTCTTGAGAACAAAGCTGCTATTACCAGGAAAATTATCCAGACAAGCGGAGACAACAGGTATTCGATTATTTTTGAAATGACAAAAAACATGGGTGTGGCTAATAACTACCGGCACGTTTCCGCAGGAACCATTCCGTTGATAAAAGGCCCAGTATAATCAACAAAATATAGAAAAGATTTATTAAATCCGTGAATTGCTTATGAGCATATGAGATTGTCTTGATATCATCACGTTTTAATAGTGTATTTGCAAGATCATCAAGTTGTTTTGGATAGAACATACTCCCTTTATGCTTGCCTGCAAGGTTATTGAGCATATTGTGATCGGCAGTTGTATTGTAAGTTTCAAGGTTAAGTACACTCACAGAAAATTCGCCTACCTGCTGATATAACTTCTCGCCGACCTTAGTCTTCGCCAGATACTTGTAGGAACCCGGAGGAAAAACTCCTGCATTTAACGTATAGGAACTACCTGATTTAGTAAATGCATACGGAAAACTCTTCTGCTGTTCATTGGTAATAGTGAGTTCAACTTCAGGATCAGTTATTAACTCATAGCTCTGGTTATATACCTCAGCTGAGAACATTAATGGCTCATTTTCATAGTTGTTATTATTTACAAAAACTCTGAAAAAGCTTTTATTAACCTTAACCGACAAATATTGAATCGTTTTTGTGATAATTTCATCAAAGGCTTCATGATTATTTTTAATCAGGTAGTCGTTAAGCCGCCATCTCCAGATTCCTTCACCGGAAATTACTGCAAATTTTTTATTCAGGTCGCTGCTGAACAGAATAATTGGTCGTTCTGTAGTTATTCCATTAATTCTTTGATAGAATAATACATCAGAAGAATTCTGAACCTTGTATGAACCAAAAGGGCATTGAAGAGGAGGGAAGTCGAGAAGAACCTTTTTTGTTTGCTCGCTTAAAGTAAACAAGGCAAAATTATTTGAGAATGCAGGTTGTGCATCTGTAAAACCCGATTTTTCAATCAGAACCTGAATTCCTTGTTTTAACTGATTAAAGGAGTTGAAATTTGTATTACTTCCCAGAATATAAAGTACTGGCAAACCTTGTTCAGATGCCTGAGTTGTAATATTGGCAATATTGCGTTTCAAGGATGGTAATTGATGAAGAATCAGTATGTTGTACTTATTTAGTGGTTCATTGAATTGATCAATAAATCGTGTAGTTACCTCATAATTGAAACTTGATTCCAAAGCTTGTTTAATAGCTGTAATATCAGGATGTGGGGCATCAGCAAGAATAAGTACCTTTTCTTTACCCTCCATAACTTCAACAAAAATATCTCTGCGGTTATTATCCGTGTTGATTTCGCCTTCGAACTGGTTGAGCTTGATTACATAATGCTGAATTCCGGTTTCCCTGGCTTCTATCTGAACATTAATTGTTTCAGAATACCGTTCGGAGGTTATGTAAATTTCCTTTGAGAAAACACTTTTATCTGCTTTAGTAATATCAATAGTGGCCCGCTGTCCTTTGAGTTTGTTGGCACTTACAAGTATCTCAACCGGGAATTTGTTACCAAGATAGGCTATTTTATTTGCATTGACCTTTGAGAGCAAAATGTCTTTCTGCAATGATGTATCACCCATTGCAACTGTATATACAGGAAATTTAAAACTTTCACCTGAATATAAAGGACTATTCCCTTTATTAAAAATCCCATCTGATAATAAAACTAAAGCTCCTACATTCCTGTTTGAATAGCGCTCCTGTATATCACCGAACATGGCTGAAATATCCGTAAACCTATCGGCAAAAGTTAATGCTTTACTTTCGTCAATTTTCTCCCCGAAATTATAGGATTTTACTTCGAATTTTGATTCAAGTTTCTCTTTGAACGATTTTAAATCCTCTATAAATTTTGTCTTATAATATGAAGAATCTTTATTAATCAGTACCGATTCGGAATTATCGCGGGCAAGAATGATTACAGGTTTCTCTGATTCTTTATTCAGTGTTTTAATCAGAGGTGACAAAAGCAAAAAAGAAATTAATGTAATTGCAGTAAAACGCAGTGCAGCAAGAACATAGATCAGGTTTGCAGAAAAATCATTTTTCTTATCTCTGTAGTATAATATATATGAATAAACACCGCCCAATAAAAGGCAGAATAAGAAAAACCAGAAAGGGTATTCAGTTACTACGCTCAAAGTGATAAAGAGTAAATCCCGTTAATTAAGTTAACATACCTCCACAAACACTGATTACCTGACCTGTTACATAGGTGGATAAATCCGACGCAAGGAAAAGTGCAACATTCGCAACATCTTCGGGGTAACCCGGCCTTCGCAGCGGAATTGACTCAATCCAGACTTTGCGAACATCATCATTAAGCTTGGCTGTCATTTCTGTTTCAATAAACCCGGGAGCAATGGCATTGCAACGGATATTTCTGGATCCGATTTCTTTTGCGATTGATTTTGTGAATCCTATCATTCCCGCTTTTGAAGCTGAATAATTAGACTGACCGGCATTTCCTTCAACACCAACAACAGA
The DNA here is from genome assembly GCA_903923925.1 of uncultured Bacteroidales bacterium. Lineage (GTDB taxonomy): Bacteria > Bacteroidota > Bacteroidia > Bacteroidales > CAIXZF01 > CAIXZF01. Next base: position 55,445 of record CAIXZF010000032.1, read on the forward strand.
ACTCATATTTACAATAGAGCCGGAACGCTGTTTCAGCATTACTTTCTGAACAGCTTTTGTCAGGTTAAAAACAGACTTAAGATTAACTTTAATAACTAAATCCCATTCCATTTCGCTCATGCGCATCAGCAGGTTATCACGGGTAATTCCAGCATTGTTTACCAGTACATCAATTCTGCCAAAATCATTCATGATGTTATCGATCAGAATGTCAGCATGTTCAAATGAGCTGGCATCCGATGCATAGGCTTTAGCTTTTACACCCATAGCCTTAAGTTCATCCTCCAGATTCCTGGCATTATCATCGTATGCAAGATCAGAAAAGGCAATATTTGCCCCGGCCTTTGCAAATTGAAGAGCTATGGCACGTCCAATTCCCCTTGATGCTCCTGTGATTAATGCAGTCCTATTTTCAAGTAATTTCATTTCAATTCTAATTTAATATGATGCAAAGATAAAAAAAATGGTTTTAAGTCTCATTTATCAAACTTTGCTAATGCTGTAACTAGTTATATTACACTAAATCCACTTTATCAGGTTAAAATCCTGCCTGTGTGGTAAATGCTGGCTTTTGGGGAAAATTCTGAATGCATAGTCATAAACTCCTGATTTTGATGCCGGAATTTCACAAACAAATGTTGCCTGATTATTCTCAATGCTTACCATCTGCATCTCTTCTGATCTGGTTATTTTAGTTACTTCATCATTTTCTTTCTGACCAAAAATTACTTCAATACCAATGTCTTCCTGGCTTAAATCTCCAAGGTTTATCACTATTTCTGCCTGGAAATTCTCACCAAGATTGAGCGGATGTTGCGTAGAATCCGGAATTTTCAATGAAAGTACTTCCAGATTTTCAAAACCTGCAGTTACCTTACGTTTCCATGCCGCAATTTTTTTAGCCTTTTCATACTTACCAGCCTGAATAAAGGTTGAACGCATAAAGAGTCTGGAATAGTATTTTTCAATATACTCATCCAACATTCGTTTCATCGTAAAATGAGGAGCAATTTCCGAAATCGTATTTTTAATGTATAAAATCCAATCCGTTGGTATTCCTTCACTATTATGCCTGTAAAAAATTGGTGCTATTTCTTCTTCAATAACATCATAAATGGTTTCCGCATCAAGCTCATCCTGGAACATCTGATTCGCATATGTACGGGTTTCTTTTAGTGCCCATCCTGCACCTGGTTTGTAGCCTTCAGCCCACCATCCGTCTAAAACACTCAGGTTTACAATTCCATTCATAATTGCTTTTTCTCCACTGGTCCCTGATGCCTCAAGCGGCCTGGTTGGAGTATTGAGCCAGATATCAACACCACTTATCAATTTTCGGGCAAGATTCATGTCGTAATTTTCGACAAAAATTACTTTTCCCATAAATTCTGGTCTTCTTGAAACTTCGATAATCTTTTTGATAAGATCCTGGCCGGCTTTGTCATGTGGATGCGCCTTCCCAGCAAAAATCAGTCGTATCGGTTTTTCAGGATGGTTGAGAATTTGGGCGAGATGCTCAAGATTTGAGAACAAAAGATGAGCTCTCTTATAAGTAGCAAACCTTCTGGCAAAACCTATGGTCAACGCTTCTTTTTCTAATGATTCCATTACATTCAGGATGAATCCCGGGCTTTCCTGCCTCCTGGTCATCTCATTTGTTAGTCTTACCTTAAGGAAATCGATTAGCTCTGAACGTAAAGTATTCCTGATTTCCCAGATTTTCTGGTCAGGAACAGCATGGATTTTACTCCAGTGTTTAGGATTCGACTGGTCCAGATAAAAATCTTCACCAAAAACATCTTTATAGAGTTCTAGCCATCTTCTTGATGTCCAGGTAGGTAAATGCACTCCGTTAGTTACATATCCAATGTGACTTTCTTCAGGAAAATATCCAGGAAAAAGCCCCTTGAACATTTCCTGGGTAACTTTGCCATGTATTCTGCTCACTCCATTAACTTCCTGAGAAAGCTTTAAAGCAAGAACACTCATGGAAAACTTTTCATCTGGTTTGTTTTCAATAAACCTTCCAAGATTCATAAATGTCTCCCAGCTTATTCCAAGCCTGTTGGCATAATGTGGAATATATGCCCTTAAAAGATCCTCGCTAAACGCATCATGACCAGCCGGAACTGGCGTATGAGTTGTAAACAGAGTTGACCCTCTTACTACTTCAAGAGCTTGCTCAAAAGTCAGTTTTTCATCCTGTACAAACTTTCTGAGACGCTCCAGTCCTATAAAGGCCGCATGACCCTCATTACAATGATAAATATCAGGATTTTCTTCAATAGCATCTATCATTCTTATTCCACCAACTCCAATGAGTAATTCCTGTTTGAAACGGTTCTCCCAGTCACCTCCATAAAGCTGATGTGTAATAGAACGGTCAACTTCAATATTTTCTTCAATATCTGTATCCAGCAAATAAAGTGGAATACGACCAACCTCTGCTTTCCATACTTTAGCATATAGATTTCTGCCAGGTAAAGCTAAGGATATTGTAATCCACTCTCCTGCAGCATTGCGTACAGGTTGTATACATAAATGACTGAATTTCTGAGGAATTGTATGGGATATCTGATCACCCATCATAGATATTTCCTGTTTAAAATATCCATAGCGGTAGAGCAATCCAATTCCCATAATATTAAAATTACTGTCGCTTGCCTGCTTCAAAAAATCACCGGCAAGTACGCCTAATCCTCCTGAAAAGATTTTCAATGTATCATCAATACCGAATTCCATGCTGAAATAGGCAACTTTACGTTTGGGCATGTTAACAGCTTCAGCCATATAAGCATCAAACTTTTCTGTCACCTTTTCTAACTTCGAAATAAAATTTTTATCGAGGGCAAGTCGTTTTAACTGATCGAAACTCAGCATTTCAATCAAACGGATGGGGTTGCACTCCGATTCCTGCCAAAAACCTTTATCAATTAGTTCAAATATTTCCTTAGCATCATCATTCCAGCTCCACCAGAGATTTTTAGCAAGTCGCTGCAATCCATTAAGCTGAGTTGGCAAACTTGGTTTTACCAATAATTTTTTCCAGACAGGCTGATTGCTCTTAACAGTTTCAAAAACAGAATAAAGTTCAATATTCTGCTTAGTCTTGAATAAATGTGAGCGGTCTGAAACTTTATTTAAGGCAATTGAATAAGCCTTTGAATATTCTCCAATCAGATTACTCCATTTCGCATATCCTGCCAAATCTCTTGATTGAATTCGTATTGCCTTTAGCTCTTCCTCATTCATCCTGGAGAATTCACTAAAAATCTCTGTTATTTTATCAATGACAAAAACTGAATTCTCTTCTGTACGCTCTACAACATGCAGGGCCATACCAAGTTCGTCTGCATGTTGAGTCATCCAAAGCCCGAATCCTGTTAATGAAGTTGTAATTGTAGGAATATGGAAAGCCAGGCTCTCAAGAGGAGTATATCCCCATGGCTCATAATACGATGGGAATACCGAAAGGTCGAATCCAATGAGCAGATCATAATAATCCATGTTAAAAATTCCATCATACCCATTCAGGTAGGCTGGAACAAAAATAATCTTCACCTGATCATCCGAACTGTTATGCATGCCATTCCGCTTAATCCTGCTCAGAATAAGATCGAAATCCGGATCATATAAATCGTGCGAAAGGAAACTATCAATTTGAGGATTGTTGCTTTCCAGAGAATTCATGCGCTGAAGGACTTCATTTCTTGGTCCTGTCTGATTTGCAGGAACTGTAATAAAAGCAACAACTTTTTTATCGAGATCTTTTACCTGATTTAATTTCCACAGTGAATCAATAAAAAGGTCGATCCCCTTGTTTCTGAATTCATATCTACCACTGTTAATGATAAGCATTGTATTACTTTCGATTTTCTGTCCAGTCACTGCCTCAGCCACATTCAGCAGTTTCTTACGTGCTTTTTCTCTGGCCTTGACGAAAAGATTATCAGCCGGAACAAAACTGTCTTCAAATCCATTCGGAGTTACAATATCAACTTCTTTACCAAGAAAATAGCTGCATTCTCTAACAGTTAACTGCGAAACAGTAGTAAATGCATCACATTGATTGGCAGCTATTTTTTCTAATGAATACTTTGCTCTGACACCAAGATTATTTGCGAGTGTATCAGGCTGATAAACATTGAGATCCTGATATAGAGGCATTGTATTGCCCGCAATTGATCTTCCCAGAACTGTTGCATGGGTTGTAAAAATCCCACCCACCTGTGGCACTTTATCCTTCAGATATAATATTCCGGTACCCGTCATCCATTCATGAAAATGCGAAATAATTTTATCCTGAGCATTCAGGTTGAACTTATAAAAACTTTCTATAATCAGAGCAGATGCATACCCAAAAAGTGCAGGTTCAACATAATCCCATTGTCCTGTTATTGAGTCTAACTGATATTTTATCCAGAAATCGGCTAATATTTTATCCTTAAGAGGAAAATATGGCGTGAAATCTACAAGTATTGCTATTGGTTTTCCCTTAATATTCCATCTGCCCATCCTGAAATGAAGGCCATCAGCTTCTGCCCATTCTCTCCAGGCCTTAAATAAATTCTTATCTTCAATAAACTCAGGGTTTTCCTGCGTTTCTTTCCAAACATCCGGGCCAATTACGAAATAGTTGTCCTTGTATTTTTCGACCATGGTCAGTGCTTTTGTGGAAACTACTGTATAGATTCCACCTACTTTATTACACACTTCCCAACTTACTTCAAAAATGTAATCAGGTTCTTTTAAAATACCGTTATTCATTGTATTATATTTTTAAAAAGAATGTTAATAATCATCTAAGCCTCATTTCCTGAGGAAATGAGGAAAACTGCAGGTCTTTTGTTAATATCTATTAATTTACTTGATTTCCAATTACTTATAGGTTTTGAGATTATTGTCTCATTGGTACAACTCAGATCCAGAGCTACACAAAGCCATGTGTTATCTCCACATACCTTTAACAACACTTCAAGGAATTGGTTGTTGCGATAGGGTGTTTCAATAAAAATATGTGTTGAAGAATCCTTTCTGGCCATTCGTTCAATGTCTTTCAAACTCCTCGATCTTTCCGATTTTTCCACTGGAAGATAGCCATGAAAACAGAAATTCTGTCCATTAAAGCCCGAAGCCATTAGTGCCAGAAATATTGATGAAGGACCCGTTAGTGGTATAACCCTGATACCCGACAAATGAGCCTGTTTTACAATAAGTGAACCTGGATCAGCAACACATGGCAAACCCGCCTCTGAAAGAATCCCTATATCTTTACCATCAAATGCAGGCTTTAGGTAGGTCGAAACATCATATTTATCGCTGTGTTCATTAAACACCATGAACTCTTTTGGATCTTCCTGAAGATTTATACCTAAGACGGTTAAAAATCTTCTGGCTGATTTAATTTCTTCTACAATAAAAAATCCTATTCTGCTAACCAAAATAATGTTTTCTGGTGGAATAACCTTGCCCGGCATCGACGCACCTAATAACGATGGAATAAGATATAAATTTCCTTTTGTATTTGAAGACATTTATCGCCGAATTAAAATTTTATCCATGGTAAATCATTCAAATCAACGTTCCCTCCCGAAATAATCAGACAAATATTTTTATAACGTTCAGATATTTTATTTTCAATCAGGGCAGCCAGAGGAACCGCAGATGAAGGTTCTATAATAATCTTCATTCGTTCCCATACTAACCTCATTGCAGCTATAATTCCTTCTTCAGTTACAGTCACAATATCCTCAACATGATTGCAAATAATAGGGTAGGTGATACTACCGAGAGAAGTTCTTAATCCATCAGCGATAGTATCCGGAGCAACAGAAGGTACGAATGTAGCTGTTTTAAACGATTGGTAAGCATCATCTGCATTTACTGGTTCTGCAGCAATTACTTTGATTGATTTCCCAAAATAATGAACAGCAAGTGCTGTACCACTCAATAATCCACCACCTCCAACAGGGGCAATAACTAAATCAAGACTCTCAATATCAGTTATCGCTTCAAGACAAGCTGTTGCCTGTCCGGCTATAATTCTCAGATTATTATAAGGATGTATTTCTGTAGCACCTGTTCTTCGAATAACTTCCTCCAGTGTTAATTCCCTGTCCTCAAGTGTGGGTCGGCAAAACGTAATTTTACCATTATAATAAATGACTCCATCTATTTTAACCTTTGAAGAATTCTCCGGCATCACTATATGAGCCGTAATTCCTTTAATTTTTGCCGCTCTGGCAAGCGCTTGTGCATGATTCCCTGATGAATGAGTTGCAACTCCTTTCAATAATTCTGATTCAGGAAGAGATAAAACAGCATTGCAGGCACCTCTCGATTTAAATGCCCCGGCTTTCTGAAAATTCTCGCATTTAAAAAATACTTTTCTGCCTGTAATCTCATTAATTATTTGAGATGAAAGTACTGGAGTATGGTGGATATAGGGTTTGATTCTATCTTGAGCATCAAGGATATCCTGCTTTGAAGGTTTCAGAATTTTTGGAACTATCATTTCACTTGCAACTGTATTTTTTTTATAAGAACTTCTGTAGCTTTATCCAGCAGTTTGTAAACTGCCTCAAAGTCATGCATATCACCGGTCCAGGGATCAGGAACTTTATTGTTTTCGCCTGGTTCAAGTAAATTCATCAAAAAATCAACTTTCTCCTGATCTTTTTTTGTTCTGGCTTTAAATATAACATCTCTGTAATTGATATGATCCATTACATAAATTATATCAAATATTTCAAAATCATCGGGTCTGAAAAGCCTTGCAGTAAGCTGACTGATATCTACTCCATTTTTATTTGCAACCCTGATAGCTCTGATATCAGGATTCTCGCCTGTATGGAATGGTTCAAAGCCCGCAGAATCAACCTCTACTTTAGCAGTAAGACCAGCCACTTGAAGTTTCTTTTGCATAATTCCTTCGGCTAAAGGACTTCGGCAGATGTTACCAAGGCAAACAAATAATATTTTCATGGGCAGAATTTTTCAGTGCGCAAAAATAATAAAACCCATCGCTTTTCAGGATGGGTTTTATTGAGTAATACAATCTTTGCTTTAAATCTTTATTTTTTTCTCCAGATCTTCAACATAATTTCTGAATTGCTTGTCGGTTTCAATCAGGTTAATCACAGTACGGCAGGCGTGAAGAACAGTTGCATGATCTTTATTCCCGCAATGCAGTCCAATTGTTGCAAGAGAAGATTTGGTGTGTTTTTTAGCAAAAAACATGGCCAGCTGCCTGGCTTGTACGATTTCCCGCTTTCGTGTTTTTGAATTAATCATATCAACAGGAAGATTGAAATAGTCACAAACAATTTTCTGGATAAAATCTATCGAAATTTCTTTTGAAGTATTCTTTACAAACTTATCAATCATCTGACGGGCAAGGTCTAGATTAATTGCTTTTTTGTTAAGCGTAGACTGTGCCAGAATGGAAACCATTGCACCTTCCAGTTCCCTGACATTGGTTGAAATACTGTATGCCAGGTACTCAATAACATCGGCAGGCATTTCAACACCATCATTATAGAGTTTCTTTTTAATAATCCCCATACGGGTATCAAAATCGGGTATTTGAAGATCGGCTGCAAGCCCCCATTTAAATCTTGATAGCAAGCGCTGTTCCATACCCTTAAGTTCAACAGGTGGTTTATCAGAAGTGATAATCAGCTGTTTCCCTTTCTGATGTAAATGATTGAAAATATGGAAAAAAACATTTTGAGTTTTTTCTTTACCAGCCAAACCATGTATATCATCGATGATAAGTACATCAATCATCTGGTAAAAATGGATAAAGTCGTTATGGTTATTATTTCTGACAGCATCAACGAACTGATGCATAAACTGTTCTGTTGTAACATAAAGAACAGTTTTGTCAGGAAAATTATTTTTTACCTCTATACCAATTGCGTGTACCAGGTGCGTTTTACCTAATCCGGTTGCACTGTAAATAAATAAGGGATTAAAAGCTGTTTTTCCTGGATTCTGGGCTACCGCATACCCGGCTGATCTGGCTAAACGATTACAATCGCCTTCAACAAAATTGTCAAATGAGTAATTTTCTATTAGTTGCGATTGAACATTAATTTTTTTAAGCCCTGGTATAATAAAGGGGTTTGGAATTTCTTTTGATTTTCCCTGGTTTAGATCAATCGGCATTGAAACATCAGGATTCTTTAAAGCTTTTTTATTACCGGTTGGAGCTGTAACCGTATATGGATCATTGGCATTGTCGTAGGAGCCGTCCATAACTATACTGTATTCCAATCTCCCATTGCTGCCTAACTCATTTTTAATTGTTTTTTTCAGCAATGTAATATAATGTTCTTCGAGCCATTCATAAAAAAATTGACTTGGTACCTGAATAGTAAGAACATTATCTTCCAATTTAACGGGCTTAATCGGCTCAAACCAGGTTTTGAATTTTTGATAACTGATATTGTCCCGAATAATTCGTAAACAATTCTCCCAAACCTCTGAATGAGTATTTTCCATTAACTCGATAATTTTTAACTTAAGTGATTATAAGGTGTATAATCGCCTAAAGAATTTACAAACAGTTTATTAACACACGCGGCCCAGCGCAACAACCACAACATTGTTTTAGTATAAAGGCTTAGGACAAAAATGAGGGTAAATTCTTGAAAAAAATAACCCTTTTGACTTGATTTTTTACTATTTCTGACTTATATTAAACACCATATAAAATACCAGCATATGTGTTTTAAATGAGTGATTCTAAAAATATTCGCTACTATTTAGAATGAATATAAATAAGAAACGTGCTAATTATCAGTACTATAGATAATTTGTTGTATAAATCAACTTCATCATTAAATTTTTGTTAATTCTTCGTAAAAAAACAGTCTCATCTTTATTACTATTATTCTAAAATGTTTAAGTAGCTAGTTTTCAGTAGTATTAATTTCTATTATCCACTTTTGTATCATTAAATTTCTCCTCACTAAAATACAACATTAATATCTTTTTCGGCATTTACTAAAAAATTTTTCCATTTTTGGAATAATTAAAATAGTCGATTGAAAACGAATAGGTTAAGTTGTTTTAATATATATAGAACATACATTGTTTATCCTTTTAAGCTTTTCCAAAAGTATTTCTACTTTATTTCTGCGGATTGCCATTTCAAGTGAACAAGTAGAATCAAAAATTGGCGATGAAATTGACAAATTCTCTTCCTTTACCAGCTTCATCACCTGGTTAAGATCTTCATATGGGAATTTCAAGTTATATATATCGAAAACAATCTTCTCAACAATATTTGCAGAACTCAAGGCATCAGAAGTAACTGTTTTATAGGCATTAATTAATCCACTTACGCCCAATTTTGTGCCACCAAAATACCTGACAACAACCACCAGAACATTTGTAAGGTCATACGATAGTAGTTGTCCATAAATAGGCCGGCCGGCTGTACCACTTGGCTCTCCATCATCATTCATCCGGTAGGCAGATTTGTCGAAACCAAGCATCCATGCGTAACAGTGATGATTTGATGAGAAATGAAGTTTTCTCAGATTTACTAAGTACTCCTTAATCTCTTCTTCATTCAATACCGGGTAGGCAAAAGCGAGAAATTTACTTGCCTTATCCTTGAAAATTGCTTCCGAAGGCCCTGAAATTGTTTTATAAGTATCGGTAAATAGCATGCGCTGCAAAAGTATGAATTCTTTACCTGAACTGGAATTTCAATTTATTAGGTTTTCTTTTTCCTACTTTTGCACCATATTAACATAAAACATTAAATGGCACACCAGGGTGAAATCGCCTCACTACTCACTGCAGTCTTCTGGACGATTACCGCAATGGCTTTTGAAATTTCAAGCAAACGTATTGGTTCTTTAACGGTTAACCTCTTAAGACTCTTTCTAGCCATTGGCTTCCTGAGTATATTTTCATTCTTTTACCGTGGTCTGCTACTTCCAACTGATGCGTCCTGGCATGCCTGGTTTTGGCTCTCGATATCAGCAATTATAGGGTTTGTAATTGGCGATCTGGCTCTTTTTCAGTCATTCGTTATCATCGGAGCCAGAGTGGCATTATTAATAATGTCTTTAGTTCCTCCTATTACTGCATTTATCGCATGGATAATATTGGATGAAAAACTCGGAATGCAGAATTTTGCAGGAATGTGCATTACCCTTATTGGTATTGCATTAGTTGTTTTAGGAAGAAGTAATGCTGATCAGGAAAATAATAATTCCAGAAGAATAACCTTATCATATTCATTAAACGGCATACTGCTGGCACTTTTAGGAGCTGCCTGCCAGGCTACAGGATTGGTACTAAGTAAATACGGAATGAGAGATTATGACCCGTTTGCTGCATCACATATCAGGGTAATTGTAGGTGGTTTTGCGTTTGCATTGGTTTTCACAGTTATGGGGAAGTGGAAAGGACTTGGAAAAAGCATGAAAGATACAAAAGCAATGCTCACACTTATGCTGGGAGCTTTTTTTGGACCATTTTTAGGAGTTTCATTTTCATTAATGGCAATAAAATATGCAAATACCGGCGTGGCTTCAACCATTATGGCAATGGCTCCGGTCTTTATAATTCTTCCTGCTGTTCTTATTTTTAAGGAAAAACTAAAATGGAAAGAAGTAATTGGAGCAACTTTGGCTGTATGCGGGGTAGCTGTATTTTTTCTTTAAGCGGTATTCTATGACTCGAAAGCGACTACTTATTTTTGATTGGGGGAATACTGTAATGCGTGATCTTCTTTTGCCAGGTCCAATGAAGGATTGGGATAAAGTTGAATTAATACCTGCTATTGAAGATGCATTAAAGAAACTTTATTCAGGCTACACTTTGTGTATTGCAACCAGTGCTGAACATTCCGACACTCAGGATATGGCAGAGGCACTTGCAAGGCTTGATGTTCTTGATTATTTCCATTTCTTTTTCTCCTCATTCGAACTCAACTCACGAAAACCTAATATAAATTTCTTTATCAGTATCCTTGAAAACACCGGATTCGATGCTGAAAATACTATCTCTATTGGCGACAAATACGATAATGATATAGAACCTGCTAAAAAGCTTGGTTTAAAAACAATCTTTTTCAACGAGAAAAAATTGAAAGGCGATTTTTCTGAAGCTGATAGAATCATCAGCAATATGAATGAACTGCATCAGGCTGTTGAAGAAATATTCATCACGAATTAATATTTTTATTTAAGTGCTTTTTTTAGGTCATTAAATAACCTCTTGATTTCAAATTGATTATATGTAAATGAAAACAAAAAGTCTGCTAACTCCTATAGTATTAACGGTATCATTTGTAAGTCTTTTTACTGATATTGCCAGTGAAATGCTTTATCCGGTTATGCCTGTTTATTTGCAGTCAATTGGGTTTTCTGTTGTTCTGATTGGCATTCTGGAAGGTGTAGCAGAAGCAACAGCCGGATTAAGTAAAGGGTATTTTGGGCATATGTCTGATCGAATTGGAAGAAGAGTGCCATTTATTAAATGGGGTTATGGCTTAAGCGCTGTGTCGAAACCAATGATGGCTGCATTTGCTTTTCCACTTTGGATCTTCCTTGCAAGAACACTCGACAGGCTGGGAAAAGGAGTAAGGACATCAGCCAGAGATGCAATGCTTAGCGATGAATCCACTCCAGAAACAAGAGGGAAGGTTTTTGGTTTTCACCGTGCGCTTGATACAACAGGGGCTGCAATTGGACCTTTTCTGGCTTTAACTTTTCTGGCTATCTGGCCAGGTAAATATCAATACTTGTTTATTCTAGCTTTTCTTCCGGGAATAATTGCCTTATTGTTAACACAGTTTTTAAAAGAGAATAAAATTCAAAGTAAACCTGCAACCCCATATTCCAAAAAATTCTTTTCCTATTTAACGTATTGGAAGACTGCACCAAAGGAGTATAAACACATCGTAGCCGGCTTGCTTATTTTTACCTTTTTCAATAGTAGCGATGCTTTTTTGTTACTGTATACAAAAATACAGCTTCATTCCGATATCAGCATGATCGGTTTTTATATATTTTATAATGTTGTTTATGCTGCCGCTGCATTTCCTTTAGGAGTTCTTGCTGATAAAATAGGTCTTAAAACAATATTAATTGCCGGGTTGATTGTTTTTGTAATTGTATATTTCTTCTTTGGATTTGCGTCAAATTTAAACCATTTTGTAATCCTGTTCTTTGCGTATGCCTTGTATGCAGCTGCAACAGAAGGCGTTTCAAAAGCATTAATTTCAAATGTCAGTAAAAAATCTGATACAGCAACTGCTATAGGATTTTACACAAGTTTTGCAAGTGTTTTTGCCTTATTAGCCAGTTCGTTAGCTGGTTTTGTCTGGTATACCTGGTCTGCAAAAACCATGTTCATTGCTTCTGCTGCAGGCGTTTCTTTATCAATAATAGTCCTGCTTTTTTATACATTGAACAATAAAATGGGAAATCCGATGTTTCGGGAAAAGTTGTAATCCTTAAAAAAAGATTCTTTGTCCAGATATTTACTTCGTATTAAATCGTACTTCTGTTTTCTGTTCTTGGTATTATTTCCAATACTGATTGAAGCCCAACCTTATCCTCAGAATTATTTTCGATCACCGCTCGATTTTTCCTATCACATTTCAGGAACCTTTGCTGAATTTCGCAACGATCACTTGCACTCAGGTATTGATATTCCTGCAAACATGCGATCAAAAGTTTATGCAGTGGCAGACGGCTGGGTTTCCAGAATCAGAATACAGCCAAATGGATACGGAAGGGTAATTTATATTGCACATCCGAATGGTTATTTGAGTGTTTATGCTCATCTTGATCATTTTAACCCTGAGCTTGAAGCTTATCTTGTTAAAAAACAATACATTGAAGAAACTTATGAAATTGATTTCTATCCGGAAATAGGCGAGCTGCCAATAAAGAAAGGTGAAGTTATAGCGCTTAGTGGAAGTAGTGGTGCTTCAACCGGACCGCATTTACATTTTGAAATGCGTAAAATGGCCGGTGAGAAACCAACAAATCCTTTATTATTTGGACTTCCGGTTATTGATCCGTTAAAACCAATATTTAAAACAATACGGATTTATACAGCAAATGATGAGGGTCACTTGCTTGAAATCCCGGCAGCTCTGAACATTCCTGTTGTTAAAAGTCCAGGTGGATATAAACTCAAATCAGGTAATTCAATTAATGTTCCGGCAAAATTTATAATCGGTGTTCAGGCTCAGGATCTAGATGGCTCAGGAAATCGTAATGGTCTTTACGGGCTGCAGGTACTTTTTGATGGAAATAAGTGGTACGAGAATAATATGGATAATTTTTCTTTTACAAATTTTCGTGCTGTAAATAGCCTTACCGATTATTCACTCTACCTCAAAACACATAAGTTCTTCCAGATTACCAGAGTTTCTGATTGTGACGGAATTGGAATTTTTTCTGATGCAAGAAATAAAGGCGTTTTTGATGTTTCTGATCAAAAACCTCATTCAATTACGATAAATATTCGCGATTACCTGGACAATGTTTCTACTCTTGAATTCATTGTGAAAGCAAATAATTCAACAATAATTCACGCTCAGAAAAATAATTTGGCAGGAACAAATTTGATTACTGTTCCTTGTAATACGAATCAAACTGTTGAAAAGCCCAGCATTAGAATCTATTTCCCCGAAGGTGTGCTATTTGATTCTCTTGATTTTAAAATGACCCAATCAACCGGTCCTGCCTCCCTTTATTCAGATGTATTTTCACTACAGGATGGTTTTACTCCCTTAAATGACAATATATTAGTCTCCATTACACCCAGAAATCTCTCAAAGGATTTACTTCAGAAAGCCTGCATTGTTAAGGTGGGAGCAAAGGGTTCTTATTCCTACGTAAACAGTGGATACGATAATGGTCGCGTTAGCTGTCTTACAAGGAAGTTCGGATCTTTTGCGGTTGCAATTGATAACACACCTCCAACTATTTCTGCTGTATCATCAACAGTCAAAAAAACAAGAAAAGGTAAAAAAACAGTTTCAATTACTCAGAGAAATGTTCTCAAATTCAGGATAGGCGATAATATGAGTGGAATTGGTAATTATTGCGGATATATAAACGATAAGTGGGTATTAATGGAATTTAGCCAGAAAGGCAATCTCCTTACATACACCTTCGATGAACATCTTAAACCTGGTATTAATAAATTCGTACTGGTTGTTACGGATAAAAAAGGAAATGAAGCAAGGTATACTACAGATATTAACCACTAGTAATTCTTTAAAGCTTTTTCAGTTCGGCTGCAATCTTTTCTTTAGATAAAGTAATGTAACCAGCCTGATTTACAAATTTTTGTCCATCAGTTAAAACCCACTTTATAAATTCATTCACAGCCTTGTTTGTTGATTTGCCCTTCAAAACAAAATAGAGATCTCTGGCAGGAGGAGAAGGATATTTTGCTGTTGCAATGGCAGCAATCAGATCATCCATTGATTCATAGAAATTCTCATCCGGATCAATTTTTCCATTATTATTCAAATCTATTGGAACTACTTTAATGCCTTTTTGCTGCTTTTTAGATCTTGCATCATAAGCATATCCGATGTTATTATATCCAATGCCAAGCGGGTCTTTACTAACAGCCAGCAGTAATCCAGGATCGCCAAATACACCAACTCCAATTAGATCTTCCTGTTTTTTACCGTAATATTTTGCCCACATTTCAGCTGCTCCGGATGCATCGGAACGTGTATAAACATGAATTTCATTTGTGCTTTTAATTCCAAAAGCCTGCGACCAGTTTTTGTATCGTCCTGTAATCCAGATATTATTACCAACATCTTTTTTAATTCCCTTAATCAGAATATCCTTAATACCCGGATTTGCAGCGCTCACTACTGCTACAACTGCATCTTTTGTTACAGCAATAGGATAAGCACCTTTGCGAAGTTCAGCCGGATAAATCTCTCTGGAAACCATTCCAATATCCACCATTCCGCCAAGTGCATCGGCAATGCCTTTTCCAGCTCCACCAGCTGATACATCTATTCGAATATTCGGGTAAATTTTATTGAACTCATCCACCCATTTTTGAGCCATTGGATATAAAGCAAATGCACCGGAAATGCTGATCTGACCACTCATTGTTTTTTGTGCAAATAACTCTTTATCAACAGTTAAGGAAATAAATAGTAAGTAGATGATTAAAGATACCAGTATTGCTCTCATGAAAATATTCTTTAAAATGTTTGTAAAAATCAAAATCCAACTTGCAATTGAATGGAACCGATATTGTTGTTTATAGCCACTCCCTCCTCATTTTTAAAGGCATATCCTGCCTGAAGACGAGTCCATGCATTGAATATGTAATTAATTACAGCTACATATTGGGTTGAAATGTTATCCGGTTTGCCACTATCCGGATCGAAAGTATCATATTTGAATAAGAACTGAAGCTGCTGAGGAATTATATAATATCCCGCCTGTGCATACCACCCGCTTCTGTCAGCAGTTCCGTCGCTTCCTTTGATATATTCTGATTTCAAAGAAAACCTTTCAAATTCATAATTTATTTCGAAACCTATTCTGTTTCTACTTACGTTTGCAGAAGGTTGTCCCCAAAAGGCATATCCGGCATAATACCCTCCACCAAAATCGAAACCTTTAAACGGATGGACCATCAATCTGCCAGCTAAATCCTTTTGCTCATTATTGTCGGAGCAGTTTATCCCGGATCCGTTGAAAATTCCAAGCCGGTACTCAAATAGTGGTTTTTCATTATATTTAAGAAAACTACCTCCAATCTGTAATCCAATATCACGACCATTATGATTTCCAATAACATCCTTTCCCCTGGCAACCATTGCCTCAACAACCTGCGACCTGTCAATAAATTCCAATTTGTTAGAAGAAGTAAGATTCTCAAGTGAAAAAGGTACTTTGAACTGACCGGCTGTGATATTGAAATAATCATTAATCTTGCATTCTGCATATGCATCCAGGATTTTGGGAGATCCTGCAAAATCGGTCTGCAAACGATAGGACCAGTATGAATTAACAGTAGATCTCAAATCAAGCCTTACCCTTCTGATATCCATACCATCAATCTTACCAGGTTCATCAAGATTCTGATATCTGGCATGAATATAACCACTTAGAGTAAGTGGTCTTGATGAATTAAGCTGATACCACTTCCGGTTTTTCTCTGTTTCCTGTTGTTTTATTGCAGCTTCTGCCCTTATTGAATCAGCCTGAAATTGTGTAATCGTTTTGTTGCTGATTAATAAATTTAATAAATCATTTGTGTTTTGTCCCTTAATCACTAAATAATGTCCAAGGCAGAGCAGCAGAAGTAAAATTATCTTTTTCATCAGTTTAAAGATTGAATTTTGTTGTCTATCGATAATTTCAAATTTACCACCTATGTGGATAAGATTAGTGTACATTTGCATGAAATATGCAATCAGCCTTTATTAAATATTTCAGGGTACACTATTAAATTCTTCAGTTATGCAGGAAGAAAAATACTCACTCTACGACTGCCAAAGCTGCCTTTTTAAATTAATTGGTTGCCAATATATTGGTGAAGAGGAATTTGAAATAATCCGCAATTCTTCTGTTCAGCTAAAATTTACCAAAGGAGAAACAATTTTCAAACAAGGTGGCAAATCAACGCATCTTGCATTTCTTCATAAAGGAATCGTAAAATTCAACAATCAAAATGAAGAAGGGAAGAATTTCATTATGACTGTTGTGGCTGGTCCAAAACTTGTTGGTGGTGCCAACCTCTTTTTCCGGGATACAAACCTGTTTTCTCTTGTAGCTGTCGAAGATTGTGAAATCTGTTTAATCGATAATATTGCTTTTAAAGAAGCCTTGCTTAAATATCCGAATTACCTGATGATTTTGTGCGAACGATCGGTTGAAATGTTCCAGGCTTCAATCTTTAATTTCATCAGTCTTGCACACAAGCAGGTAAATGGCCGCATTGCTGATATTCTGATGTACCTTTCTGAAAATGTTTACAAAAACTCAGGTTTTGAGAATACACTGAGTAGAAAAGAAATAGCTGAATTTGCTGCTTGTTCTCACGAAAATGTAATTTCTACTCTTTCGCGTTTTAATAAAGAAGGATTGATAAGTCTCGAAGGTAAACGGATCATTATCAAGGATATGCAAAAGTTAAAAGAAATTAGCAAACACGGTTAATTTTTGATATATGTCCGGGACTAATCTGTCCATTCCTTGCTTTTAGTCCAGAGTAATTGAGCATTTTCTATAGTAGTTTCCTTACCATTTAATTGCTCAGGAACAGATTTTACAAAATATTGTCCCGATTTACCCTTTGCCTTCGGTGAAGTAGCAAGAAAAATACTTGTTTCGGCACCTTTCTCCAAAGAGATCATAAATGGAGAAAATAGGGATATTAAACCCCGCGTAAAACCCTTCAGATTGTGGCCAAATCCTGATTTTACAACTCCCGGATGCAGACTATACGCTTCAATATCAGTGCCTTGTAGCTTCTCTGCTAAACCAATGGTAAATATTATATTGGCAAGCTTTGCATCACCATATACCTGCCATTTATTGTACTTTTTCGAGGGCTTTAGCAATCGTTCAAATTTTCCCATTTTATACGCCATCGATGAAACATTAATAATGCGTCCCTGTTCTGATTTCTTAAGCAAATCAATCAATCCCATAGTTAGCAAAAAATGTCCGAGATGACAGGTTTGAAAAGTTTTCTCATGTCCTTCCTTAGTAATCTCAACTTTTTCAGTAACATACCCGGCATTATTTACCAGCACATCAAGATGATCAAACTTGCCTTTTATTAATTCAATTGTTTTCCGAACATGATCAAAATTTGCCAGATCGCAGCGGTAAAAATCTACCTTTCTTTCGGGAAACTTAAAGAGCAATTTCTTCTTAGCAGGTTCACCTTTGCCGGCACTTCTGCATACCATTATAATATCAAACCCCTGAGCAAGTAAACCTTTGGCAGTCTCAAAACCAATACCTGTATTGGCACCGGTTATTAGTGCTATCTTATTCATTATGTATTTGTTATTTTAGTTTATATGAAGGAATAATTAAATAGGAAATGCTCCCAAGCCAAACCTCCTTATGAATCTCTGAATTGTAAGGAATCTCTATTCGCTTTTCTTCAATTATTCCATTTTTATTCTCCCTTATAAAACTCTTTTCAGTACCAACTTGTTCTTGGGTTCTGCTTAATAATTCAGAAAAAGTATTTAATCGTTTGAACTCAGGAGTAAAAAGCTTTTTAATTTCTTTACCAGGATAGTAGACCGATTTGAATATATTATTTTCTGTAAGAACAATTTTACCATTTATCTCCTTAAATAAATTCTCTCCTTTACAAACGAAGAGCAGGTAAGAACCCTTATACTTTTCGGAAAGTAGGGATTTCTCATTTTGCTTGTAAGCATAACTGTAAATTGTTATGGTCCTATCCTTAAAACCCGAACTCTTTAGTATCTCACAAATTTTGAATTCCGTTTTGGTGAACCACACATCTCCAGGACCTTTTTCGAAAGATTCGCTCATGGGTGTTGCAAGAATAATAATCGAAGATTTGTGTGAAAGCCATTCAATACTGTAATCAGCAGTTATTTCTGCATATAGACTAACTCTGATTATAAAAAAGAGAATGATTGTGATTGTTGCTTTCATTTTTTAAATCTTATTAAATAAACCATCCATAAATCCTTCTGAACATAGCTTTCCATTTTGAGTATATTCAAAATATTGACATAAATTTGAGTTCAGAATAACCCGCATCACAATCGGAACCAACTGTAAATCTGCTAAAACTAATCCACTTTCCTTGTTTATGCCCAAACTTATCGGTAAAGTTGACAGTATCAGAGTTGATAATATTGAATTCTTCACCGAATTCACCAATTACTTTTACACATTTTAGAATTCCACTTTCATCATAGAAGTATGATTTTCCAATTTCCTTTCCTTTTAAAAACTCTACTTTCGCCTTTATAGCTCCATTTTGATGGAATGATACAAAAATGCCATCTTTTACAGATTCTGACTTACCATTGTTCTGAATAAGATTATAGTGCCCAATTCTTTTGTGTTGACCATTTTCGTAATACAATATTTCCGAACCTATTTTATTGTGATTCAATTCATTATATTCCCCAAATAAATTCCCATTGTCATTGAAGTTTTTGATGTTAATGCAATAATTATTCAAGCTGTCAATGAATTCAGAACAAAATTTATACAATAATATTCCTTTTTCCAGATTGCTTACCATTAATACTTAGACCTTCCATTTTTAACTGTACCGGGTTTGGCAGTGTTTCATCAAAGTAATATATTAGATACCCTTCTTTTATATTTGAAATACGATAGGCTGCCCAATTAAAATCACAAAATGGATATTTTGCTTTCGAATTTAAAACATAGTCATAATGGCGGGTGGAAGGTTCAGGAAAATCCTCCCAACAACCAAATTCCTGTCCAAAAGCAACATTAATAAAAGAAATACTAAAAAGAAGAAATGCTAAAATTTGTCTGAATGTCAACATTTAAATAGCTGCTTGCTATGCAATAAATGGAACAAACATCTTGCTTATTTTCATGTAAGCCCGGTATTCATTGCCAAATTTTGCTATCATCTCTTTTTCCTCTTCAAGAGAAGTCAGGATGATGAAAACCAGGTTAACAGCAGCCAGTACAATTGTTTTTGCCTCAGCAGGATTCTTCAGAAAAATGCCTGTACCAAGATAAAGAAGCGCTGCATAAAGCGGATGCCGGAGGTATTTGAAAATTCCAGTTGTTACCAGCCTGGAAGTATTTTCAAAATTTCTACTGGATGGTCTTCCCAATTTTACCAGTTGAATAAAACCAATTACAGCAAGCAGGAGGGAGATGCTCAACAAAAACCAGGAAAGAAGTTGATTCCAGGAAAGGGGATTTTCAAACCAATATCGGTAATTCCACAATGTGAGCAGAAATATACTTTCGAATGAAAAGAACCTGTAAATTCCATGATACCTCTTGTGCTTGATAGATAGAAACCAGGAAAACACCATTATTCCGAATGTGCCAAATCCGATCACCAGGATTTCGATCATTTTACACTCCCCTCACAAAATGCGACATTTCTGCCGGAAGCTGAATGCTGATTTCAAGTAGTCCTCCGAAAACACCATCTTCATACCAGGGTTTCTGTACAATGATTTTTTTTATGTCCTTTTTTTCAATGGTGTAGATATTTGATGTCTGCTGTTCAAGTAGCTCAACACATTTTGATCTTGCAGGTTCTGGATGGCAATCGAGTAAATTCTGACCAATCAGGTTTTCGCCTCCGTCCTTAGTATAATTCCGGATTGCGGTTTTATTCATGTAAACAATTATCCCAGTAGTATCGCAGGCGATCACATTCGCATCCAGTTCGTGAAAATAATTAAATGGTGACATTGAAGAAATTTTGTTCGTTTTTATTCAGATTTCAGGTTTAATTTTATTGACAGTCTGAAACTCGCGTCTATCTAGGCTTTCAGAGGTCGATCTCTTAGCTGCGTTTATTTGCACGATCTCTGGTAAAGTGAACCCAGAGTCTAATGGTCCTCAAAATCGTGCGTTATAAAGAACCTGATTTTTAACATATTGATTATCAGAGATTTAAAAAATTAAAAATGTTAATAACTTTTAATAAGAATTAATGATCCAATTTATTCGATTGAGTTTTCATAAAGCAGCTATCCAAAATGAATTATTTCCTCTTATGAAAACTTTTCTTTGGTGAATATGCAGGAGTAGGACCAAATTCTTCGGGAACCCTGTCTTTATATACTGGTTTTCCAAGAAGTTCTTCAATTTTTGAAAAATTATACTGGTCTTTTTCGTTCACAAGTGTAAACGCTAAGCCATCAGAAGCCGCTCTTGCAGTGCGCCCTATTCGATGTATATAATCTTCTCCATCCCTAGGTACATCATAGTTTATGACCATATCAATATCTTCAACATCGATACCACGCGACATAATATCTGTTGCCACAAGTATATTCAAGGATTTATTTTTAAATGCCATCAGTACACGCTCACGTGTTTGCTGATCGAGATCGGAATGAATCTCATCCACGGCAAGTTTGGTTTTTCTTAACTCTCTTGAAAGCTGTTTGGTCTTTTCTTTTGTACTGCAGAAGATCAAAACGCTCTTTTGTACCTTTCGGGTAAGGATATACTTTACAAATGCAATTTTTTGTCCATCATGTAAAATATACGCAGCCTGCAATACTTTTTCGGCAGGTTTTGAAAGAGCCAGACTAATTTCTGCTTGATTGTGTAGTATATTCTTTGCCAAATGTTTGATTTTCACAGGCATAGTTGCAGAAAACATCAGATTTTGCCGTTTAGCGGGAAGATAGGAAATAATTTTCGCGATATCCTCGTTGAAACCCATATCAAGCATTCTGTCTGCTTCATCAAGTATCAGATACTTTAGTTCAGCAACTTTTACATATCCCATAATCAGGTGGGCAATCATTCGTCCGGGTGTACAGATTACAACATCTGCACCTTCAGAAAGCGCTTTTTGCTCCCGGGAAAATGTATCACCAGCACTACCTCCATAAACTGCGATGGAATTAACATGGGTAAAATAGGAGAGTGCCTCCATATTCTGATCTATCTGCACTGCTAGTTCCCTGGTGGGAACTATTATTAATGCCTGAATATGTCCATCAGCTTTTGCAGAAAGGATTTTTTCAATAATTGGCAAGAGAAATGCTGCTGTTTTTCCTGTGCCTGTCTGGGCTGAAGCCAGTAAGTCGCGGCCTTCCATAATGATAGGAATGGCCTGAACCTGGATAGGAGTGGCTTCCTCGTACCCCATGGCTTCAATTCCCTGCATCAATTCAGGACAAAATTCGAATTCTTTGAATTTCAATTTGTTAAGTGTGAATTATTAGATGTGTACATGAGTTAATTTGTCCTATATTCAGAAATATGTGTAAAGGTAGGAATTATTTTCCAACTCCTTATGAGGGTTTATATCAACTGATTGACGGTTTTTTAACTAACTTGCAGCATATTTTAAAGTAATCTATTTATGAGAAAAATAGCAGATGCATTAAGACGAAAGAAAATCCTGATTTCTGATGGAGCATGGGGTACAATGATGATAGACAAAGGCTTAACTGCAAGTGAATCTCCTGAAAGCTGGAGTTTATACAGAAGGGAAGATGTATTCTCAATTGCGGAAGCATATGTTGAAGCTGGTGCCGATATGATTGCTACAAATAGTTTTGGTGCAAACAGGTTCAAACTAGAATTCTATGGATTGGCAGATCGCGTTGCTGAAATTAATACTCAGGCAGCTGCGATTTCAAGAGCTGCGGCAGGGCCTGGAGTCTTTGTATTGGGTTCGGTAGGCCCAACAGGTAAATTCCCGATGATGGATGAAATTGGTGAAACCGAATTATATGATGCTTTCCGTGAACAGGTAAAAGCACTTGAAAATGGTGGAGCAGATGCAATTATTATAGAAACAATGACAGACCTTGAAGAGGCCTGTGTGGCAGTTAAAGCAGCAAAAGAAAATACATCATGTGAGGTGATCTGTATGATGAGTTTTGATAAAACTATTGAAGGAAATTATCGGACAATTATGGGTGTTAGTCCCACAGAAATGACACTTAGCCTTGTTAGAGCAGGGGCTGATATTATAGGTGCTAACTGTGGAACTACTATAAATGGTTTAGTAGACATTACTATGGAAATCAGGAGTATAAACGCTGATATTCCAGTAATTATTCAGGCAAATGCTGGAACTGCTGAGCAACAGGAAGGCAGAACAGTTTATCCTGATAGTCCTTCATACATGGCAGAAGCAGCGCAAAGCCTTGCTTCTGCAGGTGCGAATATCATTGGTGGCTGCTGCGGAACAACTCCTCTGCATATACGTCGCTTAACCGAAATACTTAAAAACTGGCAATAGTGTTAACCTTAGTTACTTGCCTTCATCAGTCTTTTCCCAACAAATGAAGAGAAAACTCCTACGATACAAAGAATCGTAAAAACGCCAAAAACTACCTTTGAACTGTGAATAAAACTTTCGATATTCACATCACTGATCTTCTGATTGCCAACAAAAACATGAACGGAAAGTGAGGCTATTGCCATACTGAACATCATACCGGTTGTTCGCATAGTACTTACAGTTGCGGATGCAATGCCATAATACCGTCGTTCAACTGAACTCATTACCATATTTGTATTTGGAGAAGAAAATAATCCAAACCCAAATCCAAGGATTCCAAGTGCAGTAACTATATAGGAAAGCGATGTTTCGTGCTCAATTAATGTCAATAAAAATAAGCCGATAACACTTATTGCCATGCCTGAAGATGCGAGCCATCGCGGATTAATTTTGTCGGAAAGTCTTCCTGAAAAAATAGCTACCAAGGCCATTAATATCGGCTGAGTTATAAGCACTAAACCGGCTTCTTTTGGTGAAAGGTGTTTCGCATATTGCAAATACAAACTCAACACAAAACTTACAGCAAAAGTGGCAGCATAATTAATGAAAGCAGACAAATTTGAACTGGCAAATATCTTATTTTCAAAAAATAATTTCATATTAAGTACCGGGTAATCTGCCTTGAATTCTACCAGAACAAATCCAACAATTCCCAGTATTCCTGCAATTGTCAGAATGATTGCGAGTTGTGTTGGAAGCTTAGAAAAACCATACATCAAGGCAGTCATTGATGGCATATATATAAGAGTTCCCAACCAATCAAATTTATCCTGATCAGTTTCTTTCCATTCTGATTTAATTTTTGAAAATGTAACGATTACGATAATAAGCGAAACTACAGCATTAATAAAGAATAAACTTCGCCATCCCAATGACTGTGTTAATATACCACCAAGAACCGGAGCAGCCGATAATCCGACGTAAACAGCAGAAACATTTAGTCCAATAACTTTGCCTCTTTCAGAAGGAGGGAATGCAGATATCACCATTGCCATACTCGTACTAAACATCATCGCACTTCCAATTCCTTGTAAAAGCCGCGAAATTATCAGAAAAAATCCCGAAGGGGCAATTGCACAAAGTAAGGTGGCAAAACCAAAAAAGATATTTCCATACAGAAACATTTTCTTCCGACCCCACATGTCACCGATTTTACCCAGAGGGACAAGAAATACAGCTGAAGTCAGTAAATAGGCCATAGTTACCCAGCTCATATCTACTGCATTCATCGCAAATTCACCACCAATCTTAGGAAGTGCCACATTTACAGCAGCTCCCATAAGTGGATTAAAAAAATTAGAGGTCATTGTTACGGCCATCAACAATACTTTGTTTACCTCATTTTTAGAACCATTCTCCAGCATATTTTCTGAAATCTTCAATCTTACGCTCCTTTTTAGTTTAATATTTTTCGGGATGCAAAGATGGTATTTTTTTTAATTCTACCCCAAATACTATACCTTTGCACCCCCTTTTTTGATTAACTAAATCAATAACTATGAAGAAACTAGCTGTTGTTGCTCTGGGCGGAAATGCTCTATTACTGGCCGGCCAGAAAGGTACAATTGGTGAACAGGAACATAATGCTTATTCAACTTGTGAAAACCTAATGGCATTACTTAACCGTAACTATAACATGGTAATAACCCATGGAAATGGTCCTCAGGTTGGAAATCTATTACTCTCGGATGATGCAGGACAAAAACTTTATGGTCTGCCTCCAATGCCTCTTGATATATGTGTTGCATATTCTCAAGGCTATATTGGATATCTGATTGAACAACAACTACGTAATGTGCTGGCTGAGCGCGATATGGATCGTGACATTATTTCAATTATTACTCAGGTTCTTGTAAATAAAGATGATACCGCTTTTCAGAATCCGACCAAACCAATTGGTCCATATTATTCAAAAGAAGATGCTGAAAAGTTTACTGCAGAAACCGGAGCAATTTATAAGGAAGATGTAAAACGTGGAGGATGGCGCAAATTGGTTGCCTCTCCGAAGCCTTTGGTTATTTCCAATGTGAGATCAATTGAACAACTTGCCAGGGAAGGTCAGATTGTTATTGCTGTTGGTGGTGGTGGAATTCCGGCCTACTATAAGGCAGAAAATAAACTTGAAGGGATTGATGCAGTTATCGACAAAGATCTTGCTTCAGCACTTCTGGCTACTCAGATTCGTGCAGACAAGTACTTCATTCTCACCGATGTTCCTAAAGTTTGCATCAATTTTAACACACCTCAGGAAAAAACGCTCGATCGTATGAGTGTGGCTGAAGCTAAACGCTACCTTGCAGAAGGTCAGTTTGCCGAAGGCTCCATGGCACCAAAAATACGTGCTGCATTATATTTTGTTAACCACAGTGGAAATGATACAATTATCACAAAAACTACTTTACTTGGTGTGGATAATGGTGGTACTAGAATAACCATGGTCTAATAAAAATCAATTCAAAACCTACATACAAATGGCATTTAACTTAAGAAACAGAAGCTTTTTAAAAGAGCTGGATTTTACTCCTGCAGAGTGGACTTTTCTGCTCAATCTCGCCGCTGACCTTAAAAAGGCAAAATATACAGGCACTGAGCAACAGCGCCTGAAAGGGAAAAACATTGCTCTCATTTTCGAAAAAGACTCAACCCGTACACGTTGTGCATTCGAAACTGCTGCTTACGACCAGGGAGCCCACGTAACCTATTTAGGTCCTAGTGGTTCACAAATTGGCAACAAAGAAAGTATGAAAGATACTGCCCGCGTTCTTGGCCGTATGTATGATGGTATTCAATACCGTGGCTATGGACAGTCTATCGTTGAGGAACTTGCGAAATATGCTGGTGTTCCTGTATGGAATGGTCTTACCAACGAATGGCATCCAACTCAAACCTTAGCGGATTTCCTTACCATGCAGGAACATACCGACAAACCGCTTAACAAGGTTGCTTTTGCTTTTATGGGTGATGCGCGTAACAATGTTGCCAATTCGCTGATGGCTGGTGCTGCACTCATGGGAATGGACTACCGTGCTGTTGCTCCAAAGAGCCTCTGGCCAAGCCAGGAACTTGTAAACACACTTCTTGAAATCTGCAAAGAAACCGGCGGAAAAATCACTATCACTGAAGATACTTCTGTTGGCGTTAAGGGTTGTGATTTCCTCTATACAGATGTATGGGTTTCGATGGGAGAGCCTAAAGAAATCTGGGAAGAGCGCATCAAACTACTGCTTCCTTACCAGGTTAACAAAGAACTTGTTGCTAAAACCGGCAATCCTAAAGTGAAATTCCTGCATTGTTTACCTGCTTTCCATAACCGCGAAACAAAGATCGGCGAGCAGATATTCCAGCAATTCGGAATCGAAGCCATGGAAGTAACAGACGATGTTTTTGAATCAGAAAACAGTGTTGTTTTCGATGAAGCCGAAAACCGCCTGCATACTATCAAAGCAGTGATGGTTGCTACGCTGGGTTGTTAATTTTGACAGACTCAATTCACTGTCAAATGAAGAATCCTCTCTCCTTACTGCTGATTTCAATATTATTCTGTATCAGCTTCAGTTCCAATGCGCAATTAATCAGAGATAAGGATCGTATCTCCCGATTGGAAAAAGCCCTTGAGCGCCAAAAGGAGCTTGCAAAAAAACGCGATACCAAAGTTTTTGGAATGCTCTCAATTGTTAGCGATTATTCAGAAAAACAGGGACTTTCCTTTTTACTTGCCTATGCTCCATTAAGCGATCTTGCTGATTATGATGGAGGATATTTCCTTGAAAATGTGCGCACTACACTTAAAGCAAAACACGATATGCCCTGGTGTGATTCTATTCCTGAAGATGTTTTCCTGCATTTTGTTCTCCCAGTAAGGATAAATAACGAAAACCTCGACAGCTTCAGAATTAAAACCTATTCAGAGCTTGCTGCAAGAGTTAAAGGATTGAATATGAGAGAGGCAGCACTCGAAGTTAATCACTGGTGTCACGAAAAAGTTACCTATAAAGGATCCGATAGCCGTACAAGTGCACCTTTGTCAACAATGCGTACCTCTTATGGCAGATGTGGAGAAGAATCTACATTTACCGTTTCAGCACTCAGAACCGTTGGTATTCCTGCCCGCCAGGTTTATACTCCACGATGGGCCCATAGCGACGACAACCACGCCTGGGTTGAAGTCTGGATAAATGGAAAATGGTATTTCATGGGAGCCTGTGAACCAGAACCAGACCTGAATATGGGATGGTTTGAAGGACCTGCAAAACGCGCTATGCTGGTCCATACAAGGGCTTATGGGTTCTATCAGGGTACAGAGGAAATAATGACAAAAGAAGAAAGATTCTCAGAACTAAACCTGATTGCAAATTATGCTCCGGTTAAAAAATTGACTATCAAAGTGTTGAATAATGATGGGAACATCGTACCTAATGCTAAAGTTGAATATAGACTGTACAATTACGCAGAGTTTTATCCTCTGACAAAGAACTTTACTGATGCCCATGGAATTACTGAAATTACGCTTGGTCTTGGCGACATCCTGATCTGGGCAAACAAAGACAATAATTATGGTTATCAGAAAGTTACCGTTGAATCTTCAGATACTGTAAAGATAAAAATCACTGATAAACACGAAAATAATTACTCACTTGATTATGATATTGTTCCTCCGGTAACAAGGAATATTGATACAACTGCAAATACTTTAAGATCAATAAATTCAGCCAGATTACTTAAAGAAGATTCTATACGAAATTCCTATATGAAAACATTTAAGGATAGTGCATGGGCTGTGAACTTTGCAAATCAGTATAATTACAATGCCGACAGTTGTTCCTGGTTTATTATTAACAGCTGTGGTAACTGGCCAGAAATAACTGCCTTTCTCATTCATATAAAACCTGAATTTCATAGCCTGGCTCTGAAATTTCTGGAATTTCATGCAGCTAAAGATTTGCACGATACCAAAGCTGAAATTTTACTTGATCATTTTAACAATTCACTACAATTTTACAAAGGAGAATTGAGAAAAAATCCTGATTTCTTTGTTCAATCTGTAATGTCGGGAAGAGTAGATTTGGAAATGATGACTAATTGGAGAGCTTATTTGATGAAAGTTCTTGATAAAGAATTCAAGGACAAAAAAGTTAGCGGAAAACAACTCATTTCATGGACAAGGAAAACTGTTATCCTCAACGACAAGGCAAACCTTCACTCAAGAGCGCCATTAACTCCAAAGGGAGCTGAAAGCCTGGGAGTGTCTGACTCTAAATCCAGAGATATACTTTTTGTAGCAGCATGTAGAAGTATGGGAATAGCTTCAAGACTAGAACCAGCGAAATCATTGCCTCAGTATTGGGATGGAAAGAGTTGGCAGGATGTATATTTTGATAAAAAGGAAATTGTAAAAAAGATGAATGCTGCTATTCACCTGGTTAATGGTACTGAAGGAGAAGACCCAAAATATGAGACGAATTTTACACTTAGCCGTTTTAAAGAAGGAACATTCCAGAAGCTCGAATACGGAGAAGATATTGCTTTGTCAGGTTTCCCGGAGAAGCTCGATGCTGACACCGGAAACTACCTCCTGGTGACCGGTAACCGGCTGGATGATGGAAGTGTTCTGGCATCATTGTCATTTTTTCGTGTTGATTCAGGGAAAACAGTGATTGTGCCCGTAAAAATCCGTAAAAACCATCAGCAGCTTAAGTCGCTGGGATTGTTCAAGTTCGATAAAATCGAATTTCAGGATCTCGGTTATCCAATGTTATCATCTATTGTCCGGTTAAACCTTGCAAAAGAACTTGGCGAAACCGGTATGATCATGATTTGGATGGATCCGGATAAAGAACCAACCAAACATGTTATGGCTGATATTCCTGCAGTTCGCAGTAACCTAGAAAAATGGGGTGGACGGTTAGTTTTTATTGTGCCTGAGAACAATTACGCATTCAAGCCAGATAATTACAAAGGTTTACCTGCACAATCCGTTTTCGTTAATGATGCAGGCAAGAATGGTTTTATGATGCTACAAAATGTCATGGACAGGAAACTTGGGAACAATTATCCATATATAGTATTGATAGACAAGAAGAACCAGGTAGTATTTTTCTCAGAAGGCTACAAAATTGGCATCGGCGAACAAATGTCAAAAACCATCAGAGCCCTGAAATAATGATAATCCTCGAAAAACCATACGTTTCTGAATTTCTTCAGCAAACAGTTGTCGATTTACAAATTCCAGTACTGAAGACTGATTTTGCAAAAAGTCTGAAGTTTTCCGAAAAAATGAATTTTATTGAAAATGAAACATTTTTCTCAGCCCTAAAAACCTCTGGCAATCCTCTTTTATATAGCAATTCTGAGAATTCTGTTGAACTATTAAATTGTTATGGACCAAAACTTAACGTTACTAAAAACGTAAATTACTTTAAGGATAAATCAAAACTTCGTGAAATATTCTCAAGTCTGAATCCCGATATGTGGTACATCACAAAAACACTAAAGGAACTGGATGATTTGAATATTTCATCACTTAAAATGCCTTTTGTGATAAAACCTGTCAGGGGTTTTGCAAGTATCGGAATTCATGGTGTTCATAGTGAATCAGATTGGAAAGAAGCTCTTGATGGCATTAAAAAAGAGGTTTTACTAATGCAAAACGTTTTTCCCGATGAAGTCGTTAGCTTAAATGAGTTTCTGATTGAACGTTATATTGAAGGGACGGAAATTGCTATTGACGCCTATTTCAACCATTCGGGTGAACCGGTAATTCTGAATATTCTAACACATCTATTCACATCGAAGTCGGACATGAGCGACCGTTTATACATGACTTCTGCTGAGATCGTTCGAAAATATCATGATTCAATTCAGAATTACCTGCTTGAAGTTGCCAAATTGAGAGATCTGCGAAATTTCCCTTTCCATTTGGAGATGCGGCAGGAGCAGGGTGGTGATTTTGTTCCGATTGAAATAAACCCGATGCGATTTATGGGTTTTTGTGTTGCCGATGTGGAGCATTATTTCTATGGAATCAATCCTTATGAGTATTATTTCCATAATAAAAAGCCCGACTGGGATCAGATTCTGGAATCGCGCTCCGACAAGCTCTACGGAATGTTCGGGATTGATATCCCTAAACATCTTGACAAATCCAAAATTCGCTTCGATTATGAAAAATTTATAGCCCATTTTTCAAAACCCTTGCATTACACAAAAATGGACTATACACGATTCCCTATGGCCATCTATTTATTCGCAGAAGTCCCGAAAAACTGCTTTTCTGAATTTGAGGAGATCTTGTTTTCTGATTTAGCAGATTTTATAATTAAAGATGTCTAAATAATTATTATAGAACCAATTATCCTTTCATTTCGAATTAATCAGATAGAATTTGGAGCTATCGAATCGTTAAAAGATTTTGTATATTTGTAAATATGGATGAAAAATCAAGACAATTTAGCAGATTAATCCGATTTAATATTTCTGAGATTGACCCGGATGCTGAAGTAATTTTGTATGGCTCAAGGGCCAGGGGTGATGCCAGAGATGATTCTGACTGGGATATTCTTGTACTTACTGATTATCCCATTGATCTTCAGAAAGAATCAACTTTTCGTAACCATTTATATGAACTTGAAATTGACTCTGGGGAGCCTTTATCTGTATTTGTTTATTCTAAACATGACTGGAATACCAAACAACGAATAACTCCATATTTTTATAATATTTCTAAACAGGGTATACTTTTATGACAAAAGAGGAGCGTCTTGAATATTCAAAAAATAGGATTGAAACAGCTCATAAAACAATGGAGGCTGCAAGGTTATTAGCAGAAAATGAATTCTGGAATTCAGCAATAAATCGGCTTTATTATGCGCTTTTTTATTCAGTTAATGCTCTATTGTCTACAAATGAGATATATACACAATCTCATTCTGGAATGAAAAGTCAATTCTCTCTTCATTTTATTAAAACTGGTAGGATGGATATTAAATATGGAAAGCTATTATCTCAACTTTACGACTGGAGACAGAAAGGTGATTATGAGAATATGTTTGATTATGATTCCGAATCTGTAAATTCATTATTTGAACCTGTAAATGATATGATTTGTCAGATTGAAAGGGAGATTTTTGAACCCCAATAAATATTATTAATAAATATCGATATGAAATTCCAGGATAATTTATTAAATAATCTGCATTATCGCTTTATTGGACTTGCTATGTTTATTATTGTATTTGTAATTGGAATTTCAGGGTGTAAAAAAGAAGTTAAACCGGATCTTCCTCCTGCAACTCAAACAGGTGAAAATACCTTTGGATGTTACCTAAATGGCGAACCCTGTACCATTACACATTATTGGATAAGATCATTTTTTGGAGATAACGGAGTTGAATTCGAAAACCTGACCAAGGAAAATAATCAGATGATTATCCATGCCAGAACAAACAATCTCAAATATGAGTTTCAGTTTAGCTTTTTTGTTGAATGGAAAAAGGAAATGGGCATACATTATGTGAATGTTGATAAACCACCATATTGTTGCTGGATTGACTTGGGAAATGGAATGAATTTTAATGAAAATTGTTATCGTGCTGACTCCTCCAATTTGTCGGAAATAACAATTACAAACATCAGAAGTGGCCCTGGTGGGAATTACAGTATCGGATCCATTTTATCCGGAACATTCGATATCAAAATGGAAAATATTAATGGTAAAACTATGCACTTATCGGATGGCCGGTTCGACCTAAAAATGGAATGATTTATTAAGGTAATATTCTTATTATGGATGAAGATATCAGATGGAAACAACGCTTTTCAAATTATTTAAAGGCTTTAGGGCAACTTACTGATGCAATTGTTAATAATAGTGTGGATCCTGCTGATATTATAAAAGAGGGTATTATTCAGCGATTTGAGTTTACACATGAACTTGCCTGGAAAGTCATGAAAGATTATCTGGAATATGAAGGAATTCAGAATATAATTGGTTCTCGGACTACAACGCGAGAAGCTTTTAACAAAGGTCTAATTGAAGAAGGACAGATCTGGATGGATATGATTGAAAGCCGGAATCAAACCGTTCATACTTATACTGCTAATATTCTTGAAGTAGAATATCAGAAAATAGTGGATATCTATTTCCCTGTTTTTGAAAGTCTGGCATCTAAAATGAAATCCCTGCTATGAGATTCGGACTGAAGGATGAAACCATAAAAAAAATCATTTCTGTTTTTGCTAAATATTCAGAAATCGACGAGGTAATAATCTATGGTTCAAGGTCTAAGGGTAATTATCGTGTGGGTTCTGATATCGATATCACAATGTTTGGGAAGGAGCTGAATGAAAGTATCCGCTCAAGAATTATTAATGAAATTGATGATTTGAATACACCGTATCTGTTTGATATTTCTATTTTCAGCGAACTGCATTCTCCGGATTTGCAAGATCATATAACAAGGATTGGTCAGGTTTTCTATAAAAAAGAAGTGTAAACAAAAAAGCCGTCCAATAATGAACGGCTCCTCAATCTTTTTAGTAAAGAATGTATATCTCTAGTATACTTTTTCTTTGATCCTGGCTTTCTTACCTGTAAGTTTCCTGAGGTAGAAGATCCTGGCGCGACGAACAACACCGCGTTTGTTAACATCGATTTTATCAATATTCGGGGAAGCAACAGGAAAAATCCTTTCTACTCCAACGTTGCCTGACATTTTTCTTACTGTGAATGTTTCTACTTTGCCTGCACCACTGCGCTGTAAAACAATTCCCTGATACTGCTGGATACGTTCTTTTTCACCTTCTTTAATCTTGTAGTGAACCGTTATCGTATCACCTGCTTTGAAATTCGGCAGCTTCTGTATCTCTGTGAAGCCGTCAACATACTGTAATAACGGGTGTTTGCTCATGATTTCTAGGTATTAATGGTCTTTCAAAAAGGAGTGCAAATATACAAATTATTTCTTACATACTACGTCTTTGCTCATTTTTTTGCATTTCAACTAAAAAATATCGGTTAATAAAAGTTAAAACTTCACTTTTAAAAATTTTAAGATCGAAATATATATAAAACAAGAGATCAATTCTTTGCAATTTACTTGAAAATGCATTAACTTCACACAAATTCTACCGATATGAAATCTAGACTACTACTAGCGATTATTTTCTTTGGTTTGCTAATTACTAGCCTTGCACAAAATAATTCTTTAAGCGGCATTGTTAGGTACTATAACTATTGGAATACTCCCATGGACGACAGTACAACAGTTTATCTTATGCAAGGCTCATCCGCAATTTACCAGACAACAGTGGATATCAATGGTCATTATTTATTTACGGGAATCCAGGCTGGAAACTACACTTTAATGGCCAGTTCAACTAAAATTACAGGAAGTATTAATATGGTTGATGCTTTAATTGTTATGGTGGGATCTAGCTCCGGATTTCCACCTTATATCACAGGTATAAAACTTAAAGCAGCAGATGTAAATGGAAATGGTTTCGCAAACACAGTTGATGCCCTTGCTATTTCCCGTTTTTTCGTTGGACAAATTTCTAATTTTATGCCACCAAATGTACCCTTACCAGGGAATAATAAATGGATCAGCGAAACCTTTACAATTCAGATTCAGGCGAATTCTACATACACTCAAGACCTTAAAATGATTTGTACTGGCGACGTAAACGGAAGTTTCATACCCTATTAATAAAGGAAATTTTGAAATAAACCACCAAAAGAAAATGAAAACCATTTTATCTTTCCTTATAGCCATCCTGACGTTGACTTCTACTGCATTTTCACAGAACAATACTCTCAGCGGCCATGTAACCTATTCTAATTCTGCAGCAAGCCCAATGCACGACAGTACTGCTGTTTACCTGATGCAAGGCACTGCATTAATCAGGCAAACTCAGGTTGATAGTCTAGGAGCATTTCTTTTTGAGAACGTCCCTGCGGGAGTTTATTTGTTAAAGTCAGTCACAACCAAAGTACAAGGTGGTATTAATGCTGTTGATTGTATTGGCGTGTTACGGAATTTTGCTCATTATCCACCATTATTAACCGGATTGCAGATAGTTGCCGCCGATGTGAATGCTAGTGGAGGAACCTCTGGAAGTGCAGATGCGTTGATGATTGCCAGAAGATTTATTGGTATGATACCCAATTTCATGCCGCCTAATGTGGCTCAACCGGGTGGTCCGGATTGGGTAAGTGAAAAATTCACACTACAGATTGAAGAAAATAGTGTGTATACTCAGGATATCCGGATGCTTTGCTCAGGAGATATTAACGGAAGTTTTATACCCTATTAGGCTTTATTCTGCCTTTGTAAGCTGCATTATTTCAATTTCTACATCACCACCTTCTGGATAAACAGAAATCCAGTTAGCATCGATTCTTAGCCACTTATCCTGTGAACTAAGCCTTATGAGGTGGTTCCCAAACTCATCGGATTTCATGTCTTTAACTACAAAACCACCAGCAGCTTCAGATCCATTTCCAAATTTAACATACAGCTTATTATCTTGTGGCCCTTTATTCCTGATTTTCAGTATGATGTAATTATTTCTCTTTTTAACTGATTGAATAGGGGTAAACGTAAACTTTTTCTCCGATTTATCAGCTACAATGATATTGGATTGCTGCAAAGTAAGGAAGACATTATCAACCATCGTCTTGTTGATCTTTTCAATCATTACTTTCGGTGTTTTCTCTGATGGCAGTATTACCGAGGCTTTACTATAGAGATCAAGAGCTTCATCGTAAAGTTTCTTAGTGTAGGCATTCTCTGCTTTTGCCAGGGCATCATTATACTCTTTCTGTGCCTTTTTTTCCCTGTCCTTAGCAATACGGTCGCCCAGAAGTTTATCTATTGCAGCAATTTTCTTTTTCAGATATGCAACATCAATGTATAAATCTGCTGTTTTTTCAGGATATACTTCAAGACATTTCTCATAATCGTCTTTTGCAAGTTTATAGTTCCTTTGTTTATAGGCGATTTCTGCATTCTCAAACTCAAGTTTGTAATGTTTGGCCAAAGCATCCAGCTTCTTTGTGATTTCAGCCTGCAAAGCCTGCACTTTTTTCATTGTCTCTGTAGCCTCAGTCATATCAAAACTAAACATAGCTGTTTGCTGGTCGTATTCGATTAATGCCAGTGGCTGTTCAAGCAGACTCATGTCGATTTCTTCGAAAGGAGGGAAGAGTTCCACTTGTAAAGGGAAATTATTAACCTGATCGAGGCGCACGCCAACAGGTAATTCTGTATTGAAAATCAACTTTTTAGAAACAAAGCCATATTTGCTGATTTCAATCGTATACTTCTCATTATATTTCAGCATTACCGTAAAAGATCCATCCTCAACAGATTTCTTCTGATCGATTTTATTGGAATTCAGAAATACATTGATATTTGCACTTCCAAGAGGAGTCCGACCTGCAAAAACAAGTCCTTCTATCAGCATATAAGCCTGTTTCTGTGCAAATATCTGATTATAAAAACACAAAAGGAGCAAAATAACTAAGCCAGAACGAACCTTACTCATTGAATTATAGAATTTTATAGAATTAGGTTTCAATATTTCCATCCTTCATCATTATTCTACGATCCGACATATCAGCAAGTTGCTGATTGTGAGTTACTATAATGAAAGTTTGGTTGAATTGCTGGCGCAAGGTAAAGAATAATTTGTGAAGTTCAACAGCCGAATTTGAATCCAGGTTTCCTGATGGTTCATCAGCCAAAATAACAGATGGTTTATTGATAAGCGCCCTTGCAACTGCCACTCTTTGCTGTTCACCGCCACTAAGTTGCGAAGGTTTATGTTCCAGGCGGTCACCGAGATTTAATTTAAGAAGCAAGTCACGGGCTTCCTCCAGT
The DNA here is from genome assembly GCA_903923925.1 of uncultured Bacteroidales bacterium. Lineage (GTDB taxonomy): Bacteria > Bacteroidota > Bacteroidia > Bacteroidales > CAIXZF01 > CAIXZF01. The sequence continues at coordinate 91,333 of CAIXZF010000032.1, forward strand.
GAGTCTTTTCTCGATTTGCCACCTATCATGGCAGGAATTGCAACATTCTCTTCAGCAGTAAATTCTGGCAGCAAATGATGGAACTGGAAAACAAAACCAATCTGTGTATTTCTGAATTCACTCAGTTTTCGCTCAGTTAAAGCACTGATATTACTACCTTTAATAGAAACTGTTCCCATGTCAGGTTTATCGAGAGCCCCAATAATATGCAACAATGTACTTTTGCCAGCACCTGAGGCACCAACAATCGTAACAATCTCCCTTTCAGCCACTGAAAGATTAATACCTTTTAATACTTTCAGACTTCCATATGTTTTATGGATATTCTCAACAGTTACCATTTGATAGGAATACCGCACTTTTCAGTGCGATAATTGTTTAAAAAATCATCAAGGAGGCCAGAATAATTATTGCAGCCGCAGATAATACGTAAATAATCCACTTGGTCTCATTCTTAATCAGGTCGTTAACCAGCTGCAATTTCTGTTCAACCACATCATGGTCGATGTTGAAAGTAAGTGCCTGTTCAAACCAATACTTTGAATACCTGTATAATTCGATTTTTCTAAAATCGTCAGCTCTTTGAAAATACTCCCTGAATTTTGCTTCTTCGGGACTTAAGTGTTCATGAGTTTCAGCGTGTGCCATATGAATCCAGTTTAATATTTCGTGGCATAAAGTTACAATTATTCTTTAATTCCACTCAACCATAAAAGAAATGTGTACTCGAGAGCAACTTCTTTAAGCGACTCGAATCTTCCACTGGCACCACCATGTCCAGCTTCCATATTCGTATGAAGAAGTAGTGTATTATGGTCTGTTTTCAATTCACGCAATTTAGCAACCCATTTTACTGGTTCCCAATATTGAACCTGGGAATCATGTAAGCCAGTTGTAACCAATATATTAGGATATGATTTTGCAACAACATTATCATAAGGTGAATACGATTTCATATAGTCGTAATACTGCTTTTCATTTGGATTCCCCCATTCATCGTATTCAGCAGTTGTAAGTGGAATATCCGGGTCGTTCATTGTTGTGACCACATCCACAAAAGGTACTGCTGCCACAACACCTTTCCAGAGGTCAGGCCGGAGATTAACAACTGCACCCATAAGAAGACCACCAGCACTTCCACCTAAAGCAAAAAGCTTATTTTTGCTTGTATATTTCTGATTAATAAGGAATTCGGCACAAGCAATGAAATCGGTAAATGTATTTTTCTTTTTCAGAAGTTTTCCATCATCATACCACGATCTGCCCATTTCCTGGCCACCACGGATATGGGCAATTGCATAAACGAACCCCCTGTCGAGCAAGCTTAAACGATTGCTGTTAAAACCGGCATCCATCGAAAATCCGTAGGAGCCATAACCATATAATAATAGCGGGTTATTTCCATCAAGCTGAATTCCTTTTTTGTAAACTATTGATATCGGAACTTTTACACCATCGCTGGCAATCGCAAAAAGACGTTTGGTTTCGTAATTATCTGCAGAAAAAATGCCGCCTGGGACTTCTTGCTGTTTGCGCTGAACTTTAATCCTGCTAATCATATCATAATCAAAGATTGTGCGCGGAGTTGTTAAGGATGAATATACGAAACGCAGAACTCTGCTGGTCATTTCAGGGTTTCCTGAAGCATATACAGTATAGGTCTCTTCTGGAAAATCAATATAATAATCCATCTGATTTTTAAGATTAATAACTCTTAATTGAACCAATCCATTCTTACGTTCACTTAAAACAAGGAAATCAGTGAATAGATCCATTTCTTCAAGTAAGACATTGGTTCTGTGAGCTATAACTTCTTTCCATTCAAGCTTGTCTGTAGTATTCTCAAAACACTTCATCAACCTGAAATTCTTTGCTTTCCAGTTAGTTCGGATATAAAACTGCTCCTCTCTATGATCTATTGAGTATAAATGATCCTTCTCTCTTGGTAAAAAACTTCTGAATTTTCCTTCAGGTGTATTGGCATCAAGTATCAGAATTTCAGAAGACAGCGTACTCATGCAGGAAATCGTCAGATATTTATCATCTTTTGTCTTTCCAGTTGAGATATAATAGAAAGTCTCATCCTTTTCATAATAGACTTCCTCAGGCTTGACACCTTTAAGGTAGTTATACCGGAAAATTCTGTCGTATCTTAAGGTTTTCTCATCTACATTTGAATATATAACTGTTTGGTTGTCATTAGCCCAAGTCTGATCACCTCCAGTATTCTTTATCTCAGGATCAATTATTTTTCCGGTTGATAAATCTTTAAAATAAAGGTTAAACTGCCTTCTCGCAAAAGTATCCACACTAAACGCAAGAATCAGATTATCAGGACTAACACTAAAGGAACCTACACTGTAGTAGGCATGTCCTTTTGCCAGGTCGTTCACATTGAGAAAAATCTCTTCTTCTGCATCCTGTCTGCCCTTTTTTCTGCAATAAACAGGATACTCCTTACCGGTTTCAAAACGGGTGTAATAATAGTAACCATTGTGGTACTCGGGATAAGTGGCGTCCTCTTCTTTTATCCTGCTCTTACATTCATCAAATATTTTATCTTTCAAGCCTTTAACAGGCTCCAGAACTTTGTCGAGGTATTGATTTTCTGCAGTTAAATAATCGATAACTTTAGGATTTTCCCTGTCTTTTAACCAATAATAATTATCAATACGTGTATCTCCATTTTTCAGGAGTGAATGTGGTAATTTCTTAGCTACCGGCGGATTTTGTGCCATAGTTGTCAACATAATTGCATTAAAAAGTAAAAAATATATAGATCTGCTAAAACTAAAAATCTTCATGTTGATTAAATTTAGAGTTCAAATTTAACATTATGATACCAAAACCAGAGTTTAATCTTTAAGACCAGAATCAAAAGGTTGCCAAAGTTCAATTTTGTTTCCTTCAGCATCATAGATCCACCCAAATTTCCCAAATTCATAACTTTCTGTCTTTTCCTCAACCTTAACTCCGTTTGCCTTTAACCGGCTTAGTAGGGAATCCAGGTTCTTTACCCTGAAATTAAACATGAAAGGTTTTTTACTTGAACCGAAATATTTGCTTTTGAGTGAAAATATACAAAATTCAGTTCGACCTTCTTTTTCAGGATTATCTGAGTCTCTCCACATCAAGGAAGAATATTGATTTTCTCCAAAGTGAGTGTTGAGATTTGTATCATACCATTTTGCCAATGATTTAGGGTCTTTAGCTTTAAAGAAAACTCCGCCAAACATTTGAATTCCTTCATTTTCAGGTGGAGTGCTTTTAATAGCTGCGGAAGTACTGGCGATACTTTCAAATGGAATCTTAGTGTCAGAATATACCTTCCAGCTGCTGATTAAATTGTCCGATACATCAACTCTGAAGGAGGCAGGAATTCGCCATGGTGCAGGTTTTCTGTCAACTAAAGGATTATCGTGATAACCTGAAGCATAGCCTGTTAAAAGAAAGGAATTATTATTACCAAAGCACTCATTAATTTCAATCGTATAATCCTGAAAAAGTGAGAAATACTGTTTCCAGGCTTCTACTACACTTAATTTTCCGGTAATCTTTTGATCGCTTGCGTCGGTAAAAGAATGGTGTTCGGTTAGCAATAAGCTTATTTTTTCAACATTATGTGAATTCACCGCTGCGACAAATTGCTGGATAACTTCAGGTATAGCATTAATATTCTGAGACATAGCGTTTTGTGCTAAATACAAAAAGAAGAGGCACACAACCATGAACCTCTTCTTAATAATCACGAAATTTGAAATCATTTTAGTTATTTTCAACAGTATTAACTGATTCTATTGCTTATTGTTTTGCAGTCTTCCATTCATTTAAAACAGAAGTATACTGATCAGAATTCTCACCGTTGTTTTTAGCAACATTGATAGCCTCTTCCATAACTGAAATAGCTGACTGCCTTTGGTTGTTCTTCATCAGTAACTTTGCATAATTTGCTTTAAATTCTGTTCTGCTATCAAGTTTTTTAGCTCTTTCAGCCCAATCCAAAGCAATTTTTAGCGATTCAGGATCCTTGATATATTCACCAAATCTTCCGGAAACTTCGTAAAGAAAAACGGCATCTTTTGATTTGTATGCTTCCAGATATTTCAAGGCCTGATCTGAATAGGTTTTCCAGTCTTGTTTAGTTGCATAATTAAGCATATTTATAGTGTATATTAATTCTTCTCCACGGTTAAATTTTGCATTCCGGATGCGTTTCTTCATTAATGACCATTCATTCGTATCCGATGAATTTGTTGTACTATATGCAGGCCTGAGGAAAGAATTATAGATTTTTGTATCGATTGAGTCGGCTGTAGTAAATTTCTCGAATGCGGTATGATTATTAAGAAGAAAATTAAACTCCCTGGAATTTACATTACTCTGGAATTTGTTAATCATTTGCCAGTTAATAGGGGATAACAGCTCATTTTCGGTTTGACTGCTGAAATAATCATCGAGGATAAACCCAACATCTGTGCAGGTTTTTGAAATAACATCAAAATACTGAAAAAGAAAATTTCTATCTCTGTCGCCTTTGAAGTATCTATCTCTAAGGTTAACGAATTGTTTTTCAGGTGTTACAGCATCTTTGCCTACCTGAAGGAATAAATTGGCGGGCATCGACCCGCAACATCTGTGAATTACGTTTCCTTCCTGATCAAGAAAAAGATACGTAGGATAAGCTTTTACGTCATAGAACTGCCCCAAACGTGTACCTTCACCCTTTTCCATGTCTATTTTTGCACAAATGAAGTTTTTATTAAAAAAATCGGCGATTGTGTCTCTGGTAAAAACTGTTGCTGCCATAACTTTACATGGTCCACACCAGCTTGCATAGGCATCCAAAAAAATCATTTTATGCTCAGTAACCGCTTTGGAAAGCACTTCTTTCCATATTCCGGTTTCAAAATTTATTGATCTGTTCTGAGAATAAGAACATCTGACAGAGATAGTTAGTATGAAAAATAGTAACCAATACTTTAATTTAAACATAACTTTCATTGACTCTTTAAATTAGTGAATTAAACGGTATAAAAATAAAGCATAGTATTGATTAATTAAATAACATTATCATGAAATTAATGTTTCGTGATATATTCTGAAGTTTCTATATTTGCATCCTATTACCACGACAACATTTTTTAATCTTCAATTATCTAATTAGATGAATCTTCACGAATTTCAGGGTAAGTCAATTTTAAAACAGTATGGAGTTACTGTACCCGAAGGTATAGTAGCATTTACGGCTGATGAAGCAGTTAGCGCTGCTAAAATGTTAACTGAAAAAACCGGCACTAACTGGTGGGTTGTTAAAGCGCAGATACATGCCGGCGGGCGTGGTAAAGGAGGTGGAGTTAAGCTTGCGAAAAGTCTGGATGAAGTGAGTGATCTGTCGAAAAAAATTCTTGGAATGATGCTGGTTACTCCTCAAACCAAGTCTGAGGGAAAAAAAGTAAACAAAGTTCTTATTCAACAGGATGTTTATTATCCGGGACCAACACCCACCAGTGAGTTCTATATGAGCGTTATGCTCGACAGGGCGATGGCACAAAATATGATTTTGTATTCACCCCGGGGTGGAATGGATATTGAAGCAGTTGCTGAAGAAACTCCTGATCAGATTTTCAAAGAATATATTGATCCTAAGACCGGACTTCAGGCATTTCAATGCAGAAGAATTGCTTTTAACTTAGGCTTGACGGGTGATGCCTGGAAAGCAATGCTGGGTTTTGTAAATTCACTGTATAATGCTTTTGTTGCTATTGATGCAAGCCTGTTTGAAATCAATCCTGTATTGAAAACATCAGACAATAAAATTCTGGCTGTTGATTGTAAAGTTGTTGTTGATAACAATGCTCTTTACAGGCATCCGGAAATCGCCAATATGCGCGATCTCGATGAGGAAGATCCAATGGAAGTAGAAGCAGGACATTTTGGGTTGAATTTCGTTAAGCTGGATGGAAACATCGGATGTATGGTAAATGGAGCCGGACTGGCAATGGCTACTATGGATATGATAAAGCTATATGGCGGCGAACCTGCAAATTTCCTGGATGTAGGAGGCACAGCTAATGCAAAAAGAGTAGAAGAAGCATTCCGGATTATCCTAAAAGACCCGAATGTAAAAGCAATATTGGTAAATATTTTCGGTGGCATTGTCCGTTGCGACAGAGTAGCGCAGGGAGTTGTTGACGCATACAATAATATTGGAGAAATAAATGTTCCGATTATAGTTCGTTTACAGGGAACAAATGCTGTTGAAGGCAAAAAATTAATTGACGATTCAGGATTAAAAGTGCATTCTGCAATTCTTTTGCAAGAGGCTGCTGAGCTTGTTAAACAGGTAATTGCAAATTAATCGGATCCCCCATTTCAAACATTACACCGTAGAGACGTAGCATGCTACGTCTCTTTTTTTGTTCCATCAGTTGTCGTTAATCTGAGACGTGTAGCATGCTACGTCTCTTTTTTTGTTCCATCAGTTGTCGTTAATCTGAGACGTAGCATGCTACG
>CAIXZF010000033.1 GCA_903923925.1 uncultured Bacteroidales bacterium
CGGAGCATCGTTTTGGCCTGCTGCATCGTTGCGGTAAATATGCATTTGTGCTTCAACCAGACCATTTCCACCGGGAACGAAATATTGACCTGCTATGAAGTAATCAAGATCACCATCGTTGTCGATGTCGAGCCAGGAAAAAGTCCCTCCACGATCACCTGCAGCACGTGGTGAAGGAAGTTCATTGCCCGAATCTGTGAAAACACCATTCGTGTTTGTGTAAATTCTGGCCCTTCCTTCAATGTTTGTCCCTGAATTGTAATTGCCGGCAAGAAGGATGTCCATGTCGCCATCGGAATCATAGTCAGCCCAGGTAGCAGCTGTAAAATCGAACCAGCCTTCACTGTATGGTTCAGCAATAACTTCTATAGGAAAATAATTATCATTGTCGTTGCGATATATCCGAAGTGTAAGAGGGGTAAATGTGCTGTCTAATTCTTTTACATTGCCCGCAACAAGAATATCCAGGTCGCCATCGCCATCGTAATCTCCCCATTGAGCTTCACCTTGTTCAACAGAGAGTGTTCCCAGTATATCCTCTCCCGTAAAAGTGCCATTCCCGCTGTTAGTATATCGGCGAATAAAACCATTGTCATAAAGGGGCGCAATGTTTACAAGCAGCAGATCAAGATCCTGGTCTCCATCATAGTCAGCCCATGAACTTTGAGCATGTTCCGTTGGTGCGAAAAGAGTATTGAGTGAAGTAAAATTCCACCCATTTGCACCGTCGGGCCCATCATTGCGCATCATTGCGGTTTCGTATGTAAATAAGCTATCGTTGAAAACAGATGGGATAAGCAAATCCATATCCCCATCGTTATCAAAGTCAGCCCAGGTAATTGAACGAAGATCGAATTCTGCCTGACTATTATCCTCCCAGTAACCTGGCAGGATTGTTTGGAGCAGGTTAAGTGTACCGGCATCGTTTCGATAAATTACTGTTTCATTGTTAGTTCCCAGAGCAAGGTCCTGATCGCCGTCACCATCCAAATCACCCCATGATAAGTCAGATGAACCGACAGATAATGCACCAAGCGGCACATCTGTATAGCTGAAATTCCATGTTGTTGAATCAATAGATCCATTGTTCTCAATTAACATTAACCGTTCGTCACCACCCTGGTTATAAACAATATAAGAACCCAATACAGCTATATCAAGATCGCCGTCACTATCATAGTCGGCAGGTGCTGTAGAAATAACCCAGAAATCTTCATCCTGTGGAGTAACAAAGATTGAATCAATAGGTGTAACTTCTGTGAAGTCACCGAAAGTACCACCAGGAAGGGGCTGTACAGTGATAACCTGTAATGTGCTATCGGTGTCACCGTCATTGTCAGTTACCAAAAGTTTTACCCAATAGGTGTCAGGTGTTAAATAAGTGTGAGAAGGGTTTTGTTCCACTGAAGTTGTTCCGTCAGCAAAATTCCATAACCAGGAGACAACCGTCCCGTCGGGATCAGTGCTGGTGTCGGTGAAATCGAGGGAAAGCCCGGTGGCTGAATATATAAAGGATGCAGCGGGTGGCTGGTTTTGTGGTGGCGGTGGTGGTCCTGAAAAGTGTTCAATAATACCATCATAACCAACTGTCCATGCATCACCACTTGGGCTGGCTGCTATGGCCGTAAATAATCCTGAACCCGTTGAGCCGATGGCAAGTACAGCCCAGCCCTGTCCCCCATTAGCTGAATAGTAAGCAACGTTGGAATTTGTGCTTACCCATAACTCGTTAGGTCCAACTAAATAAAGATCAGTAAGCTGATCATAAGTATTTGGGGTTGGCAAAACCTGCCATGTAGCACCTCCATCGTCACTGCGAAAAGCTTCTCCATAATAACCTACTGCATATCCAATATTCTCATCAAAGAAATCCATATCCAGGATTTGATTCGGAAAACCTGGCAGATCGCCCTGTATCCACGAAACGCCATTATCAGTGCTTCTATAAAATGTACCTGTAACATTATTTGCCCAAATACTGTTTCCTTCCACATCAACACTTACATAGCCACCTCCGAAGTCAGGTACAGGAATCCAGGTAATCCCTCCATCATTTGTATGATATAGACTTGTACCGCCTTGCCCTATGACCCAACCATCCTGAAGGGTAGTGAAGTGAACATCTTCAGCAGGAGAGAGATCTGGTGGCATTGAGCTGGTTGCTGTCCAGTTAATACCTGCATCAGTGCTCATATATACCTGACCAATTTCATCTAACAGTACTACTTCAGTTGGGTTAACAATTTGTATAGCTTTAATAGTATATAATGATATTGCCGGTTGACTATTCCAGACCGAAGTCCCGCCAGAATTTGTAAGGACAGTTCCATTATTGCCAACTGCAATCAGATCTCCATTCGGGAAATAATCCACATCATTCAATAATTCAACTGTACCACTTGAATTCGGAAACCAGAAATCACCATTTTCCGCTTTAAATACCCTTTCAGTTGTAGCTGAGCCCACGCTCCTTATACCAAGTTGAGTTGGAATGGGGCTTTGAGAGTTCCATTGTGCGTTTACACTCGTAGATAGAAGAATTATAATAACGGCGAAAATTTGCTGTATAATTCTCACTGTCTGGAATCCCCGGAAGTTGTCTCTGTTGTAATAATAATATACTTTAGCCATAATTTTTGTTTTTAATTTAATTTTTTTTAAAGCCTTAAATCCATTATGTTAGGTAGAATTGCTATGAAAGGATGTTTGTCTCAGTAGTTCTACTATCTTTAGCTTGCATTTCATTTGCCTTAAGCATCATTGCAAATGTGCTTTGTTTCTCAGTAGTAAACTTATAATGACCTACTGTAAATGTCAACCTAAAATCAGTACAAGAGGCCTAATCAGTCAATTTTCCACCAGCATTGATCCAGTCGGTGATTTTTGTTTTGTCCGCAGCCGATAAAGGCATTGATGGCGGCATTGTACCCAGATCAACTGCCAGGGTTTTTATCCTTGAACTATTTGATACAATATTGGCATCGGATCCAAAGTTTACCCCACCTGTATTTGAAGGAGCTATATGGCATCCTGACACTGCGCAACTACTTGTTATTATTGATTTAGCTGCTAAAAACTTCGGGCCGGGAGTGCTTCCGGCCGGATTTGGATCAGAATCTTCACTTTTTGAACAGGAAAATGTAATCCCGGTTGCTATTACTATGCTAATGATAAAAATTAGTTTTCTCATTATTGTCTGTTTGAAGTGGTTAATTATTGAGGTTTGATGATTATTATCAAAAAGTTTGGAATGAGTTCAAAACCTGAACTTTTTCCAATAACAACATACAATGGCATAAAATGTTAAAACAATATATGAATAAAAGTAGATGTTTCAAAAAATGACAGTATCTCCTAACTCGAAATCCCTCTAATTCAAAATGGATTTCAATTTGAAACATGACATACAAATCATTAATATCTGCTCACTTGCAGTAAATGCAGTATGATAAAAATGCAGCAACTTGATCATCAATAAAAATACCTTGGGCAAAAGTTGATTGATTAAATTCTCAAAGAATGAGTTTTTAACATATCTATAAAAAAACCGAATTAGTTAATGAAGAAATCCCCCATTCCAACATAATGGCTTCAAATGGGTTTAATTAACAAATCCTGACTTAATCTAATTTTTTTACACCAGTTATCGAAAGTTTGAAACAATGATTACAGAACATGACAAATTATCTGATGTAATTGGCAGGAACATTGACTTGCTGCCTATAATTCACAGGCTTGGGTTAAGCTCAAACATAGGGGGAAGAAACATCGGCGATATCTGCAGTCAGAATGCGGCAGATGTCAATTTCGTTCTGATTATTTTAAACACTTATTCCTCGGATAATTACTTTCCAAAACCTGATGATCTGGAACTGAAGCCACTGATAGATTTTCTTACGCAAACACATACCTATCATAAGCAGGTGACAATTCCTAGATTGAATGGATTTGTTCAACAGTTGAAGCAAAACATGCCCGATGAAAAACTATTGCTTGTTATTGAAGAATATCTGAATCAGTACATAAAAAAACTCATTCAACATATTGATTTTGAAGAGAAGGATATTTTCCCATTAGTAAATAAAAAGAAAATGGTGGATGAAAAACCCGTAAACATTAAAAAGCTTTTCAGGCAACATACAAACGTTGAAAATGAAATAAGCGATCTTAAAACTATAATAATCAGGCATATTCCTCAAAATGCAAATATGGATCTGATTCACGATTTGCTACACACTTTAGCCCACTTTGAGAAGGAGCAGCTTGATCACGCCCGTTTTGAGGATAAAATTTTAATTTCAAAACTTTTAAAACTACTTTCAAATTAATTCTTCCCTGATGCAAGTAGGTAATTCAGTAATCATCCATAAATCTCCAATAATTCAGCAGGGGCTTAAAAACATCTTGTTATCAAGGAATATTGGTATAAGTGATGTGATGGCTTCTCTTCCTGATTATGATATACTTAGGGAATGGAATGATCTACTGCTATTGGTTGATATTCAATTGGCAAATGAAATAAAGAACAATATAAAAGTTTTGAAAAAAAATGGCAATACCATAATTGGAATCGAAACTCACCTTGCTGACAAAGATTCGGATAAGAATTTTGATGAAATAATAAATATAAATGATCAGACAGACATAATTGCAATCAAAATAAATGATTACATAGTAAGAGTAGCCGATAAAAAATCCAATAATCAATTATCGGCCAGGGAAATCGAATTACTTACTATGGTTGCACAAGGCCTTAGTAATAAACAGATTGCAGATCAATTATTCATTAGTATTCACACTGTTATAACCCATAGGAAAAACATTACTTCTAAATTAGGGATTAAGAGTATATCAGGTTTAACACTCTACGCTGCATTAAATAACATGATAGTACTGCATTAGCAATATACCTACATATTGGGATTGAACCTTATTATTTCTCAGGCTTACTTTGCATTCTAATTATAAATTATAAAACCATGAATGAAACAAAATCAATGAAAAGAAGCGTACTTATCATTTTGTCATTTTTGGGAGTGATAACTATTCAAGCCCAAGATAGACTATTTACCTACACATACCAAAGTTCAGTATTAAATAAGGGTCAACGAGAGCTTGAATCGTGGAACACCTTGCGCACCGGTCGTGAAGACTATTATGCCAGGTACGATAATCGCACTGAATATGAGATTGGCCTGGGCAATAATCTCCAAACAGCCTTTTATCTCAATCTGACATCCAAAACTAAAACCATTTCTGAAAATTCCGGAAAAGCTCTGGATACAGAAAATGAAATAGGTTTCTCAAATGAGTGGAAACTAAAATTACTTGATCCTGTTGCACACCCTATTGGATTAGCCCTTTATGGCGAAGTTGGTATTTCAAGCAACGAATACGAACTTGAAGGCAAAATTATAATGGACAAGAAAATCGGCAACCTTACTATTGCTGCTAACGGAGTTTACGAACAGGAATTTGCCCCAGGCTATTTAAACAATGAACTTAAATGGCAAAATGAGAAAAAGCTTGAAGCCTATCTTGCTTTTGCATATTCGCTGAGCCCTAAATTTAACCTGACCCTCGAAAATGCTTACAAGAATGTGTTTGCAGAAAGTGAACTTACCAACAGTGCGTTGTTCTCTGGATTAGGTTTTTCGTATGTACAGGACAAGTTCTGGGTGAATTTTACTGCCATGCCTCAGCTTACATCCTTCAAAGGAGAATCAACAAACAACCTTAATTTAAACGAATATGAAAAAATCCAGATCAGGTTGCTCTTCTCCTTCATGCTCTAGGAAAACAGCCACTCTCCTGCTTGTTACACTTATTGTTTTAATGGTTTCGTGTTCATCGGCCTTGTATATGCCAACTGCCGGTCAGCAGACGGAATCAGCAAGTCTTGAGCAAATGCTTGAAGGAAGGAAACTTTATGTTAAAAAATGTGGAAGCTGTCACGCGTTAATTCTGCCGGAAAAACACACAAAACCTGAGTGGGAACGCTATTTAAATGAAATGCAGCAGAAAGCATCGATTGATAATACGGAAAAAGAACAAATTCTCAAATACCTTACCAGGGGCAATTAATATCTACCAGTTGGTGCCCAGACTATAGGGTCGGTCTGAAACCGAAAAATCTCCGATTCATCAGAACCGGAGATTTTGCTGCAGGGGATATCCCCTGCATAATTTAATGAAAGTGTTCTGGTTTTAACCGGAACAATGCCCCGGTTAACCGGCTAGAGGAATTTATGCTGAGGGAATTAGTTGCCTAATTTGTTGAGCGAAATATTTACATCAACCTGAATAGCTTCCGAAATATTTTTGATCACAGCTTTTGGAATGGTGATATTGTATTCTTTAGGTGCCACCTCAAATGTAGCTGTTCCAATAACATTGCCACCATTTACTTCGAGCGTGCCGTTAATTTTTACCTTATTTGTCACTCCATGCACTGACAAATCACCTTCTGCAACAACCTTATACATGCCATCTTTCCCCAGGTTCACATCTTTTATATTGGCAATCTTTCCAACAAATGATGAGTTTGGAAATTTTTCCGACTCCATATAATTCTCATTAAAATGTTCCTGCATCATGGCTTTTTTGAATTCGAAACCGACTATCAGAACTTTGAACACAAAACTGCCTGTTGAAAAGTCCAAAGCACTGTTAACCTGACGATTATAAGCTTCTATTTTCTCCATCGGCGTTTCGGACGAGAATTTTATAGTCCCGCTTTTGGTCATATATTTCTGAGCATAGGTGAGTGTGGAAGTAAAAAGGATGGTTGCCAGTAAAAGTGTGAGCTTGTTCATGGTATTTCAGTTTAACAGGAATATAGGGAGTGATAATTATTTGCCAAATCGGAGGATCTCATTTGATGCAAGGTTATCGTCGCGCAGCCATATTTCTGTTGCTGTAATATTGTCAATCAGCCATTTATGACTAAGGTGATCCATTAATTTGCTACCCGTAATACTGATTGTCAGTTTATTCAGTTTGTCATCAGCGGAAGGATTGTCATCTGATTTGGCACTTCCTGTTCCCATAGTCCACGCACCACTAAAGGTAGTATCCGGAGCAACAGCAACCAATACGCCATCGGAATTAAATTTGAATTTATAACCTGAGTAATCCGAAGTTTCGTCAATGCCGCTATCGGTATACTGAGTAATAGTCCAATCGCTTTGAGCAACAATGGTTTTTTGTAAGGCCAAATCAGCAACCGGATCGGAAGTTGTGTCGCTTTTGGAACAGGAGGCGAATAATATCGCAAGCACTGGAAGTAGGAATAATGTTTTCATAATTTATTTTTTTAGGAGTTAATTTGTTTGATGAAGCAAAGTAACGCCCGAAATAAAAAGCATGAAAACGAAGATGGATGAACTGGAATTTATACCGACTGAACCAGTACAATACGGAGTTAATTGGAAATAGTGATATTGGAATAAATTGATTGAGTCACGTAATCTGAACTTGGTTGGAAGCGATCAGAATAACAAATCCAACAAATAAACCTTTTGATGTAGTTCTGATATGCGCATTAAACTTTGTGCTTTCTTTGTGTTTTAGTGCCTTCGTGGCTCAATAAAAAACAGGCACTAGGTCTCAAAGCTTTGAAGAATCACTAATTCAGATTGCTACGTTTTTCTATACCTGGGCCAGAAGGTTATTATTTTCGTATTTCGCAACAGTGCTGTTACTTACCCGCCAGCCACTCCTTAAACTCTCCTGAACGCTCGGTACTCGAAATAGCTTCGAGGCTGCACGCTGGATTAAGGGTAATTTTTATTCTCGATTTACTGTAGGATATCATCTTATCAATAGCGTGATAACTTATTACAAATTTCCTGTTAATCCTGAAAAACAACTCCGGATCCAAACGCATTTCCAGGTGATCAAGGGTAAAATCGACCGGATAGGCTTTGCCTTCTTTCAAAGCCATAAACACAATTTTCTCGTCCGAATAAAAATATGCAATATCCTTAATTTCTATTGATTTGATTACTTCGCCATAACGAACAATAAGTCTTTTCATATAATCAGGCTTCCTTAAACCGAGTGCCTGGGCGAGTTTGTCGATATCCAGCCTGGCAATATCAATCTTGGTTTCACCTTCTTTATTCTGTAACTTGTTGTATTTGCTCAGACTTTCAGCCAGGTTGTCCTTAATGATGGGTTTCAATAAATAGTCGATGCTGTTTACCTTAAACGCCTGGATTGCATATTGATCATAAGCAGTAGTAAAAATGACAGGGCAATTCACTTCTATTTCTTCAAAAATGGCAAAACTCAGCCCATCCGACAGGTTAACATCCATGAACATGAGGTCTGGCTCGCCATGTAATTTAAGCCAGTTCACGGTTTGTGAAATACTTTCATGTATAGCAAGTATTTCAATAGATGGATTTATCTCCATGAGCAGTTTCTGAAGGCGACGGGCTGTTGCCGATTCATCTTCAATGATCAATACTTTCATTTTTCGGAATAGATTAAAGGTAATTTTACCGTAAACTGACCACCGGATGAAGATAGCTGAATATCATTGAATCCCAGCAAAGCATAGCGGGCCCTGATATTGGTAATCCCAATGCCTGTCGAAGGTTCTTTGTCTTTTTTACGTTGAAGATTGTTGGTGATAGTGACGTGGTTTTCATCCGCAGATATGCTGACTTTCAGTGGTTTTTCTGCAGAAATCACATTGTGTTTTATTGTATTTTCAATCAGCATCTGCAATACCATAGGTGGAATATGCGAAAAAAGCGTTTTCCCGCTCACCGATACCTCAAGATGAAGGTTTTCGCCATAGCGTTTCATTTGCAAGTAATAGTAGGTTTCCATAAGTTTGAGTTCCTCGCCGAGCGGAATGAGATCATTTTCACGGTATTCGAGAATATTACGGAAAAACAGCGAAAGCTTCTCCACATAATCAATGGCCACTTCCTTGTCTTCGTCAATAATTGATATTAAGGTGCTGAAACTGTTGAACAAAAAATGAGGATTAACTTGGCTTCTAAGGGTTTGAAATTGAAATAATATTTTTTCGCGTTCCATTGCATCACGCTGTTTTAATGCCTTTTCGCGCAAATATATTACCAGGTAGATAAGAAGGATGATAATTATTATAGCTACTAGGATGAACCAGGTGGATTTCCAGAAAGGCTTTTGAATTGTAAATTTATAGGTTTTTATATCATTCAGTGTGAAATTCCCTTTAATAGAAGCTCTAACTTCAAATGTATATTCGCCCGGTGGCAGATTTGAATACGTTACAAGTGTATTACGCGTATCGATCCAGTCGAGATCGTACCCGATCAGCCGGATCTGATACCTTACAAGTTCCGGCTCAATAAACCAGAAGGCATTAAAATGAAATGAAATATGATTCTGATTATACGAAAACTCATGCGTTCCTATATAATTCTCTTTACCTAAAAATACGGATATTTTGTTTAATTTCAGTGAGGGCTGACGCGTTAAAATATCGTCGGGAATCTGTAGCCTGACCAAACCATTCTGTGTACCTAGCCATGCAGCATCATTGCCATCAAGTGCACAAACATTGAGGTCAGGGTTTATTTCCGACATTCCAACGCCTTTACTGAAATAAAGAAAAGCGTTGGTTCGTGTATCCAGAATATCGACTCCGTTGTTATGCACAACAAGTAAATGATGGTTTTTATCCGCCAGCAAACCGGTAATATGCAAATCACTCAGCCCATTTTCACCCGAATAATTCTTCAATAATTTCCCGTCGTAGCGGTATATCCCGGCATTAGCAGTACTGAACCAAATGTGGCCGTCACTATCCTCGGTTATCGAATACACTACGTTACTTTTCAGACCTTGTGCCTTGTCGAAATTGGTAAATTTTCCGTTTTCAAGCATGGTGATCCCGTTACCATCGGTACCAAACCATATCCTGTTGCGGGAATCGATAAAAACTGAATAAATGTAATTATTGCCAGGGAAATGCTGCTCTCCATAATTGACAAATGTACAGGCTGAGTTACCGGCAAAAGGATCACTGGCTACAGTGCATGAAAATGCTCCGCCAAGTGTTGCCAGCCATATCTGATTTCCTTTTCCGGTAATAGAAAGTATATTCCCGTTTGAGAGCCCGTTAGTTTCACTGAAGAGCTTTATTCGTTTTGATTTGGGATCGATGCAAAACAATCCGCTGCCAAAAGTGCCGGCCCATATATATCCTTTATCATCTTCATAAAGACTTATAACATGAGTATGCTTGTCCAGGGGTAATCTTATCTCATTTGTATTAGTGCTCTGCTTGTCAGTTACAAATAATCCTTCGTCGTTACTAAACCAGGTATTACCTTCACGGCTTATGAGTAAGCTATGAATATTCTTTCCGGTTGTACGACCGAAATCAGCGAATTGAATAAGGTCCTGTCCCAACGACAAAAGCAGTTGGCTGCCGGAAGCCATCCAGTAATTTCCCTGGTTGTCGGCATACATATGATTTATGCGTGAAATATTCAGGCCGTCGTAACTGGTATAATTGCCTTTCTGGTTGCCGGATGAAGGTTCGATACAAATAATGCCATTTCGCTCCGACGAAACCCATATCCAGTCCTTCCCGGCAACAATATCATTTACAGGCCCATACTGCCATTTTTCGGAAGCAGTTGGAACTGTTATGCTTAAAGTTTTTATATCCACTTTACAGATGCCGGCATCCTGCATTCCTGCCCAAATGTTAGCTCCTACCATCCTGAGGCTAAGAACTATATTATCCGGCAATCCTTCGGTGGTTGTAATTTTACGAATGCTTTTTTTACCATTTTCGATGCTGCATATCGAAATGCCGCCATCCGTAGCTGTCCAGATTTTTCCATTATCATCGGTTATCACAGTATAGCAGTAATTATCTGTTAACCCGTCATCTGTATTAACATTATAAATATGTTTTCCATTATAATAATAAACGCCTTCTCCATAGGTTGAAAACCACAAATTCCCTGATTTGTCCGAAGCGAACCCGGTAATTGCAACCTTCGGATTGCCTTCTTCAGGACTAAAAAGCTGCAAGCTGTCGCCCATAAGCTGGTAAATGCTCCCGGTACGTGTTCCAACCCATAAAACCAGGTCAGAACTCAAGTATATGGCCGAAATATGCAGGGGTGCCTGCTTTTCATTACAGTGAAAATAAACAAAATCATTCCCGTCGAACCGGTAAAGACCTTTGCCGGTGCCAATCCACATAAAACTATTATCGCTCTGATACAAACCGGTGATGGAGGTTTGTTGTATCTCGTCGGGTATTACGAAACTTTTAAAGTATACTTTCTGGCCTGAAACACTGGCGATAAGTATAAAAAAAGCTAACCCAAAAAGTGGAACTATTATCTTTATACCACCTATTTTAAAGATTTTCATTCCTGAAGAAAACTAATAAGTTAATTTTATTCCCTGTACTGGTTTTTGCTAAACGTCATTTATTTTGCACCCGGTTCAACTGTATTTTTCACTACTCAATCTTTATTGCTTGATTGCTTGAGGAATACCTGTGATGAAAGCGGACCGTAGCTACTTTTTCTTGTCAAACTCCACTTCTGCCAAAACTTTTATTTCTTCAGCGATCTTCTGAAAAACTACTTTTGGAATAGTAATATTGTGATCCTGAAGTATAACAGTAAAATCTGTTTGCGCGTAAATCACACCATCCGAAACCCGCAATTGCACTTTGATAATCCGTTCCTGTTCAACACCATGTATGTTCAGTTTTCCCTTGGCACGAACCGAATAATTTCCATTGTTTAGCAGATCAATCTGTTCGATGATTTTGCCTTCAAATGAGGAAACTGGATATGCTTTTGCTTCAATATAGTTTTCGTAGAAATGCTCCTGCTGCAAAGGGCTGTTGAATCCTTTAAAAGAAGATGTAGGGATTGAAAAGGCAAAGGTCCGCTTGTCAGCATCAATGGCACCCTGAAGTTTGGTGGAAGACGCTTTTATCAATTCGAGCGGTGCATCCGACACAAATGAAACTTTGCTTTTTTGGGCAA
>CAIXZF010000034.1 GCA_903923925.1 uncultured Bacteroidales bacterium
CAACAAACGCCCCAGCGAAGCAGACATAAAACTAACCCAAAGACTTAAAAACGGAGGTTTATATCTGGAGATTGCTGTTCTCGATCACATCATTATGGCTGAAGATGAATATTACTCCTTCGCAGACGAAGGGGAAATGTAGGATTTAAAATAACTTAAACCGCCGTGGCAAAGGATGCCACGGCGGTTTTTTTATGATCAGTTAATTAACAGACTATAGTAATTCTCAAAATATGGTTAAATAACGAATAAATTTAGGATATTTACCATTCAATATCATTCAAGGCAATATCCCACACATTAACGTCGTTGATATATTACATTTAGTCAACATGAAGCATGTTCGAAGGTTATTATTAATTATTTATCTGGTAATTCCAGCAACTTCTGAATATGCCATCGCACAGTATATACCTTCTGATTCAGCATTCACAAGAGATCATTTCTTTACATTAGGTTTGGGATTCGTCGGACTTGACAAGCCCCGGTTTGAGAATTCCTCAGGCATGGCTAATCCCTGGCGACCAAACTATGGATTTGGGTTTAATGGCAATTTTGGATATTCATACCAATTGAGTAAATGTATTTTCCTTTCATCAGGGTTAGAAATGTCGTTGCTTCCAGTTAATAACATATATGATTTGTATGCCGACGAATATTCAATTCTTCAAGGCTTTTCATATAAAGACCTCGGATCAAAGGATTATTCTGTTTTCCGATTCCAGATTCCATTAACTTTGAGTAAATATATAAAAATAAATCGCAAACTATTTCTGAAACCATCATTAGGAATAAATCTTAGCAAGTATTATTCCAACTCCTGGGGAATAGTTGAATATGCTGTAGTTTTCACACCAGATACTGCTAATATTCCCTTTCTTAATTTCTCTTTTGAAGCCAAGACCAGTCTGATTAATTACAATGCTGGGTTGGGTTTAAGTTGGATGTTACGCAATCACAATTTTGTCAATCTCGATTTTGTTCTTAATTATTCTCCTTCTTCTCCTATCCAGGGGGATTTTATTTTGCTAGAAAATTCCCCGTACGAAACACATGGTACATTTAAAAATAGCGGTAGCACTATTACCATGAAATTCTCTTACAGTATCACAGGAATTAAAAGAAGAATGCTTTTTAATACCGCATTACAGGAAAAAAATCACGATTTCCCAATATTCAAAAAGGAAAGAAGAAATAAAAAACGGCAGGCAATTCGGAACCTGGATCCTGAAAAGCTGCTTAGCATGAATAGCTTCGAATTTGCAGCAGAGAGCTATATCATGATGCCTGCAAAATATACCATTATAACAGGTTCTGAAAAACCAGGAACCCATCCTACGTTAGGGTTTAATTTTCAGGCGAATTACAATTACAATTTAAACCCATTATATGGTTTGATAGCTGGGTTGAATTTCCGGACTACCAGAGATAATTATACTGTTCACCTTAGTCCAGATCCGCCCGGTTTAACCCACAGTGTTGATCTTGAAAAAGATTGGGCCTGGACTTACTGGAATCATATTGGGCTTTCTTTGTTAGCTGAAAGGAGATTTTTTAAACAGCACCCAACTAATTTCTGGTTTGTACAAGGCGGATTAAATATTGATTACAATTTCGCACCTTGGTTTATTACTGCCAGTGATAGCGCAAATGTTTATAATAATCTTCTCTTCATCGACGTTGGTAACTCGAATTTTGTGATAGATCTGGAGCAGGAACCATATGATCATTTAGTTACGCTGCATTTCAACCCAATGCTGAATGTTGGAAAAGGCTTTTTTCTGAAAAACCGCAACATTCTTACAATTAAACTGGAAGCCTGTCTTTCCACAAAGAATGATATTACGGGAACTTATGAACTTTACCGAAACTCTTCCCGTTTTTCAACCGGCACTTATCGCTGGAAATCCAGTTATATCGGATTGAATCTTAGTTACCGGTTTGTTCATAAGCATAAGTTGTTGATATAATTTATAGAACCTAAATAAAAAGTGATGTCAATCCTATTGGTTAAAAACAAATGAATTGCATCTATGGTGCTCTGAATTATGAGATATGCACATCGTTCCTGGCTATTCTAACAATGAATTATCAGGAAGACCCATCACCTTGACCCAAATCAGCTATCTCAGTGAAATCGTCAAAAATCTACTATTAAACCAGGGGCATCAAAAATAAGATGATACGTTTAAATTTGAATTCCAAAGGCGCACAACCAACCGAATGGCTACAAACGCACTGGCGAGGCCAATAAAAAACTAACCAAAAAACTTAAAAACGGTGGATTATACTTAAAAATCTTTGTTCTTGATCACATCATTATGGCAGAGGATGATTATTACTCCTTCGCAGACGAAGGGGAATTGTAGGACTTTATAGAAAAAGTGCTTCAAAAGGCTGGTTGCGGGTCAACCAGCCTTTTTTCTTGATCAGTCTCTGCCTATAATATTTCTGTTTTCATCTCCTGGTCCATTCTTGTGGTCCGGCATCGTTGCTTTCATTGGATTTTACCAGGTTGTTCCTGATGAATTATGGCAAAACTACCTTTCAGTCGCTTGACTGCATGTAAAGTTGGGCTGAAGTTGCCTGGTGGCAAAACTTGACTTGCTTGCTTCTTTCGGTAGGGATTAAAAGCATAATTAATTCACGAACCCTGAAAAATCTAGCACAATGGAAGCAACAATCAACACCGAACTGAAAGTTTTTGTATTTGGACCTTTTGATGAAAACAGAACCAACTGGGTCGTTACCCTTGCTGAAGATCAATACACACCTTTTCCAAAATATTCCTACAAGG